>CAMDWJ010000021.1 GCA_945877815.1 Caenispirillum bisanense
CACGAGAGTAGTTGGCGGAGGAAACGAACCTGAAATCCAACGGTCTCTGGCAGGGTCGCGAACGGCTTCGCGGCGGCGCGCTGCGGGAGCGCAAGGTGAGAAACTCTCGGCCGTCGAGGGGCAACATGCTGGCCGTCAAACAGGCGCTCGTCGCCGCCGGGCTCTACGAGATTCCCGAGTAGGGCGTGACGCCCAATCCAGACGAGAACATTTTCCCGAGTCTTGCCGCCCTTCAGAGCCACGAGGGCCTTTCCGATTCCGCCGGCGAGACCGACCACGCGCTGGAGCAATACGGGTCGGGCGCGGACGGATCGGTTCATGTGAGCGCCTACGCGCAGGACCGCGACGAAACGGCGCGCCCGATCCGCTGCCGGCCTCAGCGCGCGTCGGCCTGCGCCAAGAGCCGCGCCACCTCGGTCTGGCCGCGGCCTCGGGCGTGGGCGAGCGGGGAGGCGCCGTTGCTGTCGGCCAGGTTCACGTCCGCACCAGCGGCGATCAGCAGGCGGACGATCTCGGCATGGCGCGGCCCACCGTCACCCAGGATCACCGCCTCGAGCAGCGCCGTCCAGCCCAGACGGTTGACGTGATCGACGGCGATTTTGGTCGCCAGCAACGTCCGCACTGTCTCGACGTGGCCGTAGTGGGCGGCGGGGATCAGCGCCGTGCCGCCGTAGCGGTTGACGCTCGCCAGATCGGCGCCAGCGGCAAGCGTGAGCTTGAGGATCTCCAGATGTCCGCTGGCGCCGGCCAGCAGAAAGGGGCTGTCGGCGATCGCGTCCTGGGCGTTCACGTCGGCGCCCGCCGCGATCAGCAGGCGCGCCGCCGCCACGTGGTTGCCCTGGGTGGCGGCAAGCAGCGCCGTGCGCCCCGCGTCGTCGCGTTCCTTAACGGACGCGCTGGCAGCTAGTAGGCGGCCGACCTCGGCCGTGTCGCCCCGCTGGGCAGCCACGATCAAGGCCCGATCGGCCGACACCGTCTGTCCCACGGCCGCACCCCCGGCGATCATGCCTGCCGCGGCAAGAATCAGGAATGCGCCCACGCGCACGATGTGGCGGCGGCAGATGACGCGACCGGACGGCATCGGCCTCAGCATCGGCTTAAGCGGGGGGCGCCGGCATCCGCAAGGCCCGTGCCGTGCACCATCTGCTCGATGCCCGCCCAATAGGCGGCGGCTTCGCACATCGCGCAGGGCCGCGACGAGGAATAGAGCGTGGCCCCAACGAGATCGCGCCGGCCGAGCCTCCGGGCGGCGTCGCGGATCGCCTGCATCTCGGCATGCGCGGTGGGATCGGAGGCGGTTACCACCGCACTCGAGGCCTCGCCGATGATGCGGCCCCCCTGCACGACGACCGCGCCATAAGGCTGGTCACCGGCGGCCTCGGCCGCGCTTCGCATGGCCAGCGCGCGCGCCATGAACGCCTGCGGCTCGGGTGCGACGGGCTGCGGGATGAGGGCTTCGCCTTGGGGCTGGGCCAACACCCGCCCGCGTCCCGCGAACAGCCCCAGCCCCGCCCCGGCGAGCGCGGCGCCAGCCAGCCAAAGCCGGCGAGAAAGCCTATTGGAGGGCGGGACAGAATCCATGAGGTCGATGCTAAGCAAGGGGCGTGCGCTTGTCGATTGCGGAAGAGTGTCCATCGGGGGATCAGTCGAGCGCGATCAGCCCCCCGCCGCCGGCGGCGGCGGCGGGGTCGTGGAACACCAGCACGGCGAGCAGGCCGCGCTCGCTCAAATGGGCGAAGACAGCCGCGAATGTCTGGCGCTCATTGTTGCGCGCCAACTCCGCCACGAGGATGTGCTGGCGGCGTTGGCGGAGCTGTTCGTCTTGCGCGGGCCGCCTGCCAACATCAGGTCCGACAATGGCCCGGAGTTTATCGCCACCGCCGTACGAAAATGGCTGGGCAGGATCGGCGTGACGACACTCTACATCACGCCCGCTTCCCCTTGGGAGAACGGCTACAACGAGAGCTTCAACGGGTCGCTGCGTGACGAACTGCTCAACGGTGAGATCTTCTACAGCCTCGCCGAAGCCAAAGTTCTGATCGAGGCCTGGCGGCGGCATTACAACACGATCCGCCCGCACAGCAGCCTTGGCTACCGACCGCCGGCCCCGGAAACCGCGACGCCGCCATTGCCGTCCTCCGGTTCCGCTACGCTCCACCTACAGCCGGCAATGGCGAAAGAGGACACAATGCACTAACATTCAAACCGGACCACCTAATGGGGGCCGATCAATCTAACGTCGGGTTTGCCCGACTCGTCCTTTTTGCGCTGCGAATTGTTTTCTCTGTAAACTCACCCAGTGACGCGCCGCGCCTGGCGCGGCCTCTACCGTCCACATCCCACACTGGAGCCGATCCGAGTGGCTGACGAAAGACCCCCGGGAGTCCTGTCTCGACAACTCGTCCTGTCGCTCTATCTGCCGGCAACCCTGCTGGCGCTCGGCCAGAGTATGGTCGCCCCCGTCATCCCGGGGCTCACCAAGTCTTTCGGGATCGGCGTCGATGCCGCCTCCCTCGTCTTCGTGGCCTTCAGCGCCGGCGCGCTCGTCGCCACCTTTCCGGCGGGCTACCTCATGGACAAGATCGGCCGCCGCCCGGTGCTGCTGGCCGGTCCCCTGCTGACGGCGGTCGGCTCGTTCATGACTCCTTTCTCGCATACCTTTATCGAGCTGCTGTTCTGGCGCTTCGTGGTCGGCGCCGCTAGCCAGCTCTGGCAGCAAGGCCGTGTGCTCGTCATCGCCGATACGGCGCCGCAGGACCAGCGGGCGCGCCAGATGCAATGGATGGTGGGGATGACCCGCACCGGCCAACTCTTCGGGCCTGCCGTGGGTGGCTTCCTGGCGGCGGGGTTCGGCCTGTGGATTCCGTTCGCGATCCATGCCGCGCTGACCATCGTCGCCATGATCCCTGCGTATAAGATGATTCAGGAGACCGCGCCGCGCCGACGTCGAAAGGACGATCAATCCGACGAGGCTTCCGAAGAGGCAAAGGCGCAGGGATGGGGGCCGGTGATCACCTATATGCTCACCATCCAGATCGTCGTCTTTCTCTGCATCCAGGTTTTCGCCCAGTTCGCTCGCGGCGGCCAGGATCAAGGCTCGCTCAACCTCTATGCGGTCTACGCTTACGACATGGGCCCCGGCGAACTCGGCCTGCTGAACACCATCGCCATCGCCTTCGGCATCCCGGTGCCGTTCCTCACCGGCTATCTCATGGACAGGTTCGGACGCCGCGCGGTCATCGCGCCCGGTTTCGCGGCCTATGCGATCGCGGTGGCGCTCATGTCGCTGACCGCCTTTTATCCGCTGCCGATGAGCTATTTCCTCGCGACCTACGTCATGGTGCAGGCGGCGGCGGGCACCACCGGCGGCACCATGCAGGTGCTGGGCACGGATCTTTCGCCGCGCGAAAATCGCGGGCGGTTTTTCGCGATCTGGCGCACCATCGCCGAGATCGGGGCGACGATCTCGCCGGCGATCTACGGCGTGATTGCCGAGCACGCCGGCTTCGGGGTCGCCTTCTTGTACCTGTCGCTCTGTGCCATCGGCGTCGTCTTCGGCTTGAGCCGGGTCCTCGCCGACACTCAGGCCAAGCGCTAGTTGTTTGATCCCGGGATTTGATGGTGCATTATTTTCCTCTGAGTGGAGGGATGCGCTATGGGCCAAGTACTTCACGGCTGCGCCACGACGACTGAGGCGATCCGTCGAGCGATACAACATAGTCAAGAGAGTCTGAGGAGCCTGTCCCGGCGCTACGGGATCAACCCGAAGACTGTTGCCAAGTGGAGGAAGCGCGGTTCCGTCGCCGATCTACCGACCGGCCCGAAAGAGCCGAAATCCACAGTGCTGTCGATCGAACAGGAGGCGATCGTCGTCGCCTTTCGCCGGCATACGCTGCTGCCGCTCGACGATTGCCTCTATGCCTTGCAGGCGACCATCCCGCACCTGACCCGCTCATCGCTGCATCGCTGTCTGCAGCGTCACGGTATCAGTCGATTGCCGGAGGTCGAAGGCGATAAGCCAGGCAGGCACAAGTTCAAAGTGTGTAGGGCGGTGACAAAACAGGCCATTGGAGCGTCGGCGCTGTGCTGATGCGGGCGGTGTAAAAGCCGGCCAGTGGCTAGGCTGTTTCCTTTTGGGGGCGGTCGGGGATGTTTGCCGTGGAAGTTTATGCCGCCGTTCGGCGTTTTGTATTTGTTGATGGGAACAGCCGTCGCGAAGCGGCGCGGGTTTTTGGGCTGAGCCGCGAGACGGTTACGAAGATGTGCCGATTTTCGCTGCCACCTGGTTACACGCGCATGGTGCCGGTAGTGAAGCCGAAGCTGGGGGCGCTGCTTGCGGCGATCGATGCGATCCTTGAGGCGGACGGGGGCGCGCCGGTGAAGCAGCGCCACACGGCAAAGCGGATTTTTGAGCGGCTTCGTGATGAGCATGGCTTTGCCGGTGGTTACACGGTGGTAAAGGATTATGTGCGCGTTAGCCGGGTGCGCGGACGCGAGACGTTCGTTCCGTTGGCGCATCCGCCAGGGCACGCACAGGTGGACTTCGGTGAAGCGGTCAGGGTGATCGGCGGTGTGCGTCAGAAGATCCATTTTTTCTGCATGGACCTGCCGCAGTCTGACGCCTGCTTCGTGAAGGCCTATCCGGGAGAGACGACCGAGGCATTCCTCGACGGCCACGTCGCGTCCTTCGCCTTCATCGGCGGTGTGCCGTTATCGATCCTCTACGACAACCTCAAGATCGCGGTGGCGAAGATCTGCGGCGACGGAAAGCGGGAGCGCACACGGGCTTTTACCGAGTTGGTCAGCCATTACCTGTTCGCCGATCGCTTTGGTCGCCCCGGCAAGGGCAATGACAAAGGAAAAGTTGAAGGGCTGGTAAAATACGCGCGCGCCAACTTCATGACGCCGATCCCGATTGCGGCCAGCTACGACGATCTGAACGCGATGATGGCCGAGCGCTGCCGCCAGCGTCAATCTGAACGGGCCGGACGTCACGCTGAGACTATCGGCGAACGGCTCATCGCTGACCGCGCGGTGCTGCGCGATCTTCCGGTCGTACCCCTGGAACCGTGCGAGAAGCGAGCAGGACGGGTCTCTTCGACCGCACTGGTCCGTTACCGCTGCAACGATTACTCGGTGCCGACGGCCTATGGCTTCCAGGACGTCGTCGTGAAAGGCTTCGTCGACGAGGTCGTGATCCAGTGTGCGAGCGCCGTTATCGCCCGGCATCCGCGCTCCTATGGCGAGGGCGAGCTCGTGGCCAATCCGCTGCATTATCTCGCGTTGATCGAGACCAAGCCGAATGCCCTCGATCAGGCGGCAGCTCTGCAGGGCTGGGTGCTGCCCGAGGAGTTCCAGCATCTGCGCCACCTGCTGGAAGCGCGCATGGGCAACCGCGGCAAGCGTGAGTTTATCGAGGTGTTGCGGCTGCTGGAGGCGCTACCGCAGGAGATCGTAGCCACCTCTGTGGTCGAGGCGATCCGGCTCGGCGCCATTAGCTTCGATGCGGTCAAGCTGATCGCGCTGGCGCGCATCGAACGTCGGCCCGCCCGTCTCGACCTGACGGCCTATCCGCATCTGCCCAAGCTGACGGTGAAGATAACATCGCCAGCCGATTATGCGGCCCTGGTTCCGGAACTGGCGGCATGATCGGCCCTGACGCGACGCCGACGGGAACGATGAATGGTGCCCCGCAGGTCCTGCTGGCCCATCATCTCAAGCAATTGAAGCTGCCGACGGTGCTGCGCGAGTATGATAAGATCGCGCGAGAATGCGCACGTGATGGCGTAGATCATCCCAGCTACCTGCTGCGGCTGAACGAACTCGAGCTGATCGACCGTGAGCGGCGGACGGTCGAGCGGCGGATCCGGGCGGCTCGGTTCCCGGCAGTTAAGAGCTTCGACACGTTCGAGTTCACCGCCATCCCCAGCCTCAACAAGATGCTCGTGCTGGAACTCGCACGCTGCGAGTACATTCTGCGCCGGGAGAACATCATCGCGCTCGGCAACAGCGGCACCGGCAAGACCCATGTCGCGCTCGCGCTGGGCCTGGCAGCCTGCCAGAAGGGCTTCACGGTGACGTTTACAACCGCCGCCGCGCTGGTCAACCAATTGATGGAAGCGCCAGACGACCGCCGCTTGCTCAAGCTCCAGCGCGATCTGCAGGCGGTGAAGCTGCTCATTATCGACGAACTCGGCTATGTGCCGCTGTCGCAGACCGGCGCCGAACTGTTGTTCGAGACCTTCTCGCAGCGCTATGAGCGTGGCTCAACCATAATCACTTCAAACCTGCCGTTCGAAGACTGGACCTCGGTGCTGGGCTCCGAGCGGCTTACCGGTGCGCTGCTCGACCGGCTCACCCACCACGTCAGCATCCTGGCTATGAACGGTGATAGCTATCGTCTTAAACAATCCACCGGTCGCCAACGCACCACAGTCAGGGCGAACCAAAACCAAGCCCCTACCGAGATCGTCGATCCCGACACCGGCGAGATTAACCCAAGCTGATCGGCAACCATCTCAATCGAATGCAAATGGGGCCCGATCGGGCCCCATTTGCAAAGCATCCTGCATCGCCATCATTGGCCTGCTTTTACTCCGCCACGTTGGCCTGGAATCACTCCGCCGTTGACATCGCTCACCTGCTTCAGCTCTCGGACTTGGCTCGGTTCCAGTCCGCCATACTGCTTCTTCCAGCGGTAATAGGTCTGTTCCGAGATCCCGACCTGGCGGATCAAATCGCCAACCGGCAATCCCAACTCCGCCTGCTTCAAAACCGCTACAATCTGCTCTACCGAATATCGCTTCCGATTCATACGAACTCCCTCCCTTGGAAATCCGCTGAAAATCTAACCCTAAATCCGGACCAATTTCACCGTGCCACCTCAGTGGTCTTAGTGACGCTAGGTTTGCTGGCGCAGGCCGTGTCGTTGAACAATGAAATCAGTAGCCCGCCTATTCAGCGTGCCCTGTGGGGCAGGCTCCACTGAGTGTAATCGCGACTGAGTGTAGAAGTGCTATTTTCACATCAGTCTGCTGACTGAGTGTAAAGATCAGCTGACCATAAAAGTCTCTCGTCGGGCCGCCATCCGAGTTCGAATAGCGCATTTGTATTCCAGCTCTATCTTTCCCATGGAATCAAATATTCGTCCTTGAGGTCCATGCCAAAGCCCGGTGCATCGGATGGGACAAGTTTGCCATCCTTCGGTGTTGCGACTCCTGGGATGTGCATAGTCTCGGCGAGCGGCACGCCAGGATCGCCATGTAGCCAGTATTCGGCTAGCTGTGTTTCGGGCATAGCAAAGTGGAAGTGCTGACCGAAAGGTAGACTTGCTCCAGAATGCGGAAAGGTCGAGATGCCAGCCGCCTCGGCAAGGGTATAAACCTTCAACGCCTCCGTAAGACCGCCAAACCAACGCAGGTCCGGCTGCACGACATCGACGCATCGGCGGGCGATCAGCTCTCGGAATTCATGACGCCCATGATGATCTTCGCCGGTTGCGATCGGCTGCGTCGGTACGGCACGCTTGATCTGATCCAAGCCATCGTAATCGTGCGGCATCAACGGCTCCTCGATCCAGCGCAGCTGATACGGCCGCAGCCGTTCGAACAGACGGATGGCGAATTCCACGTTATAAGACATGACCGGATTGAGCATCAGATCCGAACTCGGCCCGACGATTTCGCGCGCTTTGGCGACCTTTTCCTCGAGGCGATTGATGCCTTCGATGCTTTCTTCGTAATGTACCGGATTGCTGATCTTGAAGGCCTTGAACCCAAGTTCCGTGGTCCAATCGAGATCGTCGCTGGTGCAATAGCAGTTGATGTATTCACGGCACGGGCCGCCGATCAAACTATAGACCGGTAGCTTCAACAGCTTTCCTTTCAGATCCCACAGGGCGAGATCGATGCCGCTGCGAGCGACGGCAACGAGCCCGTTCGCGCCGAAACGCTGGCTCGCGCGCCACATCAGATCGTTGAGGAATTCGATCGCCAAGCAGTCGCGGCCGAGGAGCAGCGGCGTGAAATGGTCGCGAATCAGCGCTTCGATCAGATTGCCCCAGTGACAGATTCCCAGGCCCCACGTTCCGTCCTCGGCCGTGACCTTGATCCAGACTTCATGCGCGACTTCGCCGGGTATGCGCCGGAGCTGACGTGGAAATTCGGGATATTTATTGACCGGAAACGCGCGCCAGGCGGTCTGATTGTAGCTCGGACGGCGCGGTGTGGTTTTCTTGCCGTGCTGCGGAACCTGCAGCTTAACCATCTCGATGGATTTTATTTTCACGCCATCGTCTCCCCGTTTTGTTTTTTAAAGAATGTGCGAAATCAATTCCGCCGTACGCAGCACGTCGCCAATATCCTTGATCAGCGGTTCGAGCGAACGCGCACTTACACTGATGGCCGCGATCGGGCGATCGTGACTGTCGAAGATGGGAACTCCGATACACGACGAGGTCGCCGAATTTTCGCCGTTCTCGGTCGAATAGCCGCGTGCGCGCACCGCCTCGAGATCCTCCAGCAGTGCGGACACATTTGTTATGGTTTTCGCTGTACGCGCGGTGAGCGGATAGGCTTTCGCAATTGCTAGCGCTTCTCCAGGCGGCAGGAAGGCCAGCATTGCCTTGCCCAACGCACAGCAATGTACCGGCACCGTGCGCCCGAAGCGGGAATAAATCGTCGGCAGGCTTGGCTTCTCCCCACCCGCAAGAATGAGAACACGATTGCGATTGAGGATGCCCAGATTCACCCGCTCGTTCATCTTATGGGCGAGCGCCTGCACGTGGGGCAGGGCTTCCAGCCGCAGGCGGTTGCGGTCGAGCAGGCTCGATGCGAGTGGGAGGACGGCGTAACCGATCGTCAGCCGATTATCCAAAGGGTCTTGCTGTACGAAACCGGCCGAGACCAGCGTCTGGACCAAGCGGTGCGCGGTCGGGCGGGTCAGACCAGCCCTCACGGCCAATTCACTGACTGTCGGGGGATGTTCCGCTGTGGCAACGACATCGAGCAGGGTCAACGCCTTGGCCAGCGTTTTGACGCCTGGGAGGCGGGTGTCGTCCGAGGTGTTTCGATTTTCGGCAGTCGCGACAGTCATGCCATTCGTCTCTATTTTTCTGCAATCACGAGCATTTTGTCCACTATGTGGACACTTCAATCATAAAACGACAATTTTGGTTGTTTTTTGTCAAGCCGCTTTGTAAATCCGAACAAAGCCGTTCGCGATAGACTCATGAAAAGCGAACAGCCGGTTCGTAAAAGTTACGGGGAGAAGCAGGTGACCGAGAGCCCGATCCGGGTATCATCCGGCATCACTGTCGATGTTCAACGACTTCACAAGGTCTATCGCGGTAATGCGCGTAAGGGACATCCTGATGTGCTTGCCGTCGACGATGTTGACCTGACGGTCCGCGAAGGTGAGCTTGTTGTGCTTCTCGGGCCCAGCGGCTGCGGCAAGACCACATTGCTGCGCTGCATCGCCGGTCTGGAACGTCCGGCCTCGGGCGAGATCAAGATCAACGATCGTGTTGTCTATTCGTCGAAAAACGGAACGTACGTGCCGCCCGAAGATCGGCGTATCGGCATGATGTTCCAATCCTACGCGCTGTGGCCGCATATGACGGTGTTTCAGAACGTGGCCTATCCGTTGGCGTCACTGACCGGATATGACAAGGAGTCGACCGCCGCGCGCGTACAGGAAGTTCTCACCAATCTCGGCGTTGCCGGTCTCGATCATCGCTATCCCGGCGAATTGAGCGGCGGCCAGCAGCAACGCGTGGCGCTGGCCCGCGCCCTTGTCGGATCGCCCTCGGTCCTGCTGTTCGATGAGCCGTTATCGAATGTCGATGCCAAGGTGCGCCGACGTCTTCGAGCACAGTTACGCGATCTTAAGAAGCAGACGAGTTTTGCCGGCGTCTACGTGACGCACGATCAGGAAGAGGCCATGGAACTGGCCGACACCCTAGCCGTCATGGAAAACGGTAAGATCCGCCAACTGGCGCCGAGCCGAGAAGTCTATACCCGGCCCGTCTCCATCTATGTCGCCGACTTCGTGGGCGAGATCAATCGCTGGAAAGGTCGCGTCGAAAGCGTTGCGAACGGCACAGCGGAGATTTCCACAGAACTCGGCCGTTTCACTGTCACCGATGTTCCCGGCACAGTGTCGCGCGACAGTACGGGCTGGCTGGCGATCCGCCCCGAACGCGTCGGCTTGACCCCGGCAGGTGGCGTCGCCGACGACAAGACGCATCGCTTCCGCGGCAAGTTGCGCGATGCGATCTTTTTCGGCGCACGCTTCGAATATCGCATTGTGATGGCTGGAACGGAGATCACGGCGTGGTTGCCCGATGGTGCCCAGTATAATTTCCAGCCCCTTGCCGGCGACGAAATCGATGTAATCCTGCCGAAGGACAGCGTGCGATGGCTGGCGGAGTAGTAGCCGCGACACCGAGTCTTGTCGAACGGCGCCCCGTCCGGCGCGTTCCGATTCTGATTGCCGCCGGGCTTCTGCTTCTGGCCGTCCTGTTTATTGTTTTTTACCCCATCGGCATCATCGTTGTCCGTGCGATCTTTCCGTTCGATGCCCAGCTCTGGGTAACGACCCTGACGGCCCCCGCCTTGGGCGTCGCGGTGCGCAACACGATGATCATCGCCGCGTTCACCACGACCATCTCGGTGCCGCTTGGCGTCTTCTTCGCCTGGCTGATCGAACGCACGGACGCACGCTGGGGCGCGTTGTCGCGCCTGCTACCCGTCATTCCGCTTCTGCTGCCGCCGGTCGCGATGGCGATCGGCTGGTTGTTTCTGGCTGATCCGCGCGCCGGGTTCCTCGCGCGCCCGATCATCGACGGCATCCAGGCGATCGGGATTGATGTCGACCCCTCGACCTTAGCGATCCAGAGTTGGAAGGGTTTGATCTTCCTCTACGTACTCTGGGCTGTGCCGCACGTTTATGTCGTCGCTGCAGCTGCCTTCAGTGGGCTCGATCCATCGCTCGAAGAAGCCGCGCGCATGTGCGGCAAGGGCCGCATGCGCTGCTTCTGGGGTGTCTCGCTGCCGGCGATCCGCCACGCGGTCGGTGCCTCGGTTCTGCTCTGCGTGATTTCGAGCATCGGCCTGTATTCCATAGCCGCGTTGTTGGGTTCTGCTGCTCGCATCGACATCCTATCGGTCTATATCTACCGCCTGCTCAATTTCTCTTACCCGCCGAAGACCGGGCAGGCTGTGGTTCTCGGCCTCGTGCTCATGGTCGTCATCGGCTCGATCTGGCTGCTGCAGCGCAAGATCGCGTCGCGCACCGGCCACGCAACGATCGGAGGGCAAGGACTGCGACCAAATCTTCTGGCGCTCGGCGGCTGGAAATGGCCGGCCCGAATCCTGATCGTCCTGTATGTCCTGCTAACTTCCGTCCTGCCGCTCCTTGCACTGTTCATTGTTGCGCTGCAGCCGTTCTGGCGGCCGAATATCGTGTTCGCCAACCTGTCCTTCGACAATTTCGCCGAATTCGCCTCTTCAGCGTCCTCGCGTGCAGCGATAAGCAACAGTGCGATGCTCGCCATCGGCACATCGACCGTCGTCGTCCTGGTTGCCGGCCTGATGGCGATCGCAGCCAAGCAGTTGGGCGGCACGCGGGAAAAATTTCTAGGCGTCATCACGAAGATGCCGACCGCGATCCCGCACATCGTCTTCGCGGTCGGCGTTCTGGTCGCCTTCGGCTTCGCGCCGTTTTACCTGAGCGGCGGCTGGTTCATTCTGTTCCTCTGCTATCTCGCGGTTTACCTGCCGTCGGCCTCCATTGCCGCGGAATCCTCGGTCCAGCAGGTCGGCAACCAGCTCGTCGAGGCGTCGCGCATTTTCGGCGCCTCGCCCAGCCGCACCTTCTTCCGCGTTCAGCTTCCGCTGATCCTGCCCGGACTGGCTGCGGGCTGGGCTTCGATCTTTGCGCTCGTGCTGGGCGAATTGAATGCCGCCGCGATCCTCTCGGGCCCGCGCAATCCGGTGATCGGATATCTGATCATCACTTTGTTCGATAACGGCACTTATTCGCAGCTTGCGGCCATCGGCAGCATCATCGGCGTTGTATCCGCCATCACCGTGTCGGCCGTATTGATCTTCGGCAGACCCAAATACGGCCGTTCGGTCGCAATCGGAGGGGGGCAATAATATGAAAGCCATATTCAAGATTGGTTTCGCGGCCGTCGCAGCGTTGGCGCTCGGTCATGGCGCAGCCGGGGCGCAAGAGCCGTCGCCCGAATTGGTCAAGGCTGCGCAGAAGGAAGGCGCGCTCATGTTCTACGCGTCGATCAATGAAGATCAAGTGAAACTTCTCGCCGCCAGCTTCGAGAAAAAATACGGCATCAAGAGCACCTATCTCCGTCTGGTCTCGGGCCAATTGGCGCAACGCTTCGTCACCGAGAACGACGGCAAGAGCAATGAAGCCGATGTCTTCCTCGACAGCTCTCCGGTTGCATTCCAGATGCACGCGAATTTGTTCGCGCCGATATCAGCCGAGAAGGCACCTGCCGCAGGCACTTGGCCGAAAGAATACAGGGTCGGCGACCGCGGCATAACCATGCAAACGAGCCCGATGGTCGTTAATTTCAACACCGAGCTGGTCAAAGCGAACGAAATTCCCAAAACTTGGGCGGAATTGGCCGATCCAAAATGGAAGGGCAAAGCCCTCTTCACCGATCCGCGCACGTCCGAGACCTACACCGGATGGATGGATACGGTCGAAAAGGTTCTTGGCGCGGACTATCTGAAACAAATCGCCGCGCTGAACGTCACAATCACACCGAGCGGCGCATCGGGCGCGCAGATGATCGCCGCCGGCGCGCAGGCGATCAATTTTCCGACCTACGCGAGCTTCGCTATCCCCCTGAAGGCCAAGAAGGCGCCGATCGAGTCCAAGATCATGACCAATCCGGTCATCGTCAGCCAATCGACGGTCGGCATCGCGGCCAACGCCAAGCATCCGAACGTCGCCCAGCTGTTCCTGAACTATCTTCTGTCGGAAGAAGGTATCAGGGTCGCGTGCAACGCCTTCCCGGTCACCACGCCGGGGGATTTCGCGGGCAAGTTAGGCTGCGTTCCCATCGAGGAGCCGCAGATGATGGATTACAATGTGTCAGAGGCCCGCAAGCAGGCCTTGCTGCAATTGATCGGCCTAACTAGTCGCTAAGGCCAACCGCTAAAAAACGAATCTCTAAGGAGGCAACATGTCGCATTTCAATCCCCTACTGGCCGCCGGCGCTGTTGCGCTCACTCTCGCCTTCACCGGCAGCGCTTCGGCGCAGGGCATCGGCCATATCGAACAGCCCGACGCGTTGATCAAAGCCGCCCAGAAAGAAGGCAAGTTCATGATCTATACGTCGGCCGACGAATCCCAAACAAAACCGCTCTTCGCCGCGTTCGAGAAGAAATTCGGCATCAAGGGGGATTTCGTGCGCTTCCCGACGGGACCCTTGATGCAACGCTTCGCCAGCGAAGCCGACGGCAGGAACGTACAAGCCGACCTTTTGAGCGTCAGTTCGCCAATCCCGTACGAGGACAAGCCGGAATGGTTCGCCGACCTGACGCCGCAGGCGGTCCCGAACCTGGCCAAATGGCCGGCGCAGTGGGTGGCGAAGAATCATTTCACCTGGACGACGGAGATCGTCTCGCTCGCCTACAACACTGATCTCGTTCCCAAAGGAACCCAGCCCACCAAATGGACCGACCTGACCGATCCGAAGTGGAAAGGTAAGTTTCTGCTTACCGATCCGCAGGTCGCCGACAATTATCTCGGCTGGCTGGATGCGGTCGAGAAGGTTAACGGCATGGATTTCCTTAAGAAGATCTCGGTCCAAGATTATAAGGTTACGCAGAGCGGTGCTTCAGGCGCGCAGATGGTCGCGGCCGGCGCGCACTTGTTCAATGCGCCGACGTTCCCTTCCTTCTCCAATGTGCTGATCGCCAAGCAGGCGCCGATTGCGGTTCAATATATGTCGGGCCCGTCGGTGTTGTCGCCGCGCGACTACGGCATCGTCAAGGCGGCACCGCAGCCGAACGCGGCGCGCCTGTTCCTGAACTGGCTGATGTCGGATGAGGGGACGAAAGCTACCTGCGCCATCGCGGCTTATTCGGTCACCAGCGATCCTGAAGGCAAACTCGGTTGCATTCCGGTGCGTGACGGCATGGCAATGGACTTCAAGGTCCCCGAAGCGCGTAAGCAGGCGCTTGCTAAGGCGATCGGCGTTGCCAAGTAGTATAGGTAGGAGGACACTATGAGAGAAGTCTGCCGCGAGCTCATCGCTCACCCGAGTGCTTGGAAGAGTGCCGAGCTAAACGCCCAACCGGGCGGCGGCAAGGCTGCGATCACCCGTCGGTTGAGTGTCGATGAGATCCAGGCCTTCGACGATCTGCTCAACCGAACCAGGCACCTGGCACCGCAGGCCGTGACCCGCGCAGAATTCGATCATCCCAAGGTTGCCGGTATGATCGAAGAGCTGCGCAAGGAGGTGATGGAGGCCCGCGGGATCATCCTGGTTTCGGGCCTCGATCCCGCGCGCTATTCGCCAGAAGAGCTTGAACGGATCTATTGGGGGATCGGGACCCACCTCGGCGTACCGGCGGTCCAAAGCCGCACCGGCGACCGCTTGGGGCGCGTCGAACAGGATGACACTGATCCGGTGTCGCGTGGTTATCGCAGTTCATCCGAACTTCACATGCATACCGATTCTTACGAAATGGTCGGCCTGATGTGCATCCAGAAGGGCGCGACCGGCGGCCAGAGTGCGCTAGTCAGCTCGCTCGCTATCCACAACGAAGTCGTCAAGGCGCACCCGGAATATCTGGACGCGCTGTACGACGGCTTCAACATGGCCATCCCGGAAGCCCGGCTCAGCAACAAGCCGATCACGGATGAACGCATCCCGGTCTATTGCTGCGTCGACGGCAAGGTGAGCTGCCTCTATACCGGCCGCTTCATGCACGAAGCCGCCAAACAGATGAATGTCGATCTGCCAGGCAATTTGAAAGAGGCCCTGGAATTTGTCGCGGCAACGGCCGAACGCGACGATCTGGCGCTGCGCTTCATGCTGGAGTCTGGCGAATTCGTGCTATGGCACAATTTTCTGAATCTGCATTCTAGGACGCAATTCGAGAACGACGCGACGCATAAGCGCCTGCTGCTGCGTCTGTGGCTGAACGTGCCGAACGGGCGGCCGGTTGTGCCCGAGCTTTACGCCCGGGGTGCCACCTACGATCGCGTCTTCCAAGAACATCGTGCACGGGGAGCTGTCTGAGTATGCGTGTCGTTTTCGGAACTACCATCGCGCGGCCGCCGGTCAAGGCCGCCCTTTCGAAGATCAAGGACATTGAGGTCGTCGAGGTCGAGACCATCGCCGACGTCGTCCCGCTCGCACACGATGCCGACGTTTTGGTCATCTCGGATCCGCGCGGCGTCGACGGCAAAAATCTCGTCGCCGAGCTGAAGAAGCCGGGCTGCAAGGTTCGTCTCGTTCAGGTGCTGTCGGCTGGCTTCGAAGGGTTGAGCGCGCACGGCGTGCCCGCGAACATCCCGGTCGCCAACCAGGGCGGCGCGGTCGCGCCCGCCGTCGCCGATCATGCCATCGGCATGATCCTGGCGATGACCCGCCAGATCAGCCAGATCACCCTGCAATCCAAGGAGCAGGACTGGAACAAGGATTTCGCGCGGCCCGTGGTAGCGCTTGAAGGCAAGACCATGGCCATCGTCGGCTACGGCAATATCGGCCGCGAGATCGCCAAACGCGCCAAGGCGTTCGACGTGACCGTGCTCGGCGTATCGCGTTCACTGACCTCGGATCAATATGCCGACGAAATGTTCCCGATGGAAAAACTGCACGAGGTCCTGGGCCGCGCCGACGTCGTTGCCCTTGCGGTCGCGTCCTCAACGACGACGCGCCACCTGATGAATATGGCAGCCTTCAACGCGACTAAGAAAGGCGCTATGTTCGTCAATGTGACGCGCGGCGAAACCGTCGATCAGGTCGCATTACGCGAGGCGCTGGTAAGCGGTCAGCTCGCCGCGGCCTTCATCGATGTGACTGACCCCGAACCGCTGCCGAAGAACGATCCGTTATGGACCGCGCCCAATCTGGTGATCTCCCCTCATGCCGCCGGCGGCGGCAGCATGCGCGGCGGCAGCCGTATCGCCGGCGTGGTGACCGAAAATATTGAGCGGTTGAAGACGGGGCGACCGTTCGTTCATCTCATCAAGACCTGAGACGAGGTCCGGCATGAAGGTCGTCAAAGTCGAGGATTTCCAAGTCAGCGGGGGATGGGACAATTGGTCATTCCTGAAGCTGACGACCGATGAGGGGTTGATCGGCTGGTCGGAGTTCAACCAGGCGCGGGGGCGTCGCGGGCTGGCCTCGGTGATCCGCGAAATGGCCGATCTCGTCATCGGAGAGGATCCGCGCGATTTCGGGCGTCTCACCGCCAAGCTTTACAGTCTCACCCAATCGACTACCGGCGGGCTTCAATCTTTGGCCATCGGCGCCTATGAAAACGCCTGCGTGGACATCAAGGCGAAAAGCCTGAGTGTGCCGGTCTACGAATTGTTCGGCGGCGCCTTGCGCCGGACGTTGCCGACCTATTGGTCGCATTGCGGGCTCTATCGCTCGCGTAATATTGACCTGTTCGAGAAGGTCATCGGTCAATTCGCGGTTCATGGCTACGACGATATCAAAAAGCTCGGCCAGGAAGTCGCCAAGCGTGGCTTCAAGGCGTTGAAGACCAACCTGATGATCTTCGAGCCGGGCAAGCCCGCCTATGTCGGGCGCGGTTCCGGCGCCTTCGAGATGAATATCGAAAGTTCGATCGTCGAACGTGTGGTTACGCAACTCGCCGCTTTCCGCGAGGGCGCTGGGCCCGGTGTTGGGCTGATGATGGATCTCAATTTCAATTACAAATCCGAGGGCTTCCGCCGTCTCGCGAAAGCCGTCGAGCCATTCAACATGACCTGGCTCGAGATGGATACGCACGAACCCAAGGCGCTGGCGGCGATCCGCCAGTCCACCAGTACGCCCATCGCCTCGCTCGAAGCCGTGCTTGGACGGCGCGCGCTGAAGCCCTATCTCGATGCCCAATCGGTCGATGTCGCTATCGTCGATGTCGTGTTCAACGGCATGATGGAATCCTTCAAAATGGCATCCATGTTGGATGCCTACGAGATCAATGTCGCGGCGCACAATTCGCATGGGCCCTTAGGCTCTCTGATGAGCGCGCATTTCTGCAGCGTGATTCCGAACTTCCGCATCCTCGAATTCGATGAGGACGAAGTGCCATGGCGGCGTCAGCTTCTGACCAATTCATTCACTGTGGAACGCGGCGAGTTTGTCCTGCCCGCAGGTCCGGGCTGGGGTGCGGACATCAACGAAGAGGTCGCTCGTGCCCATCCCGCGAAATTGGATTGAGTTGTCATGCGCAAGAACGGCTTGGCCATCCATCCGCTGAATGATTCCGTCGGCGCGGAGATCGACCTCGATCTGTCCACACCGCATGAGGATTGGGTCTACCGCGAGATTCGCCAAGCCATTGATGCCCACGGCGTCGTTTTCTTCCGCGATCAGAATCTGGATTCCGAGCAATACGCGACGTTCGCTCGCCATTTCGGCAAGACCATCGTACCGACCAGCGATATCATCCCTGCGTTTAACGGGTCGTCGGAAATCGCCGAGGTGCGCAAGGAGCCAGAACAGACGCGCAATATAGGCGGCAGCTGGCATACCGACCAGGCGTTTCGGCCGGCGCCTTATTGGGGCACTATGCTATTGGCGCGCGAAGTACCGGACTACGGCGGCGATACCTTGTTCATCGGCATGGCAGCTGTCTACGAGGCATTATCCGACGGCCTGAAGCAGACGCTCGACGGCTTGCGTGCCGTGCACTCGAACGCGCGCGTGCAGGCCAAGATGACCGACGGCAAGCCGGCACAGCCGGACGTTACCCATCCGGTGGTGGCTCGCCATCCAGGCGACGGCCATCGTTTCCTCTACGTCAATCCGGCTTACACGGTGCGGTTCGACGGCTGGAGCGAGCAGGAAAGCCAAGGACTGCTCGACTATCTGTTTCGCTTCGCGCAACGTCCCGAATTTGCTTGCCGGTTCCGTTGGCGGGAAGGGTCACTTGCCTTTTGGGACAATTATCAGACTTGGCACTACGCGACGAACGATTATCAAGGCGAACGCCGCGTGATGCACAGGATCGTCGTCGAGAGCGATCCCTTTTTCTGAGGAGTGTGAATGATGCGCAACCAGATCATCGAAGAAAAGCCGGTTGCCGGCGTTGGTGCGGAGATCTTCGGCCTCGATCTGCGCGAGAAGTTAAGCGAGCAAGCGTATCTGGAGGTCCGTCAGGCGCTCAATACTTACGGGGTGATCTTCTTTCGCGATCAGAACCTGACGCCCGAACAGCATCTGGGGTTTGCCGAACGCTTCGGCGAGATCAACGTGAGCAAGTTCCTTGTCCAGGTCCCGGGTCATCCCGGTATCGCCGAGGTGCGTAAGGAACCCGAACAGACCCATAATGTTGGCGGCGGATGGCACACGGACCACAGCTACGATCAAGCTCCGGCGCTGGGCTCTATCCTGCTGGCGCGTCAACTGCCCGATCGCGGCGGCGATACTTTGTTCGCCAATATGTCCGCGGCCTTCGAAGCTTTGTCGGACGGCTTGAAGAGGACGCTGTTGGGTCTCAAGGCGGTCCACAGCAATGCGCATGTGTTCGGCCCTAAGCGCCCAGCGAGCCGCAACAATATCGACGCGCAGATGAGGAACACCGAGAACGCGATCCAGGAAGCGATCCATCCGGTGGTCATCCTTCATCCGGAATCGGGTAAGCGCGTCCTCTACGTGAACCAGACCTACACTGTGCGCTTTGATGGCTGGACCGAGCAGGAAAGCGCGCCATTGCTGAATTTCCTGTTCCAGCATGCGATCCGACCCGAATTTACCTGCCGGTTCCGTTGGCGCGAAGGTTCCATTGCCTTTTGGGATAACCGAGCGACCTGGCATCTTGCGGTCAATGATTATCATGGCGAACGTCGCTTGATGCATCGTGTCACAATTGAGGGCGTTCCGCTCCCTGCGGCACGGGACTCGTTTTCGACATCAGCCGAGAGCTGAGGGTAAAGACGGCTGGGCATAAAAGTCGTATGGCCGGCACCTGATTTTAGCGACTGAGTGTAAAAATCAGCAATTTCCCACTCAGTTCGTGGTTCGCAACTGAGTGCATTAGTCGCGATTTACACTCAGTCAGCCGAAAAGCTCAATGAGCACGATGATTGAACCTAACCGAGTGTAACCGCGATTGAGGGTACTAGTGCCCTTTTCACAACAGTTATGTGACTGAGTGTAAGATCGAGCAGTCCGTAACGCCAGACGCGAGCTCCGCAGTGAGCATTAGATTAAGACAGTTGTGTGTCCCCGCAACCAAGATTTTCGACGGATCCGTTGAGACAGGCTCGCTTAGGCGGGCCTTTTTCGTGTGCATTTCGCTCCAATCGTGAGGGACCGATGCCATCCTGGAATGCCGATGTCAGACGCGACCGCAATAATTCGATAGCGACAGATTCCCCGTTGAAGGCAGTGTCTTGCGGTGAAACGATGCGGCGAATGATGGTAAGGGAATAACATGCGAGCGATCGGCGTGACGAATTACGGCCCCCCGGAAGTCCTCAAGGTAATCGACCTTCCGGAAGTCCACGCGGGGCCGGGACAGGTTCGAATTCGCGTCCTTGCGGCGACGGTGAATCCCACAGATATGTCAGTTCGAAATGGTTCGCGGGCGGAAATGCAGAAAAGCGATCCCCCGCCTTACGTGCCGGGCATGGACATCGCCGGCGTTATCGATGAAGTCGGGGCGGGAGCCTTGGGCGCCTTCCTCGTGGGAGATTCTGTTATGGCGATGGTGATACCAAAGGGAAGCCATGGCGGATACCGCCAACAAATTGCCCTGAATTCTCGATCGGTGGTTCGCGCCCCGGCAGGTGCGACCCTTGTCGAAGCGGCCACACTCCCGATGAATGGCCTTACCGCTCGCCAAACACTCGACCTGCTTGCGCTTAAGCCGGCCCAAATTCTCGCGGTGACCGGGGCTGCGGGTGCCTATGGCGGTTATGTTATTCAATTGGCAAAAGCGGGCGGTTTGACGGTCATTGCGGATGCATCCGATTCAGACCGATCGCTCGTATCAGCGCTCGGTGCCGATATCGTCGTTCAACGTGGGGATGACGTTGCGACTCGTATTCGCGCGCATTTTCCCAATGGAGTCGACGGCCTGGCCGACGGCGCCGTTCAAAAAGAACTAGTGATTCCCGCGGTGCGCGACGGTGGGGCCTTTGCATCGGTGCGCGGGTTCAAGGGCGAATCTCAGCGCGGAATCCGTTTCGAGACCGTTTCCGTCCGCATATACGACGGCGACTTCGAAAAATTGGACCAATTGAGACGCATGGTCGAAGAGGGCAAAATCACGCTGAGAGTGGCGGAAACCTATCCTCCGGAACGCGCCGCCGAGGCGCACCGACGGCTGGAGGCAGGAGGGACGCGGGGCCGTCTGGTGATCCAGTTCTGACCGGGACTTTAATCGGGAAAACCGGGCGCAAATCCGAGCCGAACGAAATGAAAATGATTTAAATTAGGTGTTTGACGGTGAAAACTTGTGAGTGAATGGCTTCCATTCCACGGTTGGATGGGGTTCCCCAAAATTGATACCCGGAATGGCAAAGTTAGCGCTTTCACCATCGCATACAATTTTGTCGACGATGGTTCCGAAGTTTGGAGCTCTCGCTTCCTGCGCTTTCGACAAGACGAGGAGCATGCCCGCGTCGCGGCTCGGGTTCTTATTCTCCAAGCTTTTCCGATTCTGTTCGACCGCCTGAACGTGACACGCGAAGACAGCGCGATCGTGCCGGTGCTGCGGTCGAATGAGACTAAAATCACGGGCGAAAATTATATCGCGAAGATCGCGCGCGCGTGCGCCAACGCCGTGAAATGCCGCTACGCCGGAGAGTTGCTGAAGAAAAATATCCACAAGCCGCTCCATGAAGTCGTTGGAACGTCGAACGTCGTTGCCGAACTGAATAGAGCGGCCTACCGCTCGGATCGCATCGAAACCAAAAATGTGTTTCTGTTTGACGACTTCATTGATCGAGGCGAGGCAATGTCTCGCATCGGACAAGCTGTTCTCACATCAAATCCGAATTCCACGATTTGGGGCATCACTCTTGGTAAATCCGAGAAACACTCGTGGAACCCGGAACTCAATAATGGTCATGTTTCGAAAAAATGGGGCGACATTTGGGAACAGGGCGAACAATTGGCCAGAACATTGGAGGCGCAAAGAACACAAGAACCACCCCATTCGGAATGATCCCGTAAGCAATTAAAATGGATTCCCTCAGCACTGCGGGCCGGACCGTAATCTCGGCCCGCTGAGCGAATACGGCGGCTGCTGGCTATTTCCGCTTAAACGCTTCGGCCAAAGCGGCACCCAGCGCCCCTTGCGGCGTTTTCGGGGCCGGTACCGGATTGCCGGAGCGCGGGTGCTTCTGCGGCTGTGATCGCTGAAGCTGCTTGTCGGCATCGGAATGGGGCTTCTGCGCCGGTGCAGCGCCTTCACCGTCTTTGCGCATGGACAGGCCGATACGCTTACGTGCGATATCCACCTCGACCACGCGCACCTTCACGACGTCGCCGGCCTTTACGACCTCATGCGCATCCTTCACGAACCGATCGGCAAGTTGCGAGACATGGACGAGGCCATCTTGGTGGACGCCGATATCCACGAAAGCACCGAAGGCGGCAACGTTGGTCACGGTACCTTCCAACAGCATGCCCGGCACCAGGTCCTTGATGTCTTCGACTCCGTCGGCAAACGTCGCCGTTTTGAAGCCTGGGCGCGGATCGCGACCGGGTTTTTCCAGTTCTGCGATGATGTCGCGCACGGTTGGCAGGCCGAATCGTTCATCGACGAACACGCGCGGATCGAGCGCTTTCAGCGCGGCGCTGTCGCCCATGATCGAACCTACGTCGCGCTCGCACGCAGCCACGATTTTCTTCGCGACGTCGTAAGCTTCGGGGTGGACTGCCGAGGCATCGAGTGGTTCCGTCCCATTGGTGATGCGCAGGAAGCCCGCGCATTGCTCAAAGGTGCGCTGGCCGAGACGACCAACCTTCAGTAGATCCTTGCGGCTGGCGAACGGCCCTGTCGCATCGCGATGCGCGACGATGGCATCGGCCAGCGAAGTGCTGAGCCCAGACACGCGAGAGAGAACCGATGCTGACGCGGTATTGAGATCGACGCCGACGGCATTCACTGCGTCCTCAACCACTGCTTCCAAAGACCGGCCGAGCCTATATTGATCGATGTCATGCTGGTACTGCCCGACGCCGATCGATTTCGGCTCGATTTTCACCAGTTCGGCGAGCGGATCTTGCAGCCGCCGGGCTATCGACACTGCGCCGCGTAGAGAGACGTCGAGCGTGGGGAACTCGCGTGCTGCGGTTTCAGACGCGGAATAGACCGATGCTCCTGCCTCGCTCACGATCACTTTGAGCGGTTTAGGCGCGGGCATTTCCGACAGCATGTCGACGACCAGCTTCTCGGTTTCGCGGCTGCCGGTGCCATTGCCGATAGATATCAATTCTACGGCATGTTTACGCACGAGGCTCGCGAGTTCGGCTTGGGTGCCGCGAACGTCATTCCTGGGCGGAAACGGATACACGGTCGATGTCGTCAGCAGTTTGCCAGTGCCGTCAACCACCGCAACTTTTACGCCGGTGCGGATGCCGGGATCCAATCCCATCGCGGGGCGCGAGCCCGCGGGCGCCGCCAGCAATAGATCCTTGAGGTTGCGCGCGAAGACATGAATTGCTTCTTCCTCCGCGCGTTCGCGCATGTCGCCCATCAGATCGAGCAGAAGATGCAGCGATAATTTGACCTTCCAGGTCCAGCGCACGACGTCCATCAACCACAGATCGGCGGGCAGTGTCCGGCCGATCGCGTAGGCATCCGCGATCATCTGCTCGACCGGCTTCACGGGCGCGGGATGGTCGGAATCGATATCGATATCGATATCGAGAAACAGGATATCTTCGCGTCGTCCCCGCAGCATTGCGAGTGCGCGATGGCCGGGCACGGTCGCCCAGCGTTCCGAATGGTCGAAATAGTCGGAAAATTTCGCGCCGGCGTCCCGTTTGTCGTCGGCGACGCGCGAGCGCAAGAAGGCGCGTTCCTTCATATAGGTGCGAAGCTTACCGACCAGCTCGGCGTTTTCCGAGAATTGTTCGGACAGGATGTCGCGGGCCCCTTCGAGCGCCGTTTTGGCATCGAGGATGGCATCGTTGATGTGCGCGAGCGCAAGGTCCGATGGCACTGCAGCGCGATCGGCGAGCAGGGCTTCGGCGAGCGGACCAAGCCCGTGCTCGCGTGCGATTTCGGCCTTGGTGCGGCGCTTCGGCTTGTAGGGCAGATAAATGTCTTCGAGTTCTGCCTTGGTCGCTACGGCCGCAATCCTCGTCTCTAGGTCATCCGTCAGCTTACCCTGATCGCGGATCGATCCGAGAATGCTGTCGCGGCGTGCGTCGAGTTCGCGCAGATAGACCAGCCGTTCCGCCAGAAGACGGAGCTGCGTGTCGTCCAAGCCGTCTGTTGCTTCCTTGCGGTAGCGCGCGATGAACGGAACCGTCGCTCCGCCATCCAAAAGGGCGATGGCAGCTGCCGCTTGATCTGATTTTGAATTGATCTCCACCGCAATGATCGCAGCGATACGCTTGATGTCGGTGGGCATGTCTGTCCTAGACTGTTCGATCGGATGGTGAAAATAGGTACGATCGCGGGGCGATGCCAAGAGATTTAAAAGGGCCGGGCGCGTAGCCCCGCTTGCCTTGAAGAAAATGGCCCGACCGACCTAGCTTTCTCTTCGTCAATTGCTGCCAGAGTGCCGGGTTCGACGAATCGTACGGTGTAAAATCGCACCAACATTGGCTCTGGCTCACACTCGGTTCAGGTTTATCGATTGAGTTCATTCAGTTCGCGCCGATTAGGCGCACTTCAAGAAGGTCGGGTTTGGTTCGGCCATACATTTGCCGTTTCAGGCTTCGAACCTGTGAATGCTGACTAAGAAACACAGTCAGTCAATTCGATATTGCCAATAAAATTAACAAATCAGACGTTTTTTATTCTGCCAGGATGGAAATGCGCACCGTCAATTCTCGGGGGTTTCGTGTTCCCGCAACCAAAGACGCCTCTGAAAACAAAAGGCCCGCAATCGCGGACATTTTTTGGGCCTGGGTGGTCGGTTTACTCGATGACGAAGGGCGCGCTCGCCGTTGCACGTCGCCCGGTATCTTCCGTCCAGGCGAAGTCGATCGTGCCGGCGCGCTTGGGGGTCAGGAAAAACCGGAAATAGGGATTGGCCGCGACAGAGCGGAATAGATCGACCTCGAACAGTGGTGTGCCGTCGAGCGACGCGACGAAGCTTTTGACGATGCGCTGGGGGATGATTTTGCCAGTGGCATCCGGGCGCAGCCCGGTTTCCATGGGATGGCTGATCAGGGTAACGATCTCGGCCGGCTTGTTCGCCGCGAGTTTGGCCGGAACGCGCACGCGCGGGGTCATCTCGTCCGCCGTGCCTGCATCCGCCCGCACAAAGCATCCGCTTGTCGTGATGCGCACCTCGCGCGCGACGACGCGCACCGTGCCGTCGCTCAGTTTCGCGATCGCGCCCACGGTTTGGGTTTCGCCGAGACGCACACGTGTCGCGACGACGGCGCGGTCGACCGTTGGCGTAAGCCGGATCGCCGCGATCTCCGGCGTCGGATTGCGCGTCGCGAAGAGATGGATCTCGCGCACATAAGTCGTATCGTTCATCGGGGTGTCCACCGATACCGTCAGCGGCACGTTCGATCCGTCTTCGGACAGCAGCGGGAGATCGAGCGCGATGCCGATTTCGAAGGGGGTGGCGCCGCCGACCACGGCGCGCGCGGCATCGAGCCGTTCCCACCAGCGCGGTGCGGCGGCCGCAAATGCGGCCCGCATCGGCCAGACGAGTCCCGCTGCCACGAAGCAGGCACCCGACAGGCTCGCGCCGCGCAGGAAGGTGCGTCGCGTTGGTTTGCTCGTCCGAGCGTCGTGTCCCATCGGGAAGTCCATGTCTATAACTTGGTCAATGCGAGCGGCCCCTTCAAGGCCAAACGTGCGCCCGCGAGGATTCCCGCCGCCGCCACGACGGAGGGCAACGCCAACGTCGAGAGGCCGGTGAGTCCTTGTCCGATCGAGCAGCCGAGCGCCAAGGCGCCGCCTGCGCCCATCAGCGCGCCGCCGCCCATCAGGCGCAGCATATGCCCCGGTCCGCTGAAGCCCAGGAGCGCCGTCGTGCCGGAGACGAGCGCCGCGATCGCGGAGCCGAGCAGGACGCCGCCGACGGTCGCGATGCCGAAATCGATGGAGGCGCCGGTCGCGATCATCAGATATTGCAAAGCGGCGCCGATGGGGGCGACGAAGGTCAGGGACGCCACCGGTACCGGATCGAAATCGTCGTTGCCGAGCCAGCCGGTGGTGAGCCAGCCGAGCGGCACCAGGGCGCCGATGAGCAGGGCGCCTGCAAGCTCGTTCCCGGCCGGACGATGTGCCGGCGCGCGCAAGGCGAACATCGCGAGTGCGCAGGCGGCGAGGCCCGCGACGATCCAGCGTGCAACCCCATTGTGGATTCCGAGCGTTGCGAGAAAGGCCGGAACGGAAACGCCAGGGATTGCGCTATCCACCGTCGATATGAGCCAGATGCGGGCGGGCGCGAGAATTCCGGTGAGCACGGCATAGGCCGTGATTCCGAGACAAACCAGGACGACGAAGGAGCGCAGATTGCCCGATCCCAGCAACACGAGCGCGCGTGCGCCGCAGCCATTCGCCGCCACCATGCCGTAGCCGAACAGAATGCCGCCTGCGGGAACGAGCAGCCACGATGCCGGTGCTTGGAGATAGAGCGACTTGCCCACATCGACCAAGCCAGCGGACACGAACGCCTGAGTGCCGAGCACAGCAACCGCCAGCGCGAGGGCGAAGGCGGAAATTCGACTTCGGTCGCCTTCGGTCCACCAAGATTGGAGTCCGCGCATCAGGCAAAAGCCGGTGCGCTGTCCGGCGGCGCCGAACAGAAGCCCTATGATGAACCCGGCGAGCGTGACCGACATCATAGGGCACCTCGCGTCGTTCCCGGGCGCAGTCGCCGCACGGTCAGGACCGCGCCGGCGGCGGCGTCGGTTAGGCTGTGCCCCACGTGTCCTGCGTGATCGCGGCGTACCAGCCTTTGGTATATTCCGCCTCGCGTTGGCGGAACCCGGCATCCGCGTCGCGCGGGCTGACCCCGCCCGAATTTGGTACCTCGATGATCTTGCCGTCTGCCACGCGATAAACACCCGCGACCGAGATTGCATAGTCAGGCGCGATCATGCTGTAGCAGGTGTTGAGCCAAAGGGGAGCAACCGGCTGCTTGCCGTCCAGGGCCGCGGCAATCGCGGCGGCCGCGACCTTGCCTTGGGCATTGGCACAGAAGCCGGACTTCGGCATCGGCGCGGCAACGGTGGCATCGCCGACGACATAGATGTTGGCATCCTTCGTCGAGGCAAAGGTGCTTGGGTTCACCGGCACCCAGCCATTTTCGGCTGTCACGCCTGCGCGTTCGGCAATCACGCCTGCCTTCTGCGGCGGCACGACATTGAGGACCGAGGCTTTGTGCCTGGTGCCGAATTCGGTTTCGACTTCAAGCGCGCCCGCATCGACACGGACGACCTTGCCGTCTTTCGACTGGGGCACCCATTCGATCATGCTTCCGTAGACCGCTTTCCAGCCGTCCATGAACAGGGCCTGCTTGGAGAAATTCTCCTTGGCGTCGAGCACAAGTATCTTCGACTTCGGCTTATTGGTCTTGAGGTAGTGCGCAATCATGCTAACGCGCTCGTAGGGGCCGGGCGGGCAGCGGTACGGATTGTCGGGTGCCGACATGATGAAAACGCCGCCGTCGGGCATCCTATCCAGCTGCCGTTTGAGGAGCTGGGTCTGAGAACCGGCTTTCCAAGCGTGCGGGGCTTGGATCGATGCGGCTTCGTCGTAGCCGGAAATCGCGCCCCAGCGGATATCGATGCCGGGCGACAGTACGAGCTTGTCGTAGTTCAGTGTGCGGCCGCCGGCGAGGCGCACTGTGCGCGCCGAGGCATTCACGTCCTCGGCCATCGCATGCACGACGTCGATGCCCATGGCCTTCAGTGCATCGTAGCCGTGGCCGATGGATTCGAACGATCGCAATCCGCCCAGATATAAATTGCTGAAAGGGCAGGTGTAGAAGCGCTGCGCCGGTTCGACCAATGTGACACGGATGTTGGAATCCGCGCGCTTCAGGTATTTGGCAGCAGTCGCCCCGCCGAAGCCGCCGCCAACGACAATCACGTGGCCCGAGGCCGCGCGTGAGATGGATGGCATAGCGAGGCTGCCCGCACCGACGAAAGCAGCCGAGGTACCGAACAGTTGAAGGGCACGACGCCGAGATATCTTTGACATGGCTGTACCCTCCTATTTCTTCATGTCGGCGAAATGCCGCGCGAGCGTTTGCAGTTCGGCTTCGGTGAAGCCCTTGGCGATCCGGGTCATGACCGTGGTGCCCTGAATTTCATCGGCGCGAAAAGAGTCGAGCTGAGCCTTCAGAACGGCAAACGGCATACCCGCGATCGGTGGAATCGGGCCGGGCGAACGCCCGTCCGTGCCGTGGCAATTCGCGCAAGACCCCGCGAGCACGGTCGTAGCCGCATCGGCGGCAATGGAAGACTTCGCTGGCAAAATCATCGCTGCACCGACCAAAATGGCAATGTGCGCTGCTCGTACGAATTGTGGCATCATTCCCTCCCAAGCCCGCCGGAGTGCCGGTCGAGCGCCTTTTTCCCGCATGACCCCTACACCGGCCGATCAAAACGCTCAACAAGATTTCGCGCGCATGGGAGCAAAGAGCGGGACTGACAGACAAATTGCCGGCCGGCTTTAGGCCGGGGTGAAGAACGGAATCGGGGGTCCGCCTTCGGTGGGAACAAGTTTTAAACGCACCTTTTGACCGATCGTGAGTTTCTCGTAATCGCAATCGACCAGTGCGCTCAGCAGGGTGATTCCTTCGTCGAGCGTCACGAACACCGGCGCCGACGCCACCGCGCCTTTGCTGCGAACCAGCGAAAAGGAATAGATGGTCCCATTGCCGGAGACCGGCAGCCATTCGACATTCTTGCTCATGCACGACGGACAAAAGGGCCGCGGATAGTGATAGCGATTGCCGCAGTCATTGCAGGCTTGAATCAAGAATTTTCCTTCGGCCAAGGCATCCCAATAGGGTTTGGCTTCGGGCCGTACTTCTGGAGCGGGAAGTGCCATATCTTTATTCCCTTTCGAGGATGACGGTGGCGCCGCAATGGTCGCCGGACAACGTGCCGCCGGTTCCGTGGGCCACGACAAATTTGTGATCGGATACCTGAACGGCGGGATGTGCTTCGCCGCGCGATTGGCGTACCGCTTCCAGAATCTTGGTCATACCGCCGCGATTGCCGGGATGGTTGCTGCACAGGCCGCCGCCATCCGTATTGAAGGCAAGTTTCCCGACGCCGGAAATCAAGCCGCCATCGGCGACGAATTTCCCGCCCTCGCCCTTTTTGCAGAAGCCCAGATCCTCTAGCTGCATGATGACGGTGATCGTGAAGCTATCGTAGAGAGAGGCATATTTGACGTCGGCCGGCGTGCAGCCTGCTTCCTCGAAGGCGCGGGCGCCCGTAAAGCGGCCGGCGGAATAGGTGAGGTCCACATGGCCGCCGTCGTTGGTTTTCACAAATTCCGATGCGCCGGCGATCTTCACCAAAGGCCGCTTGAGCGTTTTCGCGATTTCGGGGCGCGTGATCACCACGCCGCCGCCGCCATCGGTGACGACACAGCAATCGAAGCGATGCAGGGGATCGGCCACCAAGGGCGAATTCAGCACGTCCTCCACGGTGACGACTTCGCGCCGCAATGCGTACGGATTGTGCTGGGCATGATGCGAAGCGGCGACCTTTACCCAGGCGAGTTGTTCCGACGTCGTGCCGTATTCGTACATGTGCCGGCGCGCGACCATCGCATACATTCCGGCCGGAAAGGTTCGATAGGGACCGCTGAAAGGGGTTTCCGGCGCTCCGCGGGTGTCGACGCCGCCGAGGCTGAAGGACATGCCTTCCGATAGCTGCGTATCGCCCATGGTTATCAGTGCGACATTGCAGCGTCCCGTCGCAACGGCCATCGCGGCGTGGTGAACCAGCACCAGATAGGACGAGCCGCCGGTTTCCGTGCTTTCAACATAGCGCGGCTTGAGCCCAAGATAATTTGGCATATTAAGCGTGCCCATTCCCGGAGCCTCGCAGGCGCAAAAATATCCGTCGACATCGCGTGTCGTCAGCCCGGCGTCCTCAAGCGCGCCAATGGCGACATCGGCATGCAATTGCGCGAGCGAAATTCCATCCGCCCGCCGCGTCGGATGTTCGTATATTCCGACGATATTGGCTTTTCCGTTCAGGCTCATTTTCTGGTTATCCTCCCTGGCGTTTATTGATGCATATTGAATTCGGCCTTTTAGGTCAAATGACGGTGAGTCCGAAGCCGTGGAGCAATTCGGTAGCTTGGCTGCGCGAGATTGTCGCCCCTTTGAATATGCCAGCATCGTTCAGGCTGATTCTGCCGAGATCGCAGCCTCGAAGATCGGCTCCGGCGAACTGTGTTGCTCTAAGTAATGCCCCGTTCAGGCGACAGTCGTTCATAGTGCACTCGCGGAAATCGGCACCCCCAAGATCGGCCTGAGTGAAGTCGTTTCCCTCCAGGGTCATGCATCGGAACGATATGCCCCGCAGGTAGGCGCTGACCAGGAGGACATTTTTGAAAGAGATGCCCAATAATTTCGATTCGCGAAAATCCGCGCCGGTCAGTTTGCAGTCTTGAAACGAAGCCGATGCAAGACGTGAACCGGCCCAGTCGGTATTCGCAAAGTTACAGTGCGAAAAAGCAGCGCTCTCTGCATCCACTGCTTTGAATGACGTTTTCATGGCGCGGCAACGTGTCCAAACCGTATTGTTCAATTTGCTGGCGGTGAAATTTACGCCGTCGAAATTGCAATTCGTAATCGTGATGTCGGAAAAATCGATCCTGGATAGATCGGTTCCGGCGAGTTCCAGATCGGAAAATGCCTTCTGGCCGGCTGCCAGCCGGTCGCACAAATATTGCCTATCGACGCCGCCGATCATGTTTCGTCTGACCTGATTCGCTATGGAATTTCCGTTTCCTTGATGGCGCTCGACAAATGCCGGATGGCCTCCCCGACAACCTGTTCCAGGCGTTCGGGCTCTCCTTCGCACGTATGAACAATGAGCCTCCCGAGATTGGCCGCGACAAGGTTGATCATTTCCTCGTCGCTGATGCCGTTATCCAAGGCGACATCGTTGAGCGCCGTCAGGACCGCATCTGAAAGTTCGGTTTGCATCTTTAATTGTCTCTTTGTGCGGCAGGGGCGAAATCACGCAAGTTCGGGAACGCGACCATGTCGACCCAAATATTCGGGCTCGCCATATTCGCCCGCATCGGGATCGGCGGTCTGTTTCACGACATCGGCGCCAAGAATTCTGCCGCCGGCCATCAGTTTCTCAGCACGCGCATGGGCGTTCTGCTCACTGTGACACGGAATTTGTTCCCCAACCTTCAACGATCCCCGTGCGCCCGCGACATAGGTCACAACGGCGAAGGTGGTCTTGCTTGTGCCGGCCTTGCTGTCTTTCATGATGATACTCCGCGCGCGGTCGACCGGCCAAATGTCCGGTCTCGCGGGCGCGGCAAGTATGCTTGAGTCGCGCCTAAAGAACACACCGCACTGGCGCGGCTCTGACAAGGGCCCTTTCCCGAACCTTCAGGCCGTGAGCCAAGTGGCGAATCGTTTGTGACATCCTCGATGGCAGGCAATCGAAGCCGCGATCGTTCGCCTCGCACATGGTGGTTTGTGCGGGGATCGCCGTCGCGATGCCGGGGATCAAACAACCCGGTCCTTGTGCAGCGCCTCGATCGTCGATTTGTCGTAACCGAACTCGGCGAGGATCTCGTCGGTATGCTCACCAAGGCCCGGCGTCGGCATGGCGATGCTCGCCGGTGTGCGCGACATGGTCACCGGCTGTCCGACGATATTGATCTTGCCGCGGCTCGGCGTATTCATCTCCTGCGCGATGCCCAGATGTTTCACCTGCGGATCGGCGAAGACCTGATCCATCGTGTTTATAGGACCGCACGGGATACGGTCCGCATTCAGCAGTTCGATCCATTCGGCCGTTGTCTTGGCTTTCATCTTCTCGGCGATCATCGCGTCGAGCTTCACGCGGTTCTTGCGCCGCGCCTGCTGCGAGTTGAATTCCTCGCTTTTGGCCGCCTCTGGCATTCCGAGTTGCGCGCACAGCCGATCGAACATTGGGCCCGTGGGCGCTATGTTCACCCAGCCGTCCCGGGTCGGGAAGGTGCCGGTCGGCACGTTGGTCGGATGGTTGTTGCCTTCCTGGCCAGGCACATCGCCGTCGACGAGATAGCGCGCCGCCTGGAAATCCAAGATGAATATCTGGGCTTGCAGCAGCGAGGTGTGGAGCCATTGCCCCTCGCCCGAGCTTTCGCGTTCGAGCAGCGCCGCCATGATTCCGCCCGCCGTCAGCATACCGGCGGTCATATCCGAGATCGCGGCACCCGAACGCACCGGTCCGCCGCCCTTGGGCCCGGTCACCGACATATGTCCGCCCATGCCTTGGGCGATCTGGTCGAGACCCGGTCGGTCGGCGTAAGGCCCGGTCTGCCCGAAGCCGGAGATGCTGGCATAGACGATGCGCGGATTGATCTTTTTGACCGCTTCATAATCGATGCCGAGGTTGAACTTTACGACCGGACGGTAGTTTTCGACGATGACGTCGGCTTTCGCCGCCATCCTCATGAAAATCTCTTTGCCGCGCGAATCCTTGAGATTCAACGCTACCGACTGCTTGTTGCGGTGCAAATTTTGGAAATCGGGGCCGTTGCGGGAGCCGAAATCGGCGGTAGCGGGATCGCCCGGTTCCTCGATCTTGATCACCCGCGCGCCGAAATCCGCAAGCTGGCGCGCTGCCGTGGGCCCTGCGCGCGCGCGCGTCAGGTCGAGCACCATAAATTTGCGCAATGCCTGCGAAGCATGTTTAAACGGCATGAGGACGTGTTCCCTGTATGGTTTCTGACTCGCGTTTTAGCGGGCGGGACGGGATTTGGCGAGGGCTGGGTGAGTAACGCACTTAACGATGATTTCGAGGACGTTCGCGTCTCGGTCCGAGCGCTTTGCGCAGGCTTCCCGGGCGAGTATTGGCGAGCGCTCGATCGAGAACGCGCCTATCCCGAGGCTTTCGTGAAAGCGATGACCGATGCGGGTTTCCTCGCCGTGCTGATCCCGGAGGCCTATGGCGGCAGCGGGCTCGGCCTGTCGGCGGCGGCCGCCATCTTGGAAGAGATTCACAAAAGCGGCGCCAACGCTGCGGCCTGTCACGCCCAAATGTATATGATGGGAACGATCTTACGGCACGGCAGCGACGCGCAAAAGCAGACCTATCTGCCGCAGGTTGCTTCGGGGGCCTTGCGGCTGCAGGCGTTCGGCGTCACAGAACCCACAAGTGGGACCGATACCGCGGCGATCAAGACGACCGCGCGGCGGGACGGTGATTTTTACGTCGTTAACGGCCAAAAGGTCTGGACCTCGCGTGCCGAACATTCCGATCTCATGCTGCTGCTTGCGAGGACCAGCTCCGCCGAGGAGGGCGCCAAGCGCCATGACGGCCTATCCGTCTTTCTGGTCGATATGCGCGAGGCTGTCGGCCACGGCCTCACGATCCGGCCGATCCGCGCCATGATCAATCACGCAACCACGGAAGTTTTCTTCGACGATCTGCGCATCCCAGCAAGCAACCTGATCGGCGAGGAGGGCAAAGGGTTTCGCTACATCCTCGACGGGATGAATGCAGAGCGGATTCTCATAGCCGCCGAATGCGTCGGCGATGCGCGCTGGTTCATCGCCAAGGCCACTTCCTATGCAAACGAGCGCATAGTCTTCGGTCGTCCGATCGGCCAGAATCAAGGCATCCAATTCCCGATCGCGCGGGCCTTCGCCGAAAGCGAGGCGGCCGATCTGATGGCGAAGAAGGCGGCGGCGCTGTTCGACGCTGGTGTGCCGTGCGGCGCCGAGGCCAATATGGCGAAGATGCTCGCTTCGGAAGCATCATGGCATGCGGCAGAGATGTGTTTGCAGACGCATGGCGGATTTGGCTTCGCCGAGGAATACGACATCGAACGCAAATTCCGCGAAACGCGGCTCTATCAGGTGGCGCCGGTCTCGACCAATCTCATCCTCTCTTACGTCGCCGAGCACGTACTGGGATTGCCCAGAGCGTTCTAGTCACCTTCGTGCCAAGGTAAGTTTTATCGCTGCCCTTTTGCAATCGGCCAGCGTTCCAATAACAGCGGCAGCACGGTCAGCGAACAAATCAACGTCAGCAGGATCGAAACCGTCAGCAAGATACCCATGCTGGCGGTTCCGGGATGATCGGACAGCGCCACGGTCCCGAACGAGGCGATGGTGGTCAACGTCGAGAAGAATACGGCGCGCGGCGTTGATGTTTCGCTCACGCCGAGCGTGCTTGCTGCGCTCCGCTCGCGCAGCACTAAGTGAATTCCAGACGCGATGCCGAGCCCGAACAGCAAAGGCAGTACGATCACATTGGCGAAGTTGAACGGCATATCGAACAGGACCGAGATGCCTGCCGTCAGGATCGCGGCGAGGAACAGCGGGACATAGATGAAGAGGATATCGCGCCAGCGCCTCAGCAGCGCGAAGGCCAGGATGGTGATGGCGGCGAACGACCACAGGCCGGCTTGGACGAAGGCGCGCACGACCGCGTCGCCGGCTTCGAGGATGGTGACAGGCGCACCAGTGGCATGGGGGGCGAGCGTACGCACCTCCTCGACGAAAGCGCGGAGTTTCTCGCGGTCGCGCATATCGTCCTTTGGGTTCACCTCGATCATGGTCTGCCCGTTGATCGCGACCTGTCGGCTGCGTAGGGCAGTGGGGATCATGTCGAGCGTGATCTGGGTCGGTTCCAAAGTGTCTTTAAGCTCTTGCAGTCGCGCGGGAAGGGAGCCGGTCAGGGCGCGATCGAGCGCCGCCAATGCCTTCGGGTCGAGGCGCGATTGGGTCGAGAACGCCGCGATCGATGTGAGCAAACCTTGGGCCGCTTGGGCCATGGGCGCGTCTTTATTCGCCTCCACATAACGCACAATTGTGCGGCGTAGCCCGGCGATGGCGGCAAGGCGTTCTTCGTCGGTGGCCTGGACGCGGATAGGCGGCGTCGACAGTGCTGGCAACAAGGTGAAAGCGGCCGATTCGATCAGGGCGATCTTCTCGTCCTGATCCACCGGTACGTAGTTGCTGAGCGTCGTCGCATCTTCGACCAGCGGCAGCTTTCGCAGTTGTGCGGCCAGATGATCGGCCGTGACGAGATTGTCGGCCAATATTTCGATCGTATAGGGGCCGGTATTGCCCGCATCCATCATGTCCTGGATGGTTTTGATCGACTCGCTTTTGGGATTGCGCAGGTTCATCGGATCGAAGTCGAAACGGACATTGGGGACCAGGAACAGGCTGACGAGCGCGAGCGCACCGATCACCATCGTCCCGGGCTTGGCGAGGCGGTGGAGATCCCAACCGCTTTTCTCGGTGGGCGGGACGCCAAGCGATGCCTTGCCCGGCCAGATCGCCAATAGTGCAGGCAGAAGTGTGAGATTGGTGAAGAGCGCGATAAACATGCCGCCGGCCGCGATGATGCCGAGTTCGGCAAGCCCGCGGTAATCGGTCGGCACGAAAGCGAGAAATCCGATGGCTGCCGTCGCGGCCGACAGCGCAAGGGCTCCGCCGACATCGGCCGCCGATATGGCGAGGCTTTTGTTCCGGGCCTCGCCCAGACGTATTTCCTCGCGATAGCGCAGGCAGAAATGGACGCCGAAATCCTCGCCCAATCCAATGAACAAGATGGCGAAGGCAACCGAGATCAAATTGAGTTCGCCGACCGAGACGGCGGCCCATCCGGCAGTCAGGACCAGCCCGACGAACAGGGTAATTAAGGTGGCGCCCACCAGTACGCCGGAGCGCATGCCCCAGGCCAGTAGGGCGCCGACAAGCACGAAGGACAGTAGGCTCGCCAATCCCATATTCGTGCGCAGGGTGTCGAGCTCGTCGTAATCGATGGCGACCGAGCCCGTCAGCCGCACGCGGACGCCGAAGCGGGTCTCGATTTCGAGTTTGCGCGCAATCTCATGCACCAGATCGATGGCGTCGCCGCCGGGTGCCAAGGATTCGTAGTCCAGGCGGGGATGCACGAGGATGGTTCTGAAGTCCGGCTTGTCGGTTTCGGCTGCGTTTGCGAAAAGTTTGCGCCAGAACAGCGGGCTCGGTTTGCCCGCGGCCTCTCCATCGATGGTTTTTCCGATTTCGGCGAATAGATCGGTTGTAGCTTTCGCGCCGCCGCCGCCACTTTCGCTGCTGCCCTCGGTCAGGATCAACTCAATGGTCGAGAATAGGCCGACGAGGGTCGGGTCGTTCCAGAGTTTGCCGAGGAAGGGTTGTGCCGCAACCAGGCGGTCGAGCAATCCCGAGAGATCTTCGGTGTTTTTGTAGAGCAGGCCGTTCTTGCGAAACAAAGGCTCGGCCGCCGGATCGAAGGCTTCGCCCAAGACCGCTTCATGCTTGCGCAATTCCGCCAGCAGAAGCTCGGCCGCGTCGGCCAGTCGGTCGGGATTGCGGCCATCGAGAACGACGGCCATCGTGGCGGACGATTGCGGGAAGGCCTTGTCGAGAGCGATCGCATTCTGGCGGAACGGTAAATCCGCCGACAGCATGTCGTTCGAGTCTGTATTGATGCCGAGATTGCGGGCGACATAGAAACCCACCGCTACTGTGGCGACCAGCAGGATCGGCACGACCCAGCGCGCCCGCAACGTGACCTGCGCAACCCACCATCGCGCGATTCGTCCGGCTATATCAGTATGTTCGGAGGACATGTTCCGCACTAAGCCATGAGGGGCTTGGATGTGGCAAGGCCTCTCGGGGTGGTCATGGCCCGGTCGATGATCCTTTGCTATGGTCCGTTCCCATTGAGCCCATACGACCAGCACCGATGCTGGACCAGAGTAGGAAAAAATGAACGTTCCTTTGTTGCTGACGCCGGGGCCCCTGACCACATCCGGCAGCGTGAAGCGCGCCATGCTGCGCGATTGGGGTTCGCGCGATCAGGGCTTCATCGCACTGACCGCGCGGGTGCGCGCCGCACTTGTGCGGATCGCGGGCGCCGATCCGGAGGAAGGCGTCTATTCCTGCGTGCCGATCCAGGGTAGCGGTACATTTGCCGTCGAGGCGACGATCGATACGCTGGTGCCGCGCGGAGCCGCGGTGCTCGTGCTGGCGAACGGCGCGTATGGCGAACGCATTGCGAAGATCGCCGAACGCCTGCAGCGAACATGCACAATCTATCGGACCGAGGAAACCGAACCGCCGTCGCCCGCCGATATCGACAAGCTGCTGCAGGACGATCCGGCCCTATCGCATATCGTCATGGTCCACTGCGAAACCACGGCCGGCATCCTCAATCCGTTGGCCGAGATCGCCGAGGTCGTATTGCGCCACGGACGCGCCCTGATCGTCGATGCGATGAGTTCCTTTGGCGCCTTGCCCATCGATGTTACCCGCCTGGGCCTGACGGCAGTGATCGCTTCGTCCAACAAATGCCTGGAAGGCGTGCCCGGCATGGGGTTCGTGATTGCGCGCACGGACGCGCTGCGCGCGGCGGAGGGGAACGCCGTCTCGCTCAGTCTCGATCTCGCCGAGCAGTGGCAATATATGGAAAAGACCGGGCAATGGCGTTTCACGCCGCCGACCCACGTGTTGGCCGCCTTCGATCAGGCGGTCACGGAATTCGAGGAAGAAGGGGGCGTCGAAGGGCGTGGTCGGCGCTATGCCGAGAATTGCCGCGTGCTGGTCAACGGCATGACGGCGCTCGGCTTCGAGCCGCTGCTGTCGCACAACCTGCAAGCCCCGATCATCGTGACCTTTCGCACACCCGCGGATCCGAACTACGAGTTCGAGCGTTTCTATAATGCGTTGCGTGCGCGCGGCTACGCCATCTATCCGGGCAAACTGACCAAGGCCGATTCTTTTCGCATCGGCTGCATCGGACGAATCTATCCGAAGGACCTCGAGGGGGCGATCGCCGCCGTCAAATCGGTCGTCGAGGAAATGGGTATCAAGAGACTCGGGAAAGCCTAGGTTTTCGCCAGGAACGCCTTGAAGCGCCGCGCGACTTCCGGCGGTTTCACGGTCGGGCGGCCGAGCGGGTTGAGCGAGCCCGCCGAAATCTTCACGCGGATTAGATGCGGCCCCTCGGACCCGCGTGCCGCCGCCAAAGCTTCCTTGAAACCGCCCGTCTCGTCGCAGGTCCAGGCGGTGCGATAGCCGCAAGCCTGGGCGATCACCGCGAAATCGATATTCGGACTGACGGTCGCCTGGCCGCCGGTCGAATCGTGCATGCCGTTGTCGAGCAGAAGATGGATTAGGTTGCGCGGGGCATAGGCGCCGATGGTCGCGAAGGTGCCCATCTTCATGAGGGCCGCACCATCGCCGTCGAGCACCACGATTGGTTTGTCGCTGTTGAGCGCCACGCCGAGGCCCATGCCGGCAGCGCAGCCCATTGAGCCGACTTGATAGATATGCTGTTCGCGGTCAGCCAGGGTGAACAACTCGCGCCCGCATTTTCCTGTCGTCGCGATGATGCCGGTTCGCTCGTCGACGGCTTTCAGCAGTTCTTGGAGGATTTCGAAGCGTGGCGGCTGGGCCTTGCCGGTGGCGAGGTCGTATTCCGCACCGATCGGGCGCTTCGCCGGAGCCGGCGCCTCGAGCTTCGAATCGGCTACGGTGTCCTTTTCCATGATCATGCCGAAGGGTAGGTCGGTTTCGGCCATGACCTTTTCCGCAGCGTCGAGCAGGGGCGCCACTTCCTCCGCCATGCGCGGAAAGGTCATGCAGCGCACGCGCACCAATTCCATCATGGATTGGGTGATTTGGCTCATCAGTTCGTGCTGCGGCTCGTCGGCGATGCCGGGTTGCCCGCGCCAGGTCGTGATCAGCAAGGTCGGGATGCGGAACGGAAAATTGAGCGAGGTGAGCGGATTGATGCAATTGCCGAGGCCGGAATTCTGGCACATCACGACAGTCTTGCGGCCTGCGAGCCAGGCGCCGGCGGCGATCGCGATCGCTTCGCCTTCGGAAGCCGCGCCGACATAGTCGGTCATGTTCGAGCTGATCGCCCGATTGATGAAGGGGGTTAGGAACGAGCAGGGTACGCCGGTATAGAAATCGTATCCGCGCTGATGCGCGGGCACGATGAAATCGTCAGCTTGGATCATCGGAATCCCCCTAATATCGTCATGCCCGGGCAAGGACCCGGGCATCCATCTTAACTGTGCCGCAGGGTAAGAAGCTGGATGGCCGGGTCAAGCCCACTGCCGTCCGGCTTAAAATGTTTCCGGGCGGCATAAAATAGGTCCGTCATGGCCGTACTTGTTACGGCCATCCACGAATCGGTGAGCGGATCATGCAGGCGAAACCGAGTATCCGCGCTCCCGCGGCCTTTTCGCGCTACTGCGCTTTTGTCCGTGGATGCCCGTAACAAGTACGGGCATCACGGCGGAGTTTAAACGGCACAGCCACGACGAAGCTCGGCCATGACCGATGAGCGTTACAGGAATTTCTGGGCGTTTTCGAGATCGGTGGCGTTGTCGACGTCGAGCCAATGACCGGTGACGTAAAGTACGCGGACATCGGCGCTGCCCGCGACCAGCCGGCTGAACAGCATGTTCAGATCGGCGCGGTCGAGGCTTCCCTCGGCGCGCATGGCGGCGAGCTCGGCTTTCACTCGTTCGGCGCCCTTGGCCGATAGCTTGGCGAGACCGATCCATTCGCCGTGCACGTTGTCTTCGTCGAGATCGCGCCCGATGCGTTGCACCGTGACCGGGCCATCGTCGAGATAGTGGGTCTTGAAGGCGCGCGAGCCTTGAACAAGATCGCGCACGTGGCTATGCGGATCGGGATCGCGTTCGCGCCACAATGCATCGACGGCGAGCACGATATCGCCTTCGGATTCGATCAGCAGCGGCAGGATATAGTGGCGGAATAGGATGTCGCCGTAGGAAAGAACACACTCGCCTTTGAGGAACTTCTCGGCGCAGGCCAAGGTCGCGGCTTCGCCGGTGACCATGTAACGGTCGTTATCGACATAATCGATCGACGGAAGGTTCACGGTTTCCTTCTTGTAGCCGCGCACCACCGCGATCTCGCGGATTTTTTCCTCGTTGAGAGTCGATACCATGCGGCGCAGCAGGGGCTGGCCACGGATGTCGATCATGCATTTGGGGTGATGTTCGGTCAGTCCGCCAAGCTCGTTGCCGCGCGACGCCGCGAGGATGATGGCGCGTGGGCCGGATTTCGTGGTCGGAAGGTAGCGTTTTTCGGCCTGGGCAAGTTCATCGTTCTCGGCCAGACGGAAAATATCATCCACCGTCGCGATCTCGTCTTCGACGCCGCCGAGATATTGTTCGCGCTGAATACGGCGCGACACTTCGCGCATCGCGGCGATGGAGGCTCGGATATTGTGGTTCGCCCAGATGACGACCGAGGTCTTGGCGTCGCGGAACTCCTGGGTCGGCGTTTTGTAATAGGTGGTCGGCACGATGACGACCGGCGACCGGTTTGCCCATTCCTTGAGGAAGGTCAGGATCTCCTGCGCGTCGCGTCGCTTGGAATGGATCAGGATGCCGTCGGCGCCGGCCTTGCGGTAGGCCTCGGCGCGCTTCAGCGCCTCTTCCATGCCCCAGCCTGAGATCAAAGCCTCGACCCGCGCGACGATGGAGAAATCGGGATCTTCCTGGCTGTCCTTGCCGGCTTTGATCTTGCCGCAAAACTCGTCGATATCGGCGAGCGGCTGCCCCTCGCCGATGAAGGAATTGGTTTTGGGGAACAGCTTGTCTTCGATGCAGATGCCGCCAATGCCGCGTTGGCACAGTTTCTGGACGGCGCGGCGCATATTGTTGAAATTGCCGTAGCCGGTATCGCCATCGACCAGGATCGGAATCTTGGTGGCGTCGGCCATGAATTCCAGGACTTCCAGAACCTGGGTCCACGACGCCTCGTTGCTGTCGCGCACGCCGAGTGCGGCGGAAATCGACAGACCCGAGGCCCAGATGCCCTTGAAGCCCGATTCCTCGGCGATTTTCGCCGAAATGCCGTTATGGGCTTCCATCAAGAATTCGGTTTCGGCCGAGACCAATAGCTCGCGGAGCTGGCGGAACTTGCTCGGTGCCGGCTGCGGAATCGGGGTCGTCTCGCTTTTGATAGCGCGCATTAAGTAATCTACCGGATTTGCTTCGGCGGGAAATTCGACTATTTTCCCCCAAGAATCCAGCGAAAACAGCGAGATAACCAGAACATGCTGCACGCACCGGTTCTGACCAAGGATCAAATCGATAGTTTTCACCAGAACGGCTATGTCTTCGTGCCGGGCGCATTTGCGCCCGCGGAGGCGCATATGCTTGATGTTTGGGCCCGCGATCTCGCCGAACGGCCCGAGCAGGTGGGCAGTCATTGGGTCTATCACGAGCCGAGCCTGCGGGGTGACGGAACCCAGCTCATCAATCGTATCGAGAACATGACCCCGTTCCATGCCGGCTACCGCAATCTTGCCGAATCGTTGCGCGCAGGGATCGGCCAGCTGCTGGGCGAGGAAGCCGTCCTGTTCAAGGACAAGATCAATTTCAAGATGCCGGGCGGCGATGGTTTCAAACCGCATCAGGACGCCCAAGCGGGATGGGAAACCTATGCCCGTTATTATATCAATGCGATGGTCACCATCGACGAGGCGACCAGCGAAAACGGCTGCCTAGAAGTAGCCAAGCGGCCGGACGCGAAACTGGTCGGCAACGAGTGGGAACCGCTGACCATCGAACAGACGGCATCGATGGATTTCAAAATGCTGCCGACCAAGCCGGGCGACGTGCTTTATTTCGACGCCTACGTGCCGCATCGCTCCGAGCCGAACACCAGTGACAAAATCCGCCGCATCTATTTCGCGACCTATAATCGCCTGTCCGAAGGCGACTTTCTCGAACGCTATTACGCGGACAAGCGCCAGAGCTTTCCGCCCGATATCGAGCGGATTGCCGGCAAGGAATACGTCTACCGGGTTTGACGCGCGGGGCGGCAGAGACTCGGACTCCAAAAATAGGTTCATCATGGCCGCACTTGTTGCGGCTATCCACGGTTAGAGGCGCGTCCGCGCCGATGTGATGATTGCTGTAACTTCGACGTGGATGCCCGGACCAAGTCCGGGCATGACGACCCATAGTAAATATAAATAATCCCCGTTTAATTGGAATTATTTTCTTGACTCGCGTGGGCCGTCCGCGTTAGACTGACCGCCATTCATTGCCTTCGAAGTCTCTGCATCGCACAGTTCCGAAACTCGGACGGTGCGTGTGGGGGAGATTCTGTCCGGGCCGGTCTAAGAAAAAGAAATGTCGATTGGGTGTTTGGTTCCTGTCGATCGCCGGACTATCGAATGTCGATCCGATGTCGATGAAATGTCGATGCGATGTCGATCCAATGTCGACGAGATGTCGGCCCGATGTCGATGTATCGGAACAAAAATATCGCGAAAATCTTGGATTTTTGGATCAGCGGGTTCCGATTTTCTCGATCGAGGGCAGGACGATGTCGCGCGCTTTGGCGACGTCTTCGGGAAAATCGATCTCGATCCACGGAAGATCTGTCACGTCGCAGATGCCGAAGGTGCCGGACGGCTGGCCGCGTACCAGATCGCGGACCGCATCCTCCATCGGACGGTTGCGCCCTCCTGCTGACACGAAATGATCGAGCCGGTCGGCAAGTTGGCCGGCAATCGTCGGTGTCAGTTTCAGGAAGCCGACCCATTCGCCGAAGCCATCAAAGGTGTCGCTGACGATCTTGCCGAACTCGGCCGGGAACCCGCCCTGCAGGCAGATTTTAACCGGTTCATCGCCGGGCTCGATGTCGCGATCGTAGAGCAGGCAATTCGGTATGGCCGTGCGGACCAAGCGTCCCAATACATCGGGGTGATACAGAACATCTGCGTCCATGAAGATCACCTCGGCGCCGCTTCGCAGCACGTCGCGCGCGCACCAGAGCGACACCGCGCTGCCCTCGCGGTAATCGGGATTCTCGACGAAGCTCACGAAGCGGTCGTGATCGAGCTTGCGGATCGCGGCCTGCAATTCCTCGGCATGATAGCCGACGACAAGTGTCAGGCTCGTGATGCCGACGCTTTTCATGGTGGCGAGATGGCGTTCGATCAGCGTCTTGCCGCCGAATTCCAGCAGGCTTTTCGGTTTGGCGGTCGGGTCGCCGCCGAACAAACGTTGACCAACACCGGCCGCGAGCATGATTGCGTGCATCAGATATATCCGTTGTCTTTGAACCAGCGCAGCGAATCGGCGATCGCGTCCCGTGCCGGGCGCGGCGCGTAGCCCAGTTCGCGTTTAGCCTTTTCGGAGCTGTAGAACATTTTCTTTCGCGCCATTCGCGCCGCATCACCGGTTGCCATCGGCTCGCCGCCGAATAGCCGGCACCATGTTTCGGCGATATAACCGATCGGGATCGTCACCGCGTGGGGCAGCCGGATCGTCGGCGGCTTGCGGCCGACCAGTTCGGCGATGATCGTCAGCAATTCGCGCAAGCTGAGGTTCTCGCCACCCAGAATATATCGCTCGCCGATTTGGCCTTTCTCGAACGCCAGCAGATGGCCTTCGGCGACATCGTCGACATGGACGACATTGAGACCGGTATCGACATAGACCGGAATTTTGCCCTTGGCGGCATCGACCACGATTCGTCCCGTCGGGGTCGGCTTCGCGTCGCGCGGACCCATCGGAGCCGAGGGATTGACGATCACGGCGGGGAGACCTTTTTCGGCGATGCGCCGGGTTACCTCGGCCTCGGCCAGGAATTTGGACCGCTTGTAGAGCCCGATCATCTGGGCGGACGAGGCCTGGACCGATTCATCGGCCGATTCGCCGTTCGGCCTGGGTAGGATCGCGGCCACGCTGCTGCAATAAACGATTCGGCTGATTCCAGCGGCTAAGGCGGCATCCATGATATTGGCGGTGCCTGCGATATTGCTGTCCAAAAGTTCCTGTGGCCGCGGTGTCCAGATCCGGTAGTCGGCGGCGACATGGAATAGGGCGTCCATGCCGCCGAGCGCGCGCGCCAGGGAAGCCGGGTCGCGCAAGTCACCGATGCAGGTTTCGACCGGCAAATCGGCGATATTCCCTAGGTTGCTGGTCGGCCGGACCAGGACCCGGACCGAATGACCTGCGGTCAGCAGGCGTCGGGCGACGGCGGCGCCCACAAATCCGGTCGCACCAGTGACGAGCGTCCGCACGCTAACTCCCTAAATTTCCAAGGGTTAATAAGCACATAAGGGTTTTTAAGGATTTGACAGAGAAGCGTTTGCAGACCATTTTCCTGCATAATGCAAGAGCTTACACCGATTCGCGTCATTCTGGCGCAACCGCGCGGATTCTGCGCCGGCGTTGAACGTGCCATCGAGATCGTGGAGCAAGCTCTTTCGATTTTTGGCGCGCCGGTCTACGTGCGCCATGAAATCGTCCACAACAAGCGCGTCGTCGAGACCCTGAAAAAGAAGGGCGCTATCTTCGTCGAGGAAGTCGAAGACATTCCCGATGGCGGCGTCACGATCTTCAGCGCGCACGGAATATCCGAGGCTGTCGAAAACGACGCTAAGCGCCGTTGCCTGCCGATCATCGATGCGACCTGTCCGTTGGTCTCGAAGGTCCATAAGGAAGGCCAGAACCATGCTGCGCGCGGCCGCGATGTCGTCCTGATCGGCCATGCCGGCCATCCCGAGGTCGAAGGCACAATGGGCCGTATCCCTGGCGGCGTGCATCTGGTCACCAAGACCGCCGATGTCGAGACGCTTGTCGTCGGCGATCCCGAGAACGTCTCCTACGTCACGCAAACCACCCTAAGCGTCGACGATACCCGCGAGATCATCCGGGCACTTCAGGCGAAATTCCCGAAGATCGTGGGCCCCGACGTGCGCGACATTTGCTACGCGACCCAGAATCGCCAAACGGCGGTCCGCGATATCGTGCAGGCGGTCGATCTTCTTCTCGTCGTGGGCGCGCAGAACAGCTCGAATTCCAATCGCCTGCGCGAGATCGGCGCGGAGATGGGCGTTCGCAGCTATCTCATCAACGACGCGCGCGAGCTCGATCCGAAATGGTTGGAGGGTGTCGAGACGGTTGGCGTGACGGCCGGTGCTTCGGCACCGGAAGAATTGGTTCTCGAATTGATCGAGAAGCTGAAAAGCTATCGTACGGTGACCGTGGAAACGGTCGTCGGGGTCCAGGAAAACGTGCAATTCAAATTGCCTCCCGAATTGATGGAAGCCCGATCGAGCCCACGTGCGCTCGCGAGAAGGAGCTGAACGTGGCCGTACCTTTGATGCAACAAGCCCGGGTCGGGGCCTATCTCCTCAAGCAGAGGCTGAAGGGCGTCGAGCGCTACCCGTTGGTGCTGATGCTCGAGCCGCTGTTCCGCTGCAACCTCGCTTGCCCCGGTTGCGGGAAGATCGATTATAGCGAAGCCATCCTCAACAAGCGTTTGAGCGTGCACGATTGCCTCGAAGCAGTCGATCAATGCGGCGCGCCGGTTGTCTCTATTCCCGGCGGCGAGCCTCTGATCCACAAGGAAATCGTCGAGATCGTCGAAGGAATCGTTGCGCGCAAGAAGTTCGTCTATCTGTGCACCAACGCGCTGCTGCTCGAAAAGAACCTGCATAAATTCAAGCCGTCGGTGTACCTCACATTTTCGGTCCACCTGGATGGCCTCGGCGAAGCACACGACAAGGCCGTCGCTCAGAAGGGAACCTTCGATCGCGCCGTGTCCGCGATCCGCGCCGCCAAGAAGGCGGGCTTCCGCGTGAACGTCAATTGCACCGTTTTCAACAATATGTCTTCGGACGAGGCGATCGAATTCTTCGATTTCTGCACCAACGATCTGCAAGTCGAGGGCATTACGGTTTCGCCGGGCTATGCCTATGAGCGCGCCGAGGATCAGGGCCATTTCCTGACCCGCGAAACCACCAAGAACCTGTTCCGCGATATTTTACGCGCCGGCAAGGGTCGCAAATGGCGCTTCAGCCAATCGAGCCTGTTCCTCGACTTTTTGGCCGGCAATCAGGAATACAAATGCACGCCGTGGGGCAACCCGACGCGCAATGTCTTCGGCTGGCAGAAGCCTTGTTATCTGTTGAGCGAGGGCTACGCCAAATCCTTCAAGGAATTGATGGAAACGGTCGAGTGGAATAAATACGGCACCGGCGCCTACGAAAAATGTGCCGATTGCATGGTGCATTGCGGCTATGAGCCGACGGCAGTCTCCGATACCTTCGCGCATCCGTTGAAGGCGCTGGGTGTCTGGCTGCGCGGTCCGCGTACCGATGGCCCGATGGCGCCCGAAATCGCGCTCGATAAGCAACGCCCCGCTCAATATGTGTTTGAGGATGTCGTGAAGCGCGCGTCAGAGACGGTTGGCGGCACCAACGACAACCGGAGCGACGCGGCGTAAGCTCGCATGCGCGGCGCGCGCATAAGATGCCAGCCGCAAAAGCGCGAACAGATCCCACGGCCGACGGGCGAGTTGCCCGATCACACGTTTGATAACGGGGACCCCCGTCTCATCGACGGCGTGAAGAGCTGCGTCCGGTAGCCTTGCGTCGTGCGGATCGGCGATCGCGCGGACGGCAACGAAATCCAACCCTGCGTCTCGGGCGCACCGCGCGATGTGATGCGTCTCCATATCGACCGCACTTGCGCCTGTGCGTTGCTGCAAAAGGGCTTTGTCGCTCGGCGACGCAACTATCGTGCTACTGCCGGCAAGGCGGACGCCGCGCGCTCCGGGGATCGAGCGGATCAGCGCGTCGGTAAGTTCCTTATGGGCCACGAAAGTTTGGCCGTCGGGTGCCACGACGGTTTCGACAATAATGATGCTGCCCGGAATGACACCCGCGGCGACGCCCCCAGCCAGTCCAAAACTCACCAGCAGCTCGCAGCCCTGAGCGATCAGTTCGCGCGCGCATCGTTCGGCCGCAGCGGGGCCGATGCCCGCGGCGCGGAGGTTGGAGGGATCGATAAACGGAATGAGGCAATCCGCCTCGCTGACCAGTCCGGTGATGAAGCCAGCTCGGGCCACCTAGTCCCCTTAAATGCCGTATGCAGTCCGCTTGGAGTTGCTATGCGTCAGGTTGCGGTAGCGCGAGAGCGCGAGCACCGGGAAATATTTCGCATAGCCATGATACCGGAGATAGAAGACCCGTGCGAAACCGACGGCGTTGTAGAGCCGTTCCTGCCAGCCGCTCTCGTCGGAGCGGGTACGCACCAGATAAACGATGCCGCGGCGCACGGTGTCCGAATCGACGCGTCCGGCCGCCATCAGCGCCAGCACGGCCCAACTCGTTTGGGATGGCAGCGGAGCGCAGGTAAGGTGCCGACGCTCGGGCCAATAGCTTTCGCACGATTCACCCCATCCGCCATTGGCCTGCTGTCTCGATTCCAGCCAATCGGCGGCGCGTTGGATATAGGGCTGGTCGAGATCTTCGCCGGCGGCATTGAGCGCGCTCAACACGGACCAGGTTCCGTAGACATAATTGGTGCCCCACCGTCCGAACCACGAACCATCGGATTCCTGTTCGCGCTTCAGAAACTCGATCGCCTGGCGGACGGCCGGGTGAGACCGATCGTAGCCGAGTTGCACCAGCATGCCGAGGCAACGGGCTGTGACGTCGGACGTGGGCGGATCGAGCAGGGCGCCATGATCGGCAAATGGAATATGGTTGAGCGCGTAGTGTTCGTTGTCGGCATCGAAGGCGCCCCAACCGCCATTAGCGGACTGCATGCCTAGAACCCAGTCGGTCGCTCGTGAGATAGCATCGCGATAACGTTCCGCTCCGGCGCGGTGCAGCGCCATGACCACGACAGCCGTGTCGTCGACATCCGGATAATAGTCGTTGCGGTATTGGAAGGCCCATCCGCCGGGGGTGATGCCGGGTCGGCGCGAACGATAGTCGCCGACGACATTCGTGATCTGACGTCCGACGAGCCAATCGCAGGCTCGCTGGATAGAGGCCGGGACGTTCTCGCGCGATGATTCCAATAGGGCCAGCGAAGCAAGGCCAGTATCCCAGATGGGCGACAGGCATGGTTGGCAATAGGCTTCGTCGCCGTCGAATTTGAGCAATTTGTCGATCGCTTTGCGGGCGATCAGGACACGTGGATCGTCGGCCGGGTAGCCCAAAACACGAAAGGCCATTAGGGCATTCGCCATTGCGGGAAATATTCCGCCGAGGCCGTCTTCGCCGTTCAATCGGAGGGTGACGAAATCCATCGCGCGGGCGATGGCCTTATTGGTGATCCAGCGTGGGATCAGCCGTTCGAACGGACGGGCCAGAGCATCCAGCGCGATCAGGCTCGATCCCAGCCAATGGCCGGTCGGGTTGTGAAGGCGGAATCGCCGTGCGACGGGATCGGCGGGCATCAGTTCGTCGAGCCGAACGTTGCGCGGGTTCTTTGCGGTGGCTCGCAAAGCCGTCAGGACCAGCAACGGCACCATTACCGTGCGCGACCAATAGGACACCTTTTCCGTGTGCATCGGAAACCAGCGCGGCGCGAACATGATTTCGACCCGCATGACGGGAAGAGCGCTCTGCGGGATCAGACCGAAAAAGGCCAGCATGATCCGTGTGAAGACGTTGCTGGCGGGCAGCCCGCCGAGCGCTAGGATATTGGCCCGCGCGTGCTGCATATGCGGCGCGTCGATATCGTCACCGACCATCTTGAGCGCCAGGTAGGCTTTAATCGAGGCGCTGGCATTCGCCTCGCCGTCCGGGAAAAGCGGCCAGCCACCGTCGGAGCCCTGAATGCGGCGGATATAGCGGGCGAGCTTTTGCTCGGTCGCATCGTCGATTTCGCCCAAGAAATGATTGAGGATCACGTACTCGGCAGGAATCGTCACATCGGCTTCGAGTTCGTAGGACCAATGGCCGTCATCAGCCTGCTCGGAAACAAGATGCGTGCTCGCTCGATCGATCACGTCATCGACGGCGCTCAATAGTTCAAGGTCGGACGGCGACGCGTCCATGGGGGTTTGATCTGGCATGAGGCGGTCTTTTCATGATTGATCGACCATTTTGTCAAGCAATTCCGAGATTTAGCCGAAAATGAGCGATCGGGCGACCAACGCATATCGACGCAATTTGGATCGCTTGAGGGGCGTCGAAATATGGTCCCATCCGCGCCGTTGCAAGCCATTCAGGATATCGCGATAGACGGCCTTCATGACGAGTGCCGGGCGGACCGCGTTGCGATCACAGCGCGATATGATCGTTTCGGCCGCGGCGAAGCGTTCTTCGGCGATCGCCGCGATCTCGCGGCATACCGCCGCCAGCCCAGGTTGGTCGACCAGTTTCGCCGCATCTGTTGGGTCGCAATCGTGGCGGCGCAGAAGGTCGGCCGGCAGGTAGACATGGTCGCGCAAAGCGTCTTCGTGAATGTCGCGCAGAATATTCGTGAGCTGCAACGCTTCGCCGAGGTTCTTGGCGAGAGGCTGCGCCAGCTCGGACGGAATGCCGAAGACAGCGCACGATAGCCTGCCGACGGCGCAGGCGACCCGGTCGCAATAAAGTTCGAGTTCCGCCGAGTCGGCGATACGTAGCCGATCGACCGCATCCATTTGCATTCCGGCGATGACGGCATCGAAATCCGCGCGCGCGAATCCGAAAGTCTGGACCGGCGTCGCGAGGGCCTGGGTGACGAGGTGTGTCGGATTGCCGTCGTATAAGCGGTCGATCTCATCCTGCCAGATGTCCAATTCCTGAATCTTCCGGGTTGGCCTCTCTGGACCGTCGGCTATATCGTCGACCTCGCGACAAAAGGCGTAGACCGTGAACATGGCATTACGCTTGAACGGCGGAAGAACCCGCATGGCCCAATAGAATGACGTGCCGGATCGCTTGACGATCTGGGTGATCCGGGCCATCGGGTCGGCATGCCCGAGTTGCGAGATCGCATCATCCAAAATTAGCTCGTCCCCGCGTCCATCCCATGACGTCGATCTTTCCAGCTCGGGCCATTTCCGAGAAGTGTCATATAAGCTGCCCCAATCGTCATGAGAGTATAGAGCACCGCCGCAAGCGGGAGTAGCGCGGCATACCACAGCGGTAAATCGTAGAGTCGCAATGTTGGAATATATGACAGTCCCATAACTATCCAAATGCTTAGTCCGCAAAGTGCATTGATCGGCGCTCCGAATAACAAACCGCCGATAGCAGCTGTAGGTGGCACTAGATAGATGAGCATCATTCCAAGCACCGTGCCGGCCAGCAGCCAAAGCGAATGGCGCAATTGAACAAAAGCCGTGCGCGTCACCATGCCCCAAATGTCGGAGAAATGGTCGTAGCGGCGCAGGCTGCGTGAATGTCGCGTGAGGCCGAGCCAGATGGGTTGCATCGGCTTGAGGGTACGAGCCAGCGCGCAATCGTCGATGATTTCGCCTTTGATGCGTTGGATCCCTCCGGCCAAGTCCAGCGCTTCGCGCTGAACCAGCATGCAGCCGCCGGCAGCTCCGGTGATTGTCGTGCGGGGATCGTTGATTCGAGCGAAGGGGTAGAGTTTTTTGAAAAAGTAGATGAAGGCAGGGATCAACAGCTTTTCCCAAAAGCTCTCGCTGCGCAGTAAGACCATCTGAGAGACCAAGGCCAGCCGATCGCGCTCCGCCTTCGCTACAAGATCGCGCAGCACCGAAGGTTCATGCGTAATGTCTGCGTCGGTCAGGAACAGATATTTCGCATCGGGATTTTGCCGGCGCACCGCTTCGATCCCTTGCGCGACGGCCCACATCTTGCCGGTCCAGCCATGCGGCAAGGGTGTCCCCGCGACGATGCTCACGGGCGGGACCATGCCGCGCGCTTCGCGTGCACGTTCCTGCGTGCGGTCGTCGCTTTGGTCGTCGACGAGGATGATCGCGAAGGCGCCCGGATAATCCTGCGCGGCAAGGGCTGTGAGTGTCGCTGCGATGGTTTCGGCTTCATTGCGCGCCGGGACGACGGCAACGACGCTCGGCCAATCGCGCGGCGCCGGAATATTGGTCGATAAATAGGGGCCGTCGCGCCAGAAGCCGCCGTGCAGGAAAATCAGGTAGAACCAAGCAATGGCGCTGATCACCAGGCACAGAACGAATGCCATCTCGGCAATGTCTGTCATGAATAACGCCGCATCTGTCTCAACGGTGCCATATGGCGCGCAGAACGCCGGTGAGGCAGCACGTCACATATTGCGGTTTGGTCAGCACGACACGCGAGGCTAAGGGATCGTTGCGACGCAGTTTCGTCGAAAGCGAGCGCGCGATCGAACAAATGGCCTCGGCTTCCATCGCGAGGCGCGTATTGATGATGGCGGTTCCCACCGTATCGGCGGCGACCAGCAGATCGTCGACGCTATCGATCGCGCGATCGAGCACGCGTCGTATCGCGGAGTTCGACCGGGCCGCCCTTAGTTCGGTGACGTTCGTGCCTTCCTCGGCGAACCACCCGGTCGGAAAATAGACCCGGTCGAGATCGAGATAGTCCGCCTTGGCATCTTGGATATGATTAAGGATCTGGAGCGCAACACACAGTGCGTCGGAGGAGGCATAGTCGTCTTCCGATCCGCCATGCAGATCGATGAGATAGCGTCCGACAGGTGCTGCTGACAGCCGGCAATAGCCGATCAGCTCGCCCCAATTCTTGTATCGAAGTTTGATGGCATCTTGTTTGAAGGCCGTCAGTAAATCGACGCAGTGCCGCGCGGATGTCCGCGTCGCGGCGAGGCTTGCCCGCATTGCGTGTGCCTTGGCATAGGCGAGGTTGTCGATTTCTCCGCCCAGCAGCGCGCGTTCGAAGCCCGATAGCCGTTCGACTTTCTCGGTTGCGTTCAGAGTGGGCGAATCGGCGATATCGTCGGTCGCACGCGCAAAAGCGTAAAATACGGCGATTGGCCCGCGCAGATGACGAGGTAATAGCCATGATCCGACTGGAAAATTTTCATAAGCCACGTCTTTTCCGGACGACACTTCGGCGGCCAATGTCGGTAAATCCTGCATTGGCTGGAAGATGACGGTCGCGGCCGGTGGATTCAAGCGCCGCATTCGGTTTTCCCCGGGGCGCGTATCGGTTGAGTAAGTAGGGTTGGAAGCTTAAGCTTCGCGCCGAGGAAAACGGGTCGCATTTGCGCGCGCCAACGACAATAAGGGTGACCTATCATGGCTCGCATCATCATTAGTCTCGTAGTCGTTGCCGTAGTTGGCGTCGGGGCGTGGCTTTATTTTTTTTGGCCCGAAGCGCGAGGCGAACACGCCGATGGCGGACGCCTCTTCGAACATCATATCCAAGGGCGGCGATGCGAAGATGCAAACCGGCGTCGGCGTGCGCTCCAATTTCGATCCGGATAAGGAATTTGTGGCCAACGAACTCTTGGTTATCAATCCCCCGGCCAATTTCAACGACGTCGTTCGTAAACTCAATTTTGTGGTCATCGAGCGCTTTACCTTCCAAGGACTCGGATTCGGCGTGGCGCGCCTGCGGGTTCCGCCGGGTATGCCCTTGGCTCAAGCGCGCTCGGTGCTCGGGGCCGAAATGCCGGGCGTTCGAATCGACGTCAATCATCGCTACGACGCCTCGCAGGGCCGTCCGCCTCAATCGGCCGGATCGGCGGCCGATCAGCTCAAAAAGGGTGGCAAGGTCACAAGTCTCGCGCAGGCGGCGATCGGATGGCGCGATGTGCCGCCGACCTGCGGCAAGGGCATCCGTCTCGGCATGATCGACACCGGCGTCGATGTCGGCCACCCGGTCTTGAAGGGGCAGGATATCGAATTCCGCTCCTTCCACAGTGCCGATGTGTCGGCCGGCGACAATGAACATGGAACGGCGGTCGCTGCGTTATTGATCGGCAAGCCGGCGGATTCGGGTCTCGGCGGACTGCTGCCGGGGGCCACCCTCAAGGCCGCCAATATGTTCGAGCGCAGTGCAACCGGCGCCAATGCGGGAAACGCCATGTCTCTGCTGCGCGGCTTGGACTGGTTGATCCGTGAAAAGGTCCAAGTCATCAATATGTCGATCGCGGGCGGCAAAAATGCTGCCCTCGAACGCGGCATCGCCGCTGCCGTGGAACGCGGAGTTTCCATTGTGGCCGCGGCCGGCAATTGGGGCCGTGCCGACATGCCGGCCTATCCGGCGGCGATCGAGCCGGTCTTCGCGGTGACGGCCATCGATTCGTACGAAGGCATTTATGAACATGCCAATACCGGCACCTATATCGATTTCGCAGCCCCCGGCGTGAATATCCTGACTGCGGCTCCGGGCGGCGGGTCCAAACGCCAATCCGGGACCTCCTTCGCCGCCCCCTTCATCACCGCGATTCTTGCCTTGGAGATCGCCAACGGCAAGGGCACCAATGCCGCCGCTCTGCAAGCCAGCCTCGGCAAGGTCGTGCACGATCTCGGTCCCAGCGGCAAGGATACGACCTATGGGATGGGGGCTCCGCAGACGACACCAAAATGCCCCGGCTGACATATAATCATAATAGCTAACGCGTCGGATTGGCCGTGCCAGACGTGGTGCCGATTGCTATATAGATGGGCATGGATCAGCAAACTTCAGCGCAGAATAGTATTATGCCCGAACGTCGGAACAGCGTGGCCGTCGATGTGGGCGGAGTTGTGATCGGCGGCAGTGCCCCGATCGTCGTTCAATCGATGACCAATACCGATACCGCGGATGTCAAAGGCACCGCCGAGCAGGTCGCGGCGCTTGCGCGGGCCGGTTCGGAAATCGTGCGGATCACGGTCAATACAGAGGAGGCGGCCCGGGCCGTTCCCGAAATCCGCGAACGTCTCGCCAAGATGTCCTGTTCGGTGCCGCTGGTCGGCGATTTCCATTACAACGGCCATCTGCTGCTGACCAAATATCCCGATTGCGCGGCGATGCTCGATAAGTACCGCATCAATCCCGGCAATGTCGGATTCAAGGAAAAACGCGACACCCAGTTCGAGGCCATGGTCGAACAGGCCGTCAAATATGCGAAGCCGGTTCGCATCGGGGTGAACTGGGGAAGCCTCGATCAGGCCGTCATGGCGCGTCTCATGGATGCCAACGGCAAGCGCGAACGTCCGCTCGATGCGCGTTTCGTCATGCACGAAGCATTGGTCACCTCGGCTTTGGAAAGCGCCGAACAGGCGCGTCATATCGGTTTGGGGCCTGAGAAAATCGTGCTGTCGTGCAAGGTCAGTTCGGTGCAGGACCTGATTGCGGTCTACCGCACGCTTGGCGAACGTTGCGACTACGCGCTGCATCTCGGCCTCACCGAAGCCGGCATGGGGTCGAAGGGGATCGTCGCCTCGACCGCAGCACTGTCGGTTCTGTTGCAGGAAGGCATTGGCGACACCATCCGCATTTCGTTGACGCCGGAGCCCGGCGGCGATCGCACCCGCGAGGTCATCGTCGGGCAGGAGATCCTGCAGACGATGGGCTTGCGCTCCTTCACGCCGCAGATCGCGGCCTGCCCCGGCTGTGGACGCACGACCAGCACCGTGTTCCAAGAACTGGCGGGCGATATCCAGAATTACGTGCGCGTGAAGATGCCCGAATGGGGCCGCAAGTTTATCGGCGTCGAAGATATGCAGGTGGCCGTGATGGGCTGCATCGTCAACGGCCCCGGCGAAAGCAAGCATGCCAATATCGGGATCAGCCTGCCCGGCACCGGCGAGCAACCGACCGCGCCGGTCTTCATCGACGGCAAAAAAGAAATGACCCTGCGCGGCCCGAATCTCGCGCAGGAGTTCAAGGACATCGTCGATAAATATGTAGAGACCCGCTACCCGCCACGCGTCTCGTAGCGCCGCATTGGCGCGCCGGAGGCGCGCTGGACAGGGCATTGGAAATTCCCTATAAGCGGCGGTCCTCGCGTTCGCCGAGTGTCAAATGCCCGGGTAGCTCAGTTGGTAGAGCACATGACTGAAAATTATGGTGTCGGTGGTTCAAATCCGCCCCCGGGCACCACCTTTCCCCTTAAGTTCAATGGCCCCAGGCCCATTCTGGCCCAACAGGCTGGCGTGTAATTCCTGTGTAATGCTATGAGCCTCATTCTTTCTCGGCTTACTTCCAATCTGTTCCCGTCTTGCCGAGCTGAGACGTTGGATATTGTAGTCCACGTCCGATAGGGCGAGTCGCATTGTCGATGTGCGGCGCGTGAACGTGCGAATATTTTAAAATCATCGCCGGCGTCTTGTGCCGCAAATTTTTTGGATTGTGGGAAGGTCAATCCCAGCCGTCACGAGGTTGGTGATGGCGGTATGGCGCATTACATGCGGTGTTATCACCTCGACGTTGCTAACCCGGTTCATCCTCTCGGAGCAGACGAACCAGCATATGGCGGACATGATCTGGGCCACCGAAGAAGATCGCGAGGATGCGGACCTTCTGCGCAGCCTCATCGACGTCGAACCAGTAGATGGCGCGATCAATGGTGAGATATCGGACGCCGGGCAGAACATCGTCGCGGGCGGTGCCACGGATAGGATACGTCGCCAGTCGGTCGGCGGCGCTTCGGATACCAATGCCCCGTTGCGCGGCGCGCTCCAGCGCTTCTTTGGGGCTTTCGCCGAAGCCGATATAGCTTTCGAACAGGTGGTCGAAGATCAGCTCGAAATCGCGCTCGCTCTCGGCCGAAAACTCAACCGCGAACGACATGCGCCTGGCGCTTCCGAGTTAGAAGCCGGTTAAGACGGTCGTCCATCTTCGACCCTGAAACGAAGTCGCTTCCTCGGCGCCGGGTCAGCACCTCCGCAAGGGCAGACCGTTCCAGGGCATCGTTTTCCATCTGCTGACGCAGGAGTTCTACGCCCTGTTGCAGGACCGCACTGACGCTCGGGAAGCGGCCGAGGTCGACCAGGGTTCTGGCGAAGGCATGCTGATCGTCAGTCAGAGAGATCGATGATTTGACTGTCATGGCCCTGCCTCCTGGGAAGTTCGACAGAAAAGTACGGTAATACCCAGTCGTACCGGCGTCAATTGCCATGGGTAAACAGCGCGCCTGCACAATGGGAGGGTTGGTCCGAGTGAATGAGCACTTTTGTCTTCGTCTTCCTGCGCCACACGGCCATCAGCAATGCCTGCAGGACAACATCCGTTGTTTGACGGCTCCTCATTGACCAGCAGATCAGGCGGCGGGAGTAGAGATCGATCACGACCGCCAAATAGCCAAAGCCTTCCAGCGCCCTGATGTAGGTAATGTCCGTCACCCAGGCCCTGTCTGGTATCTCCACGTCGAACTGCCGATCCAGTGTGTTGTCGATGACCATGGATGACCGACGCGCGCCTTAATCATGTTGCATGCCGTGGGCGCTGCACGCAGCTCCCTCTGGCCTCATCACGACGGACGAACCCTCGTAGTTCGGCTCATAGGTCGGAGCGCGAATGCCCAACCCCTTAACCCGACCAATCTGGTTTCTCGGGAATTCACGCCTATGAATATGAATTCATAGATGCGCGGCCATATCCCCCCGTTTTTTTGCTAATCAAATTTTGGGAAACTGGTAGCGTCACCAATTTTGTTTTGTTTCAGCGACTCTTACCATGGTGGGATTTATCCCATTACACCATGTCACCCGTCTTGCCCCCCAGATCGTGAACAGACACAATAACATCGGGAATGGCAGTAAATTTCCCAAACAACATGAAAAAAGCGAGAGAGGGGGGGGGCATTTGATGGGGCTGTTAAAAGCTGCCGGTATCGCCGGACTGACTATTTGTTTGTGGGTCGCGCCTGCTGCGGCCCAAAAATCGAAAGATACATTGCGGCTGCCCGCGAATGATCCGGACGCCGGAATCGACACTTATCTCATGCCTGGTTCTTTTGCCAATATTTATGGTCCGTCCGTCTACGACATGCTTCTTGCCTTCGACCCGGCCAAGATCCAAATCATCGGCCATCTAGCCACGTCCTATAAGCAGATCGACCCGCTTACCTACGAATTCGATCTGCGTACGGACGTGAAATGGCACGACGGGCAGAAATTCGACGCCGACGATGTCGTCTATACGATTAACTACCTGATCGATCCCAAGGTCACCCTCCGTTACAAAGCATATTGGGCGTGGATCGCTTCTGTCGAGAAGCTCAGCCCGACCAAGGTACGCATCAATGCAAAGCAGCCGTCAGTCGATGGGCTGATGTATCTTGCCTCGCGCACCCCGATGTATCCCGAACACGTGCACGGCCCTGCAGCCAATAAGCTCGACTTTGGGTCGCGCCCCGTCGGTACCGGGCCCCTGCGAATCGTACAGATGGATCAGAACACTGGTGTCATCGGCGATAAAAATAAGGAGTATGTTCCAAGTGCCGTGAAGGCTCTCTCCGGCGTGGGACGCGTCGTGTCGAGGCCGATAAAGGACATGGGAACTCTCACCGCATCGATGCTGACCGGCGAAGCTGACGTCGCAATGGATCTTCCCCCGGATCAGGCCGATGCGTTGAAGCAAACCGGGCGTTTCGAGGTCACCCTCGGACCACCCAGTGTCGGCTATACCTTTCTAGGCTTCCCGTCGAAGGGGTGGGAAAACGTAAAGGCCTTGGGCGATGAGCGTGTGCGCCTGGCGATCATCAAGGCGATCGATACCAATGCTGTCGCCAGGTTGAGGTATGGAGTTCTGGCAGCCGACTTGAAACCCATCGAGGGCCTGTGCGCAAAAGAACAACTGGGATGCGGATTGACTAAACTCGTCCCCTCTTACGATCCAGCCGGCGCCAAGAAGCTTCTAGCCGAGGCCGGCTATGCCGATGGGTTTGACGTCGTGATCAGTTGTTTTCCCACCGCCAAAACCGACGCGACAGCCATGGCCGGCATGTTGCGCGCTGTCGGCATTCGCGCGACCGTGCGTGAACACCCGACCGCTCAGCGAGTCCAACTCATTAACCAAGGCAAGGTCGAAATCGGGCTTTACGGCTGGAGCGGCGGCGGTATGTTCGAGGTTTCCGGGCAGATCGGCAGACATGTCGAAAGCCGCGAATATCTCGATCCTGAACTCGATAAGATGGCGGCGGCGACTTACGCCATTCTGGACGATGCCGAACGGCGCAAAGCGGTTGCCAAGGTTTTCGACCGAATTACCGATCAGGCGTATGCCTTTGTAACGGGGCCGTTCCGTCCGGTTTTCACGCACACCAAGGAAGTCGAGCTCACAGGAAGGACCTTGCGTGCCGAGCAGGTCAATCCCCACGAATTCGGTTGGAAATAACATAGAAAGCGTAGTCAAGTTGATAGCAGTGTGCGACCAAATAGCGATCCGCGAGCGGAGCGACCCGAATGAATAGGTTCAACTATTGATCCGGCCCGAAATCATTTGCCAAACTAAGTCTGTCTCGCCAACGCCGCGAAACGATAAGGTCATGTTTAAATGGTCGATCACTCAAATGGCAGAAGCTAAAATCGATTTATAGTCACACCTAGTACGCGCGGCCCGTTGGCCGCGGCAAATCGACGGTATCCAGAACGGCGGTCGGCCGCCAAATGAGAGGGATAATGCTTAGCAAAGAACGCAACGAACGGATCACGCGTGTCGGTCCGGGAACGCCGATGGGCAATACCATGCGCCGCTACTGGATGCCGGCGCTCCTGTCTTGGGAATTACCTGAACCCGATTGCGAACCGGTGCGCTTGCGGATTCTCGGTGAAGACCTAGTCGCTTTCCGCGCTACCGACGGTCGCGTTGGCGTTCTGGACGAGCTGTGCCCGCATCGTTTGGCCTCTCTCTTTCTAGGCCGCAACGAGGACAACGGTCTGCGCTGCATCTATCACGGTTGGAAGTTCGACGTCGAAGGCCGCTGCGTCGAGCAGTTGAACGAGGCTCGCAACTTCTGTTCGAAGGTCCGCACCACTGCCTACCCCACAACCGAAGTAGGCGGCGTGATATGGGTCTATATGGGACCGGCGGACAAGCAGCCGGCCCCGCCGAACTACGCCTGGACACAGGTTCCAGAAAACCAACGTTTCGCGAGCAAGGTGGTCGAGGAATGCAATTGGCTGCAGGCGCTTGAGGGCGGCATCGATACCTCGCACTTCACGATCCTGCACCGCGCGATCACGAAGGATACCAAGCAGGCAGGCGTAGAAATCGACAGCCCCGGCGTTCTCGGAGGCGCGCCGAGCCTTGAGGTCGATATCAAGGATTACGGCTACGCCTATTTCGGCGTCCGCCCCCTCGGCGCCGACGATGTTTATGTGCGCGGCTATCACTTCATCATGCCGTTCACCCAGTTGCGCCCGCCGGGTCCCAACAAGCAGCAGACCCACGGTCATTATTGGGTGCCGATTGACGACGACAATTGCATGGTTTGGAACTTCTACCATACGCACGACGGCCAACCCATCAGCAAAACCGTCGATAGCGGCGCGGGTAATGAACTCGGCGTCGATGTCGACATCCACAATGGCTTCGTCTCGAAGGTGAATAGATCCAACAACTGGAATATCGACCGCAATATCCAACGGACCGATACCTATTCCGGCATCAAGGGTATTAACGCGCAGGACCGTGCGGTGCAGGAAAGCATGGGGCGCATTGTCGATCGCTCGCGCGAACATCTCGGCCCCGCCGACCGGGCGATCATTGCAACACGCAAGTTGCTGCTGGAGGCCGTCGATGTGGTCGAACAGGGCGGCGATCCTTCGGGCACACGCCCGACCTACTACGAAGTGCTGGCCGCCGAGGCAACGCTTCTTAAATCCAAGGATTGGCGTCTGGAATTACTGCCGCGCATGTACCCGGAGACCAATGGCAGCGGCACAGCGGGCCGTGCGGATGCGATCCAAATCGCGAAGATGATATATGCCGAGTCGGAAGTGAATATGTAGCCGTCCCACATGCCCATCGTCAGGACATTTGGCGCAGATTGCGGTTTAGATCAGCGGAGGATCCGGTTCGTCTTGGGTTGATATTAAGCGGCTAGTTTTTGGTGCTACAAGCGCTAGTGTTCGATGGTCTGTCGTTTGATCCTTTCGCGCCGTTTGATTGAATAGCCCCGAGTTTTCTAGGCGCCCTCGGTTGTGATTTCCTTCTGCCTTTCGAACTCGAGGGGCGACAGCATCCCGTTTCTGAGATGCTTGCGCTTCGGATTGAGGAACATCTCGATGATATCGAACGGATCGTGGCGGGCCTCGGCTCAGGTTTTGTAGATCTTGCGCCGTATCCGTTCGCGCCTGAGTAGGTTGAAGAAACTCTCCGCCACCGCATTGTCGTGGCAGTTCCCAAGCCGGCCATGGAATGCTCCAGGTTATGGTGACGCAGGAAGGACGCCCAGTCCATGCTGGTGAACTGGGAACCTTGGTCCGAGTGAATGAGAATTTTTGTCTTCGGCTTCCTGCGCCACACGGCCATCAGCAATGCCTGCAGGACAACATCCGTTGTCTGACGGCTCTGCATTGACCAGCAGATCAGGCGGTGGGAGTAGAGATCGATCACGACCGCCAAATAGCCAAAGCCTTCCAGCGTCCTGATGTAGGCAATGTCCGTCACCCAGGCCCTGTCTGGTATCTCCACGTCGAACTGCCGATCCGGTGTGTTGTCGATGACCATGGATGGCCTACCGCCATAGGCGCCGGGTTGGTGCTTGTAGCCGATTTGCGCCTTGGTGCCGGCCTGCCTGGGCAGGCGCGCAACTCGGTTCGGACAGCACGCCTCGCCCTGATCGAGAAGATCGTCGTGCAGCTTGCGGTAGCCGTCGACCTTGCCGCTGTCTTTCCACGCCCTCCGGATAAGCTCGGTCTGGCGAGCATCTTCCCGCGCCCGTTTGTTCAACGGGTTCTTGAGCCAGGCGTAGAAGCCGCTCGGTTGGATGCACAGGCAACGACACATCGACCGAACCGGGAACAACGGGCGATGCTCGGCAACGAACGCGTACTTGTCATCGCCACCGGAAACAGAAGACTGAGAGAACTTCCTGTTCCAGGCGTAAAGGGAGTGCGGGCTCACGTCCAGACGTTGCGAAACCTCCGCAACCGGATAGCCCCGCTCGTTGATCTGCATCACCGCATCGTGCTTGAAATTGTCACTGAAATTACCTTTGCCCATCATCGCCTCCTGGCCCCAAAATTAGGGAAGAAGGCGTCTATGAATCTAAGGGCTATTCAGAATTTGCTTTGAGACGAATATCAAGCGATGCTGAGAAGTTGAGGAATGAGCTTGTCGAGGGGCATTGCGTTAAGCTCCGTCGACCGCCCTCGCGCTGGTACTCAAACATGCTTCGAACTAGCATGGGCCTTTATCCCGAAACCCTAGCCTAACGAGAAGCGCCGCGATGAGCCGAATTCCCTACCTACGTGAAGATGAGATGAGCCTGCGGCAACGTGAGATCAATGCGACCTTCGTCGCAGAGCGGGGCGAGCCCGTGCGCGGTCCTGTAGCGTTCTGGATGCGCAACATCGAGCTTGGACTGCGGCATCAGAAGGTGCGGCTGAAGATGGAGCGCGCGACGTCGTTCCCGCGCGCGCTATCGGAAATCCCCATCCTCGCGGCCAACCGTCATTGGTCGGCCGAGTTCACTTGGTGTCGGCATGAGCGTGCGGCGATCCGTTCGGGAACCGAGGCCGCGCCGGTCGCGGTCATGCGCGAAGGCGGCCGACCAGCCTTCTCCGACCCGGCGGCGCAGGCGCTCTACGATTTCTCCCGCGAGCTTCTGGAGACAACCGGCGTCTGCGACGAGACCTACCGACGCGTGCTAGACCTGTTCGGACTCGCGGCGACGATCGAACTGGTCGGACTGGTCGCCTATGGCACCATCCTCTCGGTTTCGGCCAACACATTCGGCCCTGAGGAGCTCCATGCGAGCGACTGCACCCTGCCGCCAGTGGGACCGCCGCCCTTGAATCCGACGCGACGGTCACAGGAGGCGCGGCTCGACGGGGTCGCGCCTGCAGTGGATCTTGATCCGGCATGCGGTGCTGCGGCCGAGGCCGCGTCGATCTGGCGGCGAGCGGGCGACATGGCCCAACCATGGGAGGACTACGAGGCGGTGATCCGCAGTGACTGCTCGGTGCCGGCGCAGATGCGCGAACTGTTGACGCTCCGGATCGCACAGCACTGGCGCTGCAACGCGCAATGGTCGCGACACCTGCCGCTCGCCCGCGCGGCAGGCGTCGCACCCGAGGCTATCGCCGCACTTGCCGTGGGCGCGCGGGCCTCCGACGTGCCGACCGGCACCGAGAAGCTCGCGCTCGCGCTCGCCTTCGCCGATGCCATCCTCGTCGAGGGCGTCGCATCCGACCCGCTGCAGGACCGCGCCGTCGCCGCGCTCGGCACCGATACGGTGATCGAGCTCGTCGCCGTGATGGGATTGCAGACCCTGGTAGCGATGACACTCAACACGTTCGGCCGCGGTAACCCCGACGATCCTGCCCTCAGGCGAGCCGTTTCTTAGAGCGCGGGGTTATCGAACGCTCTCCGCCGGAGCAAACGTCATGTCGGGGCGGATCGCAGCACGGGCAAGATTGAGGAAGGCCAGCGCGCTCTTGTTGAGATAGCGACCGTTCTGCCAAGCGACGCCAATGCTGCGCCGTGCGTGTGGCGAAGAGAGCCGTACAATCTTGAATCCGTCGGGGGTGATGTAATTGGGTGGCACCAGCGCGATGCCAAGGCCCGCAGCGACGTATGTCATCAGATATGAGCCATCGTCGCATTCGAAGGCTATTTTAGGGGTGAGGCCGGCCGAGGCGAACACAGCGTCGGCAAGGACGCGGAATGCGTGGCCGGTGCGGAAACTGATGAACGGCTCGTCCTTAACCTCGGCTAGCGAGACCGACTCCTGCGTGGCGATCGGATGCGTTACAGGCACCACCAGATGGATTTCCTGCGTGCCCAACTCGACCCATGTGAAGGAGCCGGTGTCGCGGATACGGGCAACGAAGATCAGGTCGAGGCGACCGCGTTTCATCTCGTCCTCCAGCCCATCGCTGTTGCTCTGGAAAAAACCGATCTGCGCTTCGGGATGAGCGGCGCGAAAACGGCTAACGAGTTGCGGGATGAAGATGTGGCTGAGCGAGCGCAAGAATCCAATGGATACACGTGCGCGGCCAGCTTCGTTGCGGTCGCCAAGCTCCTCATAACCATCCTCGATGACCCGGAATGCGCGTTCGATATAGCCGAGAAAAATCTTTCCGTCCGGGGTGAGACTGACCGAGCGACCGCGGCGTTCGAACAACGGAATGCCAATCTCGGACTCGAGCGTCGATATCGCGCGACTCAGCGCGGGCTGGCTCAGCCCGAGTTCCAGCGCTGCTTGGGTGACGTGTTGGGTTCGCCCCACCGCCCGGAAATACTCCAGCCGGGTCAAATTCATTCTCTTTTCCATCGCGGTGTCATCCCTGGGGGCCTGTTCAATCTTACATGCACTAGAGTAATGTAAATATACTATTTTAGTATTAGATTTTATGAGCAGCGTTACATACTCTGCCTTTAGCTGGACGAAAGATTCAGCATGGGAAGGCATATAGCAATAATGGGCACACGGGCTGAAATGGCCGAAGGCCAGGTACTTCGCATCGGCATCGTCGGGATGGGCGGCGCCGCCGTGAACATGCTGCCGGCTTTCAAGCGTAGCCCACAATTCCGTATCGCCGCTGCGGCCGATCTCGATACCGACATTCTTGCCCGCTTCAGCAGCGATTTTCCGGGCACAGCAACCTTCCGGAGCGTTGAGGCGATGGCGGCGTGCGCCGACATCGACCTCATTTACATTGCGACGCCAAGTGTGCTCCATGCCGAGCACGCGCGCTTGGCGCTTGAGGGCGGCAAGCATGTGCTGATTGAAAAGCCGATGGCGGTGACCCTCGATGAAGCCGACGCGATGATCGCGGCGGCCGATGCGAACGGCGTCCTGCTCGGCGTCAACGTCAAGCACAGCTTCGAGCCGCGCGTGCTCAAAATCCGCGAGTTCGTGCGCAGCGGTGAACTCGGCAAGCTGCGGATGCTGCACAGCTGGCGCTATGTCGACTGGCTCTACCGGCCGCGCACCGCAGAGGAGCTGACGCCGGGCTGGGGCAGCGGCATCTTGTGGCGCCAAGGACCGCACCAGCTCGATATCGTACGAACCATTTGCGGCGGCATGCTGCGCAGCATCCGCGGCTCCTGCCAGACCTTCGATCCGGCGCGGCGGGTGACCGGCGCTTACACGGGATTTCTCGAGTTCGACGACGACATCGTCGCCAGCGTCGTCTGCAGCGGTTACGACCATTTCGATTCGCAGTCCCTGGTCTATGGCTTCGACGGTGGGGCGCCGTCCGGCGATCCCACGCGCCACGCGCGCGCACGCCGCGAACTTGCGAGCCATGCCGGCGAGCCCGGCTGGGAGGCCGAGGCCGCCGCTTCCGAGCGCTATGGCGGTGGGCGAGACAGCGGTGCACCTGCCGGAGAACCGAAGAGCGTGCAGGCATCGGGCGTCGCAGCCCCGGGCGGTGGCTGGCTCAGCAGCGGGCCGCTGATCGCAAGCTTCGAACGCGCCGACGTGCGGCTGACGCGCGCGGGGCTCGTCGTCGATGCCGACGACCGGCAATGGAAGATCGAGTTTCCGCGCGGCTGGGACGGACGCGACGGTAGACTGGCGAGCTTCTATCACGCGATCGCCAACGGTGCGCCGATGCCAGCCGACGGGCGCTGGGGCAAGGCGACGCAGGAGGCGCTGGTAGCCTTGCAGCAATCGTCCGACAACCACCGCGAGGTGGCGCTCAAGTGCCAGGTGCAGACGGTCGATGTCGGCTCATATGGCCCAGGCGAAGCCGGGTTTGGCCGCTAACAGGAGAATGAAATGCTGAGCCAGGAACAAAACGATCGTTTGACGCGGGTTGGGCCGGGCACGCCGATGGGTGCGCTTCTGCGCCGCTACTGGCATCCGATCGCAACGGTCGGGCAGATGAAGGATCGCGACACCATGCCGGTGAAGCTCCTTGGCGAGAACTTGGTTCTCTACAAGGATCTCTCCGGCGTCTATGGACTGATCGATCAGCGCTGCCCGCACCGCTCGATGTCGATGGTCTACGGCATTCCTGAGAAATGCGGCCTGCGCTGCCCTTATCACGGGTGGATCTTCGACGAGAAAGGCGACTGCATCGCCCAGCCGTATGACGAAACCGAAGATACCTCGGGCGCATTCAAGGCCAAGGTGACCATCCCGGCCTACGAGGTCGCTGCGCTCGGCGGAATGATCTTCGGCTATCTTGGCCCCAAGCCCGCACCGGTGCTGCCGCCCTGGGATTTGTTCGTGATGGACGGCGCGGTGCGTGAAATCGGCTTTGCGGTCGTGCCCTGCAACTGGCTCCAGATCATGGAAAACTCGCTCGATCCCGTCCATGTCGAGTGGCTGCATCAGTACATGCGGAACCACGTGTTCGGAAAGCTCGGCAAGGCCGACAAGCAGCGCCCGCCCAAGAAGCACGCCAAGATCGGCTTCGACGCCTTCGAATACGGTATCATTAAGCGGCGCATCCTCGAAGGCCAAACCGAGGAGGGCGAGGATTGGGCGGTCGGTCATCCGGTTGTCTTCCCGCACTACCTCAAGAGCGGCAGCACGACGACGCCGGCCTTTCAGATTCGCGTGCCGATGGACGACGGTACTACCGCGTACTGGTGGTACCGTTGCTACACGGCCGAGTCCGGCGTGCAGGTGAAGCCTCAGCCGCCCGAGGACATCCCGTGGTTCGTGGCGCCCGTGCCGCTGCTCGACCAAAACGGACTTCCGCAGTGGGACATCCTCGATAACAACAGCGGTCAGGACATCGTCGCCTGGATCACGCAAGGCTTTATCACCGACCGGACCAAGGAGACGCTGGGCCGCTCCGACAAGGGGATCCTCCTCTATCGTCGCCAGCTCGAAGAGGCACTCCGGGATGTAGAGGCCGGGCGTGACCCGATGAACGTGTTCCGCGCCAAGGTCGACCGGCTCGACCTTCCGGTCGAGGCCAACAAACTCGGCGCGATCGGCAACGCGGTCCTCGGCGACCGCTCCGGTAATACCGTTAAGTACAGCCCCATTCTCAAAGAGTACGACAGGGCGGTCGCGGGCTAGGACAGCCCTACGACCGAGTATCCATTCAAAACTCAACTCGAACACGGAGGAAAACTTATGCTTTCACAGGAACAGAACGAACGCCTGACCCGGGTTGGTCGGGGAACGCCCATGGGCGAGTTGTTGCGCATGTATTGGCAGCCGATCGCCGTCGTCTCGCAGCTGAAGGGGCGCGACACCCTGCCGGTGAAACTTCTCGGCGAGAACCTTGTGCTTTATAGGGATCTTTCCGGCACCTATGGCCTCATCGACCAACGCTGTCCCCACCGCTCGATGTCGATGGTCTACGGCATCCCCGAGAAATGCGGCCTGCGCTGCCCCTATCACGGCTGGATCTTCGACGAGAAGGGCGCCTGCACCGAGCAGCCCTACGAAGAGACCGAGGATCCCACGGGCGCCTTCAAGGCCAAGGTCAACACCCCGGCCTACCCGGTCCAGGTCATGGGCGGGATGATCTTCGCCTATCTTGGGAAGCTGCCCGCGCCGGTACTGCCCAAGTGGGATCTCTACGTCGATGACGCGATGCGCGAAGTTGCACACGCGGTCGTGCCGTGCAACTGGCTCCAGATCATGGAGAACTCGCTCGACCCGGTCCATGTCGAGTGGCTGCACCGCTATTGGCGCAACTACACGCTCGGAAAGCTCGGTCGCGAGAGCGAGCGCGTGTTTCCCCACCAGGAGCACGAGAAAATCGCCTTCACCGAATTCCCCCACGGTATCGTCAAGCGCCGCGTGATCAAGGGGCTCACCGAGGACGACGACGATTGGCAGATCGGCCATCCGATCCTGTTCCCGAACTATCTGCGCACGGGCAAGACCTTCCAGATCCGAGTGCCGATGGACGACAACACCACAGCCTACTGGTGGTATCGTGCGTTCACCGCCGATACCGGCATCGAGATCCAGCCGCAAGCTGACGAGGACATTCCTTACCACAATGCGCCGGTGCCGGTGCTCGACTCTCTCGGCCTGCCCGATTGGAACGTGATCGACAACAACAGCGGCCAGGACCTCGTTGCCTGGATCACGCAGGGCCACGTCACCGATCGGACCGTCGAGAATCTCGGCCGGTCCGACAAGGGCATCACCATGTACCGCCGTCTGCTCGAGATATCCATGCAGCAGATGGAGGAGGGTACCGATCCGATGAACGTTTTCCGCACGGATCCAGGCCGCATCGAGATCAAGACCGAGCGGGTATTCTGGGGCCGTAAGGTGGACGTCGTCGGTGGCGATCGCACCGGCCATACGTTGAAATACAGCCAGATCCTCAAAGATGTCGATTCGGGCAAGATCGCACGAACGGCTGCCGAATAGGCCACGAGTAAGCAGGGAGGAAAAAAGATGATGGGTATCGCAACATTGCGCACTACCTGCTTAGCCGCATATGGACTCGCCACCGCGCTTCTCCTGGGGGCTGCGTCCCCCGGGAGCGGCGCGGCCGCGGCCGAGTTCAACGCGGAGAGGCATTTCCGCGGCAAGACAGTGAGCCTGTACGTCGATTTCAAGCCGGGCGGCGGCACCGACACACAGGCGCGCTACTTCGCCAAGCATTTCGGCGAGTTTCTGCCCGGCAAGCCAAGGGTGGACGTCAAGAATTTGGTTCCCGACCCGGCCGCCCGGACCTATGTCTGGAAGGCCAAGCAGGACGGGCTGTCGCTATCGTTCCTGGCGTTACCTGGGATCGGCATTGAGTTGACCGATCCTTCGCTCGAGATTGAGGCCTACAAGTTCAAATATATCGGTTCCCACGCGTCACGCGATATGGTGCTGTTCACGCGCGGCGATTTGGTACCCTACAAGAGCCTGAAAGAAGCCGCTAAGGGTAACGTGAAGCTGGTGTTCTCCGAGCGGGTCGGGCGTCCAGGCGATCTAGAGGGGCGTATCCTGGGGATCGCGCTGGCGCTGCACTGGCTGGAGGTGCCGTTCCAGATCCTCCCGGTTGCTCAGGCGGGAACGAATGACAATTTTCTGATGCTCGAGCGCGGCGAGGTCAATTCGATGCTCGTCGGCTCGCAGTGGTACTTTATGCCGAATCGTCGCAAGGGCTGGCTGGCGGACGGATACGTCCGCCCGATCGCCGACTTCGGCCATCCCGATGATAGGATCGGGCCGAACGACGAGTACAAGCAAGCGGTGCCCCACATTTATGACATGCTGACCAAAGACCAACAGAATGTGTGGGACGGCCTTATCTTGTCTGATGTCATGGCCGGCAAGTCGCTCGCGACTGGGCCGGGGGTGCCTGACGAGATCGTGAAGGTGCTCCGCGACTCCTACGCCGCGGCGATGAAAGATCCCGAGTTCTCTGCGGGCCTCGCCAAGTTGCAAGGCCAGCCGGTCGATCTCGTTACCGGTGATAAGCTTCAGGCACGGGGGCTGCAGGTGCACAACGCCTACAAGAGCGAAATCCCTGGTTTGGGCAAGCTGCAGGAAGAACTGTACAGCCTCTATGTGAAGGGCCGCTGAACGGCTGGTCTCAACGGCCAGGGCTGCAACGATAAACTGACGGCGCGGGCCGGCACACGATTTTTCGTGACCGGCCTAAGCGTCCGTCCGACTGGATAGTTCCGAACGTGCGCAAGCGTCTCCACGATCCTGATCAAGGAGCGGGTTGGGGTAGGCGCACGGTTCGGGCTGGCGGTCGATCAGGAAGGGTATAAATCATGGACGGCGTTCTCGAAGGGCTCAATTGGCTCGGCACTTCGACCTACTGGGTGGCGTTCCTGGGTGCAATCTCGATGGCTACGCTTGCCTCCTTGGTGCCCGGCATATCGTCAAGCCTGTTGATGGCGCTCGCGATCCCCTTCATCGTCTTGAACATTGAGGAACCGGTGATCGGCATCGTCATGCTGGCGACCATCGCCTCTATCGACGACATGCTCGACGTGGTGCCGATCGTGGTGCTCGGCCATGCCGGCGGCGGACAAGTGACGTACCTCGAGGCAAGGCCGCTTGCCTCGCGCGGCAAGGCAGCGCGCGTGCTCGGCTTCATTTACGCCGTCTCGGCAATTGGTGCGCTGGTAGGAGCGTTGGTGCTTCTCGCCGTCATTCCAATCATCAAGCCCTTCATCCTTAAGTTCAGCTTTTCGGAGATTGCTGCACTCGGCATCTTCGGCGTGGCCATCGTCGGCGCGCTCAGCCGGGGCGCCATGGTCAAGGGCATTGCCATGGGTGCTCTCGGGCTGCTGCTGAGTACGGTTGGTCTCAGCCCGTTTACCGGCGAGGTCCGGTTCGCTTTCGGTGTCCTCCAGTTCACCCAAGGCCTACCGCTGATCGCGACCATCATCGGACTGTTCGCGCTACCCGAAATGTTCGATCTTCTGATGACGCGAAAAGCGATCGCGCCCGCCAGTGCCAACATCAGCAGACGCGAGGTTTTCAAAGGCGCGGCGTTGGCGCTTCGGTGCTGGCGATTGATCATACGTCATTCACTGCTCGGCACCTTCCTCGGCATGATCCCGGGGGTCGGCGCGCGCGTGGTCTCCTGGCTTTCCTACGGCGTCGGCATATCGCTCACCCGGAACCGAGCGCGCTTCGGAAAGGGTTCCTATCGCGGACTGATCTTTTCTGAATCGGTGCAGAGTTCAAAGGACGCCGGTCAGGCCATCCCGACCTTGGCGCTCGGCGTGCCGGGCGGCCAGTCCTGGGTGTTCGTGCTGGTGGCGATGGTGGTCTATGGGATTTCGCCGGGGCCGAGTCTCCTTAGCGAACACAGCGACATCATCACGCTGATCGTCATCAGCCTGATCCTAGGCAACATCATGCTCGGCGCGGTCGGCATGTTGTGGTCGAGCGAACTCGCCAAGCTGGCGCGGGTGCCCTATCCGCTGATCGCCGCAGTGGTGATCCCGCTCGCGTTTCTGTCGGCGTTTCAGGAGACCCTGCATTGGTCCGCGCTGCCCATCTTGTTCGGTTTTGCGCTGCTCGGTATTCTGATGAAGCAGTATCGCTGGCCGCGACCGCCGCTCATCCTCGGCTTCGTCCTTGGCGGGATCATCGAGGAAAACCTGATGACGTCGATCTCGGTCTATGGCCTCTTCGGCACCTTCCAGCGGCCGATGACCATCGTCCTGCTCGTCTTGGCGGTGGTGATCGCGATCTTCTTCACCCGCCTCGCCAGCACCGAGGCGCGCTCGACGTCTCCTGCCTCGGAATTGCTGCGGCGCCACGCCAGCGGGCCGCGCCCGCCTTGGACCTGGAACTCCGACAGCAGTTTCGCCCTAATCCTGATCGCGTTCAGCCTCTTTGTCGTCTCGCAGTCGTTCGACTACCGCCCAGCCGCACGGTGGTTCCCGCTGACATTGGCGGGGATCGTCGCCGCGCTCGCGGTGGCGCAGATCGTCAAGAGCGGCTG
>CAMDWJ010000022.1 GCA_945877815.1 Caenispirillum bisanense
TCGGGCCTCAGCTCGACCACGATCGCGGCCCTGACCACGACACAGCTGCGCGGGGTGACGGCCACCCAGATCGGCGGGCTGAACACGACGGATACGGTTGAGTTCACCTCGACCCAGATCGGCACGCTGACAACGACCCAGCTGAGCGCGCTGACGGCGACGAACTTCTCGGGCCTCAGCTCGACCACGATCGGGACGCTGAGCACGACGCAGCTGCGTGGCGTGACCACGGCACAACTCGGCGGACTGACCACCACCGACGCGCTTGAGTTCACCTCGACCCAGATCGGCACGCTGACAACGACCCAGCTGAGCGCACTGTCCTTAACGAACTTCGGCGCACTGACGACAACACAAATCGGCGCGCTGAACCCCGCTCAGATCTCTTCGCTTACGACGACGAGTATTGCCAATATTACGGCCACGACGCTCGATGGGCTGACCACGACGCAAATTGCCGCACTGACAATTACGCAGATCGACAATTTGACAACCACCAGAATTGCTTCGCTGACAACGACACAGATCGCCGGATTTACGACGACACAGGTCCAAAGCTTCGATGCAGACCAAGCCAACGCCTATGTGAATGCGGGTTGATAAAGCGAATCGGCCGCGTTGAAACTGTGTTCACCCTTAATAAGACAGATGGCCTGAGCGGAAAGCCCTCTTCCCACTCTCGGCGCGTCTCTTTGCGAACTTAGGCCGTTCCATCCAGCGTGGATTCGTCACTAGGTGCTTCGCCTTGAGAATGTTATGTAAGTGCGTTGGAAGTATCGTGTGTATCGGCCGTCGCGGGGACATCGTGAATCAACAATCCTTTCCTCATTCATTCAATTCGCTGACCAACGAATCCGTACGGATCAAGGTGGTCGACATCGGCGCCAATATGATCGAGGAGCTTCCGCCTTACGCAGGCATGGTCATGGCCGGCAACGCCGACGTCGTAGGATTCGAACCAAACCTCGAGGCACTAGCGCAACTTAACGCCAAGAAAGGGCCAAACGAAGTCTATCTCCCCCACACGATCGGCGACGGCGCACGCCATACGTTCAATTGTTGCCAGGCGCCGGGAATGTCGTCGATTCTCAAGCCTAATCCCAAAGTGTTGAACATGTTTCACGGATTTCCGGACTGGTCGCTCATCTTGGCCACCGAAGAAGTCGACACCGTCAAGCTCGATTCCATTGCCGAAACAGCCGGCGTCGATCTACTGAAAATGGATATTCAGGGCGCGGAACTGATGGCGCTGCGTCACGCGAAGAAACGCCTGAAGGACGCCCTGGTAATCCAGGTCGAGGTAGAATTCCTACAGCTGTATGTCGACCAGCCGCTTTTCGCGGACATCGACATGTTTCTCCGCAAATACAATTTCGTATTCCATCGCTTCTTCCCCTTGTTCAACCGAATGATTCAACCGATGTTGTCCAACAACGATATCTATGCCGCCGGGTTGAGCCAAACGCTCTACGCGGACGCGGTATTCGTGCGTGACTTCACGCGCCTCGACAAACTTTCGGAAACTCAAGTTCTGAAAATGGCCGCCATCCTGCACGACTGCTATCAGTCGTACGATCTCGTGCTCAATTTGTTGACGGAATACGACAGGCGGACCGGCAAGGCTATTGGCCCGTCATACCTGCCGGCGTTGAAGAAAAGTGCGGGAATTGCGTAACCCGTTGACGCACGGTTAGGTGCTCATCGTGAACAGCATCCTGGAAACGATTTTTCGGTCCGATTCGGCGGGGCGTTACGGCGAGACGATAAAATATTTATATGAAAACCGCGAAGCGCCCGCTGTCGCAAGTGAGATCTATCAGCTCTTATTACAGTCCCGATTTCTCGAAGCCTATAGTCTTGCACAGCTTTTCCGTAACATCGGCGCCACCAATCCCATCATCGCGTTTGCGGCGGCCATCGGCGGCTTTCTCTTTGCCAATAGGACCGACGAGACGCAAGGGACAGCGACATTCTCCGCCATGGTGGACGTTCTCGCCCCTGAGCAGAAGGATCTCATAGGTCGCCGAATCGTACACCCCGTCATTACGCAAGTGATCATGATGGACGCTTCGATCGTCCATGACCACGCGCGGGCTCTTCGCATTCTTGAGATTTACAAAGCCGGCGTGCCGTCTCTGCGCTCGACGTTCGACTGGAACGCGAAGGTATCGCCGCTGACCTTGGACGAGATCCGTCGCGCGGGACGCGAGCGCGCCCGTTTGATTCAATTCGCCGAACCGCCCGCCGACGTACCGCGCAAGCCTTTGCGGGCTGTCGTGGCGATGCGCAAACTCGTCTTTCCGACCAAGGCCAATTCTCGGCTTTTCGAAATGGGCCTACGGATTGAAAGCGCCATGAATGCCTATGGCTGGCGCGCCAGCAATTTCGCCATGAATTTCAATCATGAGGACTTCGACGCGATCACTCATTATTGCATAAGCGAAGCCGCCGACATTTTGTTTCTCGATGACTACCAAGTGCTCGCTCCGACGACACACGAGCAACGTGCGGCGTTTATCGCCAATCTCCGCCAGAAGCTGCCCCATCTTAAGGTGGTCGGCATTCACCTCGATCCGTGGGCCATCGATAAATCGGTCCTGGTCAAAACCGCAGCGCAACTCGATGGCGTGTGGGCGCATTTCCCCGCCGATCCGTCCTGGGGCGATCACCGGTGGCGCGACGAACCGCAGCCTTCCGGGCTGCACGATCCAGCCGATCCAAGATGGGACGGCGCGGCCCTCGCCGACAAAATCATACCCGTGCCATTTCCTCATGCCGGCAATTTCGGCGTGCCGGCGACGCCGCTATCCTCTCAGATAACTTTTGCCGGCGGCGTATTCGGATACAACTGGCACCGCGCCCTGTGGATTGCAGGAATCCTTCACGGCCTTCCTCTCACGCTGCAAATGTCGACGCATACAGCCGACGGCATTCCCATCCTAGATAGCTATGCGGACTATTTCCGCCGGATCGAGACTTCGGCCTGCTCGGTGAATTTTTCAATGCGATCGGATCTCAGCCGCACCGTCACGGGCAGGAGTTTCGAAACCTTGCTCGGCGGCGCTTTGCTGGTCCATGAGGAGGCGCCGGACATGGATTATTACTTCATCGCCGGCGAGCACTATTTGCGCTTTTCCAACGTCGCCGAATTGAGGGCAATCGCCAACTTCATCGTCGAAAAACCAGACGAAGCGGAAGAAATACGGCGCGCCGGCAATGCCTTTGCGCGCGCCCATTACAACGACGAGAAATTGATTGGCTATCTGGACTGGGAATTGTTTTACCGCACGTGACGGCAAGCCGCTAAAGCGGGACGGAGCAGACGCCCCTTAGACGCTGATGTTGAGATAAAAGCCCCGCGGTGCGTCGGTTCGCAGCGGAACACCGGAATCGAGTTCCCTTTTGAGCTTGTCGAAGGCACGGCGGAACTCGTTGCCCGTCATCGGCTGCCTTATATCCGCTCCGTCATTCGCTGGCCGCAACATTTGGGTAACGGGCGAGCCCTGGGCAGGCGTCAGCACATAGCCGAGTTGTTCTTTTCTATGCGGGTCGACGGAACTCATCGCGACTCTACCAAACTTTTTATTAACGGAACTCGTGCCATTCTGGCTCTCCATTTGTCCATGCTGGACCGGTATCAAGGATAGTTATCGGTTTTCCTCGTGTCGAGACGCGTTTAACCGCATGCCTTTCAGAATTTTTCTATTCCATTGAAAATAAATGAAAATTCGCAATTAACGCGGATTGGTCGTTTGGATGCGCAACGCACCCGAAAAATCCAATTTTCGTCTGCAATTACAATGTAATAAGCGAATTTCAGAGGGGAGCGGATAGTCCGCTAAGTCCCGCCCATAAATCGCGCGAGAAAAGCTGCCGCCCGCGAGAGATCGTCTGGCGTGCCGATATCGAGAAACGGAAAATCGCCGACATACGCGGCGAGCGTGCCCGCCGGCAGCGTTTGAAAAATATCGCGTTCCAGCGACGATCTCGAACTTGCGGTAATGCGGTCGAGCAATGCCGGCTCCATCAAGTAGACGCCGGCATTGATCGCGCCTGGAACGCCCTCACCCGTCTTTTCGCGAAACGCCGCGATGCGTCCCTTCGCATCGAGGGCAACCGTCCCGTAACGCGCCGTATCGGGGACCCGAGCGCAGAGCAATGTCCCCTCCGTGGCCCGCGCACGATGGGCCGCGACCAAGGCACACAGATCGGCATCGACCATGCTATCGCCGTTCAGAACAAGAACCGTCCGGCTTTGGAATTGCGGTCGAACGAAACGGATCGCGCCGGCCGTGCCTAAGGGTTCCGGCTCGACGAAGGACAGCACGGTCATATCTTCACGTGGATACCGCTCGAGATAGTTCTTCACCTCGCCTGCGAGATGGCCAAGCGCGAGGATCACGCGCGACGCTCCGAAGCCCGCCAGCCGATCCAGCAATATATCGAGGAAGGTCCGCGCACCGACCGGCGCCAACACCTTGGGCAAGGACGGCAAGACCGGCCTCAGTCGCGTGCCGAGGCCACCCGCCAGAATGACAACATCGATATCGGCCAGGCAGGCGGGCTCGTCCATTGGTTCAATTGCAGGCCCGATCGAGCACAGCGTGCGCGCGATGGATTTGTTCCGACAGATCGAACGGATGATTGCCGATAAAAAATCCATAGTCGTGGGCGATATCCGCATTGGTCATCTCGCCCACAAGCTCGTAATCGAAATGCACGATCGCCTCGTGGCGCGGATAACAGCCGCCGGTGATCATGCGGAACCCGATATCGGCCGCGCGTAACGCAGCAAACACGCGATCGCGGTCGATATTGCTCTTGGGGTTCAAGATGATGGTGAAGGAGAAGGAGGAGGATTTGCCGTTCTCGCGCTGGATAATAAAGCGTTCGTCACCAGCGAACAGTTTGTGGAACGTGTCCATATTGCGCCGGCGCGTCGCAGTCATGGCATCGACCTTCTTGAGTTGAACCAACCCGACGGCGGCATTGAGTTCCTGTGGACGCAAATTATAGCCGGGCAGGATGAAGCGGTAGGCTTCCTTGAACGCGTCGTCCCACGGCTTGTAAACGCCGACGTCGCCAGGAACGTCGCGGGTCCAGCCATGCGCGCGGATCGCACGCGCCAGCGCGTCGATCTCGGGATCGTCCGTGGTCATAATCCCGCCCTCGCCGGTCGAGATATGATGCGAGAAAAAGGTCGAAAAGGTGCCGATATCGCCGAAGGTGCCGGCCGGCCGGCCGTTAAGTTCGGCCCCCAGCGATTCACAATTGTCTTCGAAGAACACGAGACCATGCTTGTTGGCAAAAGCGCGCATGACGTCGAGCGCAGCCGGATTGCCGAGAATGCTGACCCCCATGATCAGGCGTGTACGCGGAGTGAGCGCAGCTTCAAGCTTGCTCACATCCATATTGAGGGTACCGAGTTCGACATCGACGAAACGCAACTTCATCCCGTATTGCTGCAAGGGCGAATAGGTGGTCGACCAGGAAATGGCCGGCACGATGGCTTCGTCGCCGCGCTGCAGGGGATTGTGCTTGCGGAAAAACAGGCTTGCCACGCCGACCAGATTGGCCGACGAGCCGGAATTGACCATCACGGCATATTTGCGGCCGATGGATTTTGCGAAGACGCGCTCGAATTCCGCGACCTTGGGTCCCATTGTGAACCGACCCGACGCCACCACTTCGGCAATCGCGGCCTTCTCTTCTTCGTTCCATGTATCGGCCGCCAATTCGTAATACATTCCGTGCACGCCCACCCAATATGCCTGTTCAATGAAGCCTAGCCGTTATACTTGGAAATTTAGTTAATATCTCCCGGGCGCCCCACGTTGTCCCCATCCTTTTATTGATATAGTAAACGATTATCGTATGTCGAAACGAATTTGGAGGCCGCGATGGCCCAGCTTGAGCCGAACCGCCCGATCGACGGGACTTATGTTTTCGATTGGCGTTTGAGTCGCAAGGGCTACCGCCTCAACAAACTCGCCTTTTCCCTGTCGCGCGCCGAAAACCGTGACGCCTTCAAGGAAAACGAAGAAGCCTATTTCGACCGCTTCGATCTGAGCGAGGAAGAGAAGGATTTAGTCCGTAAGCGCGATTTCCTCGGCCTCATCCGGCACGGCACCAATATCTACATGATGCTGAAGCTCGGCGCCGCCACTGGCAACGGGCTTTATCAGATGGGCGCGCAACAGCGCGGCGAGACCTATCAGGAGTTCTTGGCCACGCGCAATGTCGGGAGTGCAACCTGATGGCACGCATTGTCGGAGGTATGGGCACCTCACATGTCCCGTCGGTGGGCGTGGCCTACGACCGAGGCAAGATGCAGACGCCGGAATGGCAGCCGCTCTACGATATGTTTTTGCCGGTCAAGGAATGGTTGGCTAGGATCGATCCCACCATCGCTATTATTGTTTATAACGATCACGGCACGGATCTGTTCTTCGACAAATATCCGACCTTTGCCTTGGGTGCGGCGGATTACTATCCGCAAGGCGATGAAGGTTACGGTCCGCGCCCCCTTCCCCCTGTGCGCGGCGATGCCGAATTTTCTTGGCATCTGTCCGAACAGCTCGTGTGGAATGAATTCGACCTCACGGTCTGCCAGGAACTCGCCATGGATCACGGCCTATTGGTGCCGATGAATTTGTGCTGGGATCATCGGCCCGACTGGCCGATCAAAGTCGTGCCTTTGCAGATCAACGTGCTCCAGCATCCGCTTCCGACCGCGCTACGCTGCTGGAAGCTCGGTCAGGCACTGCGCAAGGCGGTCGAAGCGTACCCAAAGGACGAGCGCGTGCTGGTGATCGGCACCGGCGGCATGTCGCATCAGCTGAACGGCGAACGCTTTGGCTTCATGAACGAAAACTGGGATCAGCAATTCCTGGATTGGATCGAAGCGGAGCCAGAACGCGTAGCCCAGATGACCCATCAGGAGTTGATGGAAAAAGGCGGTGCGGAATCGGTCGAACTCATCATGTGGCTCACCATGCGCGGCGCCCTCTCGCCTCAGGTGAAACGCATCGATCGCGGCTATTACAATCCGATGACCACGGGAATCGCATTGCTGACGCTCGAAGACGCGGGTTAATTCCCCTCGGAGTCTACTGCCCGCTCCAAACGCCGCGCTTCTGGGATTGGGCTGTGGCCTCCAGCTGTGTGTAGGCACCACCCGAAACCTCGCGCCATTCCACGCCGTATCCGCCGACGATGAGCGTTGCCGAAATATCGGTGTCGCCTGCAAAGCACCGCGCGACCAGATTGCCGAACCGTGTCGTCGATCCATCAGATGTGCACTTGACCTTGCCGCCACTTGCGTTCAGCAGTCGATCAAGTTCGCCACGCGCGCGCGGACCCCACGGCCACTGCTTGGTTTCCGGCGCCTCGATACCCCATTGACGGACCTTGACCATGGACCCGTCGGTTTTAGTGATTTCGAGAACATTCGCATCGTCGGCGCGCGCCGTGCCTTCGACCGTCATGGTTGCCGGGCCGGTTCCTGCAGGGCGGTCACTGCCCTTCGGAACAAGGGAATTCAGGAACCCCGTGAAACCGCCGCCACTGGACGCGGGCGCAGCACTATTCGGCGTGCTCGCGTCTTTCATGGTCGGCGTGCTATCGCCTCGGAACCATTTCGTAAACTCTTCGCCGAGATCCTTGGTGCCCGGAGACACGGTCGTCTGCGAGTGTTTTACCGTGGGCGTCTGCGCCATTATCGGCATCGCCCAAACCGCGAAAATCGCCACAGCTAAACTTACAGAACGCATTAAACCCCCTACACGGACACATCGGCGCCGAGCCTAGCATAGCCCGGGCCCTGTCTCCCGTCTTTCGCGGCGATAAAAATAGATAATGATCTAGTCATTACTTTGATATTTCTAAGTAATATCTTAAACATATCGAAGATAAGATTAAATGTTCAAGTTCAAACGCGACGGCGAACGCCGCCATGCCCGCGATGCGTTCTGGGACGAAGGGCCACGCGACGGCCGACGGGGACGCCGGGGCCACGGCCCTCAAGGACGACGCACCCGCCTTTTTGATCAAGGCGATTTGCGCCTCGTGATGCTCGGCTTCATCGCCGAAGCCCCCCGCCACGGCTACGAGATCATCAAACTGATCGAGGACAAACTGAGCGGCGCCTATAACCCGTCGCCTGGAGTGATCTATCCGACCCTAACCCTGCTCGAAGAATTGGGTTACGCGACGGTCAAAACCAGCGACGGCCCCAAGAAGCTTTATGCCATCACACCCGAGGACCGGGCCTATCTTGAGGCCAACCGCGCGACGGTCGATGGACTCACCGACCGCATGACCAAGATCGGCGAGCAGCAGGTCACTCCCAAGCCTCAAATCGAACGCGCCGTCGAGAATTTGCGCTCGGCCCTCCGCCTGCGCGTGAATCAGGGCAACTTGAGCGATGCGGCAACGCAAAAGATCGCCGACGCGCTCGATACCGCCGCCAAAACCATCGAACAAAGCTGAGATCGCACATGGTCCCCATCGATCCCAAGGTTCTCAACTACATGCGCCAAAACTCGGTGCGTTAAACCGCCATCCTCACGCGCCTCAACGAGGCAACCAAACACCGACCGTACGGCATGATGATAACCGACCCCGAGCAAACGCAGTTCCTGACCTTGCTCATACAACTCATGAACGCCAAACGCGTGCTCGAGGTCGGCACCTTCACCGGCTATTCGACGCTGGCCATCGCGAATGCCTTGCCCGCCGACGGCCGGATCATTACCTGAGACATCAACGACGACTCGCCTGCCGTGGGCCATCCCTTCTGGGCTGAAGCGGGCGTGGCGCACAAGATCGCGCTCCGGCTTGGCCCGGCACGCGATACGATGGATGAACTGTTGAAAGAATCTGGCCCTGGCAGTTTCGATTTCATCTATATCGATGCCGATAAGGGCAATTACGACGCCTAATACGAACGAGGCCTCGAATTTCTGCACATCGGCGGCTTGATCGGACACGACAATGTGATCTGGGGCGGACGCGTCGCCGACGACAGCCAGCGCGATCCCGATACGAACGCGCTCCGCGCGCTCAACAAAAAACTTCACAGCGGCGAACGCGTAACGCTCTCGATGTTGACTATCGGCGACGGGCTGAGGTTGGCATACAAGCGCGGCTAGCGAGGCGCCTTGAAAAAGTGCGCGAGATGTTCGATCGCGCCGCGCCCCATCGCGAGGATCGATTCGTCCGCCGAACCGCCGGTATGCGGCGTGCAGTACAAATTCGGCAGAGCAAGCAATTCGGCGTCGCCGCAAGGTTCGCTCTCGAATACGTCGATGGCTGCCCCGGCGATCAAACCTTCCTTCAACGCGCGTTTGAGATCGCGCTCGACGACGATCGGGCCGCGCGCGACGTTGAGGAAATAGGCGGTCGACTTCATGCGCCGAAAAACCTCAATATCGATCATGCCGCGCGTCGTCTCGTCCAACGGCGTATGGACCGTGACGAGATCGGATTCCTCATATATTTGTTCTTTGGTCGCCAGGGTCAGCCCGTTGGCACGGTAGTAGTCGGCCTGATCGACCACGTCATTGACCAGAATGCGGCAACCGAACGGCTTCAACAGTTCGATCAGATCCTTGCCGACGAAACCGACGCCGATGATGCCGACCGTGCGGCCCGAAAGCTGGACCCCGCCCCGCTTGGTCCAATCGTTGTGGGTACGCAGGCCACGTTCGGCGAAAAACAGATTGCGGCATAGCCCGATCATGAATCCGAGCGCCATCTCGGCGACGCCGCGCTTGTTGAGCCCGCCGGTCCATCCCAGGGCCACGTTATGGCGGCGCATCGCAGCAACATCGAGATTGTCGATGCCAACGCCGTATTTTGCGATGATGCGAAGATCCGGAAGTTGCGCCAGCAGCTCTTCGGTCACAGGCTCCAGGCTGACAATGGCGCCGTCACTGTCCTTCAAGAAATCAGCGAGTGCGGAATCTTCGTAAGTCGCGCCGGCTTCGTTCAGGATCGCTGCGGGAAACAGCGTCAGCAATTCGCTCCGCAATATCGGATGCGCGGAAAAACTCCGCGAGACGACCTTGATGCGAGGGACAGACATCAGCCGTTGGCGAGAGCCTGTGCGGCGCGCACAATATCCGGCGTATCGATGCCATAAAGGGAATGCAGATGATCGCGGTCGCCGTTGACGACTTCGAAGCGGTCGCGCATGCCGAGGCGTTTCAAACGCCAATCGAGCTTGCCCGTCGCATCGACCAGGGCTTCCATGACGGCCGATCCCATGGCGCCTTCGAGCAATTGCTCCTCGACCGTCAGGATAGAGCGATAACCCTTTAGCGCGCCGGCAAGCGCCGCGCCGTCGAATGGTTTGACCCGCACAATATCGACGACGCCGGCAGAAACACCTTGTGCGGCCAAAATCTCAGCCGCCGCCAACGCCTTATGAACGAGCGCACCGCAGGCCAGGATCGCCACGTCCTTGCCGGGACGCACGATCCCAAATCCGATTTCTAGAACGCGCATCGCATCGTCGCCGTAGAGGCGTGGGAAAACCTGACGGTCGAGGCGCAGATAGCGGAAGGCCGGCGATGAAAGCGCGATATAGACGATCGCGGCGGCCATGACCTCATCGGACGGCGTCAGAACCTCGATCCCGTTGAGGGCGCGCATACAGGCGATGTCTTCGGGCGTGAAATGGGTCAGCGTGGCGTGATCGTAACCGAGACCGACGCCGACCGCGATTAGGGTGACCGGCAGATTCATCGACGAGATCACGCATTTGATCTGCTCGTAGCACCGCGCCGTGATGAAGGGTGCCATCGCGTAACAAAAAACCTTCTTACCGGACAGCGCCAAGCCGGCCGCGAGATCGATCATGTGTTGCTCGGCGATCCCGGCATGGATGAATTGGTTGGGCAGATCGCGGCGCAGATCGTCGAGCGCCACTGCGCCGAGATCGGCGCTGATGAACAAAATATCCTTGTCCTTGCGCGCTGCGGCGCAAATGGCCTCGATCACCACATCGCGCATCAGGCGCGGTTTCACGGCGGCGTCCATCAAACTAGTCCCAATTCGGTGCGAGCCTTCGCCATCTGTTCGGCGTTCGGCATTTTATTGTGCCATTCGGATCGCCCTTCCATGAAGGAGATCCCCTTCCCTTTCACCGTGTTCGCGATGATGGCGAGCGGCTTGCCACCGGTCCGCCCGATCAGATCGAAGGCTCCAAGGACACCGTCGAAGGAATGTCCGTCGACTTCGACCGAGTGCCAGCCGAAAGCCTGCCACTTCGCTCTCAGATCGCCGAGCGCCACCAGTTCCTCGGTACGGCCTAGAATGCACAGCGCATTGCGATCGACGACAGCGACCAGATTGTCGAGCTTGTGATGGGCGGCGAACATCGCCGTTTCCCAGATCGAGCCTTCGTAGCATTCACCATCGCCGAGGACGACGAAGGTGCGATGCGACTCGTCATTGTGCCGCGCGGCCAGCGCGAAGCCGGCACCCATGCCGAGCCCATGGCCGAGCGAACCCGAAATCCCTTCGATGCCCGGAATGCGCAGATCGGCATACATGCCGAGCAATCCGCCCGGCTTGGTGAAGCGATCAAGCTCGGCGGCGTCGAAATAGCCGATATCGGCGAGGATCGGATAGAGCACCATCGCCGCATGGCCCTTGCTGATGACCACGCGATCGCGCGTCGGATCGTCGGCTTTGCCCGGCGTGTAACGCACGACGCCGCCGTAATACAGCGCCGTCGCGATTTCGGTGCAGGAATAACAAGACGGGATATGCCCGTTCTTGGCTGCCATCACCATGTCCCACAACTGCCGGCGCAGCCACAGGGCCTTGGCATCGAGGTCGTTGATCCGGTGCGTCGTCGCCACGATCTTGCGTCTTTAAGCTGCGTTACGGGTTTCAAGAAGCTTGCGGCGCAACGGAATGCTCTGCATCCGGCCGATATGATCGACGACGTCCTGGCCGAATTTCCGTTTCACGAGATCGAGATACGGCTTGTGCGTGAAATAGGCGTCGAAGGCCTTATCGCGGAAACCAAGGATATCGGCCGACGAGCAGAAGTCGTTGGCGAGCGGCGTGCATTCATAGCCGTGCTGCGAATAATCCTTCCAGGTCGGCGGCATTGCACGTCCCTGTTTCATCGCTTCGGCATAGAGCGGCGAACCCGGATAGGCCATCGCCGAATAGAAGTTCGCGAATTCACAATTAAGCTCAAGTGCCAAATCGAATGTCGCCTGCATGCGCTCCATCGTATCGTCGGGCAATCCGAAGATATAGTTGCCGATGATATTGATGCCCGCCCCTTGGATACGCCGAACCACGTCGATGATGTCGTCGTTGCCGTAAATCTTATGCGCGCCGTCGCGCACATGGGTCGAGGCACTTTCGATTCCCAGGCACACCCAATCGACGCCCGCCGCTTTCATGGTGTCGAGAAATTCGTCCTGGACCGAATCGACGCGCGCGTAGGCCCAGATATTGACTTTGTAGTCGCGCGATTTGAGCAGATTGCACAGGCCCATCACGTGACGCTTGTTCAAGACGAACATCTCGTCCACGAACTTCACATTCACGACCCCATAAGTCTCGGCGAGGAAATCGAGCTCCTTGATGACCGTTTCCGGTTCCCACATGCGGTAAGACGAACGGCCGAACGGCGCATTGATGCAGCAGAAGCTGCATTTGTAAGGACAGCCGAGCGACGTATGCACCGCCGCATAGGGGCTGCGGTTATGGATATGCTCGAACGAATGCCAATTGTGCGCGCGGTAACGATCCATCGGCAGCAGATCCCAGGCGATGCCCGGCATCTCATTGTCGATATCCTGAAGCAGGGGCTCGGCGCTCTTCGGCGGCACAATTCGGCTGCCGTCGCGCCACCACAGGCTGGGAATGTCGCCAAAATCGGATACGCCAGCCTTCAGCGCCTGGAATGTCTTGAAGATCGTCGCCGGACCTTCCTGGTCGCAGGCGAAATCGATGGCTTCTTCTTCCATCGTGCGCTTCGGCAAGGACGCGATATGGGTACCGGTCATCATCACCGCCGCATCGGTGCCGGCTTCCTTGATGGCAGTGGCGATTGCGCCGGCCGCGGTCATGTTCTGGGTCGAGGCCGAGGGCTGGAACCCATAAACGACAATAACGATCAACGTCGGCTTATATTCTTCGGTGGCGATCCGCGCGACTTCCTGGGCACTCACGCCAAAAGCGGGGGCATCGTAGATCGCGGAACTTAGGCCCTTGCGGCGCACATAGGTCGCGAATAGGCCCGCGAAAACCGGCGGCTCGATCGCCGAAAATTCATCGCCGAGGCCCTGGTAGATCTGTTTCCGGTCGCCGGGATTGATAAAGAGAATATCGACGGATTCAGCCATAACCACCTCGAAAAATTTCTTCTTGTCGTCGTCCGGCCCCGATGGGCCGTCCATACAGTTCAAATGCGACCGTTTTCAGCCGCCCGCATCATGGCCCAAAAGAGCTAACGATCCGTTTAACCCGTTAAGGGCCAGGTGCACCTAAGCAGGGTACCAAATTTGCCACGGCCAAGCCATCTTTTGCCGCACAGCGAATTATGGGGAGCCAAGTACCCTTTCCTGCATTGAACGATTGCTGAAATTGTCGAAGCGCGGGGAGGTAATTCATGAAATTTCTTAGAAAGTTCGCGAATATTATTTCGCCTATTTTGATGGTGCTGATGATTTACACCGTTATTCCGATCGTTCCCGCATTTGCGAGCATCGCGACCACAGATCAGATGATCGATCTGCAAGCCGCCACTTCCGACCGCGCGAAAGTCTCCGGCTTCCTGGCCCGCGAGGATGTCCGTCGCCAGACAACCGATTTCGGCGTCGATCCGGCGGATGTCGAGCAACGCGTCAATGCCCTCTCCGATGAGGAAATCGGCGATTTGGCCCGGAATATCGACGAAATGCCTGCCGGCCAAGGCGTAGTCGGTCTCCTCGTCTTCGTCGCTGTCGTCCTCTTCCTGGTGTTCGCGATTACCGATATGGCGGGAGCCACCGACGTATTTCCCTCCATCAACGGACCAAACGAACGACGCTAAGGCCGTTTAGGCCAATCGGGTCCAGAGCCGTACTCTTCATTTCACGCGACTGTCTTCCAGCGGTCGGTGTTCTGTCGGGATGTACGATGACGCAACCGGACAGGCCCCGTCAAAGCGGTCACGACGCTCTCCACGAACGCGCCGAAATCGAGAAATAGGCGCTCGTCGCCCGCATACATCGTTAACGATTCCGCCTGAGCCCAGCGCTGCACCCTTGTCAAACGAGGGGGACGCGTGCCACAGAGACACATGTCGTCGACAGTTATCGAACAGTGCCTAGATGCGAATTTCCTATGGTCGCAGATCCTCTGCCGCCCTGCTTATTGCCTCGGCCGCGCCGCACTGTTTCTCGATCGCGACGGCGCCATCGTCCACGAGGTGAATTATCTGCATCGTGCACAAGATGTACGGCTGATCCCAGGCGCGGCTGAAGTCATCCGCCGGGCCAATCATGCCTCCATTCCGATCGTCGTGATCACCAACCAAGCCGGCATCGGACGTTCTTATTACGGCTGGGAACATTTCGTCGAGGTCCAGGAACGGATGCTTGCCGATCTGGCTAAGGACGACGCCCGCATCGATGCGGTCTTCGCATGCGCGCATCATTTGGACGCGCGCACACCCTACGATCATCCCGACCATCCGGCACGCAAACCGAATCCAGGCATGATGTACATGGCGCGCGACAAACTGGGGATCGATCTCGCCCGCTCCTGGATCGTCGGCGACCGTGCGATCGATCTGCGCGCCGGCAGGAATGCCGGTCTCGCCGGCGGCACGCACGTTCGCACCGGACATGGCACACGGGCAAACGAGCGCGAAACTGCGTTGGCGCTGGCCCGTTCCGATTTTCACGTTCAAACAGCCGAATCGATCCTCGATCTCCTCGCGGGATCGCAACCGTTCGATGGGGCGTTGATCGAGGCTCAGCGCCGGTAGCGGACCATATCGCTACAGACGCTTTCGAGACGGCGCAGGTTTTCGGTCAAGCGAACAAGTTCCACAGCATCGATGCCGGCCTTCTCCAATCCGGCAACATCAAGAGCCTTCATCGCACGAATTCTGTCGCAAATCGCCTTCGATTTCTCGGTTAGGTGAACCCGCACCGAACGCTTGTCGTGCTGCGAGCGTGCCTGCTCTATATAGCCGCCTTCGACCAGCTTCTTCATGTTATAGGACACATTCTAGCCTTGGTAGTAGCCGCGCTCGATCAATTCCTTCATGACGATCTGATCGTCGCCGACATTGGCAAGCAAAACGGCCTGCACTGGTGTCAGGTCCCGACATCCCAATCTATCTAGCTCGATGCGCACGACATCAAGGTAGCGCCGATGAAGGCGTTCGATAAGTTGCGAAAGGTCGATGTGAGCGTCGTCCACACACAGTACATACGTCCTTACGACAGTGTTCCGCAATATATTTCAAAGGCTTATCGTTTCCACGAGCATTCATTTTGCCTCTACAACCATTACCAGAGAAAACGATTGTTTCCTCGCTTAATCGATCCATATAATTTTCAATCGCCTTGTCGAAGAAAAACCATCCGAAGTACGCCGCTGGGAGCGACAGTTGGCGATGGACGACTTCAACTTAACGACGGCCGTTCTCGCCGCCATGACCAAAGAAGAACTCATGGCGCTTGTGCAGGCACAGCGACGCGCGGAGGCCAATGTTCCGTCTAGTGAGCTTGCGCGCGATCTGGAAGATGTAATCCAGGCTCTTTTCGACGATTCCATGATACCGATGATTATGGTCGACGAAAAAGGCCGATTTCGCCGTATCAATCGCTCTTTCAGGGACCTGACCGGCTACGACGAGGCGGATCTCCTGTCGCAGCCCCTCGGTCACCATACCCACCCGGCCGATCACCGGGAGGTGGAAGAAGTTCGCCGCAGCCTACAGAACGGCGGCGCAATCACCCAGGCGCTCGATAAAAAACTCGTCTGCAAGGACGGCAGCGTGCTGAGCTGCAAGATCAAGCGCCTCATTATCCACGATCCAACTGGTGCCGTTAAGTTCATGGTCAGCGAGATCGTCGATCTCACCGACCAATTGCGTCAAACGCGCGAACTGCAGCGGCACCGAACGCTGTTCGAGGCCTTGTTTTGGGATATGGCCGACGCACTTCTATTCGTGAATCCAGACCGAACGATACGAATGTACAACTCGGCGTTCGCGCGCCTGTTCGGATACAACGAGCGCGAACTGATCGGCAAGTCGACCTTGATCAACTACGCCGATGCGGAGGAATACGCACGGCAAGGCCGCCTCCATTACAATCCCGATGCCAAGGATAGAATCGAGCCGCATACCGAACTTTTCCGCCGAAAAGACGGAAGCGTATTCGCGGGTGAAACAATCGGAAGTGTCGTGCGCGACGACGAAGGTACGCTCGTAGGGTTCATGGGGCTGGTCCGCGACGTTACCGATCGCGAAAAGGCCCACCGCACGCTGGTCGAAAGCGAACGGCGTTTTCTGGATTTTGCCCAGGCAGGTGCCTATCGTTTCTGGGAAACGGGCGCCGAGGGCCGCTATACCTATCTTTCGCCTTCTAATAAATATTTCCCGAACTCGGAAGAACTTCTGATCGGGCGATACCAATTCAAATCGCCGAATTTCCACTACGATGATTCCGAACTGCAAGCCGTGCTCGAGTCGATCGCACGTCGGGAATCCTACCAGGATTTTCACCACTCGATTCTCGACGGACGCGGGCGCCGGTATCGCGCCACGTCTGGCGTTCCGGTCTTCGACGCCGAGGGAAACTTCAACGGCTATCGCGGCGTTTCGCTCGACGAAACCGGCGAGATGCTGGCGCGCCGCGAGGCCGAAACATTGAGCGCACGGTTCAATGCGGCGATCGGAAATTTCAGCGCGGGCTTCGCCTTGTGGAGCTACGATCGCCGGTTCGTCGCTTGCAACGAATTCTACCGTCGAGTAAGCGGCGTCGCCGATGCCCTGAAGCCTGGCACACATTTCGAGGACTTCATCCGCATCCGAGCAAACCATATCCGGATTCATCGCAACATCGATGTCGAGGCCTGGGTCGCCGAACGTCTTGCCGATTTCGACACCCCGCTAGCTTCGCATGAATATTCGGATCCCGACGGAAAATGGTACCGCATCACCAAGCAGAATCTCGCCAACGGCGACTGCCTATTCTTCCTCGCAGACATCACGTTGGCCAAAAGCCGCGAGGACGAATTGATCAATGCCAGACTAGTCGCCGAATCGGCCAGCCGGGCGAAGAGCGAATTCCTATCAAACGTGAGCCATGAATTGCGCACGCCATTGAATGCGATTCTCGGCTTCGCGCAGATATTCGAACGCGCCTCGCCCTCGATGACCTCCGAGAAATTCGCTCGTTTTGGCGGCATCATCCGCGAAAACGGTGCGTATCTGCTCGATCTTATCAACGGTATTCTCGATCTATCGGCGATAGAGGCCGGGCGCCTCAATCTGACGGAGGATCACATCGATCTCGCGATACTGGCGGAGGATTCGATTCAATTAGTCCGGCTTCGGGCGCAAGAAGACAACATCGATCTCGTTAACTCGATCGATCACGCCGCGCCTGCAGTCCGTGTCGACCAGGTCAAGCTGAAGCAGGTCCTGGTCAACCTACTGACCAACGCAATCAAGTTCACGCCGACCGGCGGACGCGTCGAATTGTCGTGGACACCAAATAATGACGGCATCGACATAACCGTTTGCGACAACGGAATTGGGATGACCGACGAGGAGATTTCGTTGGCGCTCGAGAAATTCGGCCGGATCGGACGGTCGCGGCGGGCCGCGCGCGAAGGCATCGGGCTTGGCTTACCGCTAGCGAAAGAACTCGTGGAAGCCCATGGCGGCACCCTTGTCCTCGCAAGCACCCCGAACGGCGGAACGCTCGTTACGATCTCGTTGCCGGGCGAGCGCATTTCCTGATCGTCGGCGATGCTGGACAATACCACAGCACACAGCGATCGCACCGATGATGCGTTCGAAACCGACGATGCAATTTACTGTGCCGCCTGCATATATCTCGTAACGCAACGCCGATGGCGCGTTGCCCGCCGCGAAGCGCATGAACATACCGTTTTCAATCCGGCCGGCCGCCTGTTCGACATCCTTTGTTTCAAGGAGGCGCCGGGCGCTTTGCCGCACGGCGAAGCATGTGGGGATTTCACATGGTTTCCGGGTTACCTCTGGAAGATTTCGACGTGCCATGGTTGCGGCACTCACATCGGTTGTCGTTTCGAGCGCGCCGACGTTTTTTTCGGTCTCATCAAGACCCGTCTCGTCGATCGTAAGACGTAGCCTTGCGGTCTTCCAGATGCTAGGGTCCGGGAAAATCTTAAACCCTGCGGGAGGGCCACGTGAAAGTTTTCGTCTTCGACCTTCTTCCCTATAGTCAGAACGTCGAACATCTGAAAGTCGATGGCGAGCTTCCCCACCCGCTCCCCAAGCGTCATTTCGATCCCAAAGTCGCCGTTCAAACCTATGCCGAGCATCTCGATGCTTGGGAGGAATTGGACAAACTCGGTTTCGACGGTGTCGGCTTCAACGAGCATCATACGAGCCCGTACGGCCTGATGAATTCCCCGAACCTGATGGCGTCGGCGGCAGCGCAACGCACGAAAAATTTGAAACTCCTGATTTATGGCAACCTGCTGCCCATCCATCAGCCGTTGAGGCTCGCCGAGGAACTCGCGATGCTCGATTGCCTGTCGAACGGGCGTCTCGTTTCGGGTTTCGCGCGCGGCATCCCACGCGAATACAACGTGCACAATATCCCGCTTTCGGAATCGCGCCCTCGTTTCGAGGAAGCCTTCGAAATCGTTAAGAAGGCCTGGACCGAAGAATCCTTTTCCCATCAGGGCAAATTCTGGAGCTACAACAACGTCTCGATTTGGCCGCGCCCCGTGCAACAGCCACACCCGCCCGTCTGGGTACCAGTGACCGGCAGCCAAGAATCGATCGAATGGGCCGCCCGCAACAATATTCCGATCACGCCCGGTGCCGGATCGCCGGGATTGCGCGAGGACGTGATCCGCTATTACGGCAAATGCCTGCGCGCGGCGGGACATCGTATCACGCCTGGACATTTGAAGCTCAATCTCAACGCCTATGTCGCCGAGTCGAAAGCGCATGCCGTAAAGGAGGCCGGCCCATACACGCTTTATTTCAACCGTACCTTGTTCAGCCACGGCAATACGACCGAGACGAATATCAATCGCAAGGACGGCTACGTCACCGACCATGCTTCGGACTATGTCCGTCCCGAAAACCGCCGCGCCGCATCGCGGCTGCGCGAGGATTTCCGCAACATGACGATGGAGGATGTCGCGCGACAGGCCGAAACCCAACCTTGGGGTACACCGGACGAAGTTCGTGAACGCATCATCCAGGCCGCCGATCACGCGGGCGCCGACACTGTTATATTAAGTCTCAACCGCGGCGCGATGCCGCAGGAGATGTTCCTCGAACAAATTCGCCGCATGGCGCGCGACGTTCTACCCGCCCTGCAGGCCCATCAAGTAACCCGCGTGCCCACCGACGAAGATGCCGTCGCCTAAGGCGGCTGCGGGACGAAACGATATGAGCGTTATCGTCGATCTCGTTGCGTTATATGAGGAAGCGGGTTTTACGGTTCAATCGTCGCTGTCACCCGCGCATTTTCCCGGCCACAGCCTGGCGGAAATTCCCTTTACCTACCTGTTCGGACCGGACGGACAGATGTCCAAGGGCGGCGGCATCGCATTCGGCGAAATCGCATTTTTCGAAGCATTATGCGAACGCGTCCGCCCCCGCACGGTTTTTATCGTCGGCAACGCGTTCGGTTGGAGCACTCTGGCCCTGGCTTTGATAAACCCGACCGCGCGGGTCGTCGCCATCGATTTGTGTCCCCGCCCGCAAGAAGAACGTGGCATCGAGGTGACCAATGCCCTGGCACGGCGCGCGGGCCTCGATGTCCGCGCGATCAAGGGGAAGAGTCCTGACGACGTATCGGCGATCTGCACGCGGGAATTCGACGGCCCGGTCGATCTGGTTTTTATCGACGGCGGCCATACGCCCGAACAGCAATCGCTGGATTTCGCAGCATGTCGCCGCGTCGCGTCCACCGATTGCGTTTATACCTTCCACGACGTCGTCAATTTCGGCCTGACCGGAAGTTTTGTCGAAATCGCGCAAACCCCGGGAATCGCCGCGTCCTTACTAATGCGGACCCCATCGGGAATGGGGCTTTGTTATCCGGCGAGCCGCGTCACGGCGCTCGAACCCCTCGTGCGAGCATTTACCGAACACCATGAACGTGTCCAGGCGCTTCGGGCCAGCGGCGGCGAAACGCCCAGGCGCGAGAAGCTATAGTGCGGGGACACTTTCCCTCTTCACAACGACATGCCTTCGGCGGGATAATGCCGACGACGAGCCGAATTTCGGCGTCATAAGAAACAGAACGGCTAAACGAGCGTAAAAGCACTAGGGGAGACATTATGTATTCAAGGAATAAACTCATTGTTGCCGGGATCGTCGTCGTGTTTGTCGGCGTCGGCGCGATGTACACCTTTGAGGTCGGTCCATTCAAAGTCGCGCAGGACGCGGCGTCAGACGCGTTACGCAAGGCATTCGCAGGCAATACCATCAGTTACTCCGGCAAGGGACGCGGCGGAAATACGACAATTTATTACGGGCCCGACGGTCGGATGAAGGCGGTTACCGCCACGGTCTCCTCGCCCCTCGAAGGGACTTGGCGTACCAAGGCGCCCGGCCAGTTCTGCCAGCGCTACGACGGCCGCGACGAATCCTGCAACAAGGTTTCGCTCGATAAAGAGGTCGCCAAATTTCACAACGACGACGGTAAACTGCAATTCGAGGCCAAGATCCTCCAGGGCGATCAGGTCAAAATGCCCGAACCCAGGAAAAAATAGCCGCTTCTCGATTGCGTCGATCGAACCCGAAAGGCCCGCACCCAGCGCGGGCCTTTTTTTTGGCCGATATCCGGACCGCCTTGGCGGGCAAAAAAAGCGGCGTCGCGATGGATATCGAGACGCCGCAAGGTCACTGGGGTGTACGCACGCGAATACTAAGATAGATTCGTAATTGGTCAATATAGATTCATCAATCTGGGATTTTTTATTCGTTTTTATTTTATTTTTATTTAAATAAAGTTTGGGAAAATATTGGATAAAAATTGAAATAAAAGCCGCGTACGATAGGTTCTGAAGCCCCGGCCTTATGAGGCATTCGTTGCCGTACCGAGGATCCGTTTGATCTGCGAGGAGCGCACGCACAAAAAAAGGCGGCGCCACGATGGATATCGGGGCGCCGCAAGGCCACTGGGGTGTACGCGATCGAATACTACGATGTATTCGTACAGCGTCAATATAGATTCTTAATTCCGCAACTTTTTATTTGTTTTTATTTTACATTTATTTGAATAAACATTCGATAAAATTTTAAGTAACCCGACGCCGAAAGGCGCCCCCAGCAAAGCCGGAGCCTCGTCTGTCGGTCGCGGACGTGATGCTCAGTGAAGCGCGTCGATGTGGGATTTAGCCGCCAGCGCGCTGATCGCTTCCATGCTGAAGCGGCGCAATTTTAGATCCTTCAACAGATCGATCTCAATGACCTGTTCGGGTTCGAGATGCTGGGCGAGCAAGGTTTCAGCGAAGCGAATCAGATCGCGCGTCTGACCCGGATAGGCGAGCACGTTGCTCAGCAGCTCGCGGCGGATCAGCGTTGGGAATTTGAGGATTTCGAGGGTCAACAGCTTTTTGACCGAGATCGGGATTCGCATCGAACGATACATGGTATCGAGCGCAAACGAATAAATCCCGAAATCGAGCTGGCCTGCGACGTCACGAGTGAAGGAACGGAACTCGTCGATGAAGGAGCTGGCAGGTATCTGGCCGTCCAACAGGCGCCGCACCACCGCCAGGAACTGGCGATAGCGCCGCCGCGCCGGGGTAACCCGGCTGCCGAGTTCGGCTTCAAGGGCGCGGATTTCGGCCGCGCGGAAGCGTTTTTCGATCAGCGAGGCGGCCGACTGCTTCACGTCGGGCGACAGGGTCTGCTCGGCGATCAAATGGAACAGGCGCTCGAACTTGTCACGCTGCTTGGTCGTCATTCCCTCGACTGACCCACCGAGCGGCACCAGCGCCGCCATGCCGACGAGCGGGTCGTGCGAATAGATGGCGGCGACGGCCGAGGCCTCGTTGATGATGTCGCCCTTGCGGAAATCGTCGGTGATGACGAAGCGATCGTTCGAGGCAACGGTCAAATAACGACCGAGCTTGGCGCAGGCGATGAAATGGTCGGCGAGATCATAATCCCGGCCCTCGCGGTCGGAGGCGAGTTCGATGCCCTGCGTCTCCGCCAACTCCATACCCGTACTCCCGTAAATCCGTCACATCGCAACGCAGGTGCCCACACTACTGCCCTGTGCAAGACGGCGCCATATGAGGGCTTCCACATAAGGCAACACATCACCTCAGTTAATTATTTTAACCATCTGAAATAAAACAATTTTTTGACATTTAAATTTCTCAGAAAATGGATTCAAAGCGGCGCCGGATTTCGGCCGCAACGTCGCGTGCGGAGTTCAGCGCGGGGTGAGTCCATGTATCGATTCGCCCCTCGAAGCGGCGCACGTAGCCGTCCGCGATAAGATCGCCATGCAAACGCTCGTGTTTGACGGTCACGAATCCGGACGGGGCAAAGAGATAGACCGGCTGGGTGCCCGAACAGGCCTCGCTCAGCATCGACACCGAATCTCCGGTGACGATCAGGGCGTCGGCTAGAGTGAGGAACGCGAGATAGGGATTGTCCCCGCCCGCCCCCCAGCGATGGACGAGCGCCGGGGCGAGCCCAACCTCGGCGATGCCGGCGATGACACCCTCGAACGCCGCTCCTGTCCGCGGGCTCGAGGTGACGGCGAGACTCCCGCCGATGCTCCGCGCCGCGCGGGCGGCATCGGCGCCGAGTCGGTGTGCTTCGGCGATGCGGAACGGGCGGCGCCGTGTCGCCCCGCCCAGAACGAGTCCGATCACCGGTCGCGCGAAGGCGGCGAAGCGATCCTCCCAGTCGGCGCGGGCGGTGATGCGCGCGGCCTCGGTGACGCCGTGCGGCGCCCCCATCATCTGCAGCAGGTTGGGCCCAGTCTTGCCGTCGTGACGCGGGATCGCGATCAGGTCGAAATCGCCCGCCCCGGCCCTGCCGGGATACATGATTTGCACGAGCTTCGTGAGCCCACGGCTTTGGCGTTTGATCCAGCGCGCGGGCGCCCCGGCGCGGCGTCCAGCCGCAATCACCAGGTCCGGCCAGGGCGGCGTGAGCCGGGCCGCCGTTTGCGCCGTCATGCCGAGCCGACTCGCCCCCAGCAGCGCGTTCGGCAGGCGCGACAAGGGACTATGGCCGATATCCTTGATCTCGTAGGGCAGGCCGAGCGCCTCGGCGACGCCAAGCGCCTGATTGGCGGTTCCCCGGCGTTCGTCGGCCAGAACCCAGATCAGCGGAGCGGTCATGGAAGGTGCGTCTCGATCATGCGATCCGGACGCTAGCGTAAATGGTCGAGCAGCGGTCCAAGAAATTGGCGATAGGCGCGCCAGCGGCCCACCGAGGACGCATAGATCGGCTTACGCACCTGCCATTTGGAGGCCGAGCGCACGACCCCCCTGGCTTTGTGGAAGTCGAGGCAGGCCGCGTCCCAACCCAAGCCGACGAAATCGGTCAGCCGCCGGGCCTGGGCCTCCGGGTCGGCCACCAGAGCCTCGTAATCGACCTCGATCATCGTGCCCGTGGGCAAGGTAGCGCGCCAATGGGCCATGAGACGGAGGTAATCGGCGATATAGCCGCCGATATGGTCGAGATCGCACGACCAGGCGTGCGGCAGCACGAAATTCTGGGTGAAACAGGACAGCCCGACATCGTACAGGTCGCGCCGGCAATGGATGATCCTGGCACCCGGTAGCAACCGCGCGATGGTGCCAAGATGCAGGAAGTTGAAAGGCGTCTTGTCGATCACCATGTGCGCACCGTTTGAACGCGCCAGCGCTTGTTCGAGATAGGTGCGCGCCAGCGCGGGGCCGTCGCCGCCATTCGCGGCCTCGGCTAGGAGCGCGATATCGTCGCGCTCGCCGATACCCCGCGCGTCAGGATGCGCGCCCAGAATCTGTTCGATCAGGGTCGTACCCGAGCGCGGCAGGCCGACCACAAAGATAGGGCCGCGATCGGCAGGTGCCGCGGCATCGACCGTGAAACCGACCGGAAAGTCGCGGATCAGCCCGTCGATTAGGGCCGCATGGCGGGCCGGGTCGAACCCTTTGCCGACGCGTTCGAGCGATGCCTTGCGCAGACTGTTACCCTGCTGGAAATCGCTGAAGGCGCGCGCCATCTTGCCGTGCCGCTCGGCTGCCAGGGCGAGCACGAAATAGAGCTTGATGCGCTGGTCGTCGCTGAGCCGGCCGCTGTCTGCCAGGCGCACCAGGCGTTCGGCATCGGCACGGCCGAGTTCGAGGGCCCCCGCCGCCGATAGAGCGTACCAGGCCTCGACATTGTTGGGGTCGATCTCGACCGCCTTGCGCAACGCGAAGATCGCGCCGGCGGTCTGGCCGACATCGGAGCGCAGGATACCGAGATTGACGTGCGCCTCGGCCGAGTGCGGCGCTACCGAGATCGCGCGCTCGAGCAGAGCCTCGGCTTCGTCGAACCGGTCGGACATCGAACAGAGCGCGGCGAGGTTGATCATCGATTGGATATGGCGCGGATCGAGGGTCAGTACCCTCACGAAAGCCGCCTCGGCCTCGGCCGCGCGGCGCTGAACGCTGAGGATCGTGCCCAGCGAATGCAGCGCCGGGATATAGTCGGTATCGATGGCGAGTGCGGCGCGGCAGACCCGTTCGGCATCGTCGAGCCGTCCGAGCGAGCGCAGCACAACGGCATGATTGGCGTGCGCCACCGCATTGTTGGGATCGTGCTCGGCGGCCGAGCGCATCGCGCGTTCGGCCTCGTCGAGCCGGCCTTGCCCGGCCAGTGCGTGGCCCATCGCGACGATAACTTGCGTCTGGTCGAGATTGGGTTCCTTGGATTCGGACCGGCGAAGCGCGCGGCGGTAGAACTTCACCGCCTCGGCGAGTTCGCCCGAACGATGCAGGGTGACCGCGCGCCGGACGAGGTCGGCGGCTTCATCGGCGCGCACTTCGGCGAGCGGGCGCGACAGGCTGAGTTCGGTTGAAATGGACCACCACCTTCGGCGCGAAATGCACCCCTCCCCCGGTTTGCCAGGGGAAACGAATTTGCCTAAACAAGAGCCGGACTTTGGCATGGGGCGAGATAAAGAATGGTAAATGCGCAAACCTCTTCCGCGGGCGAGGAAACCGCGCGCATTCTCATCGAAATCAAGGCCGTCAATTTCCGCCCGAACGAGCCCTACAAGCTGACCGCCGGCTGGATGAGCCCCGTTTATATCGATTGCCGCAAGCTGATCTCGTTCCTGCCGCAGCGCCGCCGCGTCGTCGAATTGGGCGCCGAATTGCTCCGCAAGAACGTCGATATGAACAAGGTCGATCTGGTGGCGGGCGGCGAGACCGCCGGCATTCCCTACGGCGCCTGGTTCTCCGAGGCGCTCGACAAACCCATGCTCTATATCCGCAAGCAGCCCAAAGGCTTCGGCCGCGGCGCCCAGATCGAGGGCGACATGCCGGAGGGCAGCCACATTTTGCTGGTCGAGGATCTCGCCACCGACGGCGGCAGCAAGGTCAATTTCGTCAATGCGATCCGCGCCGGCGGCGCCACCGTCAGCGACATCTTTGTCGTCTTCTTCTACGGCGCCTTCCCGGGTGCGGACGAAGCGATGGCCAAGATGGGCACCAAGCTTCATTACTTGGCGACCTGGACCGACGTTCTCGCGGCTGCTGAAAAGGGCGGCTATTTCACGCCGGACGCCATCGCCGGCGTGCGCGAGTTCCTCAAAGATCCTGTCGGCTGGTCCGCCCAACGCGGCGGCCGCGACAAACTCTAGGGGAACCCCCACGACCCGCATTGCCCACCTGATCCGCGCGCTGTGGGCGGGCGAGATTCCGCTCTCCATCGCATTTTGGGAATATGCGATGGTGTATGCCGTGCTGATAAATTCGGCGGCGACACTTGGTGCGCTTGCCCTGTTCAGCTCGGGCGAGGTGGCACTCGGCCTCGCGGTGCACCTGATTCCGGTTCCCTACAATATCCTGGCACTCGTCGCGGTCTGGCGCTCGGCCGCGCGTTATGACGGCAACCCCAACTGGGCCACCGCCGCGCGCGCCACCACCGTGATCGTCCTGCCGCTCGCGATCGTTCTCTAGCCGTCCAAGATTAATAGACGAAGTGTGTCAGGTGGCGCCGCCGCTTGCTTTGCTGTCGGCGATGGCGCGATCGAGCTCCGACAATTCCGCGCAGCCCGACGGGCACAACACGACAAGGCGCGCGCGATTCTTCATCGCATCGTCCATCTTGCCGAGCTTGAGGAACAGTTCGCCCTGATATTCCAAGGCGCCCTTGTGGTTGGCGTCGAGCTTCAGCGCGGTCTCGTAGGACGCGGCGGCCGGTTTCACGTCGCCCTTCTTGCGATAGGCGAAGCCGAGATAGTTGTAGGCGTCGGCGTTCTTGGGCTCGACCGCGACGACCTTTTTCATCAGCTCGATCGCCTTGTCATACTGGCCCGCCTGGACCGCTTGCTTGCCGGCGTCGAAATCCGTCTTGGTATTGGCGGGAGGTGCCGGCGTCGGGTCCGCTCCCATCGCGCTGGCGGCATGCGGCGCGGCCACGGCCAGTCCGGCCAACAATGCGGCGGCGGCGAAAAATGTCTTCATGGCGAATCCTCCTCGGGATGTCTCGTGTGTTCGAGTGTACCACCTGGGGAATGAACACGCCCGGGTGTTTTTAATTCCATGACGGGCAAAAAGGGTGAACAAGCGCCGATTCTCAAAATAAAATCGTCATACGCGGGCCCTCTTTGGTTTTCCTGGCCGCGTATCCATCTTCAGGCGCATACACCGATGGCAAGCGGGTGGGTTTACATCATGACCAACAAACCGCGTGGAACACTCTACGTCGGCGTCACCTCCGATATCGGTCGGCGAATTGGCGAACATCGCGAGGAACACGTCGATGGCTTCACCAAACGAAATGGTTTGAAAATTCTCGTTCATGCCGAACATCACGACGAAATCGAGCAAGCGATCCAAAGAGAGAAGCTGATCAAACATTGGCCGCGCGCTTGGAAAGTCGAACTGATCCAAGCATCGAATCCCGATTGGCAGGACCTTGGCGCAACGATGCCGTGAAGATGGATACGCGGGTCAAGCCCGCGTATGACGGTCTGAATATTTATGACGGGCTGGTTGATTCGATTTACAATCGCCCGATGACATACCTCCTCCGTCCCCTGCTCCTGGCCCTCGCCGTCCTGCTCACAGCCGCCGCCCCGGCGCAGGCCGGCCGCGACAACCTCGTCATCGGCATCACCCAGTTCCCGGCGACCTTCCATCCCAATATCGAGAACATGGCGGCCAAGAGCTACATCCTCGCCGCCACGCGTCGCCCCTTCACCGCCTACGGTGCGGATTGGAAATTGAGCTGCCTGCTGTGCGCCGAATTGCCGACCCTGGAGAACGGCGGCGCCAAGCTGGAGACGACGCCGGATGGCAAACCCGGCATGGCGGTGACTTATAAAATCCAGCCCAAGGCCACCTGGGGCGATGGCGTTCCGCTGACCACCGAGGACGTGTTGTTCACCTGGCGCGCCGGGCGTCATCCGCAAAGCGGGTTCAGCGGCGAGGAATTCTACCGCCGCGTCTATAAGATCGACGCGCCGGACGCCAAGACCTTCACCCTGCATTACGACAAGGTCTTCTTCGAATACAACGCGCTCGGCGGTGGTTTCGATATCCTGCCTGCCCATATCGAAGCGAAGATTTTCGACGCCGCCCCCGCCGACTATCGCACGCGCTCGGCTTACGTGAGCGACACCACCAACAAGGGTTTGTATTTCGGTCCCTACCGCATCGCCGCCGTGACCACCGGCTCGCACGTCACACTCGAACGCAACGAGACCTGGTGGGGCCAAGCGCCCGCCTTCAACCGCGTCACCGTGCGTTCGGTCGAGAACACCTCGGCGCTGGAAGCCAATCTGCTGTCCAGCGCCATCGACAAGATCGCCGGCGATCTCGGCCTCGCCATCGACGAGGCCATCGCGTTCGAGAAACGCCATGGCGCCAAGTTCAACATCGTCACCAAGCCCGGCCTCGTCTACGAACATATCGATCTCAATCTCGCCAACCCGATCCTCGCCGATGCGCGCGTTCGCCGCGCACTTCTGCTCGCCGTCGACCGCGCCTCGATGACCAAGCAATTGTTCGCCGGACGCCAGCCGGTCGCCGACAGCAACGTCACCGCGCTCGACTGGATCCATACCGAAGACACGGCGAAATATCCGTTCGATCCGAAACGCGCCGCCCAACTACTCGACGAAGCGGGCTGGATGCAAAAGCAAAAGGGCGCCATCCGCACCAACGCGAAGGGCGAGAAGCTCAACCTCGAATTCATGAGCACAGCGGGCAACCGCTCGCGCGAGCTGGTACAGCAGGTCTTGCAAAGCCAATGGAAAGAGGCCGGCATCGAGGTGCGCATCCGCAACCAGCCGGCGCGCGTTTTCTTCGGCGAGACGGTGAGCCAGCGCAAGTTCGAAGCGATGGCGATGTTCGCCTGGATCGCCTCGCCGGAAAGCGTGCCGCGCTCGCAGCTTCATTCCGCGCACATCCCGCGCGCCGACAATAACTGGGCGGGGCAGAACTATACCGGCTATGCGAACCCCAAGATGGACGCGCTGATCGAAGCGATCGAGGTCGAACTGGATCGCCCCAAGCGCGAGAAGCTGTGGCACGATCTGCAAAAACTCTACGCCGAAGATCTGCCCGTGCTGCCGCTCTATTTCCGCTCCAACACGCATATCCTGCCGAAATGGCTGAAGGGAGTGACGCCGACCGGCAATCTCGACATGACGACCCTGTGGATCGAGACCTGGCGCGTCGAGGAGTAATTCAAGGACGGACGCTGAGCGGTCCACCGATGCACAGATCGGCGCGGGGTATGGGCATTTCTAGGCATTTATAGGCATCGCCCATGCGAGGTGACGGAAATCCGCCATCGCGGGACTCGTGAAATGCACACTCATCTAGGCACGATCTAGGCATGATCTTCGCATCGTCTAGGCATTTACTGTGCATTTTGTGTGCATCGAGTGTGTATCGAACATGCATGGTCGGGCCTCACCGCGCGGACGCGCGCTGCCTTTTGCGCGCCCGCGAGCGCGCGACGGCGGCGAGTGCGGCGCGCATCGCTTCGGTCGAGGCCGGCGGCGCCGGCAAGAGGGATGGCGAAGGGGACGGGACGGCGGCAACAGCCCCCTCGTCCGCATCGTCGTCGCCCACATTCTCGCCGTCGGTTCCGTCGCTGTCTGGCTCTTCGGCCTGCGCTTCCTCCGTCACAGCGGCTTGTGCAACGCCGTCCAACGGAGACTTGCCAATCAGGCCGATGAGCCGCGCCTGCAGTTCGATCACTCGGACCGCGGCCAACGCATTGTTGGATTCGATCGCGCGCCCGAAGGCGGTTTCGAGCTTGGCCAACAGCGTCTCGACGGACAGACATTCGCGCTCGACGATGGCGGCGCGCAATTCCTGGATGCGCGCGATGATCTCGGGGCGCTGCAGCAGGCGCGCGCCGGTCTGATAGCGGTTTTCGTAGGAATAGCCCGCCGAATGCGCCGCCGACCCGGCATTGGCGAATTGGAGGTAGAGGAGACAGAATGCCTCGTATTGCTCCTTGAGTTCGGCCATTTGGATGCTCCTGGTGATTAGAACATATTAGGAACAATTTAGCGGAAAGCTCGGCCGGAAGTCAAGAATTTAATTCCAATAAAAAGAGGGCGACGCCGTCGAGGTTGCGACCACGCTCGCTAAGACGAGCGGCGGCTCGCATAAATATGAGAGGGTTTAAAAGTTCGCGGAAAAACGTGAAATGCAGCCTTCGGACTTCAAAATGGTGAAGATCCCCATCAACAAATTGCGTTTTCCGGGCGTGCGCATTTCTCTGGAATTCGGGAGCACGTAATTTCGACTGGTATATCCCAAAGCTGCCTTCCGCCGTTCCAGGCCAAGTTCAAAATCTTCCAACTTGATCGCGTTCACTGCTTTCAAAGTGCTCTTGTCGCCACCCTGGACATCTTCACCCGCCCCGGCCTAAGAAGGCCGATGTCCGATAACGCCACACCCATGCGCGACGAGATGGTCGGCTTCCTGGCCGATCAAAAGGCCAAGGCGACGACGTCTTACATGAATCGCGGGCGCGGCTTCGAACACGCCGATACCGAAGTGCTCAAGGTGCGCTGGATCGAAATTCTCGGCGAGATGGCCCAGCTCGATTACAGCCATGCCGTCGAGCGCGACGATATCGAAGCCGAACTGACGGTACGCGGCATCGAGCCGCCGGCCGAGGCGCTCGACATGGACCGCATGATGGCCAACATCGTCGCCGATTTGATCCGCATGCGCGTCGAGGAGCCGGACAAATTCGCGAAAATGCAGGCGATGGTGGGCGCGACAGCTCTCGATGCCCTGTTGGGGCGATACGGCGCACCATCGCATTAAAGTTATACTGAGAATTCTCCCTCTCCGCCCTTTAGGGGGGAGAGGGTTGAGTTATATGCTCACAAAAATCAACGCGCGGGATTCAGAGGGGGCGAATAGTTAATGCACGAAGGCCCTTAGCCCACAAAGGCCCAGGCGCAGAGCGACAAGGTCACGGCGCAGGCCACCGAAATCTGGAAGACCATCCGCCAGCGTGCCGCGCGGTGCAATTCATCCATCCGCAGGCGAAGCATTTGGCTGGCCTCGTCGACCAGACGAAGTCCGGCCTTATCGGCGCGCGAGCGTTCCGGCGGGCTGGGTCGAAGGATGCACATGAGCGTTTCCGCGATGTTCTCACTTTATGTAGGCACGCCCGCAGCACGACACAGCGGGACGCTACGTGTCAACTTCGTGTCACGACGCGGCTCCACACCCCCTTGCCGCCGGCCCCGCTTGGCTTTAAAGGCTGCGCCATGCTCGACCATCTGAAAGAAAACAACCGCGCCTGGGCCGCGCGCAGGATCGCCGGCGACGCCGATTTTTTCAGCCGGCTCGCGCGCCAGCAGGCCCCCGAATATCTGTGGATCGGCTGTTCGGACAGCCGTGTGCCCGCCAACGAGATCGTCGATCTCAATCCCGGCGAATTGTTCGTGCACCGAAACGTCGCCAACCTCGCCCCGCCGCAGGACGCCAATTACCTGTCGGTGCTGCAATTCGCGGTCGACGTGATCCGGGTGAAGCACATCATGGTGGTCGGCCATTACGGCTGCGGCGGCGTCGCAGCCGCAGTGGACGGGCAACGGCGCGGCCTCGTCGATCACTGGCTGCACCCGATCCGCGAGATCTGGCACGACAACCGCGACGAGTTGATGGCCATCGCCGACGAACGCGCGCGGCTCGAGCGCTTGTGCGAACTCAACGTGCTGCGCCAGGTCAGAAACGTCGCTTCCGACGTTTTCGTGCACGAGGCCTGGGCGCGCGGCCAGCAGCTTCATGTGCACGGCTGGGTCTATTCGCTGGCCAACGGCCTGATCAAAGACCTCAATGCCACGGTCGGTCCGGCCGACTAGATTTAGAGTTCGGTCCCCCTATGCGACGCCATTGCCACTTAATACACACACACCCTCCTCGCGATAGGGTCTAAGTAAGACTTCCCCTCCGCAAGCGATGCGCCGGGCAACCCGACCATCGGCGGAGAAGACCATATGAAAGCGCTCGTCTATCTGGGGCCGGGAGAGAAATCTCTGGACGACCGTCCGATGCCGGAAATCGGCGCGGCAACCGACGCCATCGTCAAGATCACGCGCACGACAATCTGCGGCACCGATCTGCATATCCTGAAAGGCGACGTGCCCACCTGCACGCCCGGCCGCATCCTCGGCCACGAAGGTGTGGGGATCGTCGAACAGGTCGGGGCGGGCGTGACACAATTTCATGCGGGCGACCGCGTGCTGATTTCGTGCATCTCGTCGTGCGGCAAGTGTGAGTATTGCCGCCGCAGCATGTATTCACATTGCATCACCGGCGGCTGGGTGCTCGGCAACAGCATCGACGGCACTCAGGCCGACTATGTCCGCATCCCGCATGCCGATACCAGCCTCTATCATTTGCCCGACGGCGCCGATGAGGAAGCGCTGGTCATGCTGAGCGATATCCTGCCGACCGGATTCGAATGCGGGGTGCTCAATGGCAAGATCCACCCGGGCGCTACTGTCGCCATCGTCGGAGCAGGCCCGATCGGCCTAGCGGCCCTGCTGACCGCGCAGCTCTATTCGCCGGCCGAGATCATCATGATCGACCCCGACCAGAACCGCCTCGACGTGGCCACCCGCTTCGGCGCGACGGCGACCATCCGGGGCAGCGGCGACGAGGCCGTGTGGCAGGTGATGTCAATGACGGCCGGGCGCGGCGTCGATACGGTAATAGAGGCGGTCGGCATCCCGGCCAGCTTCGAGGTGTGCCAGTCGATTGTGGCGCCGGGCGGAACCATCGCCAATGTCGGCGTGCATGGCGTGAAGGTCGATCTCCATCTCGAACGACTATGGTCACAAAACATCGCCATCACGACGCGGCTGGTCGATACGGTTTCGACGCCGACGCTGCTGAAGATGGTGCTGTCCGGCAAGATCGACGCGAAACAGATGATCACTCATCGCTTCACGCTCGACACGATCCTCGAAGCCTACGAGACCTTCGCAAACGCGGGCCAGACCAAGGCGCTGAAGGTCATCATCGAAGCCACCGCCTGAGCGCGCGCACCGCGGCAGTGCAAAACCGAGCGTCTCGCGCAGAGCCCAATTTCATGCCAAGCTTGCCCTGTCCGATATTTAGATACGGAGGGACTTTCCATGGTGAAGCGCTACGATATACCCGGCGTCAATCCGACCGGCGGACGCTATTCGCAGGTCGGCGAGGTGGCGCCGGGCGCACGCCTTTATTTTCTCGCGGGCCAGACGGCGGGCCGTCCCGACGGCACCTGTGCCACGGATTTCAAAAGCCAAGCCGAGCAGGTCTATCGCAACATTATCGATGTGCTGCAGGGCTGCGGCCTGACGCTCGACAATATCGTCAAGACCACGACCTACCTGACCGATCCCGACGATCTGCCGATCTGGCGCGAAGTGCAGAAACAGGCGATCGGCACCCTGGTTCCCCCGCCCTCCTCGACCTTGCTCGTCATCAGCCGCCTCGCCAACCCGGTCTATAAGATCGAGGTCGATGTGATCGCGGCGAAGGACTAAGCACACTATGAAAATCTGTTTGGCAGGACCGGGTGCCTTCGGCACCAACCATCTCAAGGCCATCGCCAATATCCCGGGCGTGGAAGTCGCGTCCCTGGTCGGCGTCGGCGCCGATACCGAAGCCATCGCCAAACAATGGCGCATCCCGCATTGGACGAAGGATCTCGCCGAAGGTCTCAAGCAGCCCGGCGTCGAGGCGGTCATCCTCGCCACGCCGACGCAGATTCACGCCCGCCAAGCCGAGCAATGCATGCGCGCGGGCAAGCATGTGCTGGTCGAAATCCCGATGGCCGATAGTCTCGCCGATGCCGAACGATTGATCGAGGTGCAGAAACAGACCGGCGTGATCGCCATGGCCGGCCATGTGCGCCGTTTCAATCCGAGCCATCAATGGGTCGGCAAACGCATCCGGGCGGGCGAGCTTTCCATCCAGCAGATGGACGTGCAGACCTATTTCTTCAGGCGCACCAACATGAATGCGGCTGGCAATCCGCGCGACTGGACCGATCATCTGTTGTGGCACCATGCCTGCCATACGGTCGATCTGTTCCAGTACCAGACCGGCGAGGTCGCGAGCGTGGCGCAAGCCGTGCAGGGACCGATGCACAAGGATCTCGGCATCGCCATGGATATGGGTATTCTGTTGAAGGTGCCGTCGGGCGCGATCCTCACCCTGTCGTTGTCGTTCAATAACAACGGACCTTTCGGCTCGTTCTTTCGCTATATCTGCGACAACGGCACCTATAAGGCGCTCTACGACGATCTGGTTGACGGCACCGACAAGCCCATCGACGTCTCCAATGTCGATGTCTCGATGAACGGCATCGAGCTGGAGGACCGCGAATTCTTCGCCGCTATCAAGGAAGGCCGCGAGCCGAACGCCAGCCTCGCGCAGTGTTTGCCCGCGATGCAAACCCTCGACCGGCTGGAGCGGAGCCTCACCGACGGCTGACGCGCTTGCGCGCTTGATCGCCCGCACGTCATGATCCAAGTTAACGTAACAAAATCGTGACGGGGGGACGCAAACAATGAGCAAACTGAAGCTGGGATTCATCACCGGCAAGAACGAGCGCGTGGAGCCGATCCTGGACGGCCGCGTCGAGGTCGAGGGTGTCGAGCTGATCGGCACACATTCCGATCCCTCGGAAACCTTCTGGCGCCAGCTCAATTTCGAGGAATTCGAAGTCGCCGAGATGTCGCTGTCGTCCTACCTGATCGCCAAGGCACACGGTATGGATATGGTCGCGATCCCGGTCTTCCCGTCGCGGCGCTTCATGCATATGGAGCTGTTCTATCACGTCGATTCGGGGATCAAGGATGCGCGCGACGTGGTCGGCAAGCGCCTCGGCGTCGGCGAATACCAGCAGACCGCGGCGCTGTGGATGCGCGGCATCCTGGAACACGAATTCGGCGTGTCGCAGTACAAGGTGCATTGGTACATGGAGCGCAGCGAGGCCTTCAGCCACGGCGGCGCCACCGGCTTCACCCCGCCCGAAGGCATCTCGTTCCAGCGCATCCCGGAAGACAAAAGTCTCGCCTCGATGCTGGTCAATAACGAGTTGGACGTGGCCCCGACGCTGCGCGCCTTTTCACGTGAATCGAACATCATCGACCGTTCGACGCAGATCCGCGCCCGCGGCGGCGATTGGAGCAAGGTGAAACCCCTGTTCCCCGACCGCATCGCCGAAGGAACGCGGTTCTTCAAGAAATTCGGCTATATCCCCGCCAATCATGCCTATGTGATCCGCGGCGACATCTACCGCAAATATCCGTGGCTCGCCTTCAATCTCTACAAGGCCTTCGTGGCGGCAAAGGAAGTCGCCCAGGACGAGCTCGCGTCGAGCATCCCATCGGGCCTGATTTTCGGCCGCGAATACCTCGCCCAGACCCTAGGTATCTTCGGCGCCGACCCCTTCCCCTATGGCGTGAAGGCGAACTTGCCCATGTTGAACACGATCATAGATTTCTCGCACGAACAGGGCTTGACCAAGGAGAAGCAAAAACTGGAGGATTTGTTCGCCCCGAGTACGCTAGAGTTATAAAGAGAGGCGCGATCGCCGACCGGCAGAAAAGGCCTCGTTGTAAAGGAAATCGTACCCATGACGTCTTTCGTCCACCGTGCCGTCTTCGGCGCCGCTGTCGTTCTAGCGGCGTCCGCTCCGTTCTCCCAGTCCGCCTCGGCCGCCGACGCGGTCGCCGATTTCTACAAGGATAAGACGGTCACCATCACGGTCGGCTACGGCACCGGCGGCGGCTACGACACCATGACGCGGTTTTTCGCGCGCCATGTCGGCAAGCATATCCCGGGCAATCCCAACATTATCGTGCAAAACATGCCGGGCGCTCCGCGTTCGACCAATCATCTTTACAACGTGGCACCCAAAGACGGCACTGCGCTCGGCGTCTTCGCCGCGGCCACCGCGCTCGAGCCTTTGTTCGGCAGCGACCAGGCGCAGTTCGAGACCGAGAAGTTCGAATGGATCGGCAGCCTGGATCGCGACGTGAATTCCTGCGCGGTGTGGAAGGGTGCGGGCCAGAACATCAAGACCCTGCCGGATCTGATCGCCGCGAAAAAAGAAGTCATCTTTGGCGCCTCGACCGCGGCCGCGACGAGCAGCCAGCACGCGGTGTTCCTGAAAAAGATGCTGAAGGCCAACCTCAAGGTCATCACCGGCTACGAAGGCACCAATGCGGTGAAGCTCGCCATGCAGCGCGGCGAGATGGATGCTGCCTGCGGTCTCCAAGCCAATTCGGTGAGAAGCGCCTATATGCAGGAAGTGCAGAACGGCGAGCTGAATTTCTTCGTGCAGTTCGGCGACAAGCCAGTACCGCTGTTCGGCGACGCAACCGTCTTGAACGTGATGCTGCTGAACCCCGACGATCGGCAGATCGCCGATCTGATCTTCAAGCAGACCGAACTCGCGCGTCCGCTCGCCGCCCCGCCCGGCACCCCGAAGGAGCGCGTCGCGACACTCCGCAAGGCAATGCTCGATACCTTCAAGGACCCGGCGATGATCGCCGAAGCGCAGAAGATGGGACTCGATTTCAATCCGATCTCCGGCGAGGACGTCGCCGAGATGTTCGCGAACTTCATGAAGACGCCGAAGGAACTGGCCAAGAAGGCGGCTGACTATACGCAGCCCAATTGAACCGGCGGTGAGCGAGACCGATCCGACCCGCGCGCTTGCGTCTTTCGCCGCGTCGCTGCGTTACGAGGACTTGCCCCCCGCGCTCGTCGCGTCGATCAAGGATATGGTGCTCGACGCGCTCGGCGTGGGCCTCGCCGCGACCACGCTCGGGCCCGCCTGCCCCGAGGTAATGGACGTCATGCAGCGTCTCGGCGGACCGGCCGACAGCACTATTTTGGGACGCCGTCAAAAGGTCGCCGCTCCCAACGCGGCCTTCGCCAATGGCGCGCTCGTGCATGCGCTCAATTACGATCCCATCGGCGATGAGGCGACCGGGCATTTGGGGGTCGCGTGCCTCGCGGCCCCCTTGGCGACGGCCGAAGCGGTCGGCGGGGTATCGGGAAAGCGCTTCATCGCCGCCATCGCGGTAGCTTGCGAGATTACCGCACGCGTCACCACCGCATTGGTGCGGGGCGGACGTAAGCCCAGCGAAAAATTCCTGTCCGGCCAAGTGCTCAATTATTTCGGTGCGGCGGCGGGGGCGGGCAACCTGCTCGGCCTCGACGAAACGCGCATGGCGAGCGCGCTTGGCCTCGCGCTGATGCAGAGCGCGGGTTCGCGCCAGGTCGTGCTCAGCGGCGATCCGCCCGCCAAGGCGATCTACGGCGCCTTCCCCAATCAGGCCGGGGTGCAAGCCGCCCTCCTCGCCCAGGCCGGTGTCGGCGCCGAGGTCGATATCTTCAACGACCCCGCCGGGCTTTACGCCATGATCTATGGCGGCGGCGGCGACCGCGCGACGCTCACCGACGGATTGGGGAAAACCTTCCTGATGAGCGCCGTCCAGTTCAAGGCCTGGCCGACCAGCGGCCACGTCACCCCGTTCATCGAAGCGGCAGGCGAGATCGCCGCGCGCGGGGCGGCGGCGAGCGATATCGCCGCGATCGAGGTCGCGGTGCATAGCCATACGCGCCCCTGGGTGGAGCCGCTCGCCGGACGCCGTCGCCCGGAGAACGCGGCGGCTGCCGGCAACAGCATCCCCTACTGCACCGCCAAGGTGCTCGCGCACGGATCGCTCGGCCTTGCCGATTTCACCGCTGCCGGGTTGAACGACGCCGTCGCACATACGCTCGCCGAGCGCCTCACCTATCGCCTCGACGATACCATCGAAGGCGGCCGGGTCGAGGTCACCTTGAAGGACGGACGCACGCTGGCCGCGCAGGTCGATGTCCCGCTCGGCCATCCGACGCGCCCGGTCGGCCACGCGCGGCTGGTGGAAAAATTCCGCGATTGCTGCACCCACGCGGCGCATCCGTTGTCGCAGAGCGCCGTGGACCAATTGATCGCGACGATCGAAGAGCTGGAGTGGCAGGACGATGTTGGTCGGATAACGGCGCTGACCTACGCCTAAACTCTAGGCCTAGCCCCCCCACCCTGTCCCTCCCCCGCAAGTGGGGAGGGGACGCTCCTCTCAAAAAAACTCCCTCCCCCTTGAGGGGGGAGGGTTGGGGTGGGGGTTTCTCTCAGACGCGAAAGTCGAGCTTCCTACTTCCAGCCGAAATCGCCGAGGAAACGTTCGGACGCGCTCAACTGGTTGGGCATGATCTTCACATCTTTGGAATGCGCGTAGACCGACGGCAGCGACGAGATCGGCAGCACGTAGTGCATGTCTGCATTTTGGTCGAGCGCCACCTGATAGATCGCGTCGCGCTTGACCGGATCGGTTTCCCGCAGCCCCGCCGCCATCGCATCGAGGATGATCTTGTCATTGTTGAAATAGGCCGCGCGCTCGCCCGAGAACCAGATATCGAGCGCCGATGAAATATCGGGATGGTTGCCGAGCGGGAAGAAGATGCTCCACGCTTCCAATACGCCGTCGCCCTGTTTCTTGCGATAGACCTGCAAGGGATCGGGGCTGACGGTCGCACGCACGCCGATCTTCAACAGATCGCCCGAGATCGCCACCGCCACATCCTTGATCGGCGCGTGGACGACGTAAGACATATCGAACCCGTTGGGATAGCCGGCTTCGACCAGCAGCTTCTTCGCCTTCTCGCGGTCGAAAGCGGGCGGCGTTTTGTTGACCTTGCAGCCGATGGTCGTCGGGAAACACGGCGCCTGCAGTTTCTCGGCCACGGCACCGCCGGGCACGATGTATTTGATGATCGAGTCGCGGTCGATCGCCATGTGCAGGGCTTCGCGGACCTTCGGATCGGCGAGCGCCTTGTTCACCTTGCCGTTGGAGGCGAGCACGAAATAGATGAACGAGCCCGATGGCACGGCGGAGACTTCGATGCCGGGCTTGGTCTTCAGATCGTCGGCCTGATCCTGGATGACGTTGGCGATGATATCGACGCCGCCGGTGATGAGCTGCGCGATCTGGGTCTGCCGATCAGGCATGTTCATGCCGTAGAAGCGCTTCACGGGTGCCCGGGCATAATTCTTGTCGCCCTTGAACGCGTCGAATCGTTCGACCAGCACGCCCTTGGTCGGGTCCATCTGCACGACCTTGTAATAGCCGGTGCCGTAGGGCGTCTTGCGGCCGTAATCCTCGACGTCGGTGAGCGTCTTGCGCGATTCCGTATCCTCCATCGAATAGCGGTAGGCGATCAGGCCCATATCGATTGCGTTGGGCTGCTTGGTCGTGATCCGCATCTTGTAGGGACCGAGCTTCTCGGCCTTCTCAACCCAGTCGTAGCGGCTCTTGTAGCGCAGCGGAGTCTTTTCGTCGGTGTACAGATTGAAGGTATCGACCGCGTCGTCGGCGTCGAACTTGTTGCCGTTGTGGAAAACGACGTCGTCGCGCAATTCGAACTCGATGGTGGTCGGATTCACCCGCACCCATGATTTCGCGAGGAGCGGCACGAATTTTCCGTTGTACTCGTCGTAGCCGATGAGCGATTCATAGACGCGGCGCGTGAAGATACTGGATTCGTCGGTCGCCTCGAAATACTGCGACAGCGACGAAAAGGAATTGTTGATGGCATATCGCAAGGTATCTTGCGATTTCTGGGCCGACGCCGGCGCGGACAGCGCAACCGCCACGCTTGCCGCCGCAATGGCTCTTAAAACCGTCATTTATGCCTCCTCTGTATATTTTTGATGGCAACCTCCGCAAAGGCGCCGATAGACTTAAAGAAACGCAGCGCATTATGCCATAAAAGCCACGTACCTTTTACCTGATTAATGAAATAAATCTAGCTGTTCGTACCCGGCTGGAAGGGTTGTTGCGCGCCTTCGATCTGACGGTCGCGCAATATACCGTGATGAGCCTGCTCACCGGGCGCGACAAGATTTTCTCGGCCAAGATCGCGCGCACGCCGTGTCTCGCCGCAGACCATCAACGAATTAATCACAGGTCTCGAGGGGCGCGGCATGCTCGAACGCGCCGGCGATCCCAACAATCGGCGCGAACTGCTGGTCTCGCTGACCGAGGCCGGGCGCGAACGGCTTCGGGCCTGCAACGCCCTGGTCGACGGTATCGAGACCGAGATGTTTTCCGATCTCGACAAGAAAACGCATGCGCAATTTCGCACGATCCTGGAAACCGTGATCGGCACGATCCGGCGGACGGATAAGTAGTTTAAAGAATTAGTCGTCATGGCCCGATTTATTCGGGCCATCCACGGACGAATGCGCGATAGCGCGAAAAGACTCGTGGATGCCCGGAACAAGTCCACTGCTGTCCGGTTTAAAATGTTTCGAACCGGAACCAAGCCTTCTTCTGCTTATATTTTTGCCTGATAGAACCGGCTGAGACTCGAACTCCGAAAATAGGTTCGTCATGGCCGTACTTGTTACGGCCATCCACGAATCGGCCATCGGATCATGCAGGGCAAAACTGGGTATCCGCGCTCCAACGGTGTTTTAGCGCTATTGCGCTTTCGTCCGTGGATGCCCGTAACAAGTACGGGCATGACGGCTTAATTTAAACCGGACAGCAGTGGAACAAGTCCGGGCATGACGATTTCTAAATGGATCTAGTCTAACCCAAAAACTCCGCGATCTTCGCGTAGGCTGCCGGGTCCTGGTTCAAAAATCCGTGCCCGCCCTCGAAGAAGGCGAGTTGGGCGCCGGGAATGCGCTGGGCCAGCGCCTCGACCACCGCAGGTTCAGCCTGGCCGTCGTACTTGCCGCCGCACACCAGCACCGGCCCCTTCACCCTGGCGATGCGATCCCAGGTATCGTGTTCGGCGCGGGCAAGCAGCTGCCAGCGCGCACCCTCGGCGCGGCCGGGCTCGTCGGCGAACAAAGCTGCATCGCCGATCGCCTTATCGAACATCGCGCGGTAGTCGTTGGGATGGCCTGCGATCCAGTCTTCGTCGATGCGTTTGTCGGTGCGCGACAGGCGCGCATTGATCTTCTCCTCAAGGCTCAGATGTTCAAGCTCGTGCAGGGGATAGGACGAACCGCCCGGCCCGCCGGTCGAACAGCAGCACAACACAATCTTCTTCACCTTGGCTGGATAACGCAGCGCCAATTCCTGGGCGACCATGCCGCCGAACGACACCCCGATCACATGGCACGAGTCCCAACCGACCGCATCCAGCAGCAGCGCCGCATCCTCGGCATATTGCGCCATTGTATAAGGGCCGGCCGGCTTATCGGTCCGGCCCAACCCGCGCTGATCGAAGGTCAGAAGCTCGAATGACGTGGTGAGAGGGCATAGAAGCGGATTGGGCGTGCGGCGCAGATCGGCGCCGGTGCCGGTGATATAAAGCAGGCGCGGACCGCGGCCGGCCCATTCGTGCCAGATCCGCAGATAGCCTGCCTGGGCGTAAGCCATGTCCTAATGCGCCGCGGCCTTGGGCGCCCCCTTTGCTGCTTTCGGCTCCTCCACGGCATCGGCAACGCCGATACAACCGCTTTTCTGGAACATCGACGCGGCCGAAGATTTCACCTGAGGGGAGCCTTGCTTAATCTCGATGCCGGATACGTTCTCCTTTTTGGCCGCGTTCTCGACCACCGGGCGCGCGGCGGCACTCATCGCGGGCAAGTCCTGCAAATTGCCCTTGGCGTCGAGCTTGTATGTTTCCTTGCGCAGGTGGGTATTGAGCGCGTCGCGCACGCGCGGCGCCATGGCGCAGACGTCGGTCGATGCCTTGCGGTTCGGCACATCGATATAGACGGCCACCGGCATCTGGCCTTGGCGGCCCTGCGTGTCGATGACCTTGACCTGAAAGACCTGAAGCTGGACCCTGTTCTGCGGATCGGCCGCATGCAACGGACCGGATACGGCGAGGTAGGCCGAAACCGCAACGAGTGCCGCAAACATCCTGCAACGTGATAGTTTCATCACCGCCACGCTCCCTATTCGATAATTCGCATTTGGCCAAGTTTTAACGATCATGAGAGCATGAACGCATCCGAGCAAGACCGTGAAAACCGTCTCCTCGCCCTGGCGGGCGAGATGGCGGCCCAATTGCGCGGCGGCCGGGCCGACGGGGTTCCGCACAATCTCGATGCCTCATTCGAGCGGGATTACGGTTTCGACAGCCTGAGCCGCATGGAACTCATGCATCGCGTCGAACGCGCCTTCGGCGTGACGCTGTCCGAACGCGCCCTTAGCGAAACCGAAAGCCCCCGCGATTTGCTGCGTGAAATCGCCGAAGCATCTGGCGCCCCCCTGCCCACGCAGCCGCATCGCGCCCGCGAACGCGTCGCTACCAGCGCTGGTTCGGCGGCACGCGACGCAGTGACCTTGACCGAAGCGCTCGCCTGGCACGCCCACCAGCATCCCGACCAACTTCACGTCCGCTTCTATGCCGACGCCAATGAGTCCGGGGGCGAGGGCGAAACTCTGACTTACGGCGAATTGTGGACCGATGCAGGCCGCGTCGCCGCCGGCCTGATCGAGCGCAACGTGGCTCCTGGCGAAGCGGTCGTCATCATGTTGCCGAGCGGACGCGAATATTTCGCCTCCTTCTTCGGCGTGTTGCGTGCGGGTGGCGTTCCCGTGCCGGTCTATCCGCCGGGGCGGCCGCGCGAGATCGAAGACCATGTCCGCCGCCACGCCAAGATCGCAGCCAACGCGCAGGCCCGCGTGATGATCACCGTGCAGGAAGCCGTTCAATTCTCGCGCGTGCTGGCCGCCCAGGTGGACAATATCGCCGGCATCGTCACGGTCGCGCAATTGATGGAGGCGCCGCTGCCGAACGTCTGGCCCGAACCGCGCGCACACGATACCGCCTTCATACAATATACCTCGGGCAGCACCGGCGATCCCAAGGGCGTGGTGCTCAGTCATGCCAATCTGCTCGCCAACATCAACGCCATGGCGGGGATGCTGGAGATCAAACCGAATGATGTCTTCGTGAGCTGGCTGCCGCTCTATCACGATATGGGCTTGATCGGCGCGTGGCTCGGCTCGCTCGTGCACGGCATACCGCTGGTGCTGATGTCGCCGCTCGCCTTCCTGGCGCGGCCGCAACGCTGGCTCGCCGCCATCACGCGCTATCGCGGCACGATCTCGGGCGCGCCCAACTTCGCTTACGAGGCCTGCGTCGGCCGCATCGCGGAGGAGGACCGGGCGGGATTCGATCTCGCATCGTGGCGCGTCGCCTTCAATGGTGCCGAGCCGGTCAGCCCCGCCACCATCGCCGCCTTTTCGGAAAAATTCGCCTCTGTCGGATTCAATCCAAACGCGATGATGCCCGTCTATGGTCTGGCCGAGAATTCAGTCGGCCTCGCCTTTCCCCCGATCGGACGCGGGCCGCGCATCGACTGGATCGATCGCGACACTTTCTTGAAGACCGGCCGAGCCGAACCGGCCCAGCCGAATACGCCCGGCGCCAAGGCGGTCCCCTCGTGCGGCATGCCCATCGCGGGACATGAAATCCGCGTGCTCGACGATCAAGGCGCCGAACTGCCCGACCGGCGCGAAGGCATTATCCAATTCAAGGGGCCCTCGGCAACGGCGGGCTATCTGCGCAACCCCGAAGCCAACGCGAGTCTGCTCGCCGGCGAATGGCGCAACGCGGGCGATCTCGGCTACACGGTGGCGGGCGAAATCCACGTCACCGGGCGGCGCAAGGACATGATCATCCGCGCCGGACGAAACATTTTTCCAGCCGAACTCGAAACCGCTGTCGGCGCGCTCGACGGCATTTCGGCGGGCGCGGTCGCGGTGTTCGGCAGCCCGGATCCCGACAACGGGACCGAGCGGCTGGTGGTGATGGCCGAGTCGCGGCGCGCCGGAACCGATGGCGAAACCAAACTCGCGCGCGCGATCACCGACCTTTCGATCGAGTTGATCGGCATGCCACCCGATGTGGTCCGCCTCGTGCCCCCGCGCACGGTGCCGAAAACATCGAGCGGCAAGATCCGCCGCCAGGCCGCGCGTGCGGCTTTCGAGGCGGGCGCCAGCGGACCGCTGACCGTGCGCCTACAGGTCGTGCGTCTGGCGCTCGCAGCATTCGGACCGCTCCTGCGGCGCGGGCTGCGGCGCGGCGCGCGCGCGGTCTATTCCGGCTACATCACGCTCGTCGGGCTCACGATTTGCGTGGTTGGATGGATCGCAGCCGTTGCGTTGCCGGTCGAGAGCTGGCGCTGGCCGGTACTGCGCGGCCTGGTGAAACTCTATCTTGTGTTGGCCGGCATCCGAATGGAGGTCACCGGTGCGGATAAACTGCCGCACGGACGCCCCTTCCTCGTCGCCGCCAATCATTCGAGCTATTTCGACGGGCCGGCGATGCTGGCCGCTCTGCCCGGCCGTTTCAGCTTCGTCGCCAAGGGTGAACTGCTGGACCACTGGGTGCCCCGCATTTTCCTCAAGCGCCTCGGCGCTTTGTTCGTGACGCGCTTCGATACGCGCCAAGGTATCGCCGACGCCGACCGTATCGCCGAAACGGTACGCGCCAACCGCCCTGTGATCACATTCCCCGAAGGAACCCTGTCGCGCATGGCCGGCCTGCTGCCATTCCAATTGGGAACCTTCAGCGCAGCGGTGCGCACCGGCGCCACAATCATGCCCGTCGCGATCCGCGGTACGCGGCAGGTGTTGCGCGACGGAACCTGGGTGCCGCGCCCGGGCACCATCCGGGTTGAGCTGCTCGACGCGATCGCTGCGCCGACCGACCGCGAGGAATGGGCCGCCTCGGTGAAGTTGCGCGACCAGGTGCGCGCCGTCCTCCTCGCCGCCTGCGGCGAGCCCGACCTGGTTCATGAACGCCCGCTCGAAAAACTTGCAGCAGACGCGCGGGCGCAGGTCGGATAGCGTGGTAGCCGCAATGCGAGAGCCTAAAAGTCCAATGAAGCCGTCATCGCCGGGCTTGACCCGGCGATCCATCTTTATACATCGGACGAAAAGATGGATGCGCGGATCAAGTCCGCGCATGACGGGCTACTTCTTATTTATTCTGCCTGTTTCGGCCGTTTGAATGTTCACCGTCTCCGATCTCACCATCGCGTTTCCGACCGAACGGGGCGAGCGCATCGTTGTCGAGGGGGTGTCCTTCGCGCTTGAACGCGGCAAGACGTTGGGCCTCGTCGGCGAGTCGGGTTCGGGGAAATCCATGACCGCGCTAGCGTTGATGGCGCTGGTGCCGCCGCCTGGCCGCACTATACGCGGACACATAGCCTTCGACGGCGTCGATATCGGCGCGCAAAGCGAATCCGAGATGCAACGCCTGCGCGGCCTGCGCATGGCCATGATCTTCCAGGACCCTTCGAGCGCGCTCAATCCTGTCTTCACGGTGGGCGAGCAAATCGCCGAAGCCTACCGCATCCACCACAAGACCAACCGAGCCGAGGCACGCCGGCGCGCGATTGCGGCGCTCGCCGAGGTCGGCATCGCCGATGCGCGTTTACGCGCCGATTCCTATCCCCATCAATTGTCGGGCGGCATGCGCCAGCGCTGCATGATCGCGATGGCGCTGATCAATGAGCCCGACTTGCTGATCGCCGACGAACCGACGACCGCGCTCGACGTCACCGTGCAGGCGCAGATTTTGGATCTGATCCGCGACGTGCAGGCGCGGCGCAATATCGGCATCCTGTTCATCAGCCATAACCTTGCGGTCGTTTCCGACATGGCCGACGATATCGCGGTGATGCAGGCGGGACGCATTGTCGAGCAGGCCCCGGCGGGCGAACTGTTCGCCGCACCCCGGCACGACTATACGCGGCGTCTGATCGACGCCGCCACGCTGACGCGCCCGGACGCGCGCGCCGCGATCCACGGCGCGCCGCTGTTGGAGGCGACCGACCTCGCCAAACATTTCACCATCCGCTCACCCGGCCTGTTCGGCCGGCGCCTCGGCACGGTGCAAGCGCTCAACGGCGTCGGCTTCGCTGTGCGGCGCGGCGAAACCTTCGCCATCGTCGGCGAGTCGGGGTGCGGTAAATCGACCCTGGCCAAAACATTACTTGGGCTTTATGCGGCCGACGAAGGCGCACTTCGGCTCGACGAGGCGGCCGTATCGGCGAAGGCCGCCGACCGTCCGAAAGGTCTGCGCCGCCGCATCCAGATGGTGTTCCAAGATCCCTATGCCTCGCTCAATCCGCGCCGGACGGCGCGCGATTCGATCGCCGAGCCGCTTGTCATTCACCGGATCGGCACGCCGGCCGAGCGCGCGCGCAAATGCGACGAGGCCGCGCGCGCCGTCGGCATCGATCCCGCCGATCTCGCGAAATATCCGCACGAATTTTCCGGCGGCGAGCGCCAGCGCATCGCCATCGCGCGCGCCATCGTCGCCGAACCCGCGATCATCGTGGCCGACGAGCCGCTGTCGTCGCTCGACGTTTCGATCCAGGTGCAGATCATCGAACTCCTGGGCGATCTCAAACGCAGGCGCGAACTGACCTATATCCTGATCAGTCACGATCTCGCCGTCGTCGCCCATATGGCGGACACGGTGGCCGTCATGTATCAGGGGAGAATCGTCGAGCAGGGCCCCGCCGATTCGCTCTTCTCCACACCGCGTCACCCCTATACCGCTCTGCTGATCGAGGCCGCACCGAAGCTCGGGAAAAAACGGGAACGGGTTGTCGCAATAGGGGAAACGCCGAGCACGATCACCCCGCCCGGCGGTTGCCCGTTCCATCCACGATGCCCGAAAAGCCAAGAAATCTGCGAGAATACTCGGCCTCTTCTCAGTCAAGACCAAGTGGATAGGCCCGGCCATATTGCCGCGTGTCATTTCCCCGCTTCCTGGTAATCTTGGCCGGTCAGGTCCTTTTAAGGGCATTAGTGCCAGCGCCCGGTTGCAAGGGCCTTTTAAAATGACTTAATATTTTCAGCGCTATAACAAAGGCTTGTTCGATAATGTACTATCGGATGGGCTCGAAAGGTGACCCGAATGGCTGATAAACCCACGGTTCAATTTAAGAACAAACGTGAAATGGACGCTGCGGCGTTTTCGCAAGCGGCCTATGTGCTAGACCAAGCAAAGCAGAGTCTTTCCGACAAGGAATTGTGTGAACGGGCGCTCAAGTACAACCAGCTTCTCTGGTCGATCATCCAGTCCGATGTTTCGGCCAAGACCAATGCTCTGCCCGACGAAATCAAGGCCAACCTGATGAGCCTCAGCATCTTCGTCGACAAGCAGACGAGCAAGGGTATCGCGAAGCCGACGGTTGAATTGTTCGATAGCCTGATCAACATCAACCTGAATATTTCCGAAGGTCTGTTGGAAAGCCAAAAATAATCGACGTGGGGTATTCGACGGCATCGCACGACTAACGCGTGAGTCGTTGAAGCGCTAAAAGACCTGCCGCTTGAGGCAGGTTTTTTATTGCCCGCAGGCAAGCCGATTGCGGACATAATACCGGGACGGGACCGGGACACTGGCGGGGCGGCATTTTGACACGCTTCTTTTTCGATCGATTGTTGCAGTCGCTGATCGTTCTCGCAGCCATGTCCTTCGTCATTTATTGGCTGATCGGATTGATGCCCGGCGATCCGATCGATCTGATGATCAGTTCCGATCCGCGCCTTACCAGCGAGGATGCGGCGCGCCTGCGTGCGCTCTACGGGCTCGACCGGCCGATCGTCGATCGCTACCTCACCTGGATCGGCACCGCGTTGTCGGGCGATCTGGGCTTTTCGCGGCTTTACGCCAAGCCCGTGTTCCAGGTGCTCGGCCCCGCACTCGCCAATACCGCCCTTCTGATGGGTACGAGCTTCGCACTCGCACTTGCCATCGCCCTGCCGGCCGGCATCCTCGCCGCAGTCAGGCAATCGACGCGCCTCGATTATATGATCAACTTCGCCGCCTTCGCCGGAATCTCGCTGCCGTCCTTCTGGCTGGCGCTTGTCCTGATCGCCGTCTTTTCCGTCACACTCGGCATCTTGCCGGCCGGCGGCGTACCCGAAATCGCGGGCGGCGGGTTCTGGCAAGGGGCGCGCTATCTCATCTTGCCGGTCGCCACGGTCACCCTCGTCACCATCGGCGACTACATCCGCTATATGCGCGCCGAGATGATCCAGACACTGCGACACGATTACATCCGCACGGCGCGCGCCAAGGGTGCGTCGAAATCACGCGTCGTCTTTGTCCATGCGCTGCGCAACGCGGCGATCCCGGTCGTCACTATCGTCGCGCTGGATTTCGGATTCCTGTTCTCCGGGGCGCTGACGGTGGAGATCATCTTTTCCTATCCCGGCATGGGACGGCTGATTTTCGATGCCATCATGGGCAACGACTTCAATCTCGCCCTGGTGGCACTTCTGTTTGCCACTGCGCTGACCTTGACCGGCAATCTGCTGGCCGATCTCGCCTATGGCTGGCTCGATCCGCGGATCGACTATCGATGAGCGCCGCCCGATCGCTCGCCTGGCGCCGCTTCCGCCGCCATCCCTTCGCGCTTCCGAGCTTCGTCTTGCTCGTTGTCCTAGCACTGGCGGCGCTCGGCGCACCTCTGGTTGAAGCTGCCTTTGGCATCGACGCCAACAAGGTCGATCTGCTGGCGCGCTTCACAACCCCGTCGGCCGAGGCCTGGCTCGGGCGCGACGAACTGGGACGCGATATTTTTGTGCGGCTGCTCTACGGCGGACAGGTCTCGCTGCTGGTCGGCATCGTCACTGCTCTGGTCGCCTGCGTGATCGGCACCTGCATCGGATTGCTCGCCGGATATCGCGGCGGATGGATCGATGCGGCACTGATGCGCTTCACCGATTCGATCATCGCGCTGCCGCTGCTGCCTTTACTGATCGTGATGGCGGCGCTCGATCTCACCAAACTCGGCGTGCCCGAGGCTATCGCGCAGTCCGATCGCATCAGCCTCTATCACATCATCTTCATCGTGGCACTGGCCGGATGGACGACGTCGGCGCGCCTTGTGCGTGGCACCACCCTCAGTCTGCGCGAACGCGACTTCGTCGCCGCCGCGCGCGCACAAGGAGCCTCGTCGGCGCGCATCATGTTCGTTCATATCCTGCCGAACCTGATCTCGCCGATTCTCGTGGCGACAACCTTGTCGGCCGGCAAGATCATCTTGATGGAAAGCGTGTTGAGCTTCCTCGGCCTCGGCATACAGCCGCCGACCTCGAGCTGGGGCAATATGCTGACCAACGCGCAGCAATTGATCCACTCGGCGCCGGAGCTCGCCGTCTATCCTGGTTTGCTGATTTTTGTGACCGTGATCGCCTTCAACTTCGTGGGCGACGGGTTGCAGGAAGCGCTCGACCCGAAGGCTTAGCTATGAAGAGAGTGTCGTCATGGCCGCACTTGTTGCGGCCATCCACGGGCGAAAGCGCGTCGCGCGAAAAGACTCGTGGATGCCTGGGCCAAGCCCGGGCATGACGGTCTAATATAGATTGGATGCGACTGCCTTAACCCTAACCGCCTGCGCGGACCTTGCCCGAGCCAATTGGAATCAATTCCGCAATGGTTCCGTCGGGCGCGCGGTATTTGACCGGCGTCGAGGTCGGCTCCGACAACAGTGTGCAGCCGGCCGCCACCAGCTTCGCCGCCGTGCCTTCGAGATCGTCGGATTCGATGCCGATATGGTGGATGGTTGCACCGGTGCCGGCATACAGCGCCTCGGGCGATTCCTCGCTGTCGTACTTCAGAAGCGTGAGATTGATTCCCGCACCCTTCAGATGACACGAGACATGGCCGTTGTGCCACAGGTTGTTGATCACTTCGTAGCCGAAGACGTCGCGGTAATAGGCGACCGATTTGTCGAGATCCATCACCTTGATCGCAAGATGGGTCACATGATGACGCGTATCGTTTTTCAAGTCGGTCATGCTGCCTCCTGCCGAACGGATGTCATCGCGCCGATGATGATAGCCGCATTGGCCAAACCCCAGAAATGCCCCGCGCCCGGAATGATGCTGATTTCGCAACCCTGCATGCTTTCGGCCAGATGATGCGTCATCGCGGCGGGAACGATAGTATCGGCATTGCCGTGCCACAAGAAGGTGCGCACGCGGCCGTTGTCGGGCACGAAACCCCACGGGGTCGCCAGGAGATGCACGTCATGCCCGGGACCCGACGAACCGCTGCGGAAGGCTTCGACCGAGGCGATCTTGAGCGCGTGCCAAGCCTCGGTGGTCTTGATTCCCTTGCGCTCGGCGCTCGGCTCCTTGCCGCTCGCGCTGGCCAGGATACTGGCCGGCCAACGGCGCACCGAAGCGGCGACCGCGCGGCAGAACATCGAATAGGGAATTCCGCCCAGCCGCGCGAGGCCGAAAATCGCGCGATAGCTGTGGGTCAGAGTCTTGAACAGCACCGGATGGTCGAGCGGCCCCATGCCACTCACCGCGCCCATCGACGAAAGCCGCTCGGGGATGAAGGTGGCGCAGGCCATGGCGTAAGGACCGCCACCGGAAATCCCGACCACGGCGAAATGCGAGAGGCCGAGCGCGTCGGCCAGGGACACCACATCTGCCGGCCAATCGGCGATGCGCCGTCCGGGCTTATGGGTCGATAGGCCGATTCCCGGACGATCCGGCGCGATCAATCGCACACCGGCGCTGCGCGCCGCCTCGTCGCCGACGCGGAACATGAGCCGCGAACTCGGCGTGCCGTGAAAGAACACGATGGGCGTGCCCGTCGGATCGCCATATTCGGCGTAGCCGAGCAGCCGGCCGTCGCTCAGCCGATGCGTCAAGGATTCCCTTGGAAACCGATCGTCACTCACGGCTTCGATCCCTCAATTGCGTTGGCGTTCCAGGCAAAATCTTGTAGCACAGGGCGGCATGAGCGCCTACGACCAAACACGCATTATCCCGGTTATTCTGTCTGGCGGGGACGGAACGCGGCTTTGGCCTTTGTCGCGCTCCTTGTTTCCCAAGCAGTTGCAACCGATCGCGACCGATCGCAGCCTCATGCAGGACGCCATCGCGCGCCTCAGCGGCCCTGAATTCGGCGCACCGATCATCGTGTGCAACGAGGATCATCGCTTCATCGTCGCCCAGCAGACGCGCGCGAGCGGCAGCGAAGGCGCCGTCATCGTGCTGGAACCGGCGGGCCGCAACACCGCGCCCGCCGTCGCACTGGCCGCCCTGATCGCCGCGGAGACCGATCCCGACGCATTGCTGCTCGTGGCCCCGTCCGATCACCTGATCGCCGATATACCGGCGCTGCACGACGCGGTTGCCAAGGCGCGCGTCGCGGCATCGCAGGGGCATCTCGTCACCTTCGGGATCACTCCGAGCAGCCCTGAAACGGGATACGGCTATATCCGCCGTGGCGATCTCCTGGCTGCAGCCCCCGGCTGCTATGTCGCCGCCAAGTTCGTGGAAAAGCCCGATCTCGCGACCGCACAATCCTATATCGCCGACGGAGGTTATTCTTGGAATAGTGGCATGTTCCTGTTTTCGGCGCGGTCCTTTCTGGGCGAATTGCAACGCCATCGACCCGAGATCGACCGGTTGTGTCGCGCCGCCATAGCCGCGCGCCAGCAAGATATCGATTTCGTGCGCCCCGATGCCGAGACCTTCCGCGCGATCGAAGGCGATTCCATCGATTACGCCGTGATGGAACTGACGACACGCGCCGCGATCGTTCCCGTCGAGATGGGATGGAGCGACGTCGGCTCATGGACCGCCTTGTGGGATATCGGCCCGCGCGACGCATCCGGCAATGTCGCGGTGGGCGATGTGCTGTTGCAGGATGTCACGCGATCCTATGTGCGCACTGACGGACCGTTGGTCGCGGCCGTCGGCATCGAGGACGCGATCATCGTCGCAACGGCCGACGCCGTGTTGGTGACCCGACGCGACATGGCGCAAAAGGTGAAGGATATCGTGGCCACCTTGCGCCAGAGCAGTCGCGAGGAATCGGTCAGCCACGTGAAAATCTCGCGGCCCTGGGGCTGGTATCAAAGCATCAGCAAAGGCGACGGATTCCAGGTGAAGCTGATCTGCGTCGATCCGGGCGCCAAGATCAGCCTGCAACGCCATAGCCGCCGCGCCGAACATTGGGTGATCGTGTCCGGCTTCGCCAAGGTGACGCGCGGGGAGGCGATTCTCGATCTCGGACCCAACGAAAGCACCTATATCCCCATCGGCACGATCCATCGTTTGGAAAACGAGGGAACCGAGCCGTTGCTGATCGTCGAGACCCAGACCGGCGGCTATCTCGGCGAGGACGATATCGAGCGATTCGACGACCAGTACGGGCGGGGGTAGAGTTCGCCCAGGCGACGAGGGTAACGGTTATGACCGCAAGATGGGTCTTCGGGTTTGCTCTGGCGTTTCTCTGTGCATGTACGACCACACAGTCGAGCCGCCTGTCATACGACAACGCGCCGCTCAACCAGCAGCCGAGCCGCAAGATCTGGGGAGACTTGAAACTGCCCGGCGGCACCGGCCCCTTTCCGGCAGTCGTCGTGCTGCAACCCTGCGGCGGGATGTCCGACAACGTCACCATCGACTGGCCCAATTATCTGAACGAACTGGGCCACGCCGCGTTCATCATCGATATCCTGGCTTCGCGGAGCGTCAGATCCGAATGCGGAACGCAGACCATCCCGCTCGATGAGCGCATGCGCGATGTCTACGGCGCGCTGCTGTTTCTCAAGCAGCATGCCGCCATCGATCCGCAGCGCATCCACATGATCGGCTTTTCGTGGGGCGGTGAGCATGTGCTGGAGGCGCTGCGCGAGCGCCAGTTGGCGCAGTTCGGACTCCGGCCTTCGGCCGCGTTCAAAGGCGGTGTCGCGGTCTACCCCGAATGCAAGGGCATAGCTGGCGGCATCACCCGGGGCAACATCACGCCGGTGTTCTACGCCCCCGGGCTGATCCTCGGCGCCGAACTCGACGACTGGACGCCGATCGAGCATTGCCGAACCATCCTATCGGGGCAACGCCAGCCCCCCGCGGTCAGCATGGAGATCATGCCCGGGGCACATCACGGCTTCGACCAATTCACCAACCGCGGGAACTTCCTGTCGGCGCGCAAGGAACTCGGCCACACCCTGGCGCCAAACCGGGCGGCGACGAACACCGCGCGCGCACTCGTGAAGGAATTCCTGTCGAAACAGGAATAGCGCGCGGGCCTCGAAGTCGGCCCGTCATGGCCATTTAATCGGCCAAGGAAAATTAAGCCGTCATGCGCGGGCTTGACCCGCGCATCCATCTTTGACGGCATCGGTACCGAGCCACAGTTGCCTTGTAATATGATGCGCTGAAAGATGGATACGCGGGTCAAGCCCGCGTATGACGACTTTTTACTAGCCAGCGGCTCCGCTAGAATGGCGACATGACCGCACATCCAAACTCTCTCGCCGCCCGCGACATCGCGAGCGTGCTGCATCCCTACACCAATCTGAAAACCCATCCCGAGACCGGGCCGCTCGTCATCACGCGCGGGCACGGCGTCTATGTCGAGGACGAGGACGGCAAACGCTATATCGAGGCGATGTCGGGATTGTGGTGCGCCGCCCTCGGCTTCGACGAGCCGCGCCTGGCCGACGCCGCGTTTGAGGCGATGCGCAAGCTGCCCTTTTATCACAGCTTCACCGGCAAATCGCATCCGCCCGCCATCGAATTGGCCGAACGCCTGCTCGCGATGGCGCCCGCCCCCATGTCGAAGGTGTTCTTCGCCAATTCGGGATCGGAGGCCAACGACACCGCCATCAAGCTGATCTGGTACGCCAACAACGCGCTCGGCCGGCCGGAGAAGAAAAAAATCATCTCGCGCCAGCGCGCCTATCACGGCGTGACCATCGCCAGCGCCAGCCTGACGGGTCTGCCCAACAACCAGCGCGATTTCGATCTGCCGATCGATCGCTTCCTGTTCACCGATTGCCCGCACCACTATCGCAATTCCCTACCCGGCGAGAACGAGGAAGCGTTCGCCACGCGTCTCGCGCAGAACCTCGAGAACCTGATCCTCGCCGAAGGGCCGGACACCGTGGCCGCCTTTTTCGCCGAGCCCGTGATGGGCGCCGGTGGTGTCGTCGTGCCGCCCACGACCTATTTCGAGAAGATCCAGAAGGTCCTGCGCAAATACGACGTGCTGCTGGTCGCCGACGAGGTGATCTGCGGTTTCGGCCGTACCGGCAATATGTTCGGCTGCGAAACCTACAATATCCGTCCCGACATGATCACGGTGGCCAAGGCGCTATCCTCGGCCTACGTGCCGATTTCCGCACTTATGATCTCCGAATCGATCTTCAAGGCGCTGGTGATCGAGAGTGAGAAGATCGGTGTGTTCGGCCACGGCTTCACCTATAGCGGGCATCCAGTCGCCTGCGCGGTGGCACTCAAGGCGCTCGACATCTATGCAGACGACAGAGTGCTGGATCGCGTGCGCAACATGGCTCCAATCCTCCAGAATGGATTGAACCGGCTGGCTGCCCACCCGTTGGTGGGCGAGGCGCGCGGGGTCGGGCTGATCGGCGCGCTCGAACTGGTGCGCGACAAAGCGAGCAAGGAGGCCTTTCCAGCCGCGGCAAGCCTCGGCGCCAAGGCGGCGGCGGCCTGCCAGAACAACGGCGTCATTCTGCGCGCCATGGGCGATACAATGGCATTCTGCCCACCGCTGATCATTGATGCAGGTCAAATCCAAGACCTCTTGGGCCGGGTAGAAGGGGCACTCGACGAGACGCTATCGCTGGCAAAACGCGACGGACTTGTTTAAAAAGGGCGCACTTCTGCGGCGCGGAATATGAGTACGGGCTAAGTTATGAATTACGAAAAGTTCTTTGCCGACCGGATTGCCGATTTGAAAGCCGAGGGGCGCTATCGCACCTTCGCAGACCTCGAACGCCAGGCCGGTTCCTACCCGCTCGCCAAGAACCATCATCCGGACGGCACCCTCGACGTCACCGTCTGGTGCGCCAACGATTATCTCGGCATGGCGCAGAACCCGGTCGTGCTTGAAGCGATGAAAGCCGCCATCGACCAGCATGGCGCGGGCTCGGGCGGCACGCGCAATATTTCCGGCACCAATCATTATCACGTGCTGCTCGAAGAGGAATTGGCGAGCCTGCACGGCAAACAAGCCGCCCTCACCTTCACGTCCGGCTATGTCGCCAATATGACGACGCTGTCGACCATCGGTCAGATGATCAAGGGCATCGTGATGGTGTCCGACGAACAGAACCACAATTCGATGATCGCCGGCATGCGCCACAGCCGCGCCGACAAGAAGATCTTCAAGCACAACGATCTCAAGGATCTCGAAGCCAAACTGCGCGAGATCGAGCCCGGCCGCCCGAAGCTGGTCGCCTTCGAATCGGTCTATTCGATGGACGGCGACATTGCCCCCATCGCCGATATTCTCGACATTGCCGAGAAATATGGCGCGCTCACCTTCATCGACGAGGTGCACGCGGTCGGCCTGTATGGCAAGACCGGCGCCGGCGTCGCCGAGCGCGACGGCTTGATGGATCGCATCGACATCATCCAGGGCACGCTCGCCAAGGGATTCGGCATCGTCGGCGGCTATATCGCGGGCACGGCCGCCATGTGCGACTTCATCCGCTCCTACGGCGACGGCTTCATTTTCTCGACCTCGATCCCGCCGGCCATCGCGGCCGGTGCGCTCGCCTCGGTGCGCTATGTGCGCGCGCATGACGAATTGCGCCAGCTTCACCAGGAGCGCGCGGCAACCCTCAAGCGCCGTTTCTGCGAAGCCGGCATCCCGGTGATGCCATCGGTCAGCCATATCGTTCCAGTGATGGTGGGCGATGCCGTGTTGTGCAAGCAGGCCTCCGACGAATTGCTCACGCACGACCGCATCTATGTGCAGCCGATCAATTACCCGACCGTGCCGCGTGGCACCGAACGGCTGCGCTTCACGCCGACGCCGCTGCACGACGATGCCGCCATGGACCATCTGATCGATGCCATGACCCGGCTGTGGGCGCGCCTCGGTCTCAAGGCGGCGGCTTAGCCACTTTTCTACTTCACGCCCTTCAATTCGCGGTCGAACAGTGCCTTCGTCTCGCGCCACGTATCCTTGGTCGCCTCCGGATTATAACGATAGGTGAACGGTCCGCGCGCGCCGTGATAGATTGTGCGACCCTGAATGCCATTGAACGGATCGTCGAACGAATGCGTGGTTTTCGGATACAGCCTATAATCAATCGGCCGGCCGCTGGCCTTAACCGCCTTGGCACGCGCCACGCAAAATGACGCGGGCGTTTCGTTATCCTCGTCGCCGAGAAACAGCATGGTGGGAGTGACAACATCGCTTGGAACATTGTCGCTAGTACGTCTCGCCGTCGCGTCGGGTGAGTCCACGCCGCACGAGCCATAGAAGAAGGCGATCGCACGCAATCCGTCCACGCCCTCGATCGCACGTTTCTGATAGGATGCGCTCGCCAATCGCACCGCCGCCATCGAGCCAAACGAAAACCCGATAACAGCCAGCGCATCGTTCCGCACAAGCGGATGCGACAGAAGATGCGCGAGGGCGGCCGTGGCATCCCCGCCAACCGATTCAAGGCTGATCAATGAATAAGCGCCCTGACAATTATCGGCGACATTGCGAGCACCGTTGCTTGCCACCACGAGTGCCACATAACCATCGCTCGTCAGCCGACGCGCCCAATCAATGATATGAGCACCGACGCCACCGCAGGTATGCAGCATCACGACGGCGGGAAACGGTCCGCTTCCTTGCGATGGGCGGTACAAGACGGTTCGTTGCAATTGAGGACGCGGTGGTGTGTTGGTCGGCACAGGCACCGCCTCAGTCGGAAAAACGATCGGACTTTTGGGTAGTGGTGGGCCGGAAAAATCAGTGGTCACGCATCCGGAAAGGATGAGACTTGCGGCGGCAGCCGCGAGACGTATCGATCCCATCCTAATTTCCTCCCAACGGCAAATCCACGACACTTTCGATCCAAGCAACTATAACGAGAATTTCTTCGACGGACCAAATCATTTGGCCTGTGTTATGGTCCGCCGATGTATGCCGACAATACCCTGACCCCGCGCGAGGCCATCCGACTGTGCGCGCTTGGCCTGCTCGCCGGCGGGCCGCAGCCTTATGACGAGATCGTCTTTGCGGTGCGACATTTCGTCAGCCGCATGACCGGGCCGTCGCTCGACCTCATGGGGGAATCGATCGAGCTCTTGCGCTATGAGGGCTTGGTCGCAGGCGAGGACGGCAAACCGCTCGTCATCACCGGCGCGGGACATGCGGTGTTGAAGGAATTGCTGCGCGCCAATGTACGCGCGGGATCAGGCGCCATGAACGATCTGGTGATCGCGCTCAAGATCCGGTTCCTGCATTTTCTCTCGGCCGAGGAAAGGCACGCGCAGGCCGAACTCATGATCGAAGCCTGCGAAAGCGAACTCGCGCGCATCGAAGATGTCACGGTCGATGAAAGCGGCTATCTCGACGCCTGGTTGGCGATCGAGGCCGATCGGCTGAACGCGCGGATCGCCTACCTAAAACATATGCTGGCCGCCGGTCACCCAAATCTCGCTGCCCGTGACGTAGGCTGAATCGTCCGAACACAAATAATGGATCGTGCGCGCGACGTCGTCGGGCGTGCCCATGCGATTGAGCGGGATGCGCGGGATCAGCATTTCATATTCGGGCTGGATCAAGGTGGTCGCGATCTCGCCGGGTGCCACCGCATTCACGCGAACATTGATCGCTGCGAATTCGTTAGCCATCTCCCGCGTCAGCGCCGACAGCGCCGCCTTGGAACAGGAATAAGCCGATCCCGCAAAGGGATGGATCATATGCCCGGCGATCGACGTCACATTCACGATGGCGCCGTGCCCCTTGGCGAGCGGCCGCGCCAACCCTCGGCCTAATTTGAGCGGCGCATAGAAGTTAAGCTCGAAGACTGCCCGCCAGGCGTCGATATCCCCATTGAGCGCGCCCAGCCGCTCGCGGTTCGGCTGCTTCGGCGACATACCCGCGTTGTTGACAAGCGCGTGCAGTGGCGAATCGCCCAACTCGACCGTCAGTTCCGCAATCAGATGTTCGGTGCTGGCGGCGTCGGCGAGATCGGCCTGAAGATGACGCGTCCAGGTTCCTTTACCCGCTTCGGTAGGCGCCGGACCGCGCGAACAGGTGATCACGCGCCAGCCGCGCGCCACGAACAACTGCGCCGTGGCGAAGCCGATGCCGCGCGAGGCGCCTGTGATGACTGCTGTATTTTGCTGCGCCATCCGTATCTAGCCGCTGACGCCCCCCCTCCCTGTTCCTCCCCCGTGCCTGGGGGTTTCGGGGGACACCCCCGGTCCCGAGGGGTGGGAGGGGAAGTTACCTTTAGTCCTCGCTCCCCCCTTGAGGGGGAGGGTTGGGGTGGGGGGTAGCCTTCCGAGAATTCGATACAAGAAGATCAATGATCCATCAGCACCGGCAAGTGCGCGGAGGCGATCAGGTGGCGCGTCACACCGCCCAGAATGATTTGGATCAGGCGCGAGTGGGTGAAGGCACCGGTGACCAGGAGATCGGCGTTCACGCTTTTGCAATATTCGAGGATCGTCTCGCCGACCGGTCTCTCCGTCCGCTTGACGCTTGCACGTTCAGTCTTGATGCCGTGCGCGCCGAGATAATGCGCAAGCTCGTCGCCGCCGATGCGGTTGACGCTTTTTTCGGTCTCGACGGTGAGCGCGATCACCCGGTCCGCCGATTCGAGAAAGGGCATGGCGCCGGCAACGGCACGCGCGGCCTCCGACGTGCCATTCCAAGCGACGACCACGGTCGAGCCGATCTTGGCCGGCACTTGGTCAGGCAGCATCAGGACAGGACGCGCGGTCTCAAAGATCGCGGCATGAAGCGCCATCATCGACGGGCGGCCAACTTCGCCGGCCGGCTGCGACATGACGATCAGGTCCGAGACGCGGCCATGATTGGCGACTTTTTCGTCCTCGCGGCCGACTTCCTGATGCCACGATGCGGTCGGGGTCGCCCCGCCGATGGCGATACCGTCAGTCACCGTGACCTTGGTTTCGGCGACGAAGGTGTCGAAAATGGCGCGCGCCGCACGCGAGCGGTCGTCGCCGTCCTTGTCGGCAAGATCGATCATCTCCTCGATCATGCTGCCCGACATTCCCTCGCCCAGCAACGGAACGGCTTCCTTGGAATCGGCCCGAACATGGAAGGCCTCGATATGGCCGCCCGAGCCTTTGAGAATGGAGAGGGCGGCGCGAAGCGCGCGGCGGCCCGCATTGCTGTCGACGGGAACGAGAATAACTTTATATGACATGTCTGCCCTCACCTCAGTGGTCGTTTTTTTATGCCTCGCCTGATCGTCTCACGTGGCCGGCCCAACCGCCATATCCCGTCGTTCCTCGACCCCTTCAGGATCCTGATGGATCAGAACCTCGCTGTTAGGAAAGGCCGCTTCCACATTATACATCACTCGATCGGAAATTTCATGTGCCTCGATGAGAGACAGGTTGCGATCCATTTCCACGTGGATTTGGATGAACCTGTTGGGGCCGGACGAGCGCGTGCGCAGATCGTGAACACTTTTGATCTGGGTTTCGGACAGAGCGATATCCTTGATCTTCTGGCGATCGGCATCCGGCAGTTCTCGGTCCATCAATTCGTCCAGTGACTGGGCGACGATCCCGAATGAGCCATAGGCCATGTAGACGACGATCGCCACGGCGACCAGCGGGTCGGCGTAGGACAGGCCGAACCCGCTCGCCAGGATCAGCGAGCCGATCACGGCGAGATTGGTCGCGATGTCGATACGGTAGTGAAAGGCATCCGCGCCGACGGCCAAGGACCCCGTACGCCGTACGACGTGCGTCTGAAACATCACCAAGACGGAGGTAAGGATGATCGAACCGATCATGACGCCGATGCCCCAGGCGCCGTTTCCGACTGGGTGCGGCGTGAAGAAACGGCTGATCGACTCGACCAGCAAGAACAGGCCCGAGCCGGCGATGAAGGCGGCCTGGGCGAGCCCCGCCAGGGCTTCGGCCTTACCGTGCCCGAAACGATGCTCGTAATCGGCAGGCTGCAAGGCGTGGCGCACCGCCAGCAGGGTGACAATCGAGGCCACGGCATCGAGCATCGAATCCAGCAGCGTCGACAGCATGCTGACCGAATCGGTAGCGAACCAGGCAACACCTTTGGCCAGGATCAACATGCAGGCGACGCCGACCGACGCATAGGTCGCAAGCCGCATGAGCGAGCCGGCTTGTTCTCTGGAAATTTGATCGGAATCTGAATTGGAATCGGGCATCAGGAGTCCTAGGGATAAAGCCGCTCGACCGTCCAACCCTCGCCGGCGCGGCGATAAAGGTTGCGCTCGTGCAGGCGGAAGCTGCGGTCCTGCCAAAATTCAATGCTGTCGGGCGCGATCCGGTAGCCGGTCCAGAACGGCGGTCGTGGCACCGCGCCGATCGCGTGCTTGGCGGTGAACTGCGCGATGCGCTTTTCGAACTCGAAGCGGCCGGCCATCGGGCGCGATTGCTGCGACGCCCAGGCCCCGATCTGGCTCGCGCGCGCGCGCGTTGCGAAATAGGCATCCGCCTCAGCATCGCTGACGCGGACAACGGCGCCTTCGACGCGAACCTGACGCAGCAGGGATTTCCAGTGGAAGCACAGGGACGCCCACGGGCGCGCGCCCAATTCCAGCCCCTTGCGGCTTTCGGTATTGGTATAAAAAACGAAGCCCCGCGCATCCGCGCCCTTCAGGAGCACCATGCGCACCGAGGGGCGCCCGGCGGCATCGGCAGTCGCCAGCGCCACCGCATCGGGAAGGCTGGGTTCGCTGACCTGCGCCTCGGCATACCAATCGTTGAAGTGGGCAATGGGATCGAAGATCCCGATTTCCGTGCTTTCGTCCATCTCAATCCTAACCCGACAGACCGCGATCATATCTTTTTGGTCGATCCTCCCGCAAACTTCCCATATGCTCCGACCCGGCCCGGAAACCTGGGCCGTCAAAGGTATTCGGGGTCAGTGGAGAGGCTGGAATGAGCGGCGGCGCGGGGTTAATGGCCGGCAAACGGGGCTTGATCATGGGCGTGGCCAATGATCGGTCGATCGCGTGGGCTATTTCCAAGGCTGTCCATGCCCAAGGCGGCGAGCTTGCCTTCACCTATCAGGGCGAGGCGCTGCAAAAGCGCGTCACCCCTCTGGCCCAGTCCATCGGCTCCGACATCATCGTGCCCTGCGACGTCACCGACGACGCCTCGGTCGATGCCACCTTCGAGGCCGTGCGCGCCAAATGGGGCACGCTCGATTTCGTCGTCCATTGCATCGCCTATTCCGACAAGGACGAACTCAAGGGCGGCTATGTCGACACCACGCCCGACAACTTCACCCGCACTATGCTGATCTCATGTTACTCTTTTACGGCAATCGCGCGCCGGGCGATGGATTTGATGCCCAATGGCGGCAGCCTGCTGACCCTGACCTATGCGGGCTCCGAGCGCGTCATGCCGCATTACAACGTGATGGGCGTCGCCAAGGCCGCCCTTGAAGCGAGCGTGCGCTACCTCGCCGAAGATCTCGGCCGCCAGAAAATCCGCGTCAATGCGCTGTCGGCCGGTCCGATGAAGACGCTGGCGGCATCGGGCATCGGCGATTTCCGCTATATCCTGAAATGGAACGAATATAATTCGCCGCTCCGCCGCAACGTAACAAACGAAGATGTCGGCGGCTCGGGCCTCTATCTGCTCAGCGATCTGTCGTCGGGTGTCACGGGCGAAACCCATCATGTCGATTGCGGCTACAACATCGTCGGCATGAAGGCGGTCGACGCCCCCGACATCGCCGTCGCCAAAAGCGACGAAGCGGCCTGAGAGCCGCGCCGCCCCGCATAGGATTCAGCCATGTCGGGCAATAGCTTCGGCCACCTATTCCGCTTCACCACCTTTGGCGAAAGTCACGGCCTGGCCATCGGCTGCATCGTCGATGGTGTGCCGTCCAATATCCCGATCTGCGAAGCCGACCTCCAGGTCTGGCTCGACAAGCGCCGCCCCGGCCAATCACGCTTCACGACGCAGCGTAAAGAGCTGGATGAAGTCAAAATCCTTTCCGGCGTCTTCGAAGGTGTCACCACCGGCACACCCATCGGTCTCCTGATCGAGAATACAGACGCGCGCTCCAAGGATTACGACGACATCAAGAACCTGTTCCGCCCGGGGCACGCGGACTGGACCTATCATCATAAATACGGCGTGCGCGATCATCGCGGCAGCGGGCGCGCGAGTGCGCGCGAAACCGCCTGCCGGGTCGCCGCCGGCGGTGTCGCACGCGCCGTGCTCGGTACCGGAATCACCATCCGCGGCGCACTCGTGCAGATCGGACCGCACAAGATCAACCGCGCCAACTGGAACTGGGACATCGTAGACGACAATCCCTTCTGGTGCCCGGACGCGGACATGGTCGAGGTCTGGACCAAATATCTGGATGAACGGCGCAAGGCGGGCTCAAGCGCCGGCGCCGTGATCGAGATCGTGGCGTCCGGCGTGCCCGTCGGCTGGGGCGAGCCGGTGTTCGACAAGCTCGATGCCGATCTCGCCAAGGGCCTGATGAGCATAAATGCGGTCAAATCGGTGGAAATCGGGGCCGGGCTGGAAGCCGCCGCACTCACCGGCGAAGAAAACGCCGACGAGATGCGCATGGGCAACGACGGTCCGGTGTTCCTGTCGAACAATGCCGGCGGCATCCTCGGCGGCATCTCGACCGGCCAGGACGTCGTCGCGCGTTTCGCGGTCAAACCGACGAGTTCGATCCTCACGCCGCGCCGAACTGTCACGGTCGACGGCAAGGAATCCGAAGTCTCCACCAAAGGGCGCCACGATCCATGTGTGGGCATCCGCGCGGTGCCGGTCGGCGAAGCAATGGTCGCCTGCGTCCTCGCCGATGCCATGCTGCGCCAAAGGGCGATGCGGGGCTGAATTTAAGGAAAGGGTCGTCATGCTAGGACTTGGCCCACTGCTGTCCGGATTAAAATGCTTCGAACCGGAACAAAGCCTTTCTCTGCTTATATTTTTGCATGATAGAACCGGCTGAGACTCGAACTCCGAAAATAAGTTCGTCATGGCCGTACTTGTTACGGCCATCCACGATTCGGCCATTGGATCATGCAGGGCAAAACTGGGTATCTGCGCTCCAACGGTCTTTTCGCGCTATTACGCTTTCGACCGTGGATCCCGTAACAAGTACGGGTATGACGGCTTAATTTAAACCGGACAGCAGTGGACTTGGTCCGAGCAACCACGAATCTTTGTCGGCGCAGACGCGCCTTTTCCGTGGATGGCCGTAACAAGTACGGCCATGACGGCGCTCAAAGCGATTGAGCAAACCGTGCCGCAATCAGGAATTCCTTGTTGCCTTCGGGCCCGGTGATCGGGCTTTGGGTGACGCCCAGCACCGACCAGCCGGGCAGCGCCGACATCCAAGCGGAAATGCGTTCGCACACTTCGGCATGCAGGGCCGGATCGCTGACCACGCCCTTCTTGCCGACGCGCTCGCGGCCCACTTCGAATTGCGGCTTGATGAGCGCCACTAGATGCGCGCCAGATTTTGCCAGCGCCATGGCGGCGGGCAGCACGACCGTGAGACCGATGAAGCTCGCATCACAAACGATGACATCTACGGGTTCGGGGATTTGGGTTGCATCGAGCGTACGCGCGTTAGTCTTTTCCAGCACGACGACGCGGGCATCGGTGCGCAGTTTCCAGGCGAGCTGGCCGTGCCCGACATCGACGGCATAGACCTTGGCGGCGCCGCGCGTCAGCAGCACGTCGGTGAAGCCGCCGGTCGAGGCGCCCACATCCAGACAGACAGCACCCGCGACCGGAATGCCGAATTCGTTCAATGCATGATCGAGCTTGAGCCCGCCGCGCGAGACCCAGGGATGATCCTGGCCGCGCACCTCCAACGCAATATCGACGGCGACCTTGTTGCCCGCCTTATCAAGCCGCTGTTCGTTGGAGAAGACCAGCCCGGCCATGATGAGGGCTTGCGCGCGCGCGCGGCTGTCGGCCAGCCCGCGATCGACGAGCAATTGATCCAACCGGAGCTTGGGTTGAGAGGCCAGCAGCGTCCCTTAGGCCGTGAGCGAGCGCGACCGCCGCACGGTCGCGGCGGCTTCGTCCTCGCCCAGAGCCATCAGCGCAGTCGTGACAATGTCGGCCTTCTTGAGGCCGGCCTGCACATATTGGGTTTCCGGCTTGTCCTGATCTTGGAAGATATCGGGCAGCACCATCGAGCGGAAACGCAGCCCCTTGTCGAAGTGGCCACTGTTGGCCAGGAAGTGCGCGACGAACGAGCCGAACCCGCCGACCGAACCTTCCTCGATAGTGATGAGAACCTGGTGTTCCTTGGCGAGCCGGCGGATCAGATCCTCGTCGAGCGGTTTGGCGAAACGCGCATCGGCAACCGTGGTCGACAGTCCGCGCGAGGCCAATTCGTCGGCCGCCAGCAGCGCCTCGCCCAAACGTCCGCCGAAGCTCAGCAGTGCCACCGATGTGCCTTCGCGCAAAATGCGACCCTTGCCGATTTCGAGCGGCACGCCGAATTCCGGCATCTCGACGCCGCGGCCTTCGCCGCGCGGATAGCGGAATGCACTCGGCCCGTCGTCGATGGCGCGCGCGGTCGCAACCATATGAATCAGTTCGGCCTCGTCGCCCGCGGCCATGATCACGAACCCGGGCAGGCAGCCGAGATAGGCGACGTCGAACGAACCAGCGTGGGTCGCACCATCGGCGCCGACCAGACCGGCACGATCGATGGCGAAGCGCACCGGCAGTTTCTGGATGGCGACGTCGTGGACGACCTGATCGTAGGCGCGCTGCAAAAAGGTCGAATAGATCGCGCAGAAAGGTTTGTAGCCTTCGGTCGCCATGCCGGCAGCGTAGGTGACCGCATGCTGCTCGGCGATGCCGACGTCGAAGCAGCGATCCGGGAATTTGTCGCCGAACTTGTCGAGGCCGGTGCCGGACGGCATGGCGCCGGTGATGGCGACGATCTTGGGATCGCGCTCGGCTTCCTTTATGAGCGCGCTGGCAAAAACGTTGGTGTAGGACGGCGCGTTGCTTTCGGCCTTGGCCTGCTTGCCCGTCACCACGTCGAACTTATTGACGCCGTGATATTTGTCGGGCGCGTTTTCAGCCGGCGCGTAGCCGTGGCCTTTCTCCGTCACGACATGGAGTAGGATCGGCCCTTCTTCCTCGGAATCACGGATATTGCGTAGGACCGGGAGCAAATGGTCGAGATTATGTCCGTCCACCGGCCCGATGTAGAAAAAGCCCAATTCCTCGAACAGGGTACCGCCGGTCAGGATACCGCGCGCATATTCCTCGGCGCGCTTGGCGGCCTGTTCCAAGGGCTTCGGGAACTTGCCCGCGACTTCCTTGGCGATATGACGGATCGACTGGTACGACTTCGACGAGATCAGGCGCGATAGGTACGCGCTCATGGCACCGACCGGCGGCGCGATCGACATGTCGTTGTCATTGAGGATGACAATCAGGCGCGCATCCATGGAACCCGCGTTGTTCATCGCCTCGTAGGCCATGCCGGCGCTCATCGCACCGTCGCCGATCACGGCGATCGCATGGCGGTCAATGCCCGCGAGATCGCTGGCGACCTTCATGCCGAGCGCCGCCGAGATCGAGGTCGAGCTGTGCGCCGCGCCGAACGGGTCGTATTCGCTTTCGGTCCGCTTGGTGAAACCGGAAATACCGCCGCCCTGGCGCAGAGTGCGCATGCCGGCACGCCGACCGGTTAGGATTTTATGCGGATAGCTCTGATGGCTGACATCCCAGATCAGGCGATCGTCGGGCGTATTGAAAATGTGATGCAGTGCAACCGTGAGCTCGACGACGCCGAGACTGGCACCAAGATGGCCGCCCGTGATCGAGACAATATCGACCGTCTCGCGACGCAATTCGTCGGCAAGCTGCTTCAACTGCTCAATCGTGAAATCCCGAATATCGGCGGGATAGGACACTGTATCGAGCAGCGGTGTCTGACTTTTGTCTGTCACCGAACGCCTCGTGTAATGACTAAATTATGACACGTTATGTGGCTTAGGAGCGCCGCTCGACAACAAATTTTGCCAAGTCCCTCAAAATATTGCCTTTTTCTCCAAAAACCTCAAGGTGCTTGGTGGCCTGATCGGCAAGAATCAACGCCTGGTCGCGGGCGCGCTCCAGACCCAGGAGAGACACAAAGGTTGCTTTTCCGGCCGCTTCGTCTTTCTGGGTCGCCTTGCCAAGCTCGGCAGCAGTGCCGCTGACATCCAGGAGGTCGTCGGTGATTTGGAAGGCCAGGCCGACATCGTGGGCATAGCCGTTCAAGGCAATGCGCCGATGTTCGTCGGCCCGGCCGAGAATAGCCCCCGCATTGCAGGAAAAAGTGATCAAAGCGCCGGTCTTCATGCGCTGGAGCCGAGTAATTTCGGGGATATCGAGTTTATGTTCCTCGGCCCATAGGTCGAGCATCTGCCCGCCGACCATACCGCGCGCACCGCTCGCACGCGCCATTTCCAACACCAGTTCGGTGCGGACCTCGGGCTGGCGATGGGTTTCGTCGCCGGCCAGCACCTCGAAGGCGAGGGTCAGCAGGGCATCGCCCGCAAGGATCGCCGTCGCCTCGTCGAACTGCTTGTGACAGGTCGGCATGCCGCGCCGAAGATCGTCGTTGTCCATGGCCGGTAGGTCGTCGTGGATCAGGGAATAGGTATGCACCATCTCGATCGCGGCGGCGACGCGCTCGGAACAGCTACGCGACACATCGAACAGATCGGCGCAGGCAATGACCAGGAACGGGCGGATTCGCTTCCCGCCGGCCAGCGTGGAATAGCGCATGGCCTCAAAGACGCGCGCTTCGGGCGTTTCGACCTCGGGGATCAAACGGCGCAGAACCGCATCGGTCACGCGCTGCGCGTCAGCAATAGCCTGGTCGAACGACTTCACTCTCCAGCCCCCCTATTCGATGTCCGCAGGTTCAGCGCGAACCTCGCCATTGGGGCCGATATTGATCTTTTCGACCTTTTCGCGCGCCGCCCGCAACTTGGCCTCGCAATGGATCTTAAGCTGGGCGCCGCGCTCGTAGGATTTGATCGCACCTTCGAGGCCGGCAGAGCCCTGTTCGAGTGTGGCGACGATTCCTTCGAGTTCCTCGAGGGCATCCTCGAAGCTCATCGTCGCGATATCGGCGGGAATGGTCGGTTCGGCCATCGGTCTCAAATCCGGTTAACAGGGCGCGGAGTTTACGGGCGCTTCGGGCGGGCGGCAACCTTCGCCGGCCGCAGACAGGGCTTTTACTTACTCGCGCCACCCGCGCGCATCAGCGAACCGACATGGGCGCACGCGCACTCGGCGAGCGCGATCAGATCATAGCCGCCCTCAAGGGTCGAAACCACGCGGCCGCCGCAGACATCGGCCGCTACGCCGCACAATTCATCGCTCAGCCAAGCGAAATCCTCGGTTTCGACCTCCAATTGGCAGAGGGGATCGCGCTTGTGCGCATCGAACCCGGCCGAAATGAGAATGAATTCCGGCCGAAAGGCGCGCAGCCGCGGCAGGATGATATCGCTGTAGGCGGCGCGGAATTCGTACGAACCGGCGCCCGGGCGCAGCGGCACGTTGACGATGTTGTTGATGCCCGTCTCGGCAGACGAACCGGTACCCGGATATGCCGGATATTGATGGCTGGAGGCATAGAACAAGGTCGAATCGGCCTCGAACATATGCTGGGTGCCATTGCCGTGATGGACGTCGAAATCAACAACCGCGATCGGACCGACCTGATGTTCTTTCTGGGCATGGCGCGCCGCGATGGCGACATTGTTGAACAGGCAAAAGCCCATCGCCTGGGCCCGCTCGGCGTGATGGCCGGGTGGACGCATTGCGCAAAATGCGTTGGCGAGACGTCCGCTCGCCACGTCGTCGACCGCTGCGCAAATGCCGCCCACGGCACGCAACGCCGCCTCGCCCGACCCCGGCGACAGCACAGTATCGCCGTCGATCTCAATATAGCCTTCCTTCGGCACGGTATTGAAAAGTGCTGCGGCATAGCGCCAATCGTGAACCAGGGCGATCTGATCCAGGGTCCCTTCGGGCGCGGTGCGGCGTTCAAGGCGGTCGAAGGCCGGGTCCACCAGCCCCTTGCCGACCGCGATCAGCCGCGCCAGGCTTTCCGGGTGATACTGGCCGGGATCGTGTTTCAGGCAAAGCGGATGGCTGTAATAAGCGCTGGTCATGGGCCGGTTCTAGGCCGCTCCCCTCCGCTTCGCAATCGCCGCCGGGGTTCGGCCCTTATATATTAGGCTCCTCGACGTTTGGAATGGAATTGAAGAACTGTTGAAAGTGGGTTTTGCGCCTTTCATGCTGGGTTGGTTTCAGCATGGGAGGTTGGTCGATGGAAGCTGGGGACGTTTTGGCCCTTGGGCTTGGCTTGGAATCTCCGTGGAAAC
>CAMDWJ010000023.1 GCA_945877815.1 Caenispirillum bisanense
TCGTCTTGAGGGCCTCAATGCCATCTTCAAGGCGGCAAGGGCTCGCGCCCGCGGTTACCGGAAAACCGCCACATTCATAACCGTCATCTACCTAATAGCCGCTCCGCTGCCCGAGATCCTCAAATCCACTTGAAACGTCGAGGAGCCAAGATTTTTCGATTATCGATTTGAGGCGGCGGCTGGCCAAACGCCTGAGCTATCTCAACAACGAAAGCTCGATTCGCAATTCGGGCGGCGGGCTCAAGATGACCGTGCGGGTCAGCCAGGACGAATTGATCGCCATGATGGGCGTCTCCCAGCACGAGGCGATCCACAAGCAGCTCCAGCTGTGGAGCCAGCAGGGCATCATCGACATGGACAAGGGCTGGGTCAGCGTCAAGAACCAGCCCGCCTTGGTCGAGATCGTCACCGAGGATTTCTAGGGCTTCAAGAAGGCAAGGGTTCACCCCCACCCCAGCCCTTCCCCCTCAAGGGGGAGGGTGATTTATTTTGGGGAAATGCGTGCTATTGCCCCGCCCGGCCGGCGCTTGTAGGGTCCCCCCGCTTACAGCCCAGCCAGCCGAGGACACCCCGATGACCGACCAGATCCGCGCCGCCCATATCCTGATTTCCCATGCCGAGTCCGATTCGGCCTCCGCCAGCAGCCTGACCCGCGACGATGCCCAAAAGCAGATCGAGACCCTCAAGGCCCGCATCGCAAAGGGCGAGGATTTCGCCGAGATCGCGAAGGACAATTCCGACTGCCCGTCATCGCGGGCCGGCGGCGATCTGGGCTTTTTCCGCAAGGGTGCGATGGTGCCGGAATTCGAGGTCGCGGCCTTCGCGCTCGAGGTCGGTGCCACCAGCGACGTGGTCGAGACCGCGTTCGGGTTCCACCTGATCCAGCGCACCGGCTGAGGTGTTGCCCCCCATTTTGTTGCAGAGCGCCATTTTGTTGCAGATATGGGCCGACCGGCCCACATTGGGCCGGTCATGATCTCCCCCCATGCACGGGCGCACGCCCACGCCGCGCCCGAGACGGCGGCCGAGCTGAAGCCACCCGCCAAGAAGCTCAACGATTGGAGCGCGCTGCGCTCGCTCGCCCCCTATCTGTGGCCGAAAGCCGCCGAGCCGGGGGCGACCGACATCCGGGCGCGCATCCTGGTGGCACTCCTGCTGCTCGCGACCTCCAAGGCCGTCACGGTCTGCATCCCCATCGTCTTCAAGACCGTGATCGATACGCTGCGCCTGCCGGACTCCCAGGGCTGGATCGTCGTGCCGGTCACACTCCTGTTCGCCTATGGCGCGATGCGCATCGCGGCGCAAGGTTTTGCCGAGCTGCGCGAAGCGGTCTTCGCCAAGGTCGCCCAGCGCGCCATGCGCCAGGCCGGGCTCAAGACCTTCCAGCATCTGCATCGCCTCGCACTTCGTTATCACCTCGACCGCCACACCGGCGGCCTCAGCCGCGCGGTCGAACGCGGCACCTTGGGCATCGATGCCCTGCTCGATTCGATGCTGTTCAACGTGATCCCGACCATGATCGAGATCGTGATGGTCTGCACCGTGCTGTGGGTGATGTTCGATGTGCGCTTCGCCGCCGTCACCTTTGGCACCATCGTCATTTATGCCGCTTGGACGATGATCGTCACCGATTGGCGGCTCAAATACCGCCGCCAGATGAACGAGATGGAGGGCGAGGCCTCCAACAAGGCGGTCGATTCGCTCCTCAATTACGAAACCGTCAAATATTTCGGCAACGAGGCGCACGAGGCGAAGCGCTACGACAAGGCCCTGCAATCTTACGAGGCCGCCGCCATCAAGGCGCATGTCTCGCTCTCGCTGCTCAATGTCGGGCAAGGCAGCGTCGTCGCGGTCGGTGTCACCACCATCATGCTGATGGCGGCCTTCGGCGTGCAGGCCGGAATCATGACGCTCGGCGACATCGTCATGGTGAACGCCTTCCTCATCCAGTTGTATCTGCCGCTCAACCGCCTCGGCATGGTCTACCGCGAGATCAAGCAATCCTTGATCGACATGGACGAGATGTTCGGCCTGTTGCGCGTCACCCCCGAGATCGCCGATAAGCCGGATGCCAAGCCGCTGGAGCCCAAGGGTGGCGAGATCGCCTTCGAAGACGTCGATTTCGATTACAACCCCAACCGCCGCGTGCTCAAGGGCGTGTCCTTCCGCGTGCCGGCCGGAAAAAAGGTCGCCATCGTGGGGCCGAGCGGCGCCGGCAAATCCACCATCTCGCGCCTGCTCTATCGCTTCTACGACGTGACCGGCGGGCGCATCACCATCGACGGGCAAGATATCCGCGATGTGACGCAAGACAGCGTGCGCGCGGCCATCGGCGTGGTGCCGCAAGATACCGTGCTGTTCAACGATACGGTCTATTACAACATCGCCTATGGCCGCCCGGATGCGACCAAGGACGAGATCGAGCAGGCGGCCAAGCTCGCCGCCATCCACGATTTCATCGTCAGCATGCCGGACGGCTATGAGACGCGCGTGGGCGAGCGCGGGCTGAAACTATCGGGCGGCGAGAAGCAGCGCGTCGCCATCGCGCGCACGATCCTCAAAGGGCCGCAGATCTTGCTGTTCGACGAGGCGACGAGTGCGCTCGATACCCACACGGAAAAGGAAATCCAGAAATCCCTGCCCGAGGTTTCGGCCGACCGCACGACCCTGGTGATCGCGCACCGCCTCTCCACCGTGGTGGATGCCCACCAGATCCTGGTGCTCGAACACGGCTCCATCGTGGAGCGCGGCACGCACCGCGATTTGCTGGCCCGCCCGCACGGCATCTATGCCCATATGTGGGCGCGCCAGCAGGAACAGCAGCAGGCCGAGGACGTGCTGAAACACGCCGCCGAGGAAGAGGCGATCGCGGCGGCGGCCGTGACGGAGACGGCACCGCAGGCGGCGCAGTAGCCGCAGGCCGAATGGGGATGGCCGGGTTGGCCATTCGGCCGTCTGAGTAAAAATCTTAAGCCGTCATGCCCGGGCGAAGACCCGGCCATCCATTTTTGTCCCTTCCGAGAGAGTCCTCCCCGCGAAAGCAGAATTCCATCCCCTTGCCGTCCCCACGATTGGACAAAATGTCCCATTCAATAGTCGACTTGAATTTAGCATTCATCCGAGTCCGCGCGGTTGGCGGCAGTCTAATATTTTAGCTTGGGAATTCTCAGATCAGATTCATTTGTCCTCCGTCGCACAAATCAATTGGCCGAATCGTTTCAGTAAACTTATCGGGGACAAGGCGTTTGGATTACTCGTTGCACACCATATTGGACTACCGGTTCCGCTAACCACCGTTATTAGTCGTCGGATCGCTCCATTTACTTTTGGGAGACCCACTCATTCTGGTGAAACTTGGATACGAACAGCTCCTGCGGAGCAAATTCCGGGAAAATTTACGACCAAACGAGGTTGGATAGACCCATTCAGACTCCTGCGCGCCGAGGATCCAAACGACAATTCCATACGGTCGATACTCGCCCAACACGGCGTCAGACCATTTTATTCCGGCGCTCTTATCACCGGCAGTGACGGTCAACTAATAATCGAGGGTAAACGAGGAGAGGGCGAATCATTGATGCTGGGATCGAGCAGGCCTGAGACATTGCCTGCCCCAATCGAAAGCGATGTCAGATCACTTTATACGCGAACTGAAGCCTCACTTGGTAAAGTTAGATTTGAATGGGTTCACGATGGGCGGCAAGTCTGGATCGTTCAATTACACTCAGGTGGAACTGAAACTTCACAAAATTATATAACGCCTAAGAAAGCCAAACGCTGGAAAACTTTCGACGTGACGGCGGGCCTTGAAGAGTTGCGCCGGACCGTGGAAGCTTTGCCGCCTGGCACGGGTCTTATACTTTCGGAACGAATTGGCCTTACTAGTCACTTTGCTGATGTCATTCGACGAGCGAATATTCCTGCCCGCATGAAACACTAGATCGACATTCAAATCCGAATCGTTACGCGCTAATCCATTTGAGATGGCCATAACAAGCGTGACCATAGCGGATAACTTCTTGAGCCGTCTTAACCAGCCGATTTGCCCACCTCAATTCAACTTAAACAGCCCCTTCGCATTCCCGTAAGCCACCGCCTGCGCCGTCTCGGGCGGCAAATTGGCGAGCAGGCCCGATCGAACGTTCCGGATGGCCTGTTCGTAGACGCCGTCCTGGCCGCCCGCATCCGTGCCCACCATGAAGCGGTCGAAGGACGAAGGATGGATGCGCGGATCAAGTCCGCGCATCCCGGCGATGATAAGAGTCTTTCCGCGCTATCGCGCTTTCATCCGTGGATGACCAGGACAAGCCCGGCCCTGCCCCCCAATTTCATCACGCGATCGCGTCCAGCCCCTTGCGCTCCACGATGTCCAAAAGCCGCGCCGCAGCGCCGCTCGGCTTCTTCGTTCCTTGTTCCCACGCGGCGACGGTCGATTTGCCGACATTCAGGAAGGCCGCGAAGACGGCTTGGCTGGCTTTCGCGCCGCGGCGGATTTCCGTCACCTCCGCAGCCGTGAAGTCGCGCACGGGCGGCAGGCACAGCGCGTCGAATTCGCGCATGGTGAGATCGGACACGAGGCCGATCTCGTGCAAATCCTTCATCGAGGCGAGAACATCCTTCCGTATGCTACTCATGAAGCCGTACTCTCCAACACCTTCGCCACCTCGTCCGGCATCTTCGCGATGACGCGCAGATAATTCTGCGCCGCCGCGTCGGGCAAGCGGCGACCCTGTTCCCAATCGCGCAAGCTACCGACCGGGATTCCGAAGCGGGCGGCGAAAGCATCCTGCGATAGACCGGTGGCCGCGCGCGCGCGGCGCACGAACATCGCACTCCGCCCGCGCGCATATTCATCGTCGGTCAGCGGCGCATCGTAATCGTAATCCGGTTCAACGAGAGACTTCGGGGTAGCGTCTTTGTTCTCGCTCATTTGCTTTCCTCACGGTATCGCCGGGTCGTCCGCGCGCGCGGCGGTCTTGCCCGGCTCGCGGATGTCGCCCAGGCCCGCGATCTTGACGTCGCCCTCGGGAAACCGCGCATGCAGTTCCAAGGTGCCGCCCATCGCCTCGACAAAACGGCGCAGCGTGTGCAGCATCATGTCGGTCTTGCGCTCCAGCCGGGAAATCGCCCCCTGATCGACCTTCAGGATTTCCGCCAATTGTTCCTGGGACAATTCGAGTGCCGTGCGCAGCTCCCGCAGCGCCATTTCCCGGCGCAAGACCTGGGCCTTTTCCGCCACGCGATCCTGCGAGGTGCGCGGCATTTTCGCGACCAGAGTCGAAAACGATTTATGCCCGCTCATTTCAATAACCCTTCCGCGCGAAGTTCGGCCAAATGAACGTCGTAGAGAGCGTCGGCCTTGGGCACGTTCTCGTCATACCAGCGATCGTTTCCGCCCTTGTGCCCGCCGAGGAGCAAAATCGCCGTCCGCAGCGGATTGAACGCATATAAAATCCGGATCGGGTTTCCGCCATGCTGAACCCGCAACTCACGCATATGTTCGTGGCGCGACGACGCGATCCCGGACGAATAGGGAAACCTCAAGCTCGGGCCCTGTTCCTCCAACAATCGGACGCAGGCCGCGATATCGACCTGCGCGCCGTCGTCCAGCGCGGTCCACCAATTCTCGAACTCGTCCGTATGTTCGAGCGCCCATGTCATATCATACATATGTCCTAGAGAACATAAAATCCACCACGCGCCGGAAGCCTCGCCCCCTTGCGCGGCCTCCGGGCGCTGCCTATTTTGTTCTTGTTATGTTCTTTTCGTCAAGCAGGTACGCAAAATGTTGACATATGTTAACATGCAAACCATAGTCGGACTGTGCGATGGCTCGACCGCGCCATCCCAATAAGGAAGTCGAGGAGGCGGTGGCCTATGCCGAATCGCTCCGTTGGACATGGCGGGCGCTCGGCCATTGGGGCCGATTGTTCTGTCCGCACGCCGACCGGGACGGATGCCAAGTCGGCATTTTCAGTACGCCCAAAAATGCGGGCAACCATGCGCGGCAGATTATCCGCGCCATAGATCGCTGTCCGCATGCGAAGGAGAAAGCCGACGATGAAAAATTATGAATTCAGCATCATCGCCTCCGGCCTGGACCCAGAGGCGCCGGATTTCGAAACCCGCTTCTTCGAGGCGGGTTGCGACGATGCGACGATTTCATTCCAGAAGGGTCATATCATCGTCGATTTCACGCGGGAGGCGGAGTCGCTGGATGTGGCGTTGTCGTCGGCGATCGAGGCCGTGTTGTCGGCGGGCGCCAAGGTGGATCGCGTGGAACCGGACCCGCTGGTGAGTCTGATCGAAATCGCGGCGCGCACTGGCATGAGCCGCGCCGCCATGACGCAATATTCCAAGGGCCAACGCGGGAAAAATTTCCCTTCCCCGGTGGCGAAGATCACATCGGAAAGTTCCTTGTGGGATTGGGCAACGGTGGCCGAATGGCTCTACCGCCACGATAAAGTGAGCCTCGATGTCGCCGTGGAGGCCCAGATCGTCAAAGAGGCGAATGGGGCCATCTCGTCGGGTGTGGCGCATATGGCGGATCGTCTCAGCGCACTGGCTGCAAAATACCGCCAATCGCTCGCGGCCTGAACGGCGCGGCCATGAACATGGCGCCGCCGGACGCCGGCGAACACATCGCCCCCGCCCCGGTTCTGTTCGATTTCGAGCTTCCGGATGCGCTCCGGCGTGCGCGTTATGCGGCGCTGCAGCCGCTCGTGCCCGCTTTGCGCGCGCGCGGCTGGACCGAACCCAAGCTGATGCTGCTGCGCGCCCTTGCGCGGGCGGGCGAACCGCTGACGCAAGGCGAGGCGGCAGCGCGCGCCGGGCTGAATTTTAGAAGCGTGCGGGTGCACATCGATGCGCTCGTGGCGGAGGGATATCTCGTCTGGGTGCCGCCCGCGCAGCGCGGCTTTTATCCGAAGATCGCGGCGCGCGATATCGCGCGGCGGCACACCAACCTGATCGCGCGCGACGCGCTGCTGAAGCATGGCGGGCGCGATTGGGCCCAGCTCGCGGCGTTGCCGGCCGAGGCGCGCATCACAGAGCCCATGCGCCGGCGCCTGTTCGCACTGACGGGCAAGCTGCGCCGCGCCGCGGCCGGCGAGCCGGTGCTCGAGGGCACCAATGCGCCGGACGGCGACGGCGGCGACGATCCCGCCTTCGCCCTGACCCTGGAGACGCGGCGCACGCGGATGGCGCTTGTGGCGCGCGTCGCCCGCGCGCTGCGTCCTTACGGTTTCAGCGAAGCGCAGTGGCGCATCTTGCGCATCCTCGCCTGGCAGCCGGGATTGGGATGGACCGTCGAAGGGCTCGGGCGGCGCGGCTGTTTCCATTTCGCCAATTCCGCGGTGACGCGTACGCTGTTCATCCTGCATGAGCGCGATCTGATCCGCCGCAGCGCCATCCTGCGCCCGAAACCCTATCGCACCGACTGGCACGGCCCGCAGCGATTGTTCCGCGCCGAGATCAAACGCGCCGGGCTCGACATGGTGAGCCGTATCGAGGTGTTTCAGGCGAAGCTCTGCTCCGATCTGTTCGAACGGTTGCGCGGCGACGAGATGGCGGAACTGGACGCCTTGCTTGGGCGCGTCACGCTGGCGCTCTTGTGGCGCGACGGCGTGGCACCCGAGGATCAGGACGTGCATCCGCTCGCCCGCGAATACGAACGCTTCGATGCTTACGTGGCCGCCGCCGCCCGCGCGTTGGAGTTCCACAACCGGATTTTGCGCGAGAACGGATTGCCGATACGCACACGCACCGTCACGCACTGGTGGGAGTAAGCGGCGGGGCGGCCATCTGAGTAGAGACCCGTCATGCCCCGGCTCGGCCCACTACTGTCCGGTTTAAAATATTTCGAACCGGAACAAAGCCTTCCTCTGCTTATATTTTTGCATGATAGAACCGGCTGAGACTCGAACTCCGAAAATAGGTTCGTCATGGCCGTACTTGTTACGGCCATCCACGAATCGGCCATCGGATCATGCAGGGCAAAACTGGGTATCTGCGCTCCAACGGTCTTTTCGCGCTATTGCGCTTTCGACCGTGGATGCCCGTAACAAGTACGGGCATGACGGCTTAATTTAAACCGGACAGCAGTGGGCGTGACCCGGCCATGACGAACTCATGTGAATTGCGTCCTACCGATCCATATCCACCACGACGCGCCCGCGCACTTGGCCGGCGAGGATCTTGTCGGCATAGGCCGGCAGATCGGCGAGCCCGATATTGGTGACGATAGAATCGAGCAAGGCCCAGTCGAAACCCTGCGCGATGCGATCCCACGCGGCCACGCGGCGCGTATATGGAACGAGGCCGGAATCGATGCCGAGCAAATTGACGCCGCGCAGCAGGAACGGGATCACTGTGGTCTCCAACTTGTTCGACGCCGCCAAGCCGACGGCCGCGCAGGAGGCATCGCGTTTGAGCGCGGCCAGCAGATTGGCGAGGATCGGGCCGCCCACATTATCGATGGCGCCGGCCCAGCGTTCGGACGCCAGCGGCCCCGAGGGATTTTGTTCAAGCTCGGCGCGGGCAACGATGCTGGTTGCCCCAAGCTTCGTCAGATAATCGTGCTCGGCGGCGCGCCCCGTCGCGGCCGCGACCCGGTAGCCGAGCTTGGCGAGCAGTGCCACCGCGACCGAGCCGACGCCGCCCGCCGCCCCCGTCACCAGAACCTCGTCTGGTGAATCAGGTGTCAGACCATGTTCCTCAAGCGCCATGATCGCCAGCATGGCGGTGAAGCCCGCCGTGCCCATCGCCATCGCCTGCGCGCAACTCATGGCGGCGGGCAGCGGCACCAGCCATTCGGCCTTCAGACGATTCTTTTGCGCATAGCCGCCCCAGCGCGTCTCGCCGACGCGCCAGCCGGTGAGGATCACCTTGTCGCCTGGCTTGTAAGCGGGTGCGGCCGAGGTTTCGACGATGCCGGCGAAATCGATGCCGGTGACATGCGGATATTTGCGCACCAGGCGGCCGAGGCCTTTCAGCATCAGGCCGTCCTTGTAATTGAGCGTGGAGTGGATGACGCGCACGGTCACGTCGCCCTCGGGCAAATCGGCCTCGCTCAATGTTTCGATTTGCGCCGCGACCTTGCCATCGGTTTCGCGCAGCATCAAAGCTGTGAAACGATCGGCCATAGTCACTCCGCCACGCGCCAATTGAGGGTTTCGCCGGCGAGGAACGGCCGGACCCTATCGCCGCCCGCGACCTCGATGGTTTCGGGGACTTTCCAAGGCTCGCGCACCAAGGAGAGCGTCGTCTCATTCACCGGCAATCCATAGAAGGCGGGGCCGAACAGCGAGGCAAACCCTTCGAGCTTGTCGAGCGCGCCTTCTTCCTCGAACACCTGGGCATAGGTTTCGATCGCGGCGGGGGCTGAGAACACCCCGGCGCAGCCGCAATCCATTTCCTTCAAATGAACCGCGTGCGGCGCGGTATCGGTGCCGAGGAAAAAGCGAGGGTCGCCCGACACGGCGGCGGCGCGCAAGGCGAGGCGATGGGTCTCGCGCTTGGCGACGGGGAGGCAATAATTGTGCGGCCGCAAGCCGCCCTTGAAGAGATCGTTGCGGTTGATCACCAGATGATGCGCGGTGATGGTGGCGGCCACGTGATGCGCGTGGGCCGCCACGAAGTCGGCGGCTTCTTTCGTGGTGATGTGCTCGAAGACGATTTTCAGATGCGGAAAGCTTCGGCGCATCGGCACAAGGATGCGCTCGATGAACACCGCCTCGCGGTCGAACACATCGACGGTGGGATCGGTCACCTCGCCATGGATGAGCAGCGGCATGCCGATCTCTTCCATCTTGGCGAGCACCGATGCAATCTTGGCAATATCGGTGACGCCGCTGGCCGAATTCGTGGTGGCCCCTGCCGGATAAAGTTTCGCCCCCGTGAAGACGCCGTCCATGAACCCTTCGGCCAGCGCTTTGGGGTCGCACGCATCGGTGAGATAGCAGGTCATCAGCGGCAGGAAGGGGCGATCCGCGTCGGGCTCGCCAGACGGCCCCAGTGCCGCTTCGATAATGCGGAGCCGATAGGCGGCGGCGGCGGGTGCGGTGGTCACCGGCGGCACCAGATTGGGCATGACGATGGCACGCGCGAAGCTGCGCGCCGTATGCGGCACGACCGCCTGCATCATCGCTGCGTCGCGGAAATGCACGTGCCAATCGTCGGGGCGTGTGAGGATAAGTTTGGGGGGCGTGGTCATGGGGCGCGAGATTAGGGGGAGTCCGCGGCGGTGTCAGCGCCAATTATCTCGCGTTCCCTCTCCTCCCTATAGGCGGAGAGGGTTTTGTCTCGTGCCCGCTATTCCTTTTCGGGCAAGCTCATCCAGTCCGGCGTCCAGGCCGACAGCGCGGTGTCGCCCGCCATCAGGGGCACACCGTCGAGGCGCGCCTTGTCGAAGGCGTCGAGCCGGATGAGCGCGATACCGGCAGTGCCGGAGCCTGAGCGCATTTCCCCCGCGTCGCGCCCGTCCAACAGGATCGGCGTGCCGGGCGGCGGGGCATCGCCTTCCATGAGCCCGCTGCCGATGACGACGGGCATCAGGCGCTTCTTGACCAGCCCGCGATATTTGGTGCGCGCGGTCAGCTCCTGGCCCATATAGCAGCCCTTGGCGAAATCGACGCCGTGCAGCTCCTCGAAGCCGCATTCGAGCAATACCGACTTGTCCACTTCCATGTCGCGGCTGCCGTCGGGCAGGCCGAGCGCCAGGCGATGGCGGTCGTAATCATCCTCATTTGCCTCGGCGAGACCGGCCGCGGCCAGGGTCTCACGCGCGGTGGCTTCGGGCAGGATCGCGCGCCACCCGGCGGCGGCGAGGCGGGGATCGGGGGTCGCGCCCGGAATGGCCACCCGTGCGCCCTCGGCGCCTTCGCCCCAGATCGCCGCAACCACGTATCCCTCGAGCCGTTCGATGGTCACCTTGGCGCGCAGCTTGTAGAGTTTGAGCCGGCGCGCGAGATCGTCGATCCGCGCCGCCTCGGCATCGAGCACCAGCGCGCCGCTCAGCTCGGAAACGAAAAAATCGTGAAGGAACTTGCCCTGGGCGGTCAAAAGCGCCGCATAGACGGCCTTTCCGGGCGCCACCTGGGTCACATCGTTGGAGACCAGCCCCTGCAGGAAGGAATGCGCCTCGGGCCCAGCCACCGATAGGGGGCTGCGGGCCGCCAAAAGAGCGAAATTCAGCATACTCATAGCCTAACTATATAGAACGCCGGCCCGCCTTGCGCAAAAAAGCGCGGCAAAAGCCCAAGGCAAAAGCGGCGGAACAGGCCAGTATTTCAAAAACCGGCTTCTCCCCCTATAAGGAGCGCCATGCGGATCACCATGATCGACGACGGGATCCCCTATGATGGCGCGGCGCCCGACGCCCGCCCCCTGGGCGGAGCGGAAAAGGCCTTTGCCCGGCTGGCGGCGGCCCTGGCCGAGCGCGGCCACGAGGTCACCGCAATCAACCGCACCGCCAGCCAGAGCATCGTCGCCGGCGTCCCCTGGCTGCCCTGGGACGCGCCCCGCCCGCCCGAAACCGACGTTCTCCTGGCCTTCCGCAAGGCCGCCCTGCTGGACCAGGTGAGCGAGGCCAAACACCGCTGCCTGTGGCTGTGGGATTCGCCACAGACCCTCGCCGCCGAGGCCGAGCGCGACGCCATCGCGCGCCACCGCCCGACCCTGGTTTTCACCGGCGAGACGCATAGCCGGGCACTCAAATCCGAGGCGGTCAAAAGCAGGGTCATCGTGCCCGGCGTCGCCGATATCTACCGCGCCGCATCGGCCAACGAATCGCCCTCGCTGACCGCCATCGTCACCACCCATCCGCTGCACGGGCTGCAGACCATCGTGCGGCTGTGGCGCGAACGCGTCCATCCGTCGCGACCGCAGGCCGAACTGCACATCTATTCCGCCGTGCTGCGGAAGGCATTGGACGAGGGACGCGCCGACGAAAAACTGCAATCGGTCTATGAAGACGTGCGCGCCGCCCAAAGCGACGGCGTCACCGTGCGCCGCCCGCTCGCCGATCCGGGCATGGCCGAGGCCTATGGCCGCGCCCGCGTTCACCTTTATCCCGTCATTCCGCGCGAGATGTATGCGACGACCTTGGCGGAATCACAGGCCGCCGGATTGCCCGCCATCGTGCGCGCGACGGGGGGTGCCTCTGCGCAGCTGCTCGAACGAGTGAAAAACGGCCAGACCGGCTATTTCGCGCCCGACGACGATGCCTTCGCGAACCTCATCCTGGCCTTGGTCGATCCGGACGGCGCGGTCTATCGCAATCTCGCCGGCGAGGCGCGCTCGATGCAACGCACGCGCGGCTGGAACGACGCGGCGATCGAGTTCGAAAGTTTATGGACGTGAGAACGAATTGATGCGGGTCTTGTTCGTCACATCGACGCGGGTGGGAGACGCCATCATCTCGACCGGCCTGCTCGACCACGTGCTGCGCGAACATCCGCACGCCCGCATCACGGTCGCCTGCGGCCCGGCCGCCGCCGGCCTGTTCGACGCGGTGCCCAATCTCGACCGCGTCATCGTGCTCGACAAGATGCTGTTCTCCTTCCACTGGCTACGGCTGTGGATCCTCACCATCGGGAAGATGTGGGACCTGGTGATCGATCTGCGCAACGCGCCCGTCACCTACATCCTGTTTCGTAAAGTCCGGCGCGGCATGCCGCGCGAAGGCTCCAACGCACGGCGCGTCGAACGCATGGCGCGCGTGCTCGACCTGCCCGAACCGCCGGCGCCCCGTCTGTGGCTCGGCGCGCGCGACCGCGCGGCGGCGCTTCACCTCATCCCCGACGGCGGCCCGGTGCTCGCCGTTGGTCCGACGGCCAATTGGCGCGCCAAAACTTGGCGCCCGGAGAAATTCGCCGAACTGATCGAACGGCTAACCGGCCCGATGGGCATCCTACCCGGCGCGCGGGTCGCGATCTTCGGGCGCGACGACGAACGCCCGATGGCGCTGCGCCTGATCGATACCATTCCCGCCGAACGGCGCATCGATCTCGTGGGTGAACTCGATCTTCTGACCGCGTCGGCGTGTCTCGCGCGCTGCGCCTTCTATGTCGGCAACGATTCCGGCCTGATGCATCTGGCCGCCGCGTCCGGCGTGCCGACGCTCGGTCTGTTCGGCCCCACGCAGGAAGCGTTATATGCGCCGTGGGGCGAGCATACCGGCATCGTGCGCACCGATATCCCGTTCGCCGAGATTTTCCCCAAAGAATTCGATCACCGCACCTCGGATTCGCTCATGGACAGCCTCAGCGTGGACACCGCCGAGGCGGGTGCCCGCGCGCTGTGGCTGCGCAGCCGCAAGGAGGCCGCGTGAGCAAGTTGTCGGCCGTCGTCAGCGCGCGCAACGAGGAGGGCCGCCTCGCCGCCTGCCTCGAACGCTTGACCTTCGCCGATGAGGTCGTCGTCCTGCTCGACCGCTGCACCGACAATACGCGCGCCGTCGCCGCCAAATTCACCGACCGCATCGTCGAAGGTGCATGGGCGTTGGAAGGCGACCGGCGCAACGCCGCCATCGATGCCTGCGCGGGCGATTGGATCCTCGAGGTCGATGCCGACGAACATGTCCCGGACGCCCTCGCCGGTGAAATCCGTCGGACCATCGAGATCACGCCGTTCGATTGGCACGAAATCCTAGTCGACAATTACATCGCCGAGCGCCTGGTGCGCCACGGCTGGGGGGCTTCCTACGGCAAGGCCGCCTATCCCGGCCTGTTCCGCAAGGGCGTGAAGCGTTGGGGGCCGCAGCGCGTCCATCCGAGCCTCACCTGGAATGCGCCCAACGGCAAAGGCCCGATGCTGGCAAACCGTCTCAATCACTATGTCGACCGCAATGTCTCCGACATGCTGCGCCGCCTCGATTCCTATTCGAGCGCGCGCGGGCGCGATCTGCGCGACGCCGGCATCCGCGGATCGCTCGTCAACGACACACGTCGCATCTTTTCGCGCTTCTTCAAATGCTACGTCTCGCGCAAGGGATACCGCGAAGGCGGCTACGGCCTGCTGATCGCGCTCTTCGCCGGACTCTATCCGATCATCTCGACCATCAAGTCGCGGGTAGACGAGAATTGATGATCGGCGCGAGGACATATGCGCGAAGCCTATCGCGTCCCGTTCTTTCTCCCCAGAAAAATGCCGTCATACGCGGGCTTGACCCGCGTATCCATCTTCAATGGCGCATGTCTCTAAGGGCACGTCATTCGCTTACCGGAAGGCCCGCTCGAACGGTGATCTTCACTGATATCGATCGAAAGTTGGATACGCGAGTCAAGCCCGCGTATGACGGCCTCGTTTTGGGCTCGCTTAACCGAGCACTCTTCTAATGGCGCGGATCGTCTTGGCCGATGACGGCATCGTCTTCGACGGCGATACGCCGAAGGAACGCCCGCTCGGCGGCGTCGAAAGCTCGATCGTGAACTTGACGCGCACGCTGGCGACGCGCGGCCATCAGGTAATGGTGCGCAATATGTGCCGCGAGGCGCGCATCATCGACGGCGTCGACTGGGCGCCCCTCGCCGATGGTTTGCCCGAACGTGCCGATCTCTATATCGCCAATCGCGGCGACAAGCTGATCGCGCGGATGCCGGGCGCCAAGCGCACCGTGTTCTGGATCCACAATCCGGCGCGCTATCTTTTGAAATGGCGCTATCTGAGCAAATTGTGGCGCCACAAGCCGGCCATCGTATTCATCGGCGACTATCACGCGACTACCTATCCGGTCTGGGCGCCGGGCGGAGATCGCGTCGTCATCCCCTACGGGATCGCTTCGGAATTCGTCGACCTTCCGGTCCGCCCCGCGCCGGCTATCCCGCGCGCGATCTTCACATCGAACCCGCTGCGCTCGCTCGATTGGCTGCTCGATTTATGGTCAAAGGCGATTCGCCCGCGGGTACCCGGCGCCGAGCTGCATCTTTTTGCCGGCGCCGCTACCTATGGCGCGGTCGGCGATGCCAAGGCCGCGGAAATGGCGGCTATATTGGCCAAGGCGCACGATCTCGTGAAAATGGGCGTCGTCGTGCGCGACCCGGTTGCAAAGCCCCGCTTGATCGGGGAATTTCAGTCTGCACGGGTCATGCTGTACAGGGGAGATCTCAACGAAACCTTCTGTCTCGCCGTCGGCGAGGCCCAAGCTGCGGGCGTTCCAGCCGTTGTCGGACGTTTCGGTTCGGTCGTCGAGCGCGTCATCGACGGAGAAACGGGGACGATTGCGGATAACGATATGATGTTCGCCGACGCGGCCGTACGACTTCTGACCGACGATGTCTGGTGGACGCGCTGCCATACGGCCGCGCTGGACCGACAGGGTCGTTGGGGATGGGATCAGGCGGCGCAGGCATTCGAGGAGTTAATACCGTTATGAAAGTGATGCAGATGATGGCTGGCGCCAAGTATGGCGGAGCCGAGGCGTTTTTCACGCGCCTCACCATCGCCCTGCAGCGCGCCGGGCTCGACCAGCGCATCGTGATCCGCGAGGACGAGGATCGCGCGCGACTTCTGCGCGCGGGCGGCGTCGAGCCAATCCAGCTTCCGTTCGGCGGCGCCTTCGATTTTTCGACGCGCTGGGCGATCCGCCGCGTGATCAAGGAATATTCGCCTGACATCGTTCTCACATGGATGAACCGCGCAACATCCATGACCCCGCGCGGCAAGTTCGTCCATGTCGGGCGGCTCGGCGGCTACTACAACATCAAATATTACCGCAAGTGCCACCACCTGATCGCCAATACCCAGGACATCGTCGATTATCTGCGCACCAACGGCTGGCCCGACGAGAAGGTCCATCATCTGCCGAATTTCGTCAGCTCGGACCATGTTGCACCCGTGAACCGCCGCAAGATGTACACGCCGGATACGGCGCCCCTCGTCCTGGCACTCGGCCGGCTGCACGAGAACAAGGCCTTCGACACCCTGCTTGAGGCGATCGCGCGCGTTCCCAACGTTTATCTGTGGCTCGCCGGCGAAGGGCCGCTCCGCCAGCAATTGGAGAATCGCGCCGAGGTTCTCGGCATCAAACCCAGGGTGCGCTTCCTGGGTTGGCGCGAGGACGTCGAGGCCTTGTATGCCACTGCCGATATTTTCGTCTGCCCTTCGCGGCGCGAACCGCTCGGCAATGTCGTAATCGAAGCTTGGGCGCAAGATATACCGGTCATAGCAGCCGATAGCCTCGGGCCCGGCATGCTGATCCGCCACGGCGAATCCGGAATACTCGTTCCCGTCGACGATGCCGCGGCGCTCGGCCGTTCAATCAAGCACCTCGCCGAAAATCCGTCGCTGCGCGATCGGCTCGCCGAAGGCGGGCGCGCGGAATACGAGGCAAACTACACCGAGAACGCCGTCGTCGATCAATATCTGCAGTTCTTCAGCCAGATCATTCGCTAATGTGCGGCCTTGCCGGCCTGATGACGCGGAGAGGCGCGCCGGACGGCCGGATATTGTCGCTGCTGGAAACCGCGCTCGCCCATCGCGGCCCGGACGGCGTCGGCCGCCATAGTGTTGGGCCCACGGGCCTCGTGCATACGCGCCTCGCTATAATCGATCTCGCGACCGGCCATCAGCCGTTGAAGGACGGGGCTGGACGGGCACTCGTCGCCAACGGCGAAATCTACAATTACGTCGAACTGCGCCGCGAACTCGGCGAGAACCGATTCACAACCCATTCCGACTGCGAGCCGCCGCTGGTCCTGATCGGCGATCAGGGGGCAGGCTTCGGCCGGCACCTGCGCGGCATGTTTGCGATCGCCGCCTGCGAGGCCGATGGTGCGCGCGCTTATCTCGCGCGCGATCCCTTCGGCATCAAGCCGCTTTATTATCACGAGAACGCGGATGACATCGCCTTCGCGTCCGAGCCCCGCGCCTTCTTCGCCGCCGGACGCGTCCAGCCGACGCTCGCACCGGCCAAGGTGCGCGAATTGCTGCAACTTCAATTCACGACCGGCGCCGCGACAATTTTCGACGGCGTGTTCCGTGTGCTGCCCGGCGAGACCCTGACGCTGGAGAACGGACGCATTGCCGCGCGTATGCGCCGCGACGCGCTACCCGCCGGAAGCCCGCGCGATGTCGGCGAAGCCGAAGCCCTCAAACTGCTCGATGCCGCCTTGATGGATAGTGTGGCGGTGCATCAACGCTCCGACGTGCCCTACGGCATGTTCCTGTCGGGCGGCATCGATTCCTCCGCTATCCTCGCCTGCATGCGCGCGCTCAACGAACGCCCGGTCGAAGCCTTCACGGTCGGCTTTTCCGGAACAGGTGTGGCCGACGAACGCGCATTGGCGGAACGGGTCGCGCGTGCCGCAGGCGCGAACTTCCATCCGGTCGATTTCACCGAACGGGATTTCTGGTCGGTGCTGCCCCGCGTCGCCGACGCGCTCGACGATCCGGTCGCGGACTATGCGGTGCTGCCGACCTACCGGCTCGGAGAATATGTGAAACAGCAGGGGCTCAAGGTCGTGCTGTCCGGTGAAGGCGGAGACGAATTGTTCGCCGGTTACGGACGCTACCGCCGCCTACTGCGTCCGAGATGGCTGGGCGGCCGCGCCATGCGCGCGCACGGGTTGATGGACAGTCTCGGTATCTTGCGCAATGAGCCCAACGGCTGGCGTGCCGGTATCGAAGCCGCCGAACAGGAAGCGGCACAAGCCGGGCGCACGCGCCTGCAAGCCGCGCAGGCGGCCGATTGCGCCGATTGGCTGGCCAACGACCTTCTGACCAAGCTCGACCGTTGCCTGATGGCGCATGGGGTCGAGGGCCGCACCCCGATGTTGGACGAACGCGTCGCCGGATTCGCCATGCTGCTGCCGGACGGACTGAAAATACGCCGCGGCCAAGGCAAGTATCTACTGCGCCGCTGGCTCGTCGACCGTCTGCCCGAAGCCGATCCCTTTTCCAAGAAACGTGGCTTCACCGTTCCGGTAACCGATTGGATCGGACGGCGCGGACGCGCGATCGGCGCGCTCGTCGCCGCGCAAGAGGGCGTGCGCGAAGTCTGCAATCCGGATCGGGTCGCGGCCCTTTTCGCGTCGCTGGAAAGCAGACCCGACGGCCATGCCGGTCAGGCGGCCTGGACGCTGCTATTCTATGCGCTGTGGCACCGCCGTCATATCGAAGGCCGCACCTATGACGGCGACGCCTTCGCCGTGCTCAGCGAGAAGTGACGCACGGCACTTCTCAACTAATGGGGACCGTCATGGCCGCACTTGTTGCGGCCATCCACGAGCAAAAGCGCGATAGCACGAAAAAGCCGTCATGCGCGGGCTTGACCCACTGCTGTCCAGTTTAAAATGTTTCGAACCGGAACAAAGCCTTCCTCTGCTTATATTTCTTCATGATAGAACCGGCAGAGACTCAAACTCCGAAAACAGGTTCGTCATGGCCGTACTTGTTACGGCCATCCACGAATCGGCCATCGGATCATGCAGGGCAAAACTGAGTATCTGCGCTCCAACGGTCATTTCGCGCTATTGCGCTTTCGTCCGTGGATGCCCGTAACAAGTACGGGCATGACGGCTGAATTTAAACCGGACAGTGGCGGATCAAGCCCGCGTATGACGATCTTTTTGATATTTGAATCCCGACGAGAGCGACGAGCGCGCCATTCTACGACGGCGATGCGTTCGCCGTACTCAGCGAGAAATGACGCACGATCGTTTGCGCCGCGGCGCGCGGACTTGAGACCCCGGTGTCGATGGTGAGCCCCGAATGCGGCAGGTGCGGATAGTCCATCAGACCGTTCGCACGCAGGTGGCGCTGGATCTCGACTGAGCGGAGTTTCCCGAACGCTGCGCGCGATTCGTCAGCGATGCGCGCATCCTGCACTTCGGTGGCACTGGTCAGCGCCACGAACACGACCTTGCCACCCACGCGCTCGAAGGCATCGACGGCCTCGGCGACGAAATCCGGCGACACCGTCTTTTCGGGCGTAAAGGTGAAGATCACTGAAATGCCGGCACAGGCGGCATCGTGCAGAACCGCCAGCCACATCGGCTCGCGCAAGCGCTCGAAGGGCTCGCTGCCGAATTCGAAAACTGCCGTCAGAGCATCGACGATGAGATGATTGTGGAACAGGCGAAAGCCGGTCAGTTCGGCGACCTCGCGTGCAACTGTCAGTTTTCCCACCGCCGTCGGGCCATGGATGAAAACCAGGACCGGATCGCTCATCGCGCGGTCTTCCTGCGGCGCAATTCCAGCACATAGGCATGGAGCGCGTCGTTGGCCGCCTGGATGCGCACTCCGTCCGTGCCTGCGTAAGCGCCCTTCACGACGCGATCGACCTCGGCGGTATCGACCAGGAACAGATCGGGATGGGCCTCGACGAAAGGAGAGGTCAGATCGGGATAGAAGCGGATCAGGAAGGGCGAAGATGCCCCTTCGGCCAGGAAGGTTCCATCCTTCAAGCCATACAGCGCGAAGGACAGCGCATCGACCTTGGCTTCGTAATGCCCGCCGGTGCCGCCGCGTTCGCACGAATCCCAATATTCGCGGCGCTCGGGTGCCGCCAGCAACCGCAACGCCACGCGATCCGCGATCACCTTTTCGGCGCGGTCGCGCAACACAAGCGAGCCCGCGTAATTGACCCAGCAGCCGACGCCCTTGGGCTCGCGGCTGAACGGCTTCACCTGGATTTCGCCCGGCAGATGAAGCCAGATGCCGCCGCGCGATTGCACGCGCGGCCGGGCGAACGGCAAATCGCGCTGGATCGCGTTCAATCCGTCCTCGTCGATCGTTGCCCGGGTTCCGGCGAAGAAATCGAGCCGGGACCAATCGCCGCCGCCTTGCAGATTGCCGGTTTCCGGATCGGCGGCATGATGCGTATGGGTGATCACGTAATCGCCATTGCCGCCCGCGCGAAGGTAAAAGCCGTTCACGATGCGCCCCTGCGGTGCCGCAAGTTCGCGCCCCCAGACGTCGGGATAGGGGGGATAATCGGCCGCCTGCGCTGCCGAAGCCGCGAGGAGCAGCCCGATGAAAAGCCAGAATCGCTTCATGGGCGCCAGCTTATGCCAGCGCACCTTATGCGGCCAGGGTTCAGATGCTAGAGTGCCCGCCATGCCGCCGGACCCACCCCAAAAATACGATGCTCCCCTGCTCGACCCGGTGGCCCGGACCTTCAGCCTCGGCATCAAGGCTTTCGGCGCGCATCACAAGGCGCTCGCCTGGCACGACGCGGAGCGGATGCAGCGCCGTTTTAACATTTTCGCCGGGCTGATCGCCGATATCCCCGAGGAGCGCCCGATCAGCATCAACGATCACGGTTGCGGCTATGGCGCGATGTTCGAAGCGATCCGCCATTTGCCGGCGCTCAAGCGCGGGCGTTATTACGGATACGACATCAGCCCCGAGATGGTCGCCGAGGCGCGCAAACGCATCCGCGATCCGCGCTGCGAATTTTTTCTCACGCACGCCGCCCAGCGCGAAGCCGATTATTCATTTGTGTCCGGCACCTGGAACATGAAGATGTGGGCGAGCAACGAGGATTGGCGCGATTTCGTGTTTGAGAATCTACGCCATCTTTGGACGCAGACCCGCGTGGCGCTCGGCTTCAATATGCTGTCGACGCGCAATCCCTATCGCGAGGAAACGCTCTATTACGCCGACCCGGTGGAAATGCTCGAGTTCTGCCGGCGCGAACTGACGCCAAATGTGCGGTCGGTCGATCGGCTGGAGCCGAACGAGTTCGTGCTCTTTCTCCTGCGCTGACCGTCTGTTACAAAGCTAACGAATGACCGAACGCCCCTATCGTCTCGACGACCAAGTTGGACATCTGCTGCGCCGCGCCTATCAGCGGGCCTCCGGCCATCTGGCGAGCCGCATCCGTCCGCACGATCTGACGCCCATCCAGCACGCGACCTTGATCCGCCTGTGGGAACTCGGGCCTTTGTCGCAGAATCAATTGGGGCGCGTCGTCGCCATGCCGCCAGCCAATATCCACAGCCTGGTGCGCCGGCTCGAAAGCCGCGGTTTCGTGCGGCGCGATCCGAGCCCGAAGGACAAACGCCTGCTGACGGTCAGCCTGACCGAGGAAGGAAGCGCGCTGGTCGAAGCCCTGATCCCGCTCGATGCCGCCAGCACCGAAGCGGCGTTGCGCGGCCTCGATGCCGCCGAACGCGCGGCGCTCTACGCCATCCTCAAGAAGATGGTGTGATCAATCTGCCTTCAAGCCGCGCTGCACCTGCGGGCGGGCGGCGATCGTCTCAAACCAGCGTTTGACGTTCGGATAGCCTGCGAGATCGATGCCGGTTTCGGCATGACGATTGACCCAAGTGACGTGCGCGATATCGGCGATCGAATAATCGCCGACGAAATAGTCCTTACCCTCTAGATGCAACTCGATGGTCTCGAAACAGCGACGCCCGAGAATGCCGAAATGTTTCTTGGCGGCGGGCACGTCTTCGGGGAAGCGCGTCTCGAACAAAGTGACATTTGCGAAGGTCGGCCCGAAGGTCGATTGCCCATGCAGCGCCCATTGATCGACCAGGAAGCGCGTCGCCGGATCGCTCGGGTAGAGCGGGCTGTTCGTCTTGGCGGCGAGGTACGTCATGATGACGTGGCTTTCGATGATGCTGAGCGGTTTGCCGCCGGGGCCTTCGCTATCGACCAGCGTCGGGATGCGCCGCGAGGGTGCCACCTTGCGATAATCCGCAGCGAGATTGCTGCCGTCGCGGATATTGACGAGTTGCAGATTGTAGGGGAGCCCGACCTCCTCCAGCATGATGCGGCCCTTCTGGCCGTTGGGCGTCGGGAAATAATAAAGATCGAGCATGAGCGTTCCTTTACGCGAGCGGTGCGTAGGCGCGTTGAACGGCGGGCCGCGCCGAAATGCGGTCGTACCATTTCTTGACGTTGGGATAATCGTCGGGCCGGAAGCTGCCGGCATACTGGCGCACGTCGGCGTAATGGGCGAGATCGGCCAACGAATAATCGTCGGCGAAATAGACGCGCCCTTCGAGCCGCTGGTTGATGACGCCGTAGAGATCGAGCGCGTAGGTCTCGTAGTATTTCTTCGCTCCCGGCACGTCCTCGCTCGAGCGGAAATTGAAATAGCCGTGCTGGGCGAGAATCGGACAAAACGTCGCGATGCCGTAGGAAAACCAGGTCTCCATCTCGGCGAGCGCGCGTGCGTCCTTGGGGATCAACTGGGAGTTCGTCTTGGTCGCGAGGTAACGCAGGATGGCCGGCGATTCCGGGACGACGATCTGGCCGCCGCCGGGCCCGTCGGAATCCACCAGCACCGGGATCTTGTGGCCGACATGGAGCTTGCGGAAACTGTCGCTCAGCTGCTCCCGCTTGAGCAGCGAAACCGGATGCAGGTTATAGGCAAGCCCCGTCTCCTCGACCATCGTTCGCGCGCGATAGCCGTTGTTGGTCGTCCAGAAATACAGATCGAGCATGGCGCCGCCTCCACTTAGATGGCGGCGTAGGCGCGTTGAACGGCGGGCCGCGCGGAGATGCGGTCGTACCACGTCTTGATGTTGGGATAATCCTCAGGCTTCAGGCTGTCCTTGTACATCCGCACGTCGGCATAATGCGCGAAGTCGGCCAATGAAATTTGATCGCCAACGAAGTAGTCACGCCCGGCAAGACGCTGATTGATGACGGTGTACATATCGCGCGCGTAAGTCTCGAAAAATTTCTTCGCCCCCGGTACGTCCTCCGGCGAGCGGAAATGGAAATGACCGTATTGGGCCACGACCATGCAGAAGGTCGACACGCCGTAGGAGAACCACGATTCCATCTCAACTTTGGTACGTGGATCGGACGGGATCAAATTGCTTTTGGCCTTCTCGGCGACGTAGCGCAGAATCGCCGGGGATTCCGGGATCGCGATGGAGCCGCCCGGCCCTTCGGAATCGACCAGCACCGGGATCTTATGGCCGATATGCAGCTTCTTGAAATCGTCGCTCAACTGCTCCTTCTTGGGCAGCGCCACCGGGTGCAGGTTATAGGCAAGGCCCACCTCCTCAAGTGCGGTGCGCGCGCGATAGCCGTTGTTGGTGGTCCAGAAATACAAATCAAGCATGGGAAGCCCCTGAAAAATTATGGTGTTATTGCGCGAAGCCTAGCCTCGGGCCGGGGTTGCGGCAAGCCGAGCGCCTCGCCGATAATCGGCGCAAGGATTAGGGAGTAGAAACGATGGATTTGAATTTGACGGGCAAAACCGCGCTGGTGACTGGCGGGAGCAAGGGGATCGGCCTGGCCATCGCCGAATTATTCGCCGAAGAAGGGGTGAACCTTCACTTGGCAGCACGCGATGCCAAGGGATTGGACGAGGCCGCAGCGGCCATCCGCAAGCGCTATAACGTCAGCATCGCGACCCATACCGTCGATCTATCCTCCGCCGAAGGCATCGACCGCCTTGGGCAGGACTGCAAGGACGTCGATATCCTGGTGAACAACGCAGGCTCGATCCCGTCCGGCCCCTTCCTCGAGGTCGACCGCGATGCATGGCATCGCGCTTACGATCTGAAGCTGTTCGGCTTCATCGATCTCACCCGCCATATCTATCGCGCGATGGTGGCGCGCCGCAGCGGCGTGATCGTCAATGTCATCGGCGGGGCGGCGCATAATCCGAGGCCGAGCTACATCGCGGGCGCACCCGCCAACGCGGCGCTCGACGCCTTCACGATCGGATTGGGGCGCGAAAGCCAAGCCTTTGGGGTGCGCGTCGTCGGCGTCCATCCCGGCACGACCGCGACGCCGCGCCAATGGGAACGCTTGAAGCCCATCGCGGCGCAAAAACTCGGCGATGCCGAGCGCTGGAAAGAATTGTTCCCACCGCAGCCCTTCGGGCGGCCCGCCGAGCCCGAGGAAGTCGCCGACATGGTGGTCTTTGTCGCCTCAGACCGCGCGAAGTGGACGTCCGGCGTCAACTTCTCGATGACCGGCGGGGTTTGAATTTATTCCTGCTACCGGCGCATGAATTTCCGAATCGCTACGCCCGCGAAAAATCGTCGCATTGCGAAAACGGTCATATTAACCGCCGGCTGAGGACGCTTTAATGGGATGGCGATGAAAGATCTGTAGTCTCTGTGTCTGCAGATAGAAAAACTGTAGGCGATACCAAGAAATGGGACTATTCGATTACGACGCTGCGGCTCCGCCCGAAGCGCAGCACGGCGAGATCGTCTTCCTCGAAGATTTCTCCAGCGACGATTGGAACAAGATCCTCAACATCGTCGAACCCCGGCATTTCCAAGCCGGCCAAGACCTCGTGCGCAACGGCGAGCAAGACGACTCATTCTACATTTTGTCGTCCGGCGCGGCCGATGTAATCGTGCGCGACACGAAAGGGACCGAGTCGGTTCTGACAACCCTCCCCGAAGGCTCGGTGTTCGGAGAAATCTCATTTTTCGACGGCCAGCCGCGCAGCGCCACCATCCGCTCGATACGCGGCGGCAGCGCGATTCGGGTATCACGCGCGAATTTCGAAACATTCGCCGCCTGGGAACCCGTTCTCGCGCGCAAACTGTTGCTCGAGCTGGGCAAAGTTCTCGCGTTGCGGCTGCGTTGGACAACGAAACGCACGGCGAATTGATCTCGCGCCCCACCTCCGACTTATCCCTGAAGATCGAGCGAGCCCGCAATGAGCCAAGCCAAAATCAACCCCTTTCCTAACTATCTCGAAATGCCGGCCAAGGTTCCCGTGATCGTCTGGCGCATTTTGCGGGGGCTCGCCCTCGCGGCCGTCATCGGCATTTCTTGGCTGGTCGTCGCCTATCCCGACGTCGGTTTCACGATCTTCTGGCGCATCCTCATTCCGTCGTTGCCGCTTTTGTTCGCCGTGGCGCCCGGTGTTTGGCGCCAGATCTGTCCGATGGCGATGTTGAACCAGATACCGCGAACGCTGGGCTTCAGCCTGGAACGCACATTGCCGCTCTACTTCAAGAATCTTGCCTACTTCATCGCGGTCTTAAGCTTCTTCTTCCTCGTCAGTCTTCGCCATGTCTACTTCAACAAGGAACCGGCGATGCTCCTGGCGCTGGTCGTAACGGCGTTGTCGCTGGCGTTTCTAGGCGGCGTGATCTTCAAGGGCCGGAGCGGCTGGTGCGGGACATTTTGTCCGCTCGGCCCCATCCAAAAAGCCTACGGCCTCGCCCCAATCGCGATCGTGCGCAACGGCTATTGCCCGACCTGCGTCGGCTGTCAGAAAAACTGCTACGACTTCAATCCGCGCGCGGCGTTCCTGAGCGATATCTCCGATCCGGACCCGTGGTATGCAAGTCATAAGAAATTTTTCGTCGCTGGCCTTCCCGGTTTCGCCTACGGTTATTTCACAACCGCCGATCCGATGGAAACCGGCCTGATCCCCTACTACAGCTACATTGTCGGCTGCATACTCATGGCCCTCGGCGTCTATATGGCGTTGCGGATATTTGTCCGCATGTCCGACTTCCGCGTTGCGTCGCTATTCGCTTTGCTGGCACTCGGCATTTTCTATTGGTTTAGCGTACCGAACATCGTCAAGGCGGTCGGGCAATTAACTGGATTTCCAACCGCGACGTGGATGGAAGCCGCCCTTCTGTTCGTCGTCGCCGCTGTGATCCTTCGGGTGTTCTATAATGGCCAAATCGCCGAGAAGGAGTTCGCCGCGCTCCGTTCTCCGTCGCAAGGCGAACCGAAAGTCGGTGTCAAGATCGACGCGGTGCGCACGGGCGCCAGCTCCGCTGACGAGTTGGTCAGCGAACGAGCGTCCGGGCGCAGCTTTGTCGCCGATCCATCGCGGACATTGCTCGAAGGGATCGAGTCCGCCGGATTGAAAATCGATTTCGGCTGCCGAATGGGTGTTTGCGGTGCGGATCCGATCGCCGTCGTCGAAGGCATGGGAAACTTAAGCGTCCCCGACAAAAATGAACTCGCGACGTTGCGGCGCCTCGGTCTTGAGGGGCGTGCCCGCATGGCCTGCGTGTGCAAAGCGACGAAAGGCGGAGTCACGATCGATCTCAAGACCGATCCGCGCAGCCTGCCCGAGTCACCGACGCCGACAGCGCAAGTCGACACCGCGAAGGCGCTAGATTTCGAGAAAATAGTGATTATCGGGAACGGCGCCGCCGGGATCGCGGCGGCCGATGAAATCCGCCGGCGCAACACAAGCTGCACAATCGATGTCGTCACCCGCGAAAATCATCATTTCTATAATCGGATGGGCATCGCACGTCTGTTGTACGGGCGGTCCGGGCTCGACGATCTCTATTTGATGCAACCCGATTGGTACGCAACCAAGAACGTGAATGTCTGGCTCAATACGATTGCGACAGGGATCGACACGACCAATCGTCTCGTACGACTGGGAACCGGGGAGGAACTGCCCTGCGACCGATTGATTCTCGCGCAAGGATCGAGCGCGGTGAGTCCGCCGGTTCCGGGGGATGGCCTTGCCGGCTGTTTCGTCCTACGAGAGGCGGCCGATGCGATGGCGCTCCGCAGTTGGCGTCAGACGAAGTCTTGCGAGACCGCAGTCGTTCTCGGTGGCGGTGTTCTCGGTATCGAGACCGCCGACGCCTTACGCCAGCTCAACCTCAAGGTCACCGTCGTGCAGCGTGACGACCGATTGATGAACCGGGAACTCGATCACAAGGGCAGCGCCATCCTGCGCCATTTCCTGGAAGGACTCGGTCTCTGCGTGGTGACGGGCGCGACCGTCGCCAATGTCGAAGGACAGGACCGGCTCGAACGGGTCGTACTCACCAACGGCGACGTATTAAAGGCCGACATCTACGTTACCTGCGCCGGCGTCCGCCCCAATGCCGAGATCGCACGCGCGGCCGGGTTGGAGGTGAACCGCGGAATCATCGTCGATTCATCGATGCGAACCTCCGACCCCTATATTTGGGCGGTCGGGGATGTCGCCGAGCTACCGGGCGCGATCAGCGGACTTTGGGCGGTCGGCACTTCGCAAGCGGGCGTCGCCGTCGATTCCATATTTGGCGCAACTTCGTCCTACGATCCGCCAAGTACGCTGGTGAGTCTGAAGATGACCGGTATCGACGTGAAGGGATATGGCGCACCGAATCGCGATCCCAACAACTGCGAGATCATCGAATTCGAAGACGAACCCGCGCAAACGCACCGGCGATTGGAAATCGCGGATGGCCGAGTTCGCGGCGCCGTGTTCGTGGGCCCTCCCGGCATCGGGAAACATATCGCCCCGATCATTTCATCAAACACGGATATAAGCTCGATCCTCCCCCGCCTTCGCCTGGGCGATTGGACGGCGTTGGGAGAACTTTAAGCCGGGAAGCCGCCTAAGCGTCGACGAACAGCTTGCCCTTGCCGGCCAGCGCCAGGGCCGCTTGGGCTGCGGCAAGGCGCGCGATCGGCACGCGATAGGGCGAACAGGACACATAGTCGAGCCCGACCTCGGCGCAGAACGTAATCGAGCTTGGATCGCCGCCATGCTCGCCGCAGATGCCGAGCTTGATGTCGGGGCGCGTCGCGCGCCCACGATCGGCGGCGATCTGGATCAGTTCGCCCACGCCCTCGCGGTCCAAGGTCGCGAAGGGATCTTTCTCGAAGATGCCGCGATCTTGGTAATATTGCAGGAACGAGCCGGAATCGTCGCGCGACAGGCCGAAGGTGGTCTGGGTGAGATCGTTGGTCCCAAACGAGAAGAACTCGGCCCCCTCGGCGATATCGCCGGCGCGCAAGGCGGCGCGCGGCAATTCGATCATCGTGCCGACGAGATATTTGAGCGTGCGGCCGACGCTCGCACCCACTTCGCCGGCGACCCGGTCGACCATTTCCTTGAGGATGTCGAATTCCTTCTTGGTGCCGACCAGCGGGATCATCACTTCGGGCGTCACGGTCGTGCCGCTCGAAGCCGCGACCTCGGCCGCCGCCTCGAAGATGGCGCGGCACTGCATCTCGTAGATCTCGGGATAGACGATGCCGAGGCGGCAGCCGCGCAGGCCCAACATCGGATTCGATTCGTGCAGCGAGGCCGCGCGCGCGCGCACCTCGGCCACCTTGGCGCCGGCCGCCGAGGCGACCTCTTCCATCTCGGCGTCGGTGTTGGGCAGGAATTCGTGCAACGGCGGATCGAGCAGACGGATAGTGACGGGTAGGCCCTTCATGATGGTGAAAAGCTCGATGAAATCGGCGCGCTGATAGGGCACAAGCTTGGCGAGGGCGGCGCGGCGTTCGGTCTCGCTGCCGGCCAGGATCATCTCGCGCATATGGATGATGCGCTGCGGATCGAAGAACATGTGTTCGGTGCGGCACAACCCGATGCCTTCGGCGCCGAACTTCACCGCGGTCGCGGCGTCTTCCGGCGTTTCCGCATTGGTGCGCACCTTGAGCTTGCGCACAGCGTCGGCCCATTCCATCAGGGCCGCAAAATCGCTGCTCAGCTCGGGTTGGATGGTTTTCACCTCGCCCAGCATCACTTCGCCGCGCGAGCCGTCGATGGTGATGATCTCGCCGGCCTTCACGACCTCACCCTTGGCGGTCAGGGTCTGAGCGCGATAATCGACGCGGATGTCGCCGGCGCCGGCGACGCAGGGCCGCCCCATGCCGCGCGCAACCACGGCGGCGTGGCTGGTCATGCCGCCGCGCGTGGTGAGAATTCCTTGGGCCGCGTGCATGCCGCCGATATCCTCGGGGCTGGTTTCGATACGCACGAGAATGACCTTCTCGCCCTTGGCGGCGAGATCTTCCGCATCCTTGGCGGAGAACGCGACCTTGCCGGTGGCGGCGCCGGGCGAGGCCGGCAATCCCTTCGCCAGCACGTGGCGCGGCGCCTTGGGATCGAGAGTGGGGTGCAACAATTGATCGAGCTGCATGGGGTCGATACGTTTGACTGCTTCCTCGCGGCCGATCAGCCCGTCATTGGCCATATCGACGGCGATGCGCAGCGCCGCCTTCGCCGTGCGTTTGCCGGAGCGCGTCTGCAGCATCCACAGCTTGCCCTCCTGCACGGTGAATTCCATGTCCTGCATGTCGCGATAATGTTTTTCGAGACGTTCGCGCACGGCGCACAGATCGCCGTAGAGCGACGGCATCTGCTCTTCCATCGAAGGCAGATCACCGTTGCCCTCGATGCGCTCGGCCTTGGTCAGCGTCTGCGGCGTGCGAATGCCGGCGACGACGTCTTCACCTTGCGCATTGACCAAATATTCGCCGTAAAAGCGGTTTTCGCCGGTCGAGGGATTGCGCGTGAAGCACACGCCTGTCGCCGACTTGTCGCCCATATTGCCGAACACCATCGATTGGACATTGACGGCGGTGCCCCATTCGACGGGGATATCGTGCAGGCGGCGATAGATCATCGCGCGATCGTTCATCCAGCTGCCGAACACGGCGGCGATGGCGCCCCACAATTGCTCGTGCGGGTCCTGCGGGAACGGGCGGCCCAATTCTTCCTTCACCTTGGCCGCATAGGCCTTGGCGACTTTCTTCCAATCCTCGGCGGTCAGCTGGGTGTCCAGCGCCACACCAGCTTCTTCCTTATGCTCCGACAGGATTTCCTCGAAATGGTGATGCTCGACGCCGAGCACAACGTCGCCATACATCTGGATAAAGCGGCGATAGGAATCATACGCGAAGCGTTCGTCGCCGCTCGCTTTCGCCAGCCCCTTCACGGTTTCGTCGTTGAGGCCGAGATTGAGGACGGTATCCATCATGCCCGGCATCGAGGCACGGGCACCCGAGCGGACCGAGACCAGCAGGGGGTTCTTGGGATCGCCGAATTTCGCGCCGATGATTTTCTCGACCCGCGCCAGCGCGGCGGCCACCTGATCCTTCAGATCGTCGGGATAGCTATTCGCGTTCTTGGTGAAATAGGTGCAGACCTCGGTGGTCAGGGTGAAACCCGGGGGCACTGGCAGGCCTAGGTTGGACATCTCGGCCAGGTTGGCACCCTTGCCGCCCAGCAGATTGCGCATATCGGCCTTGCCGTCGGCCGATCCATCGCCGAACGCATAAACCCACTTCGTGCCGCTCAACGGTCGCCCCCTTCGATTTGAGAGAAGTCCGCCACCTGATTCATCGTCCCACGAATCCGCGACAGGAGTCGAAGACGATTCACGCGCAGCGGCACGTCATCGCTATTAACAGTCACATTGTCGAAGAACGCATCGACAGTTGCCCGCAGTGTGCTCAACTTGGTCATGGCGTCCGTATAACGCTCTTCTTGGAGAATAACTTCCAAGTCGGCCGAAATTTTGGTCAGTTCCGTCACCAGGTTGCGTTCTTCCACGAGGACCAGAGCATTCGCTTCCGGCTCGCCAGTGTAGGACTTGGCGTCTCGTTTTTCCTCGATTTTGAGGATGTTCGCGGCCCGTTTATAGGCGATCAGCAGATTAGCGCCATCCTCACTTTTCACGAAGGAGGCGAGCGCCTCCACCCGGGCCAGAATATCGATCAGATCGTCCTGGCCGCCCTGCGCGAAAACCGCAGCAATCAGGTCGTGGCCGACGCCCTGGTCGCGCAGATGGGCCTTCAGGCGCTCGATAAAAAACCCAAGAAGATCGTCAGCCAAGGCCGCAGGATCGGCTGCGCCTGCCAGATCCTTTAGGGGGCGCAGGGCCGATACGAACAGCGGCCGTAGCGCGAGCCGTAGTTTGTTCTCAAGCACCAGCCGGATGACACCGAGTGCCGCGCGGCGCAGCGCATAGGGATCCTTCGATCCAGTCGGTTTCTCTTCGATGGCCCAGAACCCGACCAGGGTATCGATCCGGTCGGCGAGCGCCATGGCCACGCTGACCGGCATCTTCGGGCACGAATCGCCGGGGCCTTGTGGCGAATGATGGTCGCGGATCGCATCGGCGACCGCTGCGTCCTCGCCGTCGTTGAGCGCGTAGTAGCGGCCCATGATGCCCTGCACCTCGGGGAATTCGCCGACCATGCCGGTGGTGAGATCGCATTTGGCGAGATCGGCCGCGCTGCGCACCTTGTCCTTGTCGGCACCCGGCACGAAGGCCGCGATCTCGGTCGCAAGCTCGCGCACGCGGCTCATCTTGTCGGCAAGCGTGCCGAGCTTGGCATGGAAGGTGACGTTCTTGAGCGACGGCGCGCGCGATGCCAGCGTCTGTTTGCGGTCTAGATCCCAGAAGAATTTGGCATCGGCCAATCGCGCGCGCAAAACGCGCTCGTTGCCGGCGACGATGGCTTTGCCGCCGTCCGCTGTTTCGCGGTTGGCGACCACGATAAAGTGCGAAGCAAGCCGGCCATCGGTATGTTCCATGGCAAAATATTTCTGGTTCTTGCGCATGGTGGCGGTCAGAACCTCGGGCGGGATATCCATGTAATCGTCGTCGATGGAACCGATCAGGCTCACCGGCCATTCGACCAATCCAGCGACCTCTTCCAGCAAAGCCGGATCGTCGCGCAAACGAAGGCCCAGCGCCTTGGCCAAGGCTTCGGCATCGGTCTTGATCTTGGCGCGGCGCTCGTCCTGATCGAGGATGACATAGGCATCCTTCAGCCCGCGACGGTAATCGGCGACACCTGTGACCAGGAACGGCTCAGGGTCCATGAAGCGATGGCCGTAGCTTTGGTTGTTCCAAGTAAAACTGATTTCCTCGGCGATTCCGCTGGCGGGTCGCACACCCAAGCCCCAATCATTATTCACCGGTTTGCCATCGAGCAGGCAGAGGATGTTCTTGATCGGCCGCACCCATGAGACGGCCGAATTGTGCCAGCGCATCGATTTCGGCCATGGAAATCGGATAAGCACATCCGAAACAACTTTTGCGATGGACTCCTCGGCGCCTTCACCCTTTTTCTCGATCACCGCGAAGTAGAAATCGCCCTTCTCGGTCGAACGCTTCTCAAGCTGTTCGATCGCAAGCCCGGTCGATTTGACGAATCCCTCCAGCGCCTTGACCGGCGCATCGAGGCGCGGCCCGCGCCGCTCCTCGGAAATATCCGGAGCCTTTTCCGGGATGCCCTCGACCACCAGCGCCAGGCGGCGCGGCGTGGCAAAGGCGCGCGCGCGCGTATGGGTCAATCCGACGGCCGCCAATCCTTCGGTCACCAGACGCTTGAGATCGTCCGCCGCGCGCGGCTGCATGCGCGCGGGGATTTCCTCGGACAGAATTTCGAGAAGCAGTTCAGGCATGGGCCACCACCCGGGAAGGCCCATCCCCCCACCCCAACCCTCCCCCACAAGGGGGGAGGGGGATTTGGGCTAAGGCCCCACTCATAGCTGCGTGTCCTTCGCGAGCCAGGCTTCGCAGCAGCCTTTGGCCAATGCACGCACGCGCGCGATATAGGCTTGGCGCTCGGTGACGCTGATGACACCGCGCGCATCGAGCAGATTGAAACGGTGCGAGGCCTTGATGCATTGATCATAGGCAGGCAGGGGCAATTCATGCGCCAGCAGCGACTTGCACTCGGCCTCGGCATCCTCGAATTCGCGGCGCAGCATGTCGGTCCCGGCGAATTCGAAATTGTGCGCGGAGAATTCGCGCTCGGCTTCGAGATAGATGTCGCCGTAGCTGACCCCCTTGCCGTTCCAATCGAGGTCGTAGACGTTCTCGACCCCCTGGATATACATGGCGAGGCGTTCGAGCCCGTAGGTCAGTTCGGCCGCGACCGGGTCGCAATCGATGCCGCCGACCTGCTGGAAATAGGTGAATTGGCTGACTTCCATCCCGTCGCACCAGACTTCCCAGCCCAAGCCCCAGGCACCGAGGGTCGGGCTTTCCCAATCGTCCTCGACGAAACGGATGTCATGCAGGGCGGGATCGATGCCCAGCGTATAGAGGCTTTTCAAATACAGCTCCTGCACATCGGCGGGCGACGGTTTCAGGATCACCTGGAACTGATAGTAATGCTGCAATCGATTGGGGTTTTCGCCGTAGCGCCCGTCGGCCGGCCGGCGCGAGGGCTGCACATAGGCCGCATTCCATGCCTTCGGCCCCAAGGCCCGCAAGGTGGTCGCCGGATGGAAGGTTCCAGCCCCCATCTCCAGATCGTAGGGTTGCAGGATCACACAGCCGTACTCGGCCCAATAAGCCTGCAGCTTCAGGATCAGGGATTGGAAGCTCGGAGCGCCCTCGCGGGCGGCAGTCGGGCGCCTCGCCATGTCAAATACTTCCGGCGCTATTCAGGAGACGGGGATAGATAAAGGGGTGGGGTTACAGGGTCAAGGACTCAAGGGTTGCGAACAGCCCATCTAGCCGGCCGGATAGGGACAGCGGCCATTGGCGCAGGCGCGCGCGTCCCCCGGCACGAAATCGCCGCAAATCCGGCATTTTTCCATATCCAGGGCTTTGGGATCGTTCTTGCCGCGACCGTCCCCTTTGGCGTCGTCGCGGCTGCCGAAAAAGCCGGTCAAGCCGCGCCGCTTGATGGCCTTGTAGAGGACCCATCCAACGATCGCGAGGAGAATCAAAAGCAGCAGCTTGGGGATACTGAACATGGTTAACTCGATTTGCGCCCGGCGCGCAGGTTATTCCACAACACATATAGACCAACGAGCACCACGACGGAAAACAGCGCACCGCCGAAGATCTTGCCGACGCCGAAGAGCACGACAGCCATGCCGCCGCACAAAATGACGAAAAAGGCGGCAAAGATGGGAAAAAACGCGCGCGGAATCATGAGATTCGCGCCGTGCTCATAGGCGGCGGTCAGATCGTATTTTTTCTTGTCCGGCTTCGTCGCCGTCGCATCCTTGTCGGGTTCGGCCATGCGCGATTATAGCCCGAACCGCGCGCGCCACAGACGCTCTTCGACAAGATCGAACAGGTCGGCACCCACGGTTGCACCGAGGCGCGCGCCCAATCCGAAACGGCGCGCCAGCCAGCTTTGGCGCGCGCCGATGGGGCGGAAGCGAACATTCTCGCCATAGCGTTCGCGCATCACCTGGGTCAGCTCGCCGATGCCATCGACCAGGCCCAGCGCCAAAGCGCGGCGCCCGGTCCAGAAGGCCCCCGTGAACAATTCCTCCTCGGGTGCTTTGAGTTTGCCGGCGCGGCGCGCACGCACCAATTCCTTAAAGGCGTCGTGCACGTCGCGCTGCAGATCCTTGAGATGAGCGACCTCGCCCGCATCCTCGGGCTGGAACGGATCGAGCATGCCCTTGTTTTCGCCGGCGGTGTAGACGCGCCGCTCGATACCGTAGCGCTTGAGCAATTCGGGAAAGCCGAAGCCGGCCGAGATGACGCCGATGGACCCAACGATGGAGGTATCGTCGGCGAAGATTTCGTCGGCCGCGCAGGCGAGCATGTAACCGCCCGACGCCGCGACATCTTCGGCAAAGGCGATGACGGGAATTTTATGCTGCTCGGCCAGTGCGCGGATGCGTTTGACGATCAACGAGGATTGGGCGGGAGCACCCCCCGGCGAATTGATGGCGAGCGCCACGGCGCTCAACCCCTGCAACGCGAAGGCGCGCTCCAACGGCTGTACGAGTGCCGCCGCCGTCAGGCCGGGGCGCAATCCCCCCGACCGCTCGCCGATAACGCCGGCGAGACGGATGACGGCGACGAGCGGTTTCGGATTGCGAAACCCCGGGACGCGCAGCGCATGAAGCCAGGAACGGATCATGCGCTAGGGTATGCGGCCCCCCGGCATCGGTGCAAGCGCGGGACTTAAATCCCCAGGCCTTAAATCCTATGCAGCAGGTTCACCAGATCGTCGGCATGTTCCTCTTCGACCTTGAGGATGCCCTCGATCATGATGCGCGTCGTCGGATCGTCGTTGCCGAGCCAGCGGATGATTTCCGAATAGGTTTCGATGGCGATGCGTTCGGCCACCAGATCCTCGGCGATCATCTGTTCGAGCGTATCGACATTCTTGTATTCGGCGTACGAACGCAGGCTCAGCCCGTCGGGATTGAAGTTCGGATTTCCGCCAAGCTGGGTGATGCGTGCGGCCACCTGATCGACATGGCCCTGTTCCTGGGTCGCGTGTTCCAGGAATTCGGCGGCGGCAGCCTGCGAATTGGCCCCATTGGCCATGTAATAGTGGTTCTTGTTGCGCAAAACGCAGACGATTTCGGTCGCCAGCACTTCGTTCAGCACATCGACGACCTGCCAACGGTCGGCCAAATAGGCCTCGGTAACGGCACCATCCATCATCTTGGCGCGCGCACGTTGGCGGATTGCCTCCAAATCGGACGTAAAATGGTCTTTGGGCATCGGGACTTCTCCTAAGCTCTTGGGATCAATCTGAACTCGGAGAAGCGGGTTTTGTTCCCGGCCGTGCCGGGTTTTTTATCGCGGCGTGATCACAAGTCCTTGGCCGTGGCGCAAGACGGCTTCCGCGCCGGTGCTAAAGGCCCCGTTGGCCTCATGCAACACGAGGCCCGGCAAATGCCGGATCGATTGTCGAGCCAATCCGGCGACCGTCTTGATGCCTTGGATCAGCGCACGTTTCGGCCCGAGCGGGCAAATCGCGGCTTCGGCGCCGGCCGCGACCAGAAGTGCGGCGACCTCGGCCGCCCGATCCGCCCGGTGAATGAAGGTCACGCTGCCGCCCGGCTGCGTACGGCCAACGCAGAAGCGAACCCAGCTTGCCAGATCGGCGGCGCCTTCGACGCTGGCCAGTGCGCGGGACCGATCGGGCGAGACATGTCCGCTACCGGCCCGCATGTAGGGCGGATTGGCCATCACGTGGTCGAACTGGGTTTCCGCGATCTGCGGCGGCGGTGCCAAGATATCGCCGGCGAAAAAGGCGACCCGGCCGGACATCGCATTCAGCGAAGCACTTTCGCGCGCAAGGGCAACGAGATCGGCTTGCAGATCGAGCCCGACGACGCGCACACCCGCGACGCGGGCCGCGAGGCACAGTGCGGCGGCCCCGGTGCCACATCCTGCTTCCAACACCTGCTCGCCGGACTTCACCGGGATTGCGGCGGCAAGCAGCACCGGATCGATGGCCGCGCGCAGGCCGCCCTGCGGCTGGATCAAACGGACGCGCCCGCCCAATAACTCGTCGAGACTCGTCGCGATCTCAGTCATTTGAAGAAGATTGGCCGTCGAAATGCCGAGCGGATTCTTCCTGCAGCCGGCGCGCGTGCTCATAATCGTCGTCGGCGACCATGATGCGCCGGGGGATCGCGACAGTACTGCCTTCGAGGACACTGGTATGGGTATCCAGCACGAAGATCTCGATGCCGTTCTCCGCCATCAGGGCGCGAAGCCACGAAATCAGGACCTGATTATTGGTACGCAGCAACTCGATCATCGCAACCCCTTCGGGGCACCCGCACTTGACCCACCGAGTGGGGCGCACTTATGCTTTAGCATATCACCGGCTCGTCATGTGAGTGGAGAATCAAGGCCTTGGGCGTCGTCGTCAATCTCGAGAGCGGTCATCCCGCGCAGCCGACCATCGACGCGCTGGTGGCGCTCACGCGCGACGATATCCGCGACGTCAATGAATTGATCGTGCGCGCGATGGACAGCCCGGTCACGCTGATCCCGCAATTAGCCGGCCATATTGTCGCCGCCGGGGGCAAGCGGCTGCGCCCGATGATGACCATCGCGGCCGCCCAGATGTGCGGCTATCAGGGCCGGCGCCATATCGGACTCGCGGCCTGCGTCGAATTCATCCATACCGCCACCTTGCTTCATGACGACGTGGTCGACAGCAGCGATCTGCGGCGCGGCTTTGCTTCCGCCAATGCGGTCTGGGGCAATCAGGCGAGCGTGCTGGTCGGCGACTTCCTGTTCAGCCGCGCATTCGAATTGATGGTCGCCGACGGAGCCCTCCCGGTGCTCAAGGTGCTGTCGCACGCGTCGGCCGTGATCGCCGAAGGCGAAGTGCTGCAACTCACCACCACATCGAATACCGAAACCAGCGAAACCGCCTATCTTCAGGTCATTCGCTCCAAAACCGCCGAGCTGTTCGCTTCCGCCTGCCAGATCGGCGCCTTGGTGAGCGATCGGCCGAAGGTCGAGGAAGAAGCGTTGCAGGCCTTCGGGATGAATCTCGGCATCACCTTCCAGCTGATCGACGACGTGCTCGACTATTCGGCCAAGCAGGCCGTGCTCGGCAAAACCGTCGGCGACGATTTCCGCGAGGGCAAGATCACCCTGCCAATCATCCTCGCCTATCGCCGCGGCGACGACGAGGAACGCACCTTCTGGCGCCGCACGCTCGAGGATCTCGATCAGACCGATACCGATCTCGACCGCGCCATCGGCCTGATGACCAAGCACCGCTCGCTCGACGATACCGTCGAACGCGCGCGCCATTACGGCGCCATCGCGCGCGACGCCATGGGCATTTTCGACGACAGCCCGGCCAAGCGCGCCCTCGTCGATGCCATCGATTTCTGCATTCACCGGGCCTATTAGGGCAGTTTCCCTGCCGCTTGCCCTCCTCCCGGCCCCCTTGTATAACGCGCCCTCCACCGAACGGGAAGTAGCTCAGCCTGGTAGAGCACCACGTTCGGGACGTGGGGGTCGGAGGTTCGAATCCTCTCTTCCCGACCATCTAAACAGTGGTCCGCGCCGTTCGGTGGGTGACGACGGGAGTAACCCCGCTTGGACCAAGTACCCATATCCAACACTGCGGCTCCGGCACCTGTCTCGGCTTGGATCGTTCAGGGCATCGATTTCCGCAATCTGTTCTGGGTGGCGCTTCTCTTCGCCTCGATGATCTGGGCCATCAATGCTCCGCACTATGAATGGCCGTTGCGCTTCATCCATGTCGCAAGCGGCGTGCTGCTCACGGGCGCCGACATCATCATGGGATTCCTGATCGGACCGACCCTGCGCCTGCTCGATTTTCCGGCGCGGCGCACCTTCACGCTCAAACTGTTGCCCAAGACGCTGTTCATCTTCACCCCACTCGGCATCGTGGCCCCCACGTCCGGCTGGTACTACGCCGAACGGCTCGGCTATACGCAGCTCGACTATCCGGATTATTGGTGGATCGTCGGCGCGCTCGTCGTGTCTGCGGTCCTCGCGGTGCAGGGCCTATTCATCCTGCTGCCCAGCAACATCCGCGCCTATCTCGAAATGCGTAAAGAGAACCCCGATCCGGCCAAGGTCGGCCGCATCATGCGGACCTATTTCTACACGGTGGCCTCGCAAGGCGTGATGCAGATCCTGATCGTCACCATTATGGTGAAGATGGCCGGCGGGCTCTAACCCGTCAGGGCTCAAACGCCAGAATGCGCGTGGCACCCCCGGCCGCCTGCAACATGTGCGCCTCGGGGATTTCGATCCAACCCTCCTTGGCCTCGTCCAACGGTTCCGACAGGACCAGGACCGCATCGTCGCCCGGTGCGAAATACACGGCCGCGTCGCGCGTTTCGATCTTCGAGCCGGTCGCGTAATAGAGCGAGGGCGAACGCGCGTCGTTGGAATAACGAAGCGCGTAGATCGAGCTTCCGTCGGAGACAGCCGAGGCCATATGGAACGGCTCTGTCACACCGGCTTCATCCATCACGCTCAGGACCTGGCGCACGGTGCGCTGAAAGGCACCCGGCACGTCGTCCTCCAAGCCATTGCCGCAGGCGAGGAGGAAGAACGCCTCGCTGTCGGTCGTCCCGATCCGGTCGCGATAAATTTCGTCCGGGATCAGGCGTTCGATGGCGCGACGGATACGTGCGAAGCCACCGATCGCTCCGTTGTGCATGAACAGGAACTTGCCGCGCCGGAACGGATGGCAATTCTCGCGGCTGGTCGAACTGCCTGTCGAGGCGCGCACATGGGCAAAAAACAAGCGCGCGCTGATCTGCTCGGCAAGGCTGCGCAAATTTGCATCGTTCCACGCCGGCAAGGTATCGCGAAAAATGCCGGGAGAGGCATGCTCGCCGTACCAGCCGACGCCGTCGCCGTTGGTCGGCACCACGCCGCGAGTCGCAGACAGGCTTTGGCGGATCAGCGAGTTCTTGGGTTTGAACAGCAGCTCCTGCAACGGCAGAAGCGGCCCGCCATAGGCCAGCCAACGACACATCCTCCTCGTCCTCCCTCAGGATCGGTCTCGCCACTCAAGTGCGGCGATTCGCGCCTACGAGGAAAGTCGAGACTTACCGAAAGCGCGGACTTGAGGGCGCGCGCTCAATCGAGCAGTGCGATGCCTTGGATCTCGATCATCATGCCGGGATGCGCGAAACCCGCGCAGGTGATCAGCATGCTACCCGGGAACTGGCCTTCTTTGAAGAATTCCTTGCGGATATCGACGAATTCCTTGCCGTAGCGCGAATCGATGATGAACACGGTCATGGTAACGATATCGTCCAGCGTACCGCCCGCTTCCTTCATCGTCTCGCTCATATATTCAAAGGTCCGGCGCACCTGGGCCGCAAAATCGCCGACGAACGGCTTGCCGTGCTTGTCCATCGAGGCAGCGTGCCCCGCGAGCCAGATGGTGCGGTTTCCTCCCTTGGTGATGACGGCGGGCGAGAACGAACGTTCCTTCTGCCAAGTGCCGCGAACATAGCTGCGCTCTACCATGACTCTCTCCTTTTAATTGAGCGTGTGAAACTGCCGTTCATTTCAATGTGTCGAACAGCTCGAAGGTACGCTTGTGCGCCAAAGCCTGGGCATCGACATCGATCGACGAGGAGGCAAAGCCGTGCGGTGCTTTGTAGACATGCGCTGTGATCGCCGGATTTTTCTTCACCGCTTCCAGGATCTTGTCGCGTTCCTCGTCGGGATAGGTCTGATCGTGCTCGGCGATATGCAGGATAAGCGGCTGCTTAATATTGCCGACTTCGTCCAGCAGCGTGTGCAGCCGTGTGCCGTAGTAACTGGTCGCCGCATCGGCGCCGAAGCGCGCGACGCTCAAAAAGGCGGTATTGCCGCCGGCGCAGAATCCCGTCACGCCGATCTTGCCATTGCAATCGGGCATCGCCTTCAGGGCCGCCATCGTCGATTTGGTGACTTCGAGCATGGTCGGGAATTTCATGGTCGTGCGGAAGCTGTCGCCCTCGCCGCGCTCCACATCGAAGAAATAGTCGGGAACAGCGACGAGATAGCCTTGGTCCGCGAAATGGTCCGCGATGCCATGATAGAGCGGCCGCAGACCGTGGATATCCAGGCCCACGACGACGCCCGGCCCACGCCCGCCCTTGGGGTGCGATAGATACGTGGGATAGGCGTTGCCGTTGCTATCCTTGAATTCGACGATTTTGCCGTTCATGCGGCGTCCCCCCGGTATGTGACGATCGTTGCCGCAGTGTAGGAAGTCCTGTGCGTGACGGAAAGGCCGCCGAAAGTGTTGCATCCGTCGCGTCCGCACGATAGCGACGGGGATATGTCCTCACACGGCGCACTGGGCGGCATCGGCCGCGCCCTCGGCAATTCGAGCTTCCGACAGTATTTCTATGGGCTGATCGCGAGCACGACCGGCTTCTGGGCCTATCGCGTGGCACTCGGCTGGTTGGTTTGGGAATTGACCCATTCGCCGGCCTGGCTTGGACTTATCGTTTTCGTCGAAGTCGTGCCGATGCTGCTGCTCGGACCGGTCGGCGGGACCGTGGTGGACCAGAAGGGTGCGCTCAAAATAACACGCATGACCCAGGTCTGTTGGGCCGTCGTGCTGACCATGCTCGCAGTCCTGACCTTGATGGGATGGGCGTCCAAGGAAGTGCTGCTGGTCATAGCGTTTCTGCAAGGTGTCGTCGCGGGCATTTCCAACCCGGGGCACCTCGCTCTTGTCGCGAAAATCCTGCCGCGCTCGGATCTATCGCCGGCCATCGCATTGCAATCGGGTGTCGTGCAAACCGGTCGTTTCGTCGGTCCGGCAATTGCCGGCCCCCTACTCGTTTATTTCAACGCCGGCGTGGTCTTCGCGCTCGTCGCCGCGGCATTTACCTTCGCCGCCGTCAATCTGTGGTTCGTCAAAACCCTGGAGCCCGAGACGCCAGCCGGTTCGCGCGGCTTTCTTGGCGATTTCGCCGACGGCATGCGCTACACTTTCGAGCATTTCGCGATCCGGACCATCATCGTCTACACCGCGATCATGTCGTTCCTTTTGCGGCCGGTGGTCGAATTGCTGCCGGGTTTCGCCGACGTGGTCTTCGGGCGTGGGGCCGAGGGGCTCGCTTGGCTGCTGTCGGCCTTCGGCCTGGGATCGCTCATTTCCGCGGTGCATATCGCGATGCGCGGCGAGACGAAGGGCCTGACCCGCATATTCACGATCAATCTGATCATTGGCGCGATTTCGCTTCTTGCCTTCGGCTTCACCGAGAATTTCTGGCTGGCGATGGCGCTGACCGTGGTCTTCGGAATGACGACCAACACGGTTTCGATCGCCAGCCAGATATTGTCCCAGCAAATGGTCGCCGGCCATATGCGTGCCCGCGTGATGAGCATATTGGGCATGACTTTCCGCGCCGTGCCGGCCGCCGGCGCGCTGTTCCAGGGATGGGCGGCTTCGGCCTTCGGATTGAATGCGCCCGTGATCTTCGCATCGATCCTCTGCATCCTCGCCTGGGCGCGGCTCGTCCATATTTCCGGGCGGGGCAATCTCGCGAAGCAGGCCGAGGGCGATCCGCCGACCACCGCAGCGAAATGAAGATTCGTTTATTCTAATTTATTAAATATCTATATTATGCCTCCTCATCCGTGTGGGAGAGAGACAACGCCCTCCAATTTCGAGATCGGCGATCCGGTCCCGGCAATCGTCTTGCCGAACCGATCACGACAATCCATCAATCTCGCGGGTCAGGACCGCGCCGGCGCCATGCTGGCTCTATGGCGCACCGGCGGCGACGTCTCCTTGGCCGATCTCACGCACGCCGAACGTCTGGCGCCCGACTTCGCGCAAGCAGATGCACACGTGATCCATCTGGTGGTGGGTGCGATGCCCGACGGCGTCCCCGCACCCGGCTGGGACAGTGCGCTCACGCAACTCTTCGATCCGCGCAACGAGGTCGCCCAGTTGTTCGGCCTGGAAAGCCCAGGCGTCATTCTGCTCGACCGCAACCGACGATTCCAAGGCGCCTTCGCAGGCCTTGGCCCCGAACAGGCCTTGGCGCTGTGTCGCACCCATCACGATCGAGAAGTGCCGGGAATAATCACGGAACAAGCCCCGGTCCTACTCATCCCAAACATCTTTTCCGCAACGGACTGCGATGCGCTTATCGATTATTGGAACCACGGCGCCAAGGAAGACGGCAACAATCTCGCCAGCACCGACGGCGGCAATTATTACGACGGCCCACAAATAAAACGCCGTGCCGATGTCGCCATCCAGAGCAAGCAATTGTTCGATTTGGTCAAAACGCGCGTCGAGCGGCGCGTCTTTCCCGAACTGCTCAAATCCTTCCAATTCACGCTGGCCCGGATGGAGATGCCACGTATCGGTTGTTACGATTCCGCCGTGCTTGGCGAATTTCGTCGGCACCGCGACAATACGACGCCCTATACCGCGCATCGCAAATTCGCGCTCAGCATCAATCTCAACGACGATTACGACGGCGGCGAAGTCGCATTCCCCGAATACGGACGCAAGGTCTACAAGCCGGCGCCGGGCGGTGGCGTCGCATTCTCGTCATCGCTGCTGCACGAGGCGCAACCGGTCACGCGCGGACGACGCTTCGGCCTGTTCACCTTTTTCACCGACGAAGAAGGCGGGCGGCGCGAGGCCGAGATGATGGCCAAGCATGGCGACAAGCTGAAGCAATATACGCTCACTTAAGGTCCGCCTATTTGGGCAGCGGCACCGATCCCGCCTGCGCGGCGATATCGGCGGCACGCCCCTGCAAAGCCAGCATCGTGTAAAGACCCACGAGTGCCGTCAGCTCGATCACCAAAGCATCGCTGCCCAACACCTTACGCACCGCCTGGTGGGCCACATCGGTTACGCCGGTCGGTCCGAGCAGCTCGCTGGTATAGACATAGATCGCTTCCTGCGCAGCGCTCACGAATTTCGGGCGCTGCAGATTGCGGATTGCACCGATAATTTCGGCGCCGATCCCCGCCTTCTCGGCAAGTCCGACCCGCACGTGCCAAACGTAATCGACCGACCAATGTCGCGCGATAACCAAGGTTGCAAGCTGCATCAAGTCCTGCGGCAAGCCCGCCGCCCGGATATGCTCGCGCATCAATTCGAATTGTTCGGCCAGTTGCGGGACATGCAGCAGGATCGCCGACGGGCCCGCATATTCCTCGTTGCGTTTCTCAAAGATAAAATCGCCGACTCGGCGCTGCTCTTCGCTCGCAGCCTCTCGCGTGATCAACGGAATGCGCGGTTGCTTAGCCAATTCGATCTCCTTTTCCCCATCGTTCTCGTTCATTATAAGCATTAGCAATCAAAAAGGGCTTCGCCCAGGACAAGAATTAAGGAGATCGGAATGGGGACCGCATCCATCGCCAAAATCACCGGGCTCGCACTGACGGCGGCAATCTTGTGCGCGGGGCCCGCCGAGGCCCAAAAATCGACCAAGACGCTGCGCATCGCGCTGCAGGATCCGATTCGCACGATCGACGAATACAACGATTCCAAGCCGGAAAATTCCCTGCTCTCCAGCGTGCTCTACAGCTCGCTCCTCTGGTTCGATGCGCGCCCCGGCGTCTTACGCCCAGGCCTCGCGAAATCCTGGGCGCGGATCAACCCGACCACGGTCGAATTCGAGCTACGCGACGACGTGAACTGGCACGACGGCGAAAAGATGGATGCCGACGACGTGGTGGCGCTCATATCCTGGGTCGCCGACGACAACTCTAAATACGGCCGCAAGAATTCCTTCACCTTCATCAAGGGCGCCGAAAAACTGAGCCCCACCAAAGTGCGGATCGCCATGAAGGAACCGACGGCAGTCGATCTAATCACATTCGCGCAAATCACACCGATCTATCCGGAGCATGTCTTTGCCCCGCTCGAGGATAAATCCGCCTTCGGGCGCAATCCGGTCGGAACCGGTCCCTATCGCGCGACCATGGTCGACCGCAACAAGGGAATCTTCGCGGAAAAATTCAAAGGCTATCGGCTGTATGGATTCGGTCATCCGGACACGAATGTCGAGAAATTCACTGCTCTGCCGATCAACGACGCGCAAACGCAAATCGCGCAGTTCATCACCGGCAATATCGACGTAGTGCGCGATCTGGCGCCCGACCAAGCCCGCGACCTGATCGCCAACAAAAAATACGCGCTCACGGTCAGCGACGGCCTCACCATGGCGTTCCTGCAGCTCGATGCCTCGGGGCGATCGGGCCGCAAGGAGTTGCAAGATGTCCGCGTGCGGCGTGCCCTGCACATGGCGGTCGACCGCAAGACCATTGCGTCGGAATTGATCTGGGGCGGCGGCAAGGCGCGGCCGCTCGATGCCTTTTGCGTCAAGGCGATGACGGGCTGCGAATATTCGACCAAAGCCCCGGACTACGATCCGGCCGGTGCCAGGAAACTGCTGGCGGAGGCCGGCTATCCCAACGGGTTCGAACTGACAATTTATGCGACCGGCGAGCGCAATGGCCGCAACGCTCAGGCGGTCGCGGGATATCTCACCGCCGTCGGCGTCAAATCCGGCGTGCGCATCATCAATTTTCCGACGCTGTCCGACCTTCAGCGCGACGGCAAGCTCGAGGCCTATGTCGCGACCTACCCGCCTTCGATCTCCGACGTCGATCAGACCATGAACCGTTTCTTCGCCAAGGGCCGGCGCGATTTTTCCGGCGATCCCATGCTCAACGAGGCCACCGAGACCGGCGCCGCCGAGGTCGATCCGGCCAAACGCGCCGCCATCTATCGCCAGGCCTTCGACAAAATCAACGAGCAGGCCTATGCGCTGCCGCTCAGCAATTTCCCGATCCTCTTTACCCACACGGCCGATCTTTCGATCCGCGACGATTCGCTGGGCGCCTGGGGTGCCGAGATTTTCGACTTCAGCTGGAAATAGCTAAAGCTCCGTCAGACCGTGGCGACGAGCATTTCCTCGCCGCTCAACGGCCGGAAGCCGTCCGATCGGCCGGCGAAATAGCGCTCGGCCAGTTCGGGGGCCGACACGTGTCGTACATTTCTGAAGCCGGTTTCGCGGGCGAGGGCGAGCATCTCCGGCGGCGAGAAGAAGCTGAGGAAAGGTGTGCCGGCGGCGCGGGCCCCCTTCTCCGACATCTGAAGCCCCATCCGCAATTCGGGATCCACGAGTTCCATCGGCAGCAGAAATGTCATGGCGAGCGTCGATCCCGCCGCGAGCCCCGAGATCTGACGGAGGGACGCCGCAACCGCTTCCTTGGTGAGGTACATGCTGACGCCGGTGGACGCCACCACGGCGCGCCGCGCGGCATCGAAACCGGCGGGCGGCAATTGTTCCAACCACGATTGACCGGACTCGAAATCGACCGGAACGAGCCCCAGCCAGTCGGGGATACCGAAACCAAGATCGATCAAGCGCTGCCGTTTCCACGTTTGCGTTGCGGGCTGATCGATCTCGAATATCCGCAGGCGGGAAGCGAGGTCAGGACGGCGCTGGGCGAAGGTGTCGAGACCCGCGCCGAGGATGACGTATTGGCCGACGCCGTGGCTGGTCTGATCCACCACCAGATCCTCGATGAAGCGGGCACGCGCCACGATGGCGGCACGAAAGTAGCTTGTGAAGCGCGGGTCCAAGTCCGGGCGGCTGCGCCAGCCCGCATCCGGGGCGGCTAGGCGAAAGCCGATCTCGTCTTCGATCACATGCGGGGGCGCATCGACCTCGACATGTAAGGCGCGCCATAAGGCGACGCGCACCGCAGTGTTGTCAGGCACAGTGGTTTGGTTCTTTGGCATAAGGTTCTGTTACTTTGGGCCGGACATCAGAGGGAATTGGGTCGCGCCTACGACGACTTCAAACGGTCAAGTATCGGCAGGGTGCGGGCCCAGGTGAGCGCCGCCGCATCGGGCGCATAGGCCTTCGATTGCGACGGGCAGGTATAGCCGTGCTTCACGCCGGGATAGATGTAAATCTCGGCCGACGGGTTGCGCTGCGTAGCCGTGCACACCTTAAGCAGCAGTTCGGCCGGCATGGCGAAATCCTCGTCGCCCCAATGCAAACTGAGCGGCACCGTCGTGGCGGCCAGTTCGTCCAGATGATTGCCGAAAACCGAACCATGGAACGATGCGCCCGCGTCGCAGCCGAGTTTGGCCGCCGCAATGATCGCAAACGGCCCACCGAAACACAGCCCGATCACCGCCGTCTTGCCGTTGCACGATGGATGGGCGCGCAATTGCGTGAGAACGGCCGTTAAATCGCGCGTGCCGCTGGACGCCAAGCCGGCGCGATCCTCGGCCCGCGCGGAGGCGCGTCTGACGCCCTCCTCGGTGCGCGGCATCGGCCCCTTGTCGTCGCGCCAGAACAGATCGGGTGCAGCGGACAGAAAGCCCCGCGCCGCGAGATCGTCGCACATCTTAATGAGATCATCGTCGACGCCGAAGATCGTCGAAACCATGACGATCCCCGGACCTCGACCGGCGGCGGGGGCGGCGAGATAGCAGTCGAATGCGCCCTCGTCGCTCCGCACCAACATCAAGCCGCCTTTTTCGGGTTCTTCAGCTTGTCCAGAACCGGCAGAACGCGCGCCCAGGTAAGGCCGGCCGCCTTGGCATCCCAGGCCGCAGCCGACGGGCCGGTGTAGCCGTGCTTCACGCCGCCCGGATAGATGAATATCTCGACGTTCTTGTTGGTCGCGGCGATCGCGTTGACCTTCTCCAGCAAGTCGGCCGGCATGGAGAAATCCTCATCGCCCCAATGGAGCGAAAGTAGCTTATCGGCTTTTTTCATATTGTCGAGCTGATGCTCGAAGCCGCCGCCGTGATAGGAGGCGCCGGCATCGCAGCCGAGTTCGGTCACACCGAGGACCGCGAAGGGTCCGCCGTAACACAGACCGATGATCGCGGTCTTGCCGTTGCAACGCGGATGCTTACGCATTTCCGTCAAGGTCGCGTCGAGATCGCGCTTGGTGCCCGCGAAAATCTCCGGGCCTTCGATACGGGCGAGTGCACGCTTGAACCCATCGGGGTTCATCGGGATCGGCCCCTTGTCGCCACGCCAGAAATTATCGGGTGCAGCGGCGATATAGCCCTGCGCCGCGAGATCGTCGCACATCTTCTTGATGTCGTCGTTGAGACCAAACGCGGACGGCCCGAAAACGATCGCCGGCACCTGATCGCTGCCCCCCGGCACCGCAAAGTAGCAGTCAAAAGCGCCTTCCGCGGATTTAATAACGGTAATCTGACCGATCATAAGCCCCCCTAAATCCTACGTACAAATTACATTAAGCAGCGCCTGGCGCTTCTCGACCTCGACGACCTTGCGTGCGCGTTCGAGCGCTCCCATGAGTTGCGCGGGATCGCTCACCGCCTCGCCATAACCGTCGGCGACCTCAACCGCCTTTTCGTATTTATTGGCGGTATCGAGGAACGTGAGCGGCGGGCGGTTCGATTTCTGCGCATAGCCGTTGGGCATGACGCGGTTGGTCGAATTGCGCACCGCGCCCCAAATCCGGTTGTTGAAGACGATATGGAGCAGCGGCAGATTCGATTCGGCCGAAACGAAATGCGATGCGACCGGATTGCCGAACATGTAAGAGCCGTCGCCATAAGCGCCGATGACGAATTTGTCCGGGCTGGCCAGTTTCGCGCCGAGCGCCGTGCCGGTCCCGGCCCCCAGGCCCGAGGCCGCCGTGGCGCTGAATAGCGTTCCAGGGGCCGTCGTCGTCACATATTCCTGCATCAGGCCCGATTCGGTCACGACGACGCTATTCGCGTCTTTAATCTCGTCAATACAATGGCTGAGCCACGCCGGGTGAATAGGAGAGGAATTCATTTTTTCCTCCAACAGGCGTTTGCGATCGTCCAACAACTTGGCATGTAGATCGCCGATCTTTTTGCGCCGTGCGTCGATCTGCGCCTGTTTGGTCTTCATCGGCCCTGCCATCGCATCGTTCAGCAAGGTCAGACCGAGGCCGACTGTCGTAGTGAGCGCGATGTCGCTCTGATGGCCGCGGATCGGGATGTAGCGATAGAGAGGGTCGGGCGCCACATTGATGACGACCGCGCCCTCCTTCAGCTTGTGCTGATGCGGCAGCCAGGGAACGACCGAATCGAGAACCAAGATCACATCGGCCTCGCCAAGCAGCGGGCGCGGCTCGAAACCGAGATTCATCGGATGATCCGACGAGAGCGAGACGAAGCGGTTGCGGTACTGGATGACCGGGATCGCGTATTTTTCCGCGAGCGCACCCAAAGGCGCCATCACGTCGAGCGCGCGGCCGGCCGAACTTGCCACGATCAGCGGCGTCTCCGCCTTGGCCAGTAGTGCCGCCACCCGTTCCAACGTGGTCGGATCGGGCGCCGGTGGGCTCGCCGGCTGCATGCGGCCGGGAACGCTGTAGGAAAACGTATCCAGACGCTGTGCGATCACTTCGCGCGGCAGAGTAAGATAGACCGGGCCCGCCGGCTCGGAGCGCGCGATGGTGAGCGCGCGGTCGACGACCGTTTCCAACTGCGGCGCGTTGCGCAATTCGTATTCCCATTTGACGCTTTCGCGCAGCACGCCGGCCTGGTCGAACATCTCCTGCGTCCAATTAATATCCATGTCACGGTGGCCGACATAGGTATCCTCGTTGATCGGCGTGCGGCCCGCCGAATAGAGCATGGGAACGCCGCCGCGCGATGCATTCATCAGGCCCATCAGCCCGTTGGCCGTGCCGACGTTGGTATGAACCATCACCGCCTGCATACGCCCAGTGACCAGGTAATAGCCGATCGCCATGTGCAGTGCGGTATTTTCGTGCGGACAAGTGATCGGAATCGGCGCCAGCCCAACGCCGGCACCGGCGCGCGTCAGCCCTTCGATGATGGGACCGAAATCCGAGCCCGCATTGGCGAAAAGATAGTCAATGCCGCGTTCGGCCAGCAGCGTGAGATAGGCCTCGGCGACGGTCACGCCGGAAAGTGTCTTAATCGTCATACGAATTCCTACAAAGCGACGTGCCCGACGCCGTTCTTATTGATAATTTTTGTATCGTAAAAAGACGATAACCGCTGGGTCCGCGCAAGGATTTCCTCGGCCCGCTCGCCCGCCGCGATGATCGGACGGCCGCGTTGCGCCCGGTTCAGCTTGAAGCCGAGATCGATGGGCAGCACTTCGACGGCGGCCAGCTTGTGCGCCTTGAAACGGCATACCGCCATGATCGAATGCCAGAATTCCGGATAGGCCGGAAAGCCTTTGGTCTCATTGTCGGTGCGCGCTTCGAAGAAATCGGCGGGCGTCGCGTCAGGACCCAAACCGAAACGCGCATAGGATTCAGCCGGGAAGGTCGTCACTGTGTCGTTCTGAAAGATGAAATTGCCGAGACTGTAGAACAGCGGCTTGCCCTTGTAGATCTCGACGCCAAGCGAGATGTGCGGACCGTGGCAGACGAAGGCATCGGCTCCGGCGTCGATGGCCATGCGACCGAACTCGCGCGCGAAATCGGCAAGTTCCTCCATCTGCGCGTTGCTCTCCGCCTTGTCGGCATTACGTTCCGAGAAGGCATGGCAATGGAAGGAGAACACCACCCAATCGGCCTGACGGCGGGCTTCCGAAACCCATTTCATATTGCCGGTGACATCGGCCTTGTTGAGCTTGTTCGATGTGTGGAAGCCGTCGCCCGCAACGAACTTCTTGCTCAGGAAATCGATCACCGAATTGGTCGATCCGCCGGCCTCGGCGGCTGAAAAGAAGCTTTTGGATCGCCGGCGATGCTCGTAATCGAACCCAAGCTGCCGGCTCATCACCGACAATTGTTCGAAGGCCTTGGTATCGACGGTGTATGTCGTGTTCCAGCCGACCACATTGACGCCGGGCCGACCTTTGAGTTCGAGGCTTTGGTCGGAGGGGCGATGCCACGGACTAAAAAAAGCATTGGCTGAGACAAGGGCGACACGGCCGGCACGGGTATCGAGATAGCCGGGGCGGCGCGCCTCGGTCATGTTGCGCCCCGAACCGGAATGCACGAGCCCGGCATCGTCGACATGCTTCAATGTCGCCAACAGGCCTTCGTGCCCGAAATCGGTCGCGTGATTGTTGGCGGTACTGACCATATTGATGCCCAGCCACTTGATATCTTCGAGCAGATGCGGCGGCGTGGTCATCATGGTGCCGACGCTCATGTCGTGCACGCCTTCGTCCTCGGTACGCACGGTCGATTCCAGATTGGTGAAGGTCGCATCGGCGCCGCGGCAGATATCGCGGATGGCCAGATAGTTCTTCTCGGTGAAGGGCGTGAGCTTCCGGCTCACCATCGAATCCCCGGTCAGCACCAGATTGAAGTCGCCCAACTGTGAATCGTAAAGCATGGTCCTACTCCTTAATCATCATGCTGAGCCTGTCGAAGCATGAAAGTGCCAATACCCTTCGACAAACTCAGGGTGAAGGCACTTCGACTAAAATTCCTGCGTTTGTTCGGCGATGGGCGCGTCCAGAACGGCGCCCATTTTCGTGAGAGTCTCGATTGCGGTATCGTCGTAGCCGCAGAGATCCTTGAGCACGGCGCGGGTATGTTCGCCCGCATGCGGCGGATAGTCGTAATGCGCGCGCGGAGCCTCGGTCAACTTGACCGGATCGCCGGCCACGCGCGCGCGATCGCCGTCGCGCTTGCCCTGGAGTTCCAACAGCATCTCGCGGTGCAGCACCTGCGGCTCGGCAAAGGCACGATCGATGGAATTGATGACCGCGGCGGGTGCGCCGACCTTGTGCAGGCACGCGATGATCTCGGTCGAGGTCACGGTTTTGCAGCCCTCGTCGATGATCTTGCGCAGATCGGCTTTGTTGCGGTTGCGGTCCTGCGGCGTGAGAAATCGCGCATCCTCGATGATCTCGGGCCGCCCTATCGTTCGGGCCAGTGCTTCGAAGGGGCGCGGGCCGTTCGCCGCGATCATGACATCGACGCCGTCTCTGGCGGCGACGCAATAGGACAGCGCGTAGGAATCGTGTGCGCGCCCCTGAAGCCCAGGAACTTTACCCGATTGAAGATATGCAGCCGCCTGATAGCCGACCATCGCCACCTGCACGTCGAGCATCGAGATATCGATAAATTCGCCGAGACCGGTCTTCTCGCGCCGCAACAGCGCCGCCAGGATACCCGTCGTCGCGTACATGCCGGCGCAGATATCCCCGGTGGGAATGCCGGCGCGCACCGAGCGGCCGCCGAGTTCGCCGGTCAGGCTCATCACTCCGGACATGGCTTGCACGATCGGATCTAGCGCGCCGCGACCGGCATCGGGGCCGGTCTGCCCGAAACCGCTGATCGAGCAATAGACGAGACCGGGAAAGTCCGGCTTGAGATCTTCGTAGGATAGTCCGAGCCGCGCCATCACGCCGGGGCGGTTGTTCTCGATCAGCGCGTCGCACTTGGCGAGCACGCGACGCGCGACGGCACGCCCCTCGGGCTTTTTCAGATCGACAATGATCGAGCGCTTGTTGCGGTTGAAGCTGAGATAATAGGTGCTCTCGTCCCCAGCAAAATAGGGCGGCGTCTTATGCGTCGGATCGCCGCCCGGCGGTTCCAGCTTGATCACGTCCGCGCCGAGATCGCCCAGCATCTGGGTCCCGTAGGGCCCGGCCAGCCGTTGGGTCAGATCGAGAATGCGCAGATGGGACAGCGGACCGTCTGACGGCATGGAGATCAGTCCTCGCCGCCGCGATCTTTCTTCTTCGCCACTGGATCGCGATGACGGCCGAGGATGCGGTCAGAAATGATCATCTGCTGAATTTCCGAGGTGCCCTCGAAAATCTTGGTGAGACGCGCATCGCGCCAATAGCGCTCGACCTGGAAATGCTTGGTGTAGCCGGCGCCGCCATGGATCTGGATGGCCTCGCTGCAAACTCGCTCGGCCATCTCAGAGGCGAACAGTTTCGCCATCGAGGCTTCCTTGTCGCATCGCCGTCCGGTATCGATCTCGGAACAGACGTAATAAAGAAGCTGGCGCGCCGCCTCGACCTCGGTCGCCATCTTGGCGATCTTGAAGCGGATCGCCTGGAAATGGGCGATGGGGCGGCCGAATTGTTCGCGCTCGAGCGCATATTTGACGGCATCTTCCAACGCGCCACGCGCTACGCCGATGGCGCGCGCCGCAGTATGCGCGCGCGCGGTCTCAAGACCCGCGGCCCGGTCGTAGAAGGCCTTGCCGATCTCGCCGACGATCGCGTCCTTGGGAACGCGCACGCCGTCGAACGCCAGTTCCCAGGTCTTCCAGCCGAAATAACCGATCTTGGGGAGCGGCGTGCCGGTCAAGCCCTTCGGGAACTTGCCGCGCTCCTTATCAAGGAAAAAAGCGGTGAGGCCGAGATGGCGGCGATCCTCCTCGCCCGTGTCGGTGCGCGCGATGACCGTGATGTAATCGGCGCCGTCGGCGAAGGTGCACCAGCACTTGTTGCCGGTGATGACCCAATCGTCGCCATCGCGCACCGCGCGCGTCTTGATACCGCTGATATCGGAGCCGGTCTGCGGCTCGGACATTGCAAGCGCGCCGAGATAGTCGCCTTTGGACGAGCGCTTATGCAGATCGCGCCACATCTGGTCGCTCATAAATTGCGCGCGCGGCACACGATTTCCTTGGCGGATGATCGAGCCCACGCTCATCCAGGCGCGCGATAACTCCTCCGTCACCAGGCAATATTCGAAGCAGCCGAGTCCGAGCCCGCCAAGATCTTCGGGAACCAGCATGCCGAAATAACCCATCTCGGCGAGCTTGGCGCGCAGATCCATGGGAATGTCGCCCTGGACCGGATCCAATTCATTGGCGACCGGCAGAACCTCGTTCATAGCGAAGTCACGCGCCGTCTCCTGAATCATCCGGCGTTCCTCGGTCATGTAGCCGATTGACGTTCTGTTCGGCAAAGGCATGTCTTCCATGTATCGCTCCCCGGGCTACGAAGGAAAACGCGTCATTTTCGCGCGTTTCATTGAGTTAAGACTTTGCCCGCCGGACCGTGTGTTTGCAACTCGTACCGAACCGGTCGTGTCGTCTGTTCACGATTTCGACGAGCGAATTATGCGGAGGCGAACCATCGTACCCCGGCCCAGTCTCATACCCTCTTGTTGCGCCGCAAAAATTCCATTAAGCAGAATACCCATACCGTGTAGCCATTGTGCTGGAACTAAATAGACGGATCGAAGCGACCATGAAACGACAGATCAACAAAGGCACGAATGAATTGCTCCCCGATGTCAGCGACGTGGCCACATATGATGGAAGCCCGCAGGACATGTCCGTCTTCAAGGCCCTGCAACAGCATGAATTCGCAACCTATCGAATCAGCGTTCTATCACGCATTTTCGATCGGCTCGCCGACCGTAGACTCCTGAAGAAACGCGGCCTGTCCTTGACCGATTCGCGCGTGCTCGGGCACCTCTATATCAACAAGCTGGCGACCGTGCGCGGGCTTGCGCTCGAGATGCACATGCACCGCCCGCAGATCAGCCGTGCCATGTCGACCTTGGTGCGCCGCGGCTATGCCCGCAAGAAAAACGATCCCCTCGATCGCCGCAGCGCCGTTTTCACGATCAGCGCCAAGGGCAACAAATTCTATGCCGAGATGATGACCAACAGTCACGACCGTCAGAAATCAATCGCCGAGTGCCTCGGCGTCGACGGCTATAACGAGCTGAACGAAATCCTACGCACTCTGATCGATATTTTTGGGCCGCACGATCAAGACATCGATCAGCCGATCGACTAATCCCGTCGATCGGGACGCATAGCCGCTCTCAATGCGCCGGCCGGTTCCCTTTCAGGATCCGGTCCACCTCGACGAGATCGTCGCCCGTCAGCGCCCAGCCGGCCGCTTTCACGTTCTGCTCCAACTGAGCCGGGCTGGACGCACCCGCGATGATGCTCCAGATCACGGGTTTGGAAGCGAGCCAGGAGAAGGCAAGCTCAAGCAGGGTATGGCCGTGCGCTTCGGCGAAGACCCTGAGCCGATCGGCGAGTGCCACATAGTCCTCGCGCAAAAAGTGATCGGCAAGTTCGCCAGGGTTGGAGAGACGCGTCCCCGTCGGCTTTGCCTGACCTGAACGGTATTTGCCGGTAAGCACGCCCGAAGCGAGCGGGAAAAACGGCAAGAACCCCAATCCATATTGGTTGAGCGCCGGAATCACCTCGCCCTCAACCTCGCGGTTGAGCAGGCTGTATTCGCTCTGGTTCGACACGAACCGGTTGATCCCTAAGCCGCGCGCGATGAATTCCGCCTCGGCTATCTGCCAACCTGCATAGTTGGAGCTGCCGACATAACGTACTTTGCCCTCGTGGATTAGATCGTCCAGCGCGCGCAAGGTCTCCTCGACCGGGGTCGCGGGATCGGGTTTGTGAAGCTGATACAGATCGATCCAATCAGTTCGAAGACGCTTCAAACTGTCTTCGACGGCCAGTTTAATATAGCGGCGCGAACCGCCCTTCTTGGTCTGATCGCCGTTAAATGGCAGGCCGAATTTGGTGGCCAGGATGACATCCTTACGCCGTTCGCCGAGGAATTGGCCGAGCAAAGTCTCGGAAGAACCGTTACTGCTCCGCGTGTAGATATCTGCCGTATCGAAAAAAGTAATGCCAAGATCGAGCGCCTTGTGGATGATCGCCTTGGTCTGTTCGGCATCGTTACGCCCGCCGAAATTGTTGCAGCCGATCCCAACAATCGAGACTTCCATACCGCAGGCGGGAATGGTTCGTCGTTGCATATGAGTACTCCCAAATCTAGCCTTCACACTATCCTGACCTTGTCGACGGCCCACGTCATCCCCCATGCTGCACAAAATAATCGCGGGGACACCGGACATGCCGACCATATCGCTCTCGAAGATGCGTTACGACATCACCCTGCCACTGTTCGACGGCCGAGCCGGTGTCGAGGGCGTCACCTTTGCTCCGCAAGCCGACAGCCCGATGGTCTTTGGCGACGTGCCCGCCCTACGCGCCGGCAATTCCGGCCTATGGGATCTCAATCTAGGTTATTGGCTGAACGGGATCGAAGCCGGCTGGGACTTCGTCACCTTGCCGCTGTTCATCAAACGCAAGTCGGTGCTGCAGGTTATCTTCGTGCGGACGGATGCCGGGATCGAACGCCCGGCAGACCTTGCCGGCAAACGGATCGGCTCGCGTTCCTACCGCACATCTGTAACGATCTGGGCGCGCGGCCTGCTCGCCGAACATTACGGCGTCGATCTCGCTGCGACGCGCTGGGCCGTCCAGACGGCCGAATACTTTCCGCAACATGGAACCGCGCCGAAAGTCGAGCAGATCGATCCCAAGGCATCGCTCGCCGATCTTCTGATCGCGGGCGAGATCGATGCCATGATCACCGACATTTCCGACGGGCCGCTGTGGCGCCGGCTGGAAAGCAGTCCGACAGTCCGCCGACTTGTTCCCGATTATGCGGCCGAAGATCTGCGCCTTCATCGCGACCATGGCGTTTTTCCGCCGATGCATTTGATGGTCATGGGCGGCCCGCTCGCGCGTGCCCATCCGGAAATGCCGCGAAAAATCTATGACGCTTTCGAAAAAGCGAAAAGTCTTGCCTATCTGGATACCGTCAATGACAGGGGCGGACTGACCCTCGTGGATATGCGTGAGCGCTTCTTCGAGCAACAGGATCGGTGGGGCGATCCCTGGGTCTACGGCATCAAGGCCAACCGCCGCATGATCGATGCCTTCGTGCGCTACAATCTCGAGCAAGGGGCTATCAAATCGCCGCTTTCCGATCGGCAGATTTTTGCCGCCGGCACGCTCGACACCTAACGCTTGTTCGTGCACAGACGTTGTGGCTGTAGGCAACGGTTCTGATATAGTTGTGGCAATAACAAACGTGTTTCTCAGCGGGAGGCTTATCTGTCCGTAAGAATAGCTGGTATTGCGGGATTGGCTGCGGCACTCGCCGTCGCGGGCCCGGCCTACGCACAGAAGTCGGCCGACACCATTCGCATGGCGATCAACGACATGTTTCCACTCGTCGATCCCTACAATTTTCCGCAGGACGAACAGACGACGTTCAACATCGCGATCTATCAGGGCCTGGTCAATTACGACGAGCACAATGGAAAGTATGTAAACAGCAGCGCGAAGGCGTGGCGACGGATCGACGACAAGACGCTCGAATTCGACATCAAGGAAGGCATCAAGTTCCACAACGGCGACGAACTGACGGCCGCTGATTTCAAGGCGACCTATGAATAGGCCGCCGACGAGAAGACCCGCATCCGCTTCAAGGAGAACTTCACCTGGCTCGATAGCGTCGAGGTGCTGGGCCCCTACAAGATCCGCATCCATTCCAAGCGCTTGAATCAGGGCGATCTATTCCGGTTCGCCTATTCCATGCGCGTAATGAACAAGAAGGCGCTGGAGAGTATCGAGAATCCACTCGAATACGGCCGGCTCGCGCCCATCGGCACCGGCCCGTACAAAATGGTCTCAATCGACAAGACCAAGGGCGTGCTCGTCGAGCGCTTCGACGGCTATCGTAACGATCCCACCGTCTATGCCCGCGCGCCCGTGAAACGCGTACAGGGCATCCCGATGCCCGATCGCCAGTCGCAGCAGGCGCAACTGCTGACCGGAGGGCTCGATCTGATCCGAAACGTACAGCAGGATTACGCGGCTGAGTTGGCGAAGTTGCCCAATCTCGCCGTTACCGCGAGCCCGAGCGCCTTCATGCTTTATGTTACGCTCGATGCGGCGGGCCGATCGCAGAACAAAGTCTTCAAAGACGAACGCGTGCGCAATGCCTTCGTCATGGCGATCGACCGCACCTCGCTCGTCAAGAACATTATCCCCGCCGGCGACAAGGCGGTGATGCCCGACGGCATCTGCTTCAAGACGATGCTGGCCTGCGAGATCACCAAAAAGCCCTACGCCTACAATCCGACCGAAGCGAAGAAGCTGCTGGCCGATGCGGGATATGCGAACGGCGTCGACGTCACGCTTTATGCTCATGAGCCGTTGGCCTACATCGCGACTGCGATCGCGGGCGAGGTGCGCAAGGTGGGCTTCCGCGCAAGTGTCGAAGCGATGCCATTAGGACTGTACGTCAAGAAACGCGGCGACGGCGACCTCACCTCATTCGTCGGCGCCTATCCCACCGGCGTCGGCCCGGACACATCCGGCATGCTGAGCTTGTTCTTCGGCCAAGACCGGGACTATTGGCAGAACCAAATGATCTCGAACGCATGGACAAAAGGCGAATCGGAACTCGATCTCGCCAAACGCACGGCTCTTTATACGCCTGCGCTCAACCTGATCAACGAGCAGGCCTATATCGTGCCCATTTCGGAGATGCCGATGGTCTGGGCGCACAGTAAGGATGTGAAGATCCTGCCCAATCCGCTGTCCACCTCCGACCCCAAGCTCGGCGACTACGCCTGGGCCGACTACAAACCCAAGGACCACAACTAGATTTGGTCGACTTCGTCAACAATAGGGCGGCGCGGGACTCGCGCCGCCCTTTTTCGTATCCGCCATTGCCGACAGTTCCCGCCGCAACAGATTTCTGATATAGGAATGCCCAAGACCAATTAAGGGAGAATTCCATGTCACGTAAACTAACCGGGATTTTGTCAGTCGTGGCGGCGGCGCTTTTGATTGCCGCGCCCGTAAATGCCCAAAAATCCAAGGATACGCTTCGCATCGTCATCAACGACATGTTCGGCGCGATCGACCCCTATAATTTTCCTCACGACGAGGCCGGATCGTTCTACCGCACGATCTACAGCAATCTGCTGGATTTCGACGAACATAAGCAAAAATTCGTTCCATCGCTTGCCAAGTCTTGGAAGCGCGTTAGCCAGACGGTCCTGGAGTTCGATCTGCGAGACGACGTGACCTTCCACAACGGCAACAAATTCGATGCCGACGATGTCGTGGCGACCCTGGACTGGCTGCGCGACGAAAAAACCAAAATCCGCTTCAAGGATCGTTACGACTGGACGATCCCGGAAAAGCTCGGGCAGTACAAAGTCCGCATCACGGCCAAGCAGCCGCTCTCGACGGATATGAGCAATCTTTCGTACCGCTTCAAAATGCTCGATGCCGAGACCATGAAGGGCCTACAGAATATGGGCGACTACGGTCGCTTCACGCCGGTTGCGACGGGCCCCTATAAGGTCGTGGACTTCGATGCCAACCGCGGCCTCCTGGTCGAAGCGGTGGCGAACCATTGGGAGAAAACCCCGTACAGCCGCGCTCCTGCGAAGCGCGTCCATGGCATTCCGGTTCCAGATCGTCAGACTCAGGTCGCGAAATTCCTGACCGGCGAAATCGACCTTCTGCGCAACGTCGAGCCAGAAACGGCGAAAGAACTTGGCGCGATGGGCCACACTGTCAATCCAACGCCGGCACAGAATCTGCTCTATGTCACGCTTGACGCCGCCGGACGCTCGAAAAACAAGCTCATGATGGACGAACGCATCCGCAAAGCCTTCATCATGGCGATCCCGCGCGACCAGATCGTCAAGACCTACGTTCCGGGCGGCGCCACGGCCGAACAGCCGCCGGCGATCTGTTTCAAGAAAACCGTCGCCTGCGCACCCAGCAATAAGATCTACGACTATAATCCCGCCGAAGCGAAGAAATTGCTGATCGAGGCCGGCTATCCCGATGGCCTCGATATGGTTCTCGACGTCTTTGCTCCCAGCAGACAGATCGCTGAAGCCATCGCCGGCGAAGTCCGCAAGGTCGGCTTCCGCATGACGGTGAACCCCATGACGCTTGGCGTTTACGTCAAGCGTCGTGGCGACGGCGAGTTCACCGCGTTCGTCGGCTTTTATCCGACCGCCGCACAGCCGGACGTCGCTAATCTACTCGACTTCTTCTTCGGCGCCGATCGCGACTATTGGCAAGACCCATCGATTGCCAAGGCCGCCGCTGAAGGCAACCTGGAGTTCGATTTGGCAAGACGCACGCAGATATACATCCCGGCGATCAACCGTATCAACGAGAAGGCTTACATTTTTCCGATCTCGGAACTTCCCTTGCTGTTCGTCAGCACCAAAGATGTGAAGGTTCTGTCCAACCCCGTCAGTTCGGCGGAATCTCGTCTCGGCGACTATGCCTGGGCCGACTACAAGGAAGTGCGACCGTAAAATACGAGCACCGCAACCGATCATGCCGCCCGGCGCGACCTCGCGCCGGGCGGTTTTGTTTTGGCACTTAACGTTCTTGCCTTTAGCCGTTGCTCCCGGCAACGTTCCCTCGCATACGAACACTAGGAGAGTACAATGGCCAACCGCCCCTTTCGCGCCGACCATGTCGGCAGCATGCTGCGCCCGGACAATCTGATGGAGGCGCGCATCGCCCATGCCGCCGGCACGCTGGATGCGCAATCACTGAAAAAGGTCGAAGACGCGACCATCCGCGACGCCATCAAGCTGCAGGAAGATGTCGGCTTTCAAGCGGTCACCGACGGCGAATTCCGCCGCTCCAGTTGGTTCCGCGACTTTCTGCTCGGCTTCGACAATGTGAAAGTCGCCGAAGGCAAGCTCGAGCTGTTCTTCAAGAACGCCGATGGCACGCTGACCACCAACAAGCCGAACAGCATGGCCGTCACCGGCAAGGTCGCGCGCTCCAAGCCGATCCAGGTCGAGGACTTCAAATTCATCAAATCGGTGACCAAAGTGATGCCGAAGGTCTGCATCCCCTCGCCGACCCTGATGCATTTCCGCGGCGGGCGCGAGAATATCGATATCAAGGCCTATCCCCAGATGAGGGATTTCTTCACCGATATCGCCAAGGCCTATCAGGCCGAGATCAACGACATGGTCGCCGCCGGTCTCAAATACATCCAGATCGACGACACCAATCTCGCTTATCTCTGCGACGAGAATTTCCGCGACGCGGTCAAACGCATCGGCGAGGACCCGAATAAACTGCCGCAGCTCTATGTCGATCTCATCAACGATTGCCTGAAAACCGTACCGTCCGACGTGATCACGGCCATCCATCTGTGCCGCGGCAACGCATCTTCCGGCGGTATCGCCTCGGGCGGCTACGAGCCGGTGGCCGAGGCGCTGTTGGGCGGGCTCAACGTCAACGGCTTCTTCCTCGAATACGACGATGCGCGTTCGGGCGATTTTTCGCCGCTGCGCTTTACCGGCAAAAACAAGACAGTCGTGCTCGGCCTGGTGACCACCAAACGCGCAGAACTCGAATCCAAGAACCTGCTAAAATCGCGCATCACCGAGGCGACCAAGCATCTCGCGCTCGAACAATTGGCCTTGAGCCCGCAATGCGGCTTCTCGTCGGGCGTCGGCGGCGATATGGGCCGGCGCCGTGCCATCGATATCGACGGCGAACGCGCGAAATTCTCGCTTGTCGTCGAAACCGCCCGCGACGTTTGGGGCGGCCTCTAAACCCCGCGCGATGGTGAACCTGCTCGAACAGATCGGCAGCACGCTGGCAACGCTCGATCCGCGCGCCTATACGGACGCGGATCGTGCGGCGCTCGAAACTCATCTCATCGATACCGTCGCGGCCTCGGTCATTGGCGCGACCACGCCGGACGGCGCCGCGGCGCTATCGTTCCTCGCCCATGGACTAAGCGGTCCGCTCGATGAGATCGCGACCCGCGTGGCACTCACCCGCGCGACCGAATTCGACGATATCCACCTCGCTTCGGGCACCACACCGGGCTCCATCGTAGTTCCGACGGCCATCAGCGTCGGCGGCATTCTCGGCCTGCAGGATGCCTATACTTTCGCTGCCGCCGTCTGCGCGGGCTACGAGGCCATGACTCGTTTGGGGGCAGCGATCAACGGCCAGGCCGCCGGCTATCGCGGCATCTGGGCCACCTATTTTTGCGCGCCCTTTGCGGCCGCAGCGGTGACCGCACGTCTTCTCGGCCTCGACGGCGAGCGGACCGCGCATGCGCTTGCGATCGCGCTGACCATGAGCGCCGGGCGGGCGGGCGCCACACCAGGCGGACGCGCGGCGCGCTGGCTGCTCGCCGGCGAAGCGGCACGCTCTGGCTGCAAGGCGGCACTTGCGGCTTCCGACGGTTATCGCGGCGATCTGGCGCTCCTGGACGGCAAATATCTGCCCACCGCCCATAACATCGAACCGGCGCTCGATCATTTTTCCGCCGATTGGGGCAGCTCCGTTCTGGCGCGCACCAGCATCAAGCCCTATTGCTCGGCCAAACAATTGCTGGCGGCGGTGGCAGGCTTCGAACAGCTGCTCGCGCGCGGTATCGATCCGCGCGACATCGAAATCGTGCGCGTCTTCGTCCCCCGCGATTTCGCGCCCATGATCGGCCACGGTGTTTCAGCCGGAAATCGCCTGAGCAGCATCACCAGCGCGCCCTATCAGATGGCTCTGGCTGCGCTCCATCGCGCAGGACTATACGACATCGCGCGCGATCCATTTTACATGAACGACACGATCGCCACCCTGATGGGTAAGATCACGGTTCACGGATACGAGGAATTCGACAACCATCTGCCCGGCTGTTGGCCGGCCAAGGTCGAAATCGTCGTGCGCGGGCAATCGGAGACGACCCTGGTGCTCGAAGCGCCCGGCGATCCTGCGCAGCCCTTCACCGTCGACGCGGTCGCTCAGAAATTCCATGCCGCCGCCGATGGAATGCTCGGCGCGCACGAGGTGAACGATTGGATCGCGGCGGCGCGAAGCGCGGTCGGCGACGACGACGCGCTCGAGGACTTGCAGACCCGCTATCTCGGTTTCGGCCGCTAGGCTTTTACCTTGGCGACGCGACCATCCCGTATGGCCCGATAGCAGGCTTCGCTGATCGCCAGCGCCTGCATCCCGTCCTCGGCGCTCGTCATCGGCTCACCCACACCTTCGATCGCGCGGTTGAACTGCTCGATCTCAAGTCGGAAAGTCTCAGTTGGCGCGAAGTAGCGCATCGCCCTGCCGGTCGCATTAATCAGTTCCAGACTGACGCGCGGATCTTCGCCGGCACCCGTCAGATAGGCGAAAGAGTTCTCGATGACGATCGATCCCGTTGAGCCGTGGATTTCGATGGGGCGGCGCGCGTAGGGGATCTTATTGCTGGATACCGCGTGACCGATCGCGCCTTTCGACAACTTCATCATCAGGCCCGCGATCCGTTCGTTGGGCGGATCGTCGCGCGTCGCATCGGTGAAGGCGAAAATCTCCTCGATCTCCTGGTCGATAAGATAGGCAAGCGTGTCGAACGCATGATCGCCCAAACTCATCAGCGAACCGCCGGAACGGAACTTTGGATCGGCGCGCCAATTACCGCCGCCGGGCGGAGGCGTCGTGCGCGCCGGGGGCCGCAACGTGACCTGAACGCGCGCGAGATGCACCTCGCCGATCTCGCCCGCCTTGATCATGCGGCGCGCTTCCTGATGAGCCGCATCGTGGCGCTGTTGGTAGACGACACCCAATGTCACGCCGTGACGGCGGCACGCCTCGATGGCCCGATCGCAGTCGCGCGCCGAAATCGCCAAGGGCTTTTCGATCAGGATATGTTTGCCCGCCTCGGCCGCCGCGACCGTATTGTCGGCATGGAACCCGTCCGGGGTGCAGTCGTAAAGGGCGTCGATCTCCGGATCGGCCAAAACCTCCGCGAGCGTCGTGTAAACCTTGGCAAAGCCGTGCTTGTGCGCGAAGGCTTCACCGCGTGTGCGGTCGCGGCTGAGAATGGCAACCGGCCGGGTACCAGCCGCCTTCACCATCTGGGGAACCACGTTGGTATCGGCATGCCTGCCGGGGCCGAGCAACGCCCATCCAATTGTCATGCGAATGTCCTCATGAGCCGGCCTTGACCGAAATGATCAGCTCGCCGGTATCGGCGACGGTGCAGCGGTCGCCCGCGAACATCACGGTGGTCGAGGCATATTCCTGCACCAGCGCCGGACCTTCAACCATGTCGCCCGCTTTAAGCGACGCGCGGTCGAAGACCACGCAATTCACCGCCGTTTCGGCGCTGTCGAAATAGACATCGCGCCGCGTCGGCGCCTTGGCGGCGCCGTCGAGACTTCCCGTTACCTTGGGCAAGGTCAGGGTCGGGCGACGGCCGAGCGCCACCAGGCGATAGTTCACCATCTCGACCGCTTCGTCGGCGGCGTGATGAGCATAACGGTGTTCGTGCAACTCGTCGAAATCCTTGCGGATACCGGCGGCATCGCCCCCCTCGATCTTTTTTAGGTCGACCGGAACCGAGAGCGTGAATTCCTGGCCGACATAACGCAGATCCAGCTTGATCTGGAATTCGACCTGTTCGCTGAGTTTCAGATCGCGCTTAGCCTGTTCCACCGTCTCGGCATGGATCTTCACCAACTCGCGAAAATCGACCTCGTCCAAAAGGGCGAGGCGCGTTCGGATGAAATCCTGCCGCTCGTCGGCCATCAGCATGCCGAGGGCGGAGAAATGCGCCGGAAAACGCGGGATGATTACCGTCGGGATGTGCAATTCCTTGGCGATCAGGATCGCATGCAACGGCCCGGCGCCGCCCGAGGCGACCATCGCGAAATCGCGCGGATCATAGCCTTTTTCCACCGAGACTTCGCGCACCGCGAGCGACATCTTGGTCACGGCGATCTGGATGATGGCACGCGCCACGGCGCGCGGCGACATGCCCAACACTTTGGCAAGCTTCTCGTCGGTGCCGTTGAGCGCGCCATCGAGATCGAGCGGCATTTCACCACCCAGGAAATCCTTGGCACCGACACGACCAAGAATGACGTTGGCATCGGTGATGGTCGGCTCCAGCCCGCCATTGCCATAGCAGATTGGTCCGGGATCCGCGCTAGAGGATTGCGGGCCGACCTTGAGCGCGCCGACTTCGTCGATCCAGGCTATCGAGCCGCCGCCGGCACCCACCTCAACCACATCGACCACCGGCGCCATCACCGGATCTCCGCTGGCATAGCCGCCGACATAATAGCCCTCGGCCATGGTCGCCTGGCCCTCGCGGATCAGGCTCGCCTTGGCGGTGGTGCCGCCCATATCGAAGGAGATGATATTCTCGTAACCCAAGGCACGGCCGATTTCGGCGCCCGCTATGATGCCGCCGACGGGGCCGGATTCCATCATGGTGACCGGTTTCTGCACCGCGACTTCGGGGCTCATGACGCCGCCGTTCGACTGCATGATGGCGAGATCGCCTGCAAAGCCGATATCGGTCAGGCGCTTGGCGAGACTATGCACATAGCCGCTCATGCGCGGGCCGATGTAGGAATTCACCACAGTCGTCGAGGTGCGTTCGTATTCGCGGTATTCGCGCAGGATATCGTGCGACAGCGATACGTACACGCCGGGCAATTTACGCTTCAGGATATCGCCCACCGCGCGCTCGTGATCGGGATAGGCATAGGCGTGCAGGAAGCAGACCGCGATGGCCTCGACCCCCTCGGCCTTCAGCCGGTCGCACAAGGCTTCGACCTCGCGCACATCGAGCGGTGTCAGGATTTCGCCGCTCGCCAGCACGCGCTCGGTGACCTCGAAGACGGCGCGGCGCGGCACCAGCGGTCGGTGTTTGTGGAAATGCAGATTGTAGGATTCGGGGCGGTTGCCACGCCCGATGGCATAGACGTCGCGCGTCCCCTTGGTGACGAGAAGCGCCGTCTTGGCACCCTTGCGTTCAATCAGGGTGTTGATCGCCTGGGTCGTGCCGTGGATCAAATCGCCGGCTTCCGCGATGGTCATCCCTGATTTATTGATGCAATCGATGATGCCTTGGGCCAGATCGTGCGGCGTCGTCAGGCTTTTCGCCTGATAGAAACGCTGGTTGGCGACGTCGAATGCCATCAGGTCGGTGAAGGTGCCGCCGATATCCACTGCCAATAACGTCATTAGTATGTACGAGCCTTTATGTCATAGGCGACGACGCTGAGCGCCACCGCGGAAAAATATCCGACCGCGCCGACGAGTTCGGTCAATTGCCCGTCGCCCAAGGTCGCTTGTGCCAGACTGAACGTGTCGTCGCTGAGCCGGCGGTCGTTGAGCAATTCCGTCGCGACCAGATAGGCGAGTTCGTCGTTCGCATCCGTGAAAATAGGTTTTTGCCGACTTTCCACGGCCGCGACAACCGATTCCGGCACGCCCGCATCGAGGGCCAGGGGTTTATTGACGCCCCAGGCGTAATCCGCGCCCCAATGGCGTATCACCGTGATCGTCGCCATCATGCGCATCCGGCGCGGCAAAATCCCTTCGTCGCGCAGCGCATGCAAAACGCCGAGCATGGCTTCGGCCAGTTTGGGCCGCTGAATCCATACGGCATAGGGGCCGTGCAGGCCGTAGATCATCTTGGAGATGCGTTCGGCGGCGCTTTTCTGTTCCGCCGTCATGTCGGCGGCGGCGATCTCCGTCAATCTTGCCATCGGTCCTTATTCCGCTGCGCGAATCGGACGTTTGCGCACCGCGTCGCGCACTGCCGGATTGATGCCGAGAATCTCGCGCGCCTCGTCCGGTGTGGCGATTTCGCGACCCAGGCTCCGCGCGATGTCCGCCACCACCTTAACCGCTTCCGCGGTGGTCTGAAGCTTCTGATCCTTGTGCGGATACATATAGACCGAATCTTCCATGCCGACGCGCACGAGATCGAAGCCCAGCATGATTGCGAGCACCGTGAAGGGCAGCCAGTTGCGCCCGCCGGCACAGACACCGCGCGCGCAACCGGCGGGCAAAGTCTGCATCATGGACATGAGATAGACGTAATTCCAGGGATCGGGTTCGAGCGGCGAGGCATGGCTGAATCCGTGGAAGCCGGCCATGATATTCATGATCGCCGGCTTCTTGACGAGGCCTTTGTCGATCAGCCAATCCTTCACGTCCTTAAGGCCGGAATAGGCATGGCCCTGGAATTCGGGGCGCACGCCATGTTGTTCGAGATATTCGACGGTCTCGCGCAACAGGGATTCGGTGATCACATAGGTGAATTTTTCCGAGAAGGTCATCGACATGATGAGCAGCACGGCCGATTGCATATATTGCGGCCCGGCGGCGGTCAGCATATCGACGGTCGGCTTGATCTGATCGGCGCCGTGTTTGGTGTAATCGGCGTAGGGCAGAACCGAGGTGACGATGTCAGGGCACTTGTCGAGCACGCGGTCGATGGTTTCCTTGACGACATAGGGGGCCTTGCTCGGGAGCCCGTCTTTTTCGCGCGCATGGACGTGCCAGACCGCAGCCCCCGCCTTATAGGCATCGATGGCCGCCTTGACGTTCTCGTCCATCGTATAGGGCTGCAACGGGTTCTGCTGGCGCGAGGTGAAGGAACCGGTCGGCGCGGCGTAGATGATCAGCTTCTTGTCCATAGTCTTAAGCGGCGGCTCCGAATGGAGCCCGGTCAGGATGCCGGTGTAGAGCTCCTTGATATCGACCATGATTTTTCTCCCTGCCGCACCGTGCGGCTCCCTCAGGCTTTCCGCCCGATTTGCGTTATGCTAACGGGCCCGCCGAAGTGCCGCAAACTTCGCGAAAACCTATGGGCATTTCTAGGCATATTTCGTCTAAGTCATTGATTTTGAAAGACGGGCGATGCCTATACGACGACGCCTTTCTGGGCGCGATCTTCGCAATTCATAAGCACGATCTAGGCATTTCATAGGCATGTTGTGTGCTTCGTATGGGCATCGTCTCGAAAGGCTTAGGGTTCCGCCACGCCAGCCCACCGCGAGCGCAAACCGAGCGCTCATAATATAGAACAAAACAAGAATATTGTCAGATGTCAATGCGGCCTTGAACTCAACCGGATCGCCGATAGCCACCAGGGCCGAACGCCCCCAAAAGTCCGATCCCCATCCGGTCCCCATGCGCAGCCAAAGCCAGCGTCCCAACGCCATGCCGACTTAGACAGCCACGAAGACGGCCAAAACGAAGAGGATTTCTGAACCCATTTCTCCCGGCTATGATGCCCGCAATTCGAAATAAACGGGAGGACGAGATGGCTGGCAAGACACCGAACTACCCCGCCCATGATGCTTTGGCACCGATGATGTCGCGTTTCGTCGATGTCGAAGGTATGGACTGGACCGACATGGCGCCGGGCATGAAGTTGAAATGCCTGTATAAGGACGACGAAAAGAAGGAAAGCGTCTATCTGTTCTGGGCGCAGCCGGGCGCGCACATCCCCGAACACATTCATACCGGTGCGGAATTCACCTTCGTCCTCGAAGGAACGATGGAGGATGCGGACGGCACCTGCACAGCCGGCGATTTCGTTTGGCGCCCCTATCACAGCAAGCACACGGTCCAACTACCGAAGGGTGCGAAGTTCTTGACCTTCTTCCAGGGATCGGCGCAGCGCACCGCCACGGGCAACCTATTCCCGAACTACGAGGCCGCGCCCGC
>CAMDWJ010000024.1 GCA_945877815.1 Caenispirillum bisanense
GCTCGCCGTGCCGCCCTGCGCAAGGACGATCTCCGCCTCGCGCAGCTTGCCGATAATCTCCTCAGGTCCGTGCTTTTTGCCCATTTTTTTCTCTCCTTCAGCGTCCAATCTAAAATATCAGATGGACCACTCTGAAGGGGGCAGATCAAGATCGTCGCGGACGTTTTCAGGCATACTCTCGAACGTCCGTCGCACGCCACCGCCTGCGGGAAAAAGCCCCTTCTGGACGGCCAGATAAACTGAGTCGTGAGATTTCAAATAGGAAACCGAGTAATTGATTCCCGCTCGGTCGAGCTCCGCGCGGGGAATGATCGTCGCCGCGAAAGCGGCGGGGGATGGAAAGGCGATCGTCGCTTGCTGCAGATCGGCCAAAGATCGAATACTGATCGAACGATGCGCGACCAGCAGTCCCGTCAGGCTAACGCTCTTTTCTCGGGCAAAGGCGTAATAGCCGGATTTCGCGTTAAAAATTACGTAATGATATGGGTTCATATACGCGAAATCGAAGACACCTTTCGCGAGGCAAGCTTCGAAGGTCGGAATATCCTTGGTCGTTGCGAATTTGAGATCAACTCCAGCAACGCTGGCGACCTGCTTGATCACGGGCGCCCAGGAAGCGGGGAGCATCGCGGCCGACTGCTGCGGAACGATTGCAAAAGTATAGGAACGCTCCTCGCCTGCATGCGCTTGGCCGAAGGCCAAAAGACCTGCTATTATGGTTAACTTCGCGCTAATGGCCCACTTAAGAATGAGTCGCAGGATATTCTTACGCACTGGCACGGAAGTCCTCGCCGTAGCTACGTGAGAGAGTAGTTTATCCTCGCTCGCTTTTCCATCCCCATATAGGGGCAATTTGTTCGCCAGTGAGACCGAGGATGAGCAGGATCCTGTTTGTCGATGACGATCTACGGTTGCTTTCGGCCTTACGCCGAAGCTTCAATCGTTTACATCCCAGCTGGGATTGCGTGTTTGCAGTCAGTGCGGAGGAGGCTCTGGCTGTGCTCGGCGAGGGAGCGACGAACGTTCTCGTGACAGACATGTCCATGGGAGAGATGAACGGCCTGGAACTGGCTCGCCGCGTCCATCGCATCTATCCGGCAATTCCAACGATTATACTGACGGGCACCGCGGCCCTCACAGATGCGGTCGAAGCGATCAATGAGGCCAAGGTTTTTCGGTTCTATACAAAGCCGTGCCCGACGGAACGCCTTGCTGAGGGGATCGTAGATGCACTCTATATGGTCGAGGCCGCCGAAGCTCCTCCGAAAAAGCTCGAGGCACAGGTTAGCCCGGCCGCATTCAATTTGCTGCCACTCGGCATAGTCGTTGTCGATAAATATGCGAAAGTGGAATTCCTAAACGACCGGGCGGCTAAACTCATTGCGCAGAAGGACGGATTGCTTATCAACGCGAACGGAATTCTGCGGGCCGCGGGCGCCAATCTGACGAGTGCATTACACCAAGCGATTGCCAATGCCTGTATTTCTTGGAACGTCGGTGCGGAAGATGTAGCGCTGTCGTTATCGCGCACCTCAGATAAACGCGATCTGAGCGTGTTTGTCACGTCCTCCCGCTCGGGCGATACGGCATATCAGGAGCGGCAGGCCATGATTTTCGTGACCGACCCTGAACATCCGGTGGAACCCTCTGAGAAGGTACTGCGCGAGATGTTCGATTTGACGCACGCCGAGGCTCGGCTTGTCAGGGCACTCATGCGGGAAAGCGAACTTAAAGATGCAGCAGAAGCGGCAAATATCACGCTTCAGACCGCCCGCTCTTATTTGAAGCGCATTTTCGAGAAAACAGGCACGAGTCGTCAGGCACAACTTGTAAAGCTCGTATTGACGTCGCCGGCGATGCTTAAAACGAACGCCGAGCGGCCTTGCTCTTGAGAATTTATCGGTCTCGCAGATCGTCCAGGACGGATAAATCGAGTTTATCGTCAAGAATGCCGAACGTATCGAAACTTACGTCCAAAGGCAGCGACGCGCGAAGATAGTCGGGTAAATCCGAAAAGTTGACCAACCCCGACGCCAGCCCGCGCCGCAGTAGAAGTTCGAGACCTTCGACGACGCGCTCCTCGGACAATTTTCGGCGTACGGTGACCAGATTTTCCCTCTGGACAATCGCCGAGCGGATTCGCCGCACGAGTTCATCCCGACTACACGGCTTGTTCATCACGAAATCCTTCGATGGCACAAGCGCTCGGACTGCGCCCTCATCCATTTGCCCGGAGAGAACCATCGGAACGGTCGATTCGAATTCATTCTTCACAAGTCGTAAGAAATCGTAACCCGACATTCCGGGCATGCGAATGTCGGTAACAACGATGTCGGTCTGGGATTGTCGCATCGCTTTGAGCGCGCTGTCTCCGGTTTCGAAAAAATCCATGTCCCACTCAGCTCGCAATCCTTGGAGCTCCCTACGCAGCGCGCTGAGAACGTTACGGTCGTCATCAACAAAGACGATCCTTCGTTTCTGAGATTGCATGATTTCTCCCGAAGAGCAGTATCGGAGGTGGGCGATCGCGCTGGCCATTCTTGCAGACAATTTTAACAAGACTACTTTTGGCCGGGTACCCCCGTTTGAGGGTTCCAGTCAGATAACGCAGGCGTCAATCTGTAGCCACTTCAATATTAGCGAAATGACAATGATTTTTTCCCTACGACGACTATTCACGCCGCGAGCCGGGATCACCCTGGCGTTACTCTTGGCGCCATCGGCGTTGGCATTTCTGGTGTTCAGTTTGGAGCGTCATTATGCTGAAACCCGGTTTCGCGAACTTGCCGAACAACGGATCTTATCGATCCGGTCGTACCTCGGTATCGCCGAAAGCAGTGTTAATTTAATCGCAGCCCACTTTGCGGTTTCCGATACATCTGCGGCAAGCCGGAACGGTTTCCTTCAACTGGTATCGGGGAATCTAAAAGCTCACCCTGTCGCTCAGGCCTATTCCTTCAATCCCCTCGTAAGTAGAGAAGATTTGAAGGAACACGAAATCCGGACGCGCCTCAATGGGCACAGCGACTATGTCGTGGTGGAGAAGGATGAAAACGGGAAATCCCGCCCGGTTTCGCCACGGGCCACTTACGTTCCGATCCAATACATTGAGCCGCACTCCGAATTGGCGCTCGGCTTCGATCTAGCATCCGATGCGACGCGACAAGTTGCGCTCCGAAAGGCCCACGAAACGAGAGCGACGCAAGTTACCAGTCGGATCAAACTCGTTCAGCATGACAGGAACCCATACGGCGTCCTCCTGCTCGCGCCCGTTTTTGACGCAACCGGACAATCGGGGGACATCGCGAAAGGCGCCCTCAAAGGCTACGTCTCTGGAGTCATACACATAAACTCCTGGATGAATTCAACGAATATCGCCGGTTACGATCAAGTTACACATAACACTACGACCGACTCTGCCGGCTACGATCGACTTACGCAGCCGCTTGTGGAAATTCGTTTGATCGACGCGTCCGCCCCAGAAGGCGAGCAGTCACTCTATCCCGCCATCGACGAGACGCGTGCCGAGCACAAGTTAAGCCGGTTCCGGATTACGGAGACATTCTCATTCGGCGGTCGTGACTGGAAAATCGTCGCTCATAGCTCCGACACATTCAATGCCTCGAGCATCCCCCTCGCATCGACCATAACGTTGCTCTTGGGTCTGCTCGCATCCGGAATACTGTTGTATTATCTGAAAAACCGAATCGAGCAAGCCGAAGAAGTCACTCGGTACGCTCTGACCACAATGCGGGCTAACGAGCGACTGACCGAAGCCCAACGTATTGCGCGTCTGGCAACCCTAGAGTTCGACCTCGACCAGGAAATAATGGACCTCGGAGAAGGTGTGGAAGTCATGTTGGGTTTAGTGCCTGGCAACGCGGCCACTCTGCGCGAATTATTAATGAATGTGGATCGCAACGACCGTTTGGACTTTGTAGATCTGTTGTATTCCGCGAGCGAAGCGCCCCAAACCATGGATATCAAGATTTCTTCTAGCGAAACGGACCGTATGTTAGAGTTAATCGTTAGCCGCGTCGGGAATAGCCGCCAAGCGCGAGTCATCATGCAAGACATCACACAACGCAAAATCGAAGAACGCGATCGAAGCGAGATGATCGACCGTGTTTCGGAAGCGGAACGTCTGTCGGCGCTTGGCACCATGGCAGGTGGTATCGCGCATGAAATCAACACCCCCGTGCAGTATATCGGTGACAATCTAAGGTTTATCAAAGATCAGGTCGAGGGGCTCCTCGTGATCGCGGAACGAGCCGATCGCAGCGGCGTAGCAGATGGCTCCCCGGCTGGGAGCAAGATCAATCATTTCGATCTCGAGTTTGCTCGTGAGGAAACTCCCTCGGCAATTAATCAGGCCTTGGAAGGCATCGATCAGGTCGCTCGCATCGCAAGGGCGATTAAGGAATACTCTCATCCGACCGGCGACAATTTTTCTATTACTGACTTGAATCACGCGATCGAAACTGCCGTTACGATCACGCGGAACCAGTGGAAGTACGCTACTGAATTGCAGCTGGATCTCGAACCCAATCTCCCCCACATCAGTGCCGTCAAAGGAGAGGTAAACCAAATTCTCGTAAATTTGATCGTGAACGCGTCCCAAGCAATCGCAGAAATGGGCGAGAATTCGTTGGGTCACATTTTGGTTTCCACCCGTCGAATTGATAATGAAGTTTCAATTACGGTTCGCGACAATGGTCCCGGAATCTCGCCAGCGAATCTCAAGAAGATATTCGACTTGTTCTTTACCACAAAGCCCCCCGGAATGGGCACGGGGCAAGGGTTAGCGCTTGTGAAGTCCATTGCTCGTCGTCATGGCGGCGAAATCTCCGTCGAGTCGGAATTAGGCAAGGGCACGTCCTTCGTCTTACGCTTGCCGATTGAACAAACCGCGCACAAAAGATCCGATAGTTAAGGCGTTTGTAACCAAGGCCTATTCGCGACCGCCAGATTGAGCTACTCCCCAGTTGCTGGACTGTTTCGGTGATAAATTAAGCTACAGTCCTGGCCTGCCGATCGGGTTTCATTTCACGCTCGTTACGCCACCATGGCTGTCGGATGGAGGTCCGGGCGCAAGCCCGGTCCGTTGAATCAATTCTTCAGTCTTGAACACGATACCAGGTGTCGTTCCAACGAAGAGAAGCTCGTCCGGAGGTACCGGGGACCCCCTTTATTTCGTTTACTAGTGACCCCTACAGGGCGTTGGCGGCGTAGAATTGATTTCCGCTCGATAAGCCGAATTATTTGGCGTGAAAACATGGCGCCGAACCATTAAAATTGCCGAGAATGAGGTTGGTTGGATCGACGAAAATGGACATACCTGCTGTTCTCCGTCAGCACCAACCCGATTAGAATGTGTCTGCGTGCGCGCCACGCAGCAAAATAGAAGAGCGAAAAATTAAGAAATGTTGATAAGAACAGCGAAGTTCTGCGTCGGCCAAATCGTCCGACATCGAAAACATCCGTTTCGCGGCGTTATTTTTGATGCTGATCCGATATTTAACAATTCAGAAGAATGGATGAATTCCATTCCAGAAGGTGGTCGGCCGTCGAGAGATCAGCCGTATTACCATCTATTCGCAGAAAATTCTGAGACCTCTTACATCGCGTATGTTTCCGAACAGAACCTGCTGCTGGATGAATCTGCCGAGCCAGTATCACACCCGGCGATCAGCCATTTCTTTTTCGAAAAAATGAAAAATGGTCAGTATATGCGCCGGAACCAAGCGAAGTGTTTGATATAGGCGCGCAGCGACGACCAAAACACATGCCGTCACCACCGCAGCGAATTAGTATTGTTATATCCCCCTAGCCCTGCCCCGTTCTTGTATGATGCGATATTTGACTCTCTGGGGCAGATTTTCTTTTAGAGTTGGACGACGGAAAATTTGCGTACGCAAACAAAAGGCTTTGTCTGTCTGGCAGCATGAGAGCGAAACCACCGACGCAATGTCCAGCTTAAGAAAGCTTGGCTCAGATTGGTGGGTAACTTAGCGAAGGATCCGCCTCGTTTGTGGTTGATGTTAGGCAGTTAAATACTTAGCCACCTACCGACGAACTCAACGAAAAGCCGACTTTCTCACGCCCCTCCCTGCGGTGGCGAGCCATTTGGACTTTCAGTACAGGCACTCAATGCTTCTTAGAATTTGGCAGCAAAAAATCATCGACAACTTCCCGTCGATTGTTAGCCGGCACCGTCGATTTATCTTAAAAGCGCCAACCGGTGCCGGGAAGACCGTGCTTGCGAGCGAGATCGTCGAACGCTTCTACAAGGGCAAGAAGATTATTGTGCTTTGCCACAGGTTGGTGCTGTTGGAGCAACTCGAGAAGGCTCTTGGCGAAAAACATGCCGTCCACAAGTTGTCGGTGTCCGACTTGGGACCAGCTTTCGAGGGTTATGACATTTTGCTCTCGACCAGTATGCGGGCAAAGGCCGTGTTGGCTGATGCAATTCCCAAGGCCGACCTTATTATCGTAGATGAGGCACATCGCGTTTCGCCAAACGGCACCGGCTACAAGCGGATCATCGATGATTTCAACGAACACGGCAAAGCGGAGGCTCAGTTCATAGGCCTGACGGCAACTCCCGAACGCCGCACGGGCGATCAGCGTGACCAGCTCAGCCTAGCCTTCGACGCCATTATCGATTGTGCGAATATCGAAAACTTGATCGAAGAAGGCGTTCTGGTGCAGCCGGTCTATCGCCCATATTTCGTGCACGATCTAGATTTGGACCACATTGATATCAGTTCGGGCGATTTTCCAGTCGCACAACTGGCCCCCGCAATCATCAAATCATCGATGATCGATTATGCCATCCGGAGCTATATCGTTGAGCGTCTGAAATTTCAGACGAAACCCGTCTCCGCCTGGTTTTGTGCCGATATCAGCGTTGCGCAGGCAACCCTGCATGCCATCCAGGAGGCCGGCATCGGCGCGGCAATCGTCACCGCGGGGACGCCCCTCAGGGAGCGGATGAAGCTGCTTGCGGATCACGAGCGCGGCGGCATCGAGGCGATGGTGTCTGTCGGCGTTCTCGCTGAAGGCTGGGACAATCCTCAGTGCAATATCATTGTCCATCTACGCCCCACCCTATCAAAGGTGTTGTGGGGTCAATCGGTGGGACGAGGACTGCGCTCGGCATCGGGCAAAGAAAAATGCATCGTCATAGATGTCAGCTCTAACTGGAGCACATTCGGGCCGGTGGAAAAACTCGAATGGAGCCTATGGAGTCACCGGCGTTCCTACATGCAATTTATGAACCGGTTGAACTGGATCGGCGAACAGCAAGGCGGCGACGATGACGGCGATATTTATTTGCTGTGCGAGAACCAATTGCCAAACAAAGCTCGCTGTTCACATATCTATAAAAAGAGCACCTATAAAGATGATACATGTCCTGTCTGCGGCACCTATGCCGCTAAGGATATCTACAAGGAACGAAAACGCGACAGTTCATTGAACGAAAACGGGCTACATCGTCTATTCTTCGACAGAGTGCCGAAGGTTTATAGCGAAATGAACGTGTCGATCTGGAAAAACCTTGGCAGCTCCGCATGGAAATCGGCAACTGAAAAAGAGCAAGTGTTTCTTGCTTTCTGCATGGCATTTGCCGAAGTTTCGGGTGAACCAACGCAATCAGAATCTGATTACTGGAACGCAGCCCTTGCGGCCGAAACGCGCATACGGGCCTATCTTACCGAAAAGAAATTCCGCATCGTGAAACGGGATTTTTTCGACCTTTCTCTCCTTGCCGACGGTATGCTGGCCGGCAAAGAAGTTCGGACACTGCAGTCCCATTTCGGAATTTCACTCTGCGGCCCAGTATTCCAGACCCATACGCGCGCCGAAAGCGAACGCAAATACCAGAAGGCGATCAAGGTCGCCGAACGGCTCGCGATGATCGGCTGCTCTGCCCAGGATAATCTACCATACTTCAATGCGACCGATCATTTAGCCGCGCAAGCGATGAAACACTAACACTTGGTTTCGTCTTCATTCTCCGCGTTATGCTACGGAGGCATGGCGCGGCCCAGTTGCCCGCAACAGCGTGGCAACCTCGTCTGCAAAGGAGAGGAAGATGAATTCTATACACGCGATCGCATTCACTGCTCCCGCGACGTTCTATGAAGTGAAGTGCTTGTGTTTCTTGGTCCATCTCCAGCGTTAGCTTTCAGCTGGTGTTACCCTGATCGTTTCACTGCAAACATATCCCGTCCGCCCGAAACCCTCGCAAGATTTAGCAGATATTGCGTACCGCTGTTTAAACGACAGGGCTTCTTTCGCGCACGTAGGCGTGAAAGTCTTAAAAATTACGAGCCTCTCATCGCCGGCATGAATCTGTCTGCGGCGGACACCGGACGTTTCTGTTGACGTTCTGGAAAGGCGACGACTAAATGAAAGTAGCCCGTCACTATGGGCGATGAGAAATAAGACTTTTCGTAATCTCGGTTATCTGAACGGCGAGTTTATCCTCGACTGTAACCACATCGCCGTATGCAATCAGACGACCTTCGGCCCGCAGTTGGACGGGATCGTTGATCTTATGGTCTAGCTCGACTACGGCACCTCGACCTAATTGCAGTATCTGCGAAATCTTGAGTTCGGCTGTGCCGAGCACAGCAACGATCTCAACAGTGACGGCCATGATCACGCCGCTCTTCGATTCGCTCGCCTCAAGAAAGGCCGCCCCGAGGGTCTGACCCAGTGTTTCGTTATCCGCCATGCGTCTGTTCTAAGCCATTTTGACGTTTCCCCAACACCAAACTTTGCTCTTCCGAATGAACGTTCCGAGAATGCGATACGGGGGGCGCCATACCCTATGGGGTTGCGCATATCAAAGCTGGTTAGACCTGGCTCATCGAAATACATCCCGGCAACTATTTCTGGAAATAGACGTTGACCCGATTGTCCACTCTGAAATGCATAAAAAGCCCACCCTGATCTAAAGCGGGGCTTGTATTTTGACTGAGGACCGCGCCCAGAGTTCTCCGCCGATGCTCCGAACTAGGGAATAGGGGCCACCGCCAGAATCGATTTATCCGACGGGGGACGAGTCGCTTGCGGAACCTCTATTAACAAAGATTCGCTCACATGCGTATGGGGCATGAACGGCGAGAAAATTGCCCTGCAACAAGGCGTCCTGCTTTCCTCACAGGCTTTCCAACACGACCCTCGTGTCTAGAGCCGAGAAATGCCGCCGCGTTGCCCGGCGGGTGTCCTTTACCACCTACTCCGCAGGCCTTTTAGGGATAGAGGATTTGGGTCTCATCTTCGGTCCTTTGTCGCTACGACGAGACCCAAATCATCCTTAAATCACAACCTCAAATCTGTGCAATACGTGCTGACGGGGTACAAGGTCCCATTACCGCACCCGACATAGCGCCCGTTATGCGCCCAGACTCAACCTTTCTTGCGTGCGCGCCTCTACTCCGACTCAATTATTAGACGGCTCGCTGCTTGATAAACCGCGAGCCGCTACTAGTAATTCCGGTCGAGATGGGCTAGCATTCACATGTTCGTTTTTTCGCGTTTTACATTTGATCGGGTTCCGGACTCACAAGTCCCGGCGTAGCTTGCCTCTGATATTGTTAACGTTTAAGCGACCGTGCCCGGCATGTGTTTGGTGCGAATTCACGTTTGTTAAAGGTGATATTATGGCTATCGGAACAGTTAAGTGGTTCAACCCCACCAAAGGCTTCGGCTTCATTCAACCTGAAGACGGCTCCAAAGACGTTTTCGTCCATATCTCGGCCGTCGAACGCGCCGGCATGAATTCTCTCAATGAAGGCGACAAGGTTTCTTACGAAGTGCAGGCTGGTCGCGACGGCAAGTCCTCCGCAGAGAACCTCGCGAAGGCCTAGCCCTCTCGCACCGGCGAACGGCTTCGACCTGTAACGGTCGAGCGCCGTTCGTATTGAGAATTAAAACGGGTCGCCCTCGCGGGCGGCCCCTTTTTTTGGAGATGCGGCTTTAGGTACAGGCGCCTCAAGGTCTCCACCTCAAATCTGTGCCATACGCGCTGACGGGGTACAATCCGCTATCGCAGCGCCACGTCTTGACCGAGATCAATACAACCCGGCCTGACAGGATGCTTGTCGGCATTTTCCGCACAAATCGGCGTGTCGACGCCTTTTACGTAAACCTCCTTAGGGATCCAACCGGGCTACACGAACAGTCTTTCCACCGTTACGTTCGCATCGTCGCATTCGCTAGGGGAGAAATTCACCATGCAATCCAGATATTCAAAACAAATTTCTGCTCTTAGTTCCTACGGTTCACGCGTGGCCCGCCGGCGCTCACGCGATCCCTATTTCGACGGACTCTGCATGACCTATCAAGATGTCGACACCCAGATCAATGCTCTCGTCCGCAAGAGCCGCACACACGGCAAAGCCGAGATCGAACATCTGGAAGCCAAGCGCGATGGGCTCCTCAATACGATCTTATTCATGCTCGACGATCACGATGCTTTGATGTGGCACGCCGCATAGTCATCCCAAAAAACCAGACAAGGTCGAAATTCATGATCAAAACCATTCTCGTTGCGACCGACGGCTCCAGCCATGCCAACAAGGCAACAGATTTGGCAATCGATATCGCCCACAAATTTCAGGCCCGCTTGGTCGTGCTTCATACTCTGCTGCGAGATGCGCGCTCCGATACGCTCCACAAACTTGCCAATCGGCGCGCGCTGACAAAAGAACAACGGACAATACTCGACAATTACGAGATCGACGCCTATCAGGCGATGTCGGGTATGGATGCCGGCACGATTTTCATTCCGGCCCCCTTCGATATACTTGAGCCCATCGGGCAACAGATGGTCGACCGGGTTTCGCAATCCGCCCAGAAGGCCGGCGCGAAGAAAGTCGTGCCGCTCCTGTCGGGAATCGAACCCGCCGAGGCGATCTTGAAGACCGCCAAACAGGAAAAGGCCGACATGATCGTTATGGGCTCGCGCGGATTCGGCGAGCTGAAGGGCTTATTTTTGGGGAGCGTATCGCACAAAGTGGCATCTCATGCCACTTGTCCGGTCGTCACCGTGAAATAGGGCGCTTCGCAAAGTGCCCGATGCGCGTCGGGGCGGATAACTTGCACACGCGCCAGCAATCCGGTTGCGGCGAATTAAGTAACTTAAGAGCGCGCTTCGATCGGCCGATCTATTGCATCGACCAGCCGTGGCTGACGATCAACGACTGGCCGGTCAGTGCGTTGGATTCAAAGCTCGCGAAAAACAGCGCCGTTTCCGCGACGTCGGCGACCGTCGTAAATTCCCCGTCGACGGTATCCTTGAGCATTACCTTCTTGACCACATCGTCCTCGGAAATGCCGAGTTCCTTAGCCTGCTCCGGGATCTGCTTGTCAACCAGCGGTGTCCGCACGAAGCCCGGGCAGATCACATTGGCGCGCACGCCATGTTTGGCACCTTCCTTGGCGACAACCTTGGCCAAGCCGATCAAGCCGTGTTTGGCCGTTACATAGGGCGCCTTCAAGACCGACGCCTCCTTGGAATGGACCGAGCCCATATAGATGATGGCGCCACCGGTGCCCTGCTTATACATCTGGCGCAGCACCGCCTTAGTAGTCAAGAAGGCGCCATCGAGATGAATGGCGAGGAGCTGCTTCCATTTTTCGAACGGAAATTCATCGAGCGGCGACACGATCTGGATACCGGCATTGCTGACCAGCACATCGATCCGGCCGAACACCGCGATTGCCTTTGCGATACCGGCTTCGACCTGCGCCTCGTTGGTCACATCCATCGCAATGCCGATGGCCTTGCCTTCCCCGCCGAGTTCCGCCGCGGCCGCATCCGCGCCCTGCTGATTGAGATCGGCGATGACTATCCTGGCGCCTTCGCGCGCAAAGGTGCGGGCAATTTCCTTGCCGATGCCGCTTGCCGCACCCGTGACGACGGCAACCTTATCTTTCATCTTCATCATGGATTTCCAATCGGTAATTCTTCATCGCCGCGAGCGGTCAGGCGCGATTATACATGCGGCGCAGGCTTGAGGTGTCGCAATTGCCACTGTTCGCGATATTTAGTCGTCCGCCGTCACTTCCAGGGCGTGGACGGCGGAATCGCGCAGGGCCCCTCGGCCTCGACCGTGCCGAAATCGGCAGGCCCAACGACTTCCAGATATTCCATATCGGGCGAATAGTCGAAGAGGTAGTGCTTCATCCCCGGCCGCTGATGGACGCAGTCGCCTGCTTCGACCAGGGTCACTTTATCTTCGTACATGAATTTCGCCCAACCCTTCATCATGATGACGATCTGAAAATCGCAGACGTGATGATGCCACCCGGTGCCGTCCGTCGGTGGAAGATTGGCCTTCACCAGATGGGCGATCACCTTGCCGTTGGTCGCCTTCGCGATGCCGAGATCGGGATACAGGAAGAATTCACGTAACCCATCGGGGCGATAAGGAGTGTCTCCGGGTTTAACATGCGAAAATTGCCCCACGCTCTCCTTCGCCTTGGTTATTACCGTCATCGCAAAGTCTCCTCTGACTCGACTTCCCACGCCTAGCCACCGGTTCCGGCCGACGTAACCTAGTTCATCGCAAGAACCAGATTGCGGATCACCGGATATATCTGCGAATTCCACCGCTTTCCGCTGAAGGTTCCGTAGTGGCCGACACCCGCCTGAAGGTGATGACGCTTTAGATGCGGCCGAAGGCTTTTGCACATCTCATGCGCCGCGGCCGTCTGGCCGACCGAGCAGATATCGTCGCGCTCGCCTTCAACCGTCAGCAGCGCGGTGCGTTGGATGGCAGCGGGATTCACCTTGCGCCCGCGATAGGTCAGTTCGCCCTTCGCCAGAGAGGCTTCCTGAAAAACCGTGCGGACTGTTTCGATATAGAATTCGGCCGGCAGATCGAGGACCGCGAAATATTCGTCGTAGAAGGTTTTAATCTTTTCCGCCTCTTCGGTCCGCCCGCTCGCAAGATGATCGTAAAGTTTGCGGTGCGCCTCGGTATGGGAATCCATATTCATCGACATGAAGGCGATGAGCTGGATGAACCCTGGATAAACCTTGCGGCCTGCACCCTCGAATTTGGCAGGCACGCTCGAAATCAGATTTTTCTCGAACCATTCGATCGGCTTGGACATCGCGAGCTCATTGACGGCCGACGGATTCACCCTCGTATCGATCGGTCCTGCCATCAGCGTCAGTGTTCGCGGCTCCGCCGGATGTCGATCTTCCGCCATCACCGCGACAGCCGCGAGCGCCTGAACGCAAGGCTGGCACACCGCCAGCACGTTGGCGCTCGGTCCGATCGCCTCTAGGCACTGGATGATGTAATGGACGTAATCGTCGAAACCGAAATGCCCGTCGGAGACCGGCACGTCCCGCGCATTCTTCCAATCGGTGATATAGACATCGTGATCGCGCGAGAGCGTCTCGACCGTTTTGCGCAGCAGCGTCGCGAAATGGCCAGACAGTGGCGCGATGACAAGCATCTTAGGCTGCGCCGGAACACCATCCTTCACGAAGCGAATCAAATCGCAAAAGGGCAGTGACAGCGCGATTTCCTCACGGACCTCGACCTTCTCGTCGCCGACCAAGACGGGATTGATGTCGTAGTCCGGTCTTGTATGGGTGAATTTGCTACGCGCGGTCAGTTCCAACAATGCCGACAGGCTATGTCCGATGCCCGTATCGCTAACGCACCCAAACATGCGCCCCATCGCGAGACCCGTACGCGCCATCGCGCGCAGCGGTTCGGAGGAGTCGGAATAGGTCTGATAGGCATGATAGAGCATTCGTCGTCGCGCCTGATGTAGCCCAAATTGTTAACAAAAGCGCCGAATTCGTTTCTTTTTGCACCAAACGCGAATGCCTCACAGTTAAGGCTAGGGCTTTTTATGTTGCACTGCAACATGAGTTATGTTGCAGTGCAACATGGACAGGAACGAATGAAACAACCCCGCGCAAACCGAGCCGAAACGGCTAAAGCAGCCTCCAAGGCGACCAAAGTTAGTCCTTCGGTGATAAAAGTCCGGTCTACCCCTGCAAAACCCCGTCCGATCCTGACCATATCGAGTAGAAATTACTCCTCCTGGTCGTTGCGCGGTTGGTTGCTCTGCAAACTTGCTGGGTTGGACGTTGAGGAACAGGTGCTTTCACTTGACGATCCGGCCAATCGCGCTGAATTGCTGCTGCTCGCCCCGTCCATGCTGGTACCCCGGCTGACCCACGACGGCGCTAGCGTCTGGGATACCCACGCCATCGCCGAATATCTGGCGGAGCTGTATCCCGAAGCCGGAATGCTGCCAAAGAATCGGCTCGCGCGGGCCCATTGCCGCTCGGTCTCCGGCGAAATTCATTCGGGATTCTACAATCTGCGCTCCGCGCTGCCGATGAACCTGAAGATGCGCCACAAGAACTTCAAGATTTTCGCCGGCGCGCAACCGGACATCAATCGCGTGCAGACGATCTGGGAAGAATGCATCGAACGATGGGGCGGGCCGTTCCTGTTCGGGAAAAAGCCGACCATCGCGGACGCCATGTATGCACCGGTCTGCACGCGGTTCATTACCTATAACGTGCCGATGACCGATACCGCGAAGGCCTATTGCCGGACGATCATGAGCTGGCCGCCGATGGCGCAGTGGGTCGAGGCGGCAAAGAAGGAACCTGAAGAGATCGAAGAGCTCGACGTCGAGTTCTAAGCGATCGCTTTTCCGCATTCCACGTTTTGATTGCGCCGCGATCCTCGGCGACGAGCCGATTCATGGAATTCTCGATATCATGGCCGCCAAGGCGCCCTACAAAACCTTGCGACGCGCCGTTCACATCCATCCGACGGTATCGGAACTGATCCCGACCATGCTTGGAAGCCTCCAGTCCTAGGCCCGCTTCGGAAAATACAAACCCGAAGGCCCAAGCCTCAAACTTGCGATAAGCGGAAACTTCTGCGGTACTTGCCCCCGAACGCGTCGAATCCGAGGAGCGAACATGGAAATCCTAGGCCCCGCAATCATGGGCTTCGGCGTTGCCGTCGTCGGCATCGCAATTTTCGCCTTTGCGAAAAAGAAGGACAAGCGGACGTCCCGACAGAAGCATCTGGACGATATCTCCAAGATCAGGGGCGACAAATAACCCTCGGGCCTAGCCGTTTCGTTCGGGGAAACCTTCGAATTTATACTGCTTGGCACCGATGCACGTCATATCTTATGCAGGGTCCAGTGTATTAATATCATACTTAACGGTTGTTCTTCGAATGCCGGAAAAGGGGGATTCATGTCCAAGATATTCGCTTGTGTCCTAGGGATCGCAGCGACCACGCTCATCTCCAGCGCACCCGCGCACGCCCAGAAATCGAAAGACACGCTGCGCTTCCCGTTGCTTGAGGTCGAATCCACCCTTGATGGTTATCTGACCTCGGGTTGGTTCCATCAGGTCTGGTCGCGCTCGGTCTATGACAGCCTGATCGAATTCGATCCGACGACCGGAAAATTCGTCTCCGGACTGGCCAAGACATGGGCCCAGCCCAACGCGACGACCTATGAATTCGACCTGCGCGACGACATCAAATGGCACGACGGCCAGGCCTTCACTGCCGACGACGTGGTCTATATGATCGGATGGCTGATCGATCCCAAAACCAACTTCCGATACAAAGCCGAATGGGCCTGGATCCAATCCGTCGAGAAGCTCGGACAATACAAAGTCAGGATCATCTCCAAAACACCGGTGCCGAGCGGCATGGTCACGCTTGCCGGCGGAACGAATATCTATCCCAAACATGTCCATGGACCGCTTGAGAACAAGCAAGATTTCGGCGCACGACCCGTCGGCACCGGCCTGTATCGCATTCTCAAGCTGGACAAAAATTCGGGTGTTACCGCAGAGCGGAATACGGGTTACATGCCGAGCCCGGGAAAACCGCCGGCCGCCATCGGCCGAGTCATTGCCGAGCCGATTTCCGATCCCGGCACGCTCGTCGCCGCTCTTCTGACCGACAAGGCAGATATCGCAGCCAATCTGTCAGGCGATCAGGCCGAAGACCTCCACAAGAGCGGCCGGTTCAACGTCACCCTCTCGCCGCCGGCGACCGGCTATACCTTCGTTGCGTTCCCGTCGGGTGGCCAGCAGACAAACAAGGCGCTTTCCGATGCGCGCGTGCGCCTCGCTATGGCAAAGGCCATCGATCGTTCGGCACTGGCGAAGGTGACCTATGGCGGCCTCGCCAATGGCGTGGAGCCGGTGGAGGCTCTGTGCCTGAAAGAACAGATCGGCTGCGGCTATACCAAGAAGGTGCCCGATTACGATCCTGCGGGCGCCAAGAAACTGCTTGCCGAAGCGGGGTATGCTGATGGCTTCGACGTCGTGATCAGCACTTTCCCACGTTATCTCCAATCCGCCACTGCGGTATCGGGCATGCTGCGCGCGGTCGGCATCCGCGCAACGGTGAGCCCACATCAGATCGCCCAACGTGTGCAGATGCTCAAGGAGAATAAAATCGAGATGAGCTATTACAGCTGGAGCGGCGGCAACCAGTTCGAGGTATCGGGCAATATCGGACGCCATTTCGTCAGCAAGGATTACAACGACCCTGCACTGAACAAAGCCGCCGAAGACACCTTGACGATGATGGACGATTCCGAACGGCGCAAAGCCGTCGCCAAGGTTTTCGACGACGTGACCGACAAGGCCTATGCCTTTGCGATGCTGCCAAACCGTTTCATTTATACACACACCAAGGATGTCACGCTTTTCAAGCCGGATGAGGTGCGTGAAATGGACATCATCGGCGTCCATGAATGGCGATGGAAGTAGCACGATTTCCTGCCAACCCTCCGCCGCCGCAGGTAGCGCAGCGCAAGGGCATGGTGGAGATGCCCTAGTCTGATGCGCGATTATGGCGCCATATTCGCAATTGCGAATCGGCATTTATCGCGGGCGCCGGACATTGCGCCTATTGGGATAACCGGGCGCCGTTAACCGCCTCGTGCTCGATTTCATCGGCCTGCACTCACGGAGCATTGAGTTGGGCAACCTCTCTGCCTAGGATCGGCCCACATTCCACGGCCAATCGATAGGATCCTGCCCATGCCCGATTCCCACGCCCTGCCCGCCAAGCAATATGTCATCGCGCCGCCCAAGCAAGCGGCCATTGCCGTCGAAGGCAGCGAGGCCGTCTTCCCAGTGCGCCGCATCTGGTGCGTCGGCCGCAATTACGCCGACCACGCGCGCGAGATGGGCCACGATCCCGATCGTGAGCCGCCGTTCTTTTTCCAAAAGCCGTCGGACGCGGTGATGCCCAATCATTCGACAATCCCCTATCCGCCGATGACCAAGGATTTCCAGCACGAGATCGAATTGGTCGTATGCATCGGCAAGGGTGGCAAGAACATTCCGCTCGAAAAGGCGCTCGACCATGTCTACGGCTATGCGGTGGGCCTCGACATGACGCGGCGCGATTTGCAGACACAGGCCAAGAACATGGGCCGTCCGTGGGAGCCGGGCAAAGGCTTCGATCAGTCTGCCCCCGTTTCGGCCATCGTCCCAGCCGCAAAATGCGGCCATCCGACGAAGGGCGCTATCTGGGTGAAGGTCAACGGCGCGGTGAAACAGAAAGGCGATCTCAACCAGCATATCTGGCAGATCGACGAGACGATCTCGTTCCTGTCGCAATATGTGTCCATCGAGCCCGGCGACATCATCATGATGGGCACGCCGGCCGGCGTCGGCCCGGTTGCCGCGGGCGAGAAGGTCGAGGGGCATATCGACGGCGTAGGAGATCTGACCGTCACTTACGTCGCCGCTTAAGCGGAGCGTAGTCGTGCCGGACGACATCGCCGTTCCGGCACGCAACATCCCGCTCGCTTACGACACCGACGTGGTCGTGGTCGGCGCGGGCCCAGGCGGGTTCGCCGCCGCATTGCAGGCCGCGCGGATGGGTGCGCGGGTTATCCTCGTCGAACGTTTCGATATGCCAGGCGGCGTCCACACCTCAGGTCTTCAGGGTGCCGCCGGACCTGGCGTCGGCGGCATCCATACCGAGCTGATGGAACGGTTCGCAGCCGACGGCTACATCTATACCGCGACCGAAACGAGCTTGCCCAATTGGGCGGGCAATCCGCTGTCACATTACGACAAATATCTCAAACCCGACGCGACCTTCCGGCGCAGCAGCTTCAATCCCGAAGGGGCAGGCAGCGTCATGGCATCGATGCTGCAGGACGCAGGTGTGCTCGCGCTCTACGGCACATCGTTTGTCGACACCATCGTCGAGCCCGGCGTGGGCAACGATTCGATCTCGGCGATCATTGTCGAGAATGCCTCCGGCCGTCAGGCGATCGCCGGGAAAATCTTCATCGAGGGGTCGGGTACGGCTCATCTGGCGGCGAGCGCCGGGGTGCCCTTCCTGCGCGGCGGCGGTGGGCAGCCCGAAACCGCCGATTGGGACGGCATCCATCGCCCCATCCCGGGCGGTTTGTTGTGGATCATGAGCGGGATCGATTTCTCCAAGACCGTGGCGCATCAGAAATCCGCGAACGACCCGATGCTTTCCAAACTCATCGCCGAAGCCCATGCGGCGGGCGATATTCCGCCCGGTCTCTATCGTCCGCGCATGAACGGCAACAATATCTACGGCGAACATTATATAGGTCATCCGACGCTCGATATGAGCCCGATGCAGGCCGACGGGTCCTTCATCTTGTGGCAGAACGTGCCTTATGAATGGGCGTTGCATATGGACGATCGCGCCGAGGACGAAGCCCGCGCCAAACGTGCGCTGCGCGGCTTCATCGATGCCGAAGCCAAATTTCTCAAGAAATACGTCCCCGGATTCGAAAAGGCCGTGCTGACCAATATCGGCCGCTTTGTCGGCATCCGCGACGGACGGCATCCGGTCGGCGAGCATGTTTTTTGTCTCGAGGATGTTCTGGCTGGGCGCCGTTTTGCCGATGCGGTGACCAAACCCATGACCAAACCGTTTTTCTGGGGCAGCAACCGCAAGCACGAATTCGACGTGCCGTTCCGCTGCTTCCTGCCGAAGAAAATCAACAATCTGATTTTGACCGGCGCATCGCTGTCCTTTACCTACGACACCATTTTTATGGTGATGCGCAATTTCCCCTGGTGCACACAAACCGGAGAGATCGCCGGTTATGCCGCCGCACAGTGCATTCGCAAAGGCATCACCGCCAAGGAATTGGAGTGGACGACGCCTTATTTCTGAGCGCCATTTCCGAGCGTCAGGCCCGATGGGCGAAGCGGTGGTGAATTTCCTTGTTTGCCCTTGGGCTCGACCATAAGATTTCCCGGAACAAATCAAAAAGCGTCATCGACAGGGAGATGAGCATGATACGCGCAATCAAAGATGCGACCTCGATTCGGGCCACAATATACGCGGCCCTGACGGTGCTGGTCGCCGCCGCCTTAGGTTCACCACCTGCCGCGGCCCAACCGGTCGCCGATTTCTATCGCGACAAGACAATCGACATCGTCGTCGGCTACACGCCGGGCGGCGGCTACGATCTCGCCGCGCGCGTGCTGTCGCGCCATATGGGCAAATATATCCCGGGCGAGCCCAAGATGATCGTGCGCAATATGCCGGGCGCCGGCACCGTGCTCGCCGCCAATCACGTCAACAACATCGCGGCGAAGGACGGAACCGTTATCGCGATCTATGCCGATCTCATGCCCGTCGCCAAACTGCTCGACGTGCCCGGCGTTCAATTCGATCCCGCCAAATTCGGCTGGATCGGATCGATCACGTCCCGCGGCATGCCGACCTTGATTGTGCGCAAGGACGCGCCCGCGACGACGCTCGACGGAATACGGAAGACCGAAGTTCTGATCGGCGCCAGCGGCCCCGACGCCACCAGCTCCTACGCCTATTTGCTAAACGATCTCCTCGGTACCAAGCTCAAGGTGCTCGCAGGCTATACCGGCGGCTCATCTCAGATCGATCTCGCGATCCAGCGCGGCGAGGTGCATGGACGCGCCAGCGCCGACTGGAACGATCGCAAGCATTTGTCGCTGTGGACCGATCTCACGGTCCCGGTGCTCTCCTTGTCCCTGCAACGGTCGACGGATCCGGCCACGAAAGACGTACCGCTCGCCGTCGATCAAGCGCGCAGCGAGGAAGACCGCCAGATCATGGAACTGGTGCTCGGCACCAACAAGTTCTTCCGCGCCTTCTCCACCCCGCCCGGCGTGCCCGCCGACAGGCTTGCCGCTTTGCGCGACGCCTTCGCCAAGACCATGAAAGACCCCGAATTCGTCAAGGAATTCATCGTGGGCGCGCCCAGCGGTCTCGACGTTACGACCCATGAGGAAATCGAAGCCTTTGTCGCGCGCATCAACAAATTCCCACCCAACGTGGTCAAGCGCGCCGCCAAATATGTTTCGTTCTAAGCCCGCCTATCGGATGTAAGGAGACCTCCACGATGTTGTCCGTCGAGATGAACGAGCGCCTGACCCGCGTCGGCCCAGGAACGCCCTGCGGCGAACTGATGCGGCGCTACTGGATTCCCATCGCGGCCAGCTCGCAGCTGCTCGACAATCCGGTCAAGCCGGTGCGCATCTTGGGCGAGGATTTGGTGCTCTACAAAAACACCAAGGGCGGGCTCGGCCTGATCGGTCAACGCTGCCTGCACCGCCTCGTCGATCTGCAATACGGAATTCCCGACGAAGAAGGCTTACGCTGCCCCTATCACGGCTGGCTCTACGGCGAGACCGGCGAATGCATTGAACGCCCGATGGAGGCCAACCCCCGCGCCAATTTCCCGCGCAAGACACCGGCCTATCCGGTTCAGGAACTGGGCGGCATGATCTTCGCCTATATGGGGCCGCTCCCCGCCCCTGCCCTGCCGAAGTGGGACCTCTTCGTATGGCCAAATTCCATCCGTCAGATCGCCTTCAACGTGCTCAACTGCAACTGGCTGCAATGCCAGGAAAATACCGGCGACCCGACCCACAGCGTATGGACCCACGGGCACTTCTTCAAATATGTCCTCGAACGCGACGGGAAATTCGACGAACGCGCGGCCAGCGAGAAGCATACGCTGCGCAACCGCATCAAGTGGGGCGACGGAATCAAGGAGATCACCGCGCAACCCACCCAATACGGATTCGAGAAGGCCATCGTCTATTCGAAAGAGCTGGGTGCGGAACAGGATCATGTGCACCGCCATGCCACGGTGATGTTCCCGTTCTACACCAACACCGGCAGCCCGGGCGCGCCGCGCAGCGAATATCAAATCCGCGTACCCATCGACGATACCCATACGATGCACATCTGCTATCAGGTCTACGCGGCCCCGCCCGGGGTCAAAGCGCCCGAACAGAATACCGTGCCCTGGTATGAGCCGCCGACCCACGATGCCAACGGCAAGCCGATCTTCGATTATGTGTTGGCGCAGGATGCCTTCGTGTGGTGGGCGCAAGGCAACCTAACCGACCGTTCGCAGGAATCGCTCGGACGCACGGACGTGCCGATCATCTTGTTGCGGCGCCAGCTCGATGAGCAAATCAAGCTGGTCGAAGAGGGCCGCGACCCCATGAACGTCTTTCGCGACAAATCGCCGGACGTCATCTTCGGCGCCGGCAAGGAGCCGCAAGGTTGGACCGGCGATCCCGCCACCTATCATCCGCCGACGGTCGGGCAAGATTATCGCCGCATGTATCACAAAGGCTTCGCCATCGACGATGCCGACCGCTATGGCCCGATGATCGAGCAGGTCAAAGATCTGCATCGCAGGATCGAGGAAGCCGGCACCAAGGCGGCACCTCAACGCAAGGTCGACGGTCAGCTGGTGATCAGCGAGTAGGTAGATACCTCATACTGAGCTTGGTCACGCGTTAGCGCGTGCGAGCACGCGAGGGCATGGGGGCACCTCGTTCATCATTCGACAGGCTCAGGATGAGGGCTTCGTTGTTCAAACCTTGAAATCGACGTTCCATACCGTATTGAGCCGCACCATCAGCGCGGCGTCGAACGGTTTCATGCCGGACACTGCGGCGATCTCTTCCATCTGATCCTGTGCCGAGAAACCGCCGAGCGCGGTCGCGACCCCGGGATTCATCAAGATGAAGCGAAACGCTGCCTGGGCCATGCTCGTACCGGTCTCGCGGGCGAGGAAGCTCATCGCCATCGCCTTCTCGCGTTGCTTGCGCGCGGCTGCGGATTCGAGATCCTCCTGGCGTGCCAAGGCGTGACGCGGCTTCGCCGCCAGCGCATCGTCGGTCAGCGCGCCGCTCGCCAGGGGCGAGTAGATTGCGGCGCTTGCCTTGCGATCACGCGCAAGCCCGATCACGTTGCCGTAATCCTTGCCGACCTTGAGGCCGGCCGGCTTCGCCATGCCGCCGGTGGGATTGAGCAGCGTATAGGGCACGTTGATCAGCTTGAAGAGCCCGGTATCCAGGATGGTGCGCACTTCGTCTGCATCGTTGCCGCGGCAGATGAAGCCTGCATAGCGAATCTTGCCGCTGTCCAGCAGGCGTCGCACACCTTCGATCGCTCCATCCGGGCGCGTATAATGATCGATCTGCAATTGCGCATAGACCGGGCCTTCCAGCTTCGGATCGACCTTCGACGGCCCGTTGTGGATCTGCATCATATCCAGATAATCGGCTCCGAGACGTTTGAGACTCGCCTCGGTCGAGCGCACGACGTGATCGGCGACGTCGCCGAGATTCTCAGCGCGGATTTCGACCTTGGAATTCAGCAAAGGGCGCGCCTTCAAGGTGCGCAATACACGACCCAGATTTTCCTCGGCGATGCAATTTCCGTAATCGGGCGAATTGTCGAAATAGGTGATACCGAGTTCGAGTGCCCGCGCGACGATGCGCTCCTGTTCGACTGCGGAACCCCGCACCATCAGCCCGGCGTTACCGCCGCAGCCGAAAGCTATTTCGGAGACAACGAGGTCCGTATCCCCGACGCGCCTATATTCCATCGGCCGATCCCGCTATTCGGCTGCTTCGGCGAGGCGCGCAGGAACCGCCATGAACTGGTTGACCGCGCCATCGACGAACTGATTGTCCGGACGCGGCACACCGAGATGGCCACGCAAGGTGTCATGTTCATATTCGGTGCGGAACAGGCCGCGTTTTTGCAGGATGGGAATCACCATCTCGCAGAAATCATCGAGCGCGCCCGGGATATAAGCCGGCATGATGGTGAAGCCGTCGCAGCATTCGGCCTTGAACCATTCTTCCATATAATCGGCGATGAACTCGGGCGATCCCTTGATCACGTTCTTGGCGCGGGCACCGGCCACGCGCTGGCCGAGCTGGCGGATCGTCAGGTTCTCCTTGCGCGCCATTTCAAGGATGCTCGCATAATGCCCGCCGTCATGTTCGGGCATATCCGGCAAAGGTCCGTCCATATCGTATTTGGTCAAATCGACCTTGTGACCAAGCATCGTGTTCAGCATCTCGCGCCCGACGATGGGATGGATGAGCGACTGCAGGAATTCATAATCCGCGTCGGCTTCCGCCTGGGTCGGCCGGCAGATCACGCTGAGACCGGGTAGGATTTTGCAATGATCGGGATTGCGCCCGTATTTCGGCATGCGTCCCTTCACATCGTCGTAATAGGACTTGGCGGCCGGGATGTTCAGATGCGGGCTGAAGATAGCTTCGGCGAACATCGCCGCAGTCTCGCGGCCATCGTCGGAGCCGCCCGCCTGGACGAGCAGCGGATAGCCTTGCGGCGGGCGCGGCACGTTCAGCGGGCCTTTCACCTTGTACAGATCCGTATTCCAATTGAGATCGTGGCGCTTGGCAGGATCGTAATAGAGCCCGCTGTCCTTATTGATGACGAATGCGTCGTCGTCCCAGGAATCCCACAGGCCAAGCACAAGCTTCACCACCTCGCGCGCGCGCACATAGCGATCATGATGATCGTAGGCATCGTCCTTGCCGAAATTCTGCGCCTCGGCCTTCTGGCCCGAGGTCACGATGTTCCAGCCCGACCGTCCGTGGCTGATATGATCGAGCGAAGCGAATTTGCGGGCGATATGGTAGGGCTCATTCCAGCTGGTCGAAACCGTTCCCACCAGGCCGATCTTCTCGGTCACCATCGCGAGCGCCGAGAGCAAGGTCATCGGCTCGAAATGCGCGACGAATTGGACCGAGCGTGAAATCGCCTCGGTCGCCGCTTCGCGAGTCGCATTGGCGTCGGCGAGGAACAGAAGGTCGAATTTTGCACGTTCCGCCTTCTGGGCGATTTCGACATAGTGTTCAACATTGAACGAGGCGTCAGCCTGGGCGCGCGGATGCCGCCATGAGGCCACATGATGGCCCGTGGGATTGTAATAGGCCGCTAGCCTCATCTTGCCGTCGGAATTCATGTCGCTCTCCCTTGTCGATCTTACCTTGGCCCTGTAGGTCGAGCCTGTCGCAGACCTTAACCCTACCGTCGTCGGGGACATTAGGCCAGCCCGGTGTTGCGTGATTTTGCGCCGCATTTGCGGCAAAAAAAGCCACGCGGCCAGGGCCTCATGGGCTATCGTGGTTGACCAACCGGGACGCCCATTCATGACCAAAATCTCCATCGGCCAATCCGCGCGTCAGGTCGAAGCACCGCGGCTGCTGACCGGCAAGGGCCGCTTTGCCGACGATGTGAACCTGCACCGTCAGGCCTATGTCCATTTCCTGCGCAGTCCCCATGCCCATGCCGATATCAGCAACATCGACACGACGGCCGCGACGGATATGCCGGGCGTCATCGCAATTCTGACCGGCGAAGACTATTTCGCCGAAGGCCTCGGGCTTCTCGAAAGCGTCACGCCTGGGCGGCGGCGCGACAAATCGCCGATGTACCGCCCGCCGCGCCCAGCGATCACGCGCGATCGCGTGCGCCATGTCGGGCAGATCGTCGCGATGGTGGTCGCGCAAACGCTCGATCAGGCCAAGGATTCGGCAGAACGTATCGCGGTCGATTACGCGCAGCTACCGGCCCATATCGACACGCGGAGCGGCAACGCCCCTGAAACGCCCGCACTGTGGGCCGACTGCCCCGACAATGAATCGAGCTATTCGGAGATGGGGGACGGCCTCGCCGCAGCACGCGCCATTGCCTCGGCCGCGCATGTGGTGCGCGAGCGTTTCGTCATCAACCGTCTTACCGCCAATCCGATGGAGCCGCGCGCCGTTGTCGTCGATTTCGACGCTGGACGCGAAAAGACGACGATCTACGCCTGCAACCAGCGCCCCTATGTCTGGCGCAATCTGCTGAGCACGCATCTCTTCCGCATCCCCGAGAACCAGATCGCCATCGTCACTGGCGACGTCGGCGGCTCGTTCGGCATGAAAAGCGGGCTTTATCCTGAAATGGCACTGAGCGCGTGGGCGTCACGGCGCCTGCAACGCCCCATCAAATGGACCTGCGAGCGCAGCGAAGCGCATATCGCCGACGATCAGGCCCGCGACATGGTGATGGATGTCGAACTGGCGCTCGACACGGACGGCATCTTCACCGGCATACATCTATCCGCCACGGCGAATACGGGGGCCTTCCTCGCCATGCGCGCCTATGTCACGCCACCCGGCGTCGCCGGTAGCCTGTGCGGCCCCTATGCCGTCAAAGCGCTGCACGGACAAGCGGTCTCGGTGTTCACCAATACCGTTCCGGTATCGAGCTATCGCGGCCCGGCACGTGCACCTGTCACCTACGTGCTCGAACGCATCATCGATATCGCCGCGCGCGAGCTTGGGATCGATCCGGCCGAAATCCGACGCCGCAATCTGATCGCCGCCGAAGCGATGCCCTACGCGACGCCGCTCAACGTCATCTACGATTGCGGCGAGTTCGAGCGTGTCTTGGATACATGCCTGCTGCGTGCCGACTATACAGGCGCGCCCGTGCGCAAGGCCGAGGCGGCGGCGCGCGGGCGGCGGCGCGGCATCGGCGTATGCACCGCCGTCGATGCCTCGGCTCCGCCGTCGCCGGAAACCGCGGAGGTGCGCTTCGATCCGCAGGGCACGGCGACCATTCTAGTCGGCTCGACCGCGCAGGGCCAAAGCCACGAAACCATCTATACGCAGCTCGTCTCCAATGCGCTCGGTCTCGATGCGAACGCCATCAGGGTCGTCGAGGGCGATACCGACCGGCTGTCCTGGGGCGAAGGCACTGGCGCCTCGCGCACCGCGACCATCGGCGGCAGCGCCGTCGCCAAGGCGGTCGAAAAAATTATCCTAAAGGGCAAACGCATCGCTGCACACCTGCTGGAAACCGCCGAAGCCGATATCGATTTCGCCGACGGTCGCTATGGCGTGGTCGGCACCGACCGTGCGGTCGAATTCCTAGACGTCGCGAAAACCGCCTTCATTCCCTCGAAATTGCCGAAGGGGATAGAACCCGGCCTGTTCGAAACGGCATCCTGGGCGCCCGAGGTTTATAACTTTGCCAATGGCTGCCATATCTGCGAAATCGAGATCGATCCCGAAACGGGCCAGGTCCAGATCGTGCGTTATACGGGCGTCGACGATGTCGGGGTCGAGCTCAATCCCTTGCTCGTCAAAGGCCAGATCCATGGCGGCATCGCGCAGGGTGCCGGGCAGGCCCTGATGGAAGACATGATCTACGATCCGGAAACCGGCCAGATACTGACCGGATCCTTCATGGATTATTGCATGCCGCGCGCGGCGGATTTTTGCAGCTTCGATCTCGCGAGCCATCCGGTGCCGACCGCCACCAATCCACTCGGCGTCAAAGGGGCGGGCGAAAGCGGAACGGTGGGGGCGATCGCCGCCGTGATGAATGCAATCCACGATGCGCTGGCGCCGCTCGGTATCCGCAACATCGCCATGCCGGCAACATCCGAGAAAGTCTGGCGGGCTATTCAGGCTGCGCGCAAGGCGGCCTGAACGGCGGCATCGAGCACGCTCAGGAAACGCGAACGGTCGGCCTTGGTGATCGGCGGCGGCCCGCCGGTATTGGCGCCGATCTCACGCAGATGGCGCGCGATCTCGCGCCCCGCCAACGCATTGCCGATATTGTCCGGCGTCCAATGTTTGCCATAGGACGACACCGCCCGCGCACCCTTTGCCAGACAACGCGACGCGAGCGGGATATCGGAAGTGACGCAGACATCGGACTTCGTGATGCGCTCGGCGATCCAATCGTCCGCCTTGTCCGCGCCATCCTCGACCGTGATCATGCGCACGTTGCCCGTGCGCGGCGGGCGGATCGGTCGCGAGCCGTTGGAGACGACGAATACCGCGAGGCCAATACGCTCAGCCACCCGATAGACCTCGTCACGCACAGGGCAGGCATCGCCATCGATATAGATATCCGTCACGGCGTCCGATCAGCCTGCGAGCATCGCCAAGGCCGCGTTCCGCTCGCTCGATTTCAGTTTCAAAAACAACGTGCGGGCGCGCTTGATTTCCTGATCCGATCCGCTGTCCGAAGCCACCTTGAGGGCCACCGTTGTCGGGTGATCGGCCCCGCAAATGAACACTAGGGCTTTCGCTAGGCGGCCCATCGCGTCCCGGTCGATCTTTGTCTCGTCCAATCTCGAATCCTCCGATATATCTGTCGCACCGATCTTTACCACGTGAACAGCATGGCACCGAGGGACTTTATGCGATCACCCACGATCAGAAACGCCCTCGCCGGACTGTTATTCGCATTTGGGTTGGGAGGCTTCCCAGCCGCTGCGCAAGAGGTGGTCGATATTCCGACTCGCACCGGCGTCAGCCAACGCATGCTCGCCATCGCCCCGCCGGCACCTAAGGCAGCCGTGATCCTGCTGGCGGGCGGGCACGGCGGATTGCAGATCACCGCGCAGGGTTCGATGAAATGGGGCGAGGGGAATTTCCTCATCCGCATGCGCCAGCAATTCGTGGATCAAGGGTTGTTCGTTGCGGTCGTGGATGCGCCCTCCGATCAACAGAGCGAACCGTTTCTAACTGGGCGCCGCCAGTTGCCGAACCACGTAACCGATATCAAATCGGCGATCGCCTGGGTGCGCGACCGCGCCAAGGTGCCTGTGTGGCTCGTCGGAACCAGTCGCGGCACTCAATCGGCGGGGTTCATCGCGACCCAACTAATAGGACCGGAAGGACCGGATGGGATCGTACTCACCTCCACGATCCTGACGGACAAAAACAGCCGCGCCGTGCCCAAAATGGAATTGGATAAAATCCAAATCCCTGTTCTCATCGTGCATCACGAACAAGACGGATGCGTGCTCTGCGCGTTCCGCGATATGCCGGCCCTGATGAATGGTCTAACAACAACCCGGAAGAAAGAATTGTTGGCTTTCACGGGCGGGCAGACCAAAGGCGATCCCTGCGAGGCCCTCGCCTATCACGGCTTCAACGGGATCGAGCGCGAGGTCGTCGAACGGACGGCCAAATGGATACTCGCGAACTGAACATCTCCGGACTTGCCCCGGCCAGGGCAGGCGGCGACGATAGCGCGAAACAGGGTTCAAGGGGCCAGGTCATGCTCGATCAATCCAGCCGAGTGAGCGGCGCATCGCCCGCCGAACTGCTCGCTCGCGCACGGGCGCTGGTTCCGGAAATCGCGGCCGAAGCGCGGGCGACGGAACAGCAGCGCCGGGTATCGGATGCTATCGTCGCAAAATTGAAACATGCCGAGATTCTGCGCATCTGTCAGCCCGCGCGATCCGGCGGATTCGAATATGGCGGCGAGCTTCTACTCGATCTAGCGCTGGTGCTGGCACCGGCCTGTGCCGCGACCGCCTGGTGCACGCTCGTTTCGATCGGGCATCATTGGCTGCTGGCCCTGTTCGATCTGCCGGCCCAGGACGATGTGTGGTCCGCCGATCCCGACGCCTTTTTGTGCGGCTCCTACGCGCCCACCGGCCAAGCCGTGCCGATCGAGGGCGGCTATTGGCTTACCGGAAAATGGGGCTTCGCCAGCGGCTGCGATCATGCGAGTTGGGCCATCGTCAGCGGGATCATTCCGGCGACCGACACCGACAAGCCACGTCCCGCTTTTTTCCTGATCCCGGCAAGCGATTACGCGATCGAAGACGATTGGTTTACCAGCGGCCTGTCCGGAACCGGCTCCAAAACGATCGCCAGTTCAGAGTGTTTCGTGCCGACGCACCGGATTCTGGATTTTGCCGCCGCCATGGGCGGGACCGCGCCGGGCGCGTCAGCCCATACCAATCCGTGCTACCGGGTACCCTTGGTGTCTTACGTGCCGGTGATGCTGGGATCGGTCGCGATCGGCGCCGCGCAAGGAGCGGTCCGCGATTATCTCGAGCGCATCCGCATACGCGAAACCCGCGGCGCCATCGCCGGCGGACGCATGCGGATGGCCGATTTCACCACGATCCAACTGCGTGTCGCCGAAGCGGCCGCGGCGGCTGCGGCCGCCGAAACCTTGATGCGCAACGAACTGCGTGCCGTGGTCGCGGCGGCAACGGAAGCACGCACGCTGACTATCGACGAGCGCGTCACCTTTCGGCGCGATCAAGCCTTCGCGGTCAAACTGGCCATCCAGGCGACCGACGTTCTGAACGCGTCGACCGGCGGCACGGGGCTGTACTTGACCGATCCCGTCCAACGCGCCTGGCGCGACGCCAATGCCGTCGGGCGACATGTGAGTCTCAACTGGGACGCGGTCGGCACCATGTATGGACAAATGGTTCTCGGGCTTCCACCCATCGGCCAATATTGAAGATGGATTGAAAATGCGCGTCGCGATCCTCGACGATTACCAGAATGTCGCGCTGGGCCAAGCCCATTGGTCGCAGGTGACAGAGCGGGCGCAGATCGACATTTTTCACGAACATCTCGGCGACGACGATGCGGTTGTTTCCAAGCTCGCCGATTACGAGATCGTCGTAGCCATGCGCGAACGCACGCGTTTTCCCCGTTCGGTGCTCGAACGGCTCCCCAAGCTGCGCCTGATTTCCAATACCGGGCATTACATGGCGCATCTCGATCTCGTGGCCGCCCACGAACGTGGGATTGTCGTGTGCGAGACAACGCGGCGCCCGGGCCCCACGGGGGCCGTCGCTGAACTCACCTGGTCCTTGATCTTAGCCCTGGCGCGCAACCTGCTGGCCGAGAATGGATCGGTCCGCACAGGCGGCTGGCAGACCGGGATCGGAGCACAGTTGGGTGGCAAGCGGCTCGGCATACTCGGGCTGGGGCGTTCGGGAGCATCTGTCGCGAAAATGGGGCTCGCGTTCGAGATGGATGTCATCGCCTGGAGCCAGAACCTGACGGCGGAGCACTGCGCCGAGCTTGGCGTGCGTTACGTCGACAAGGACACGCTGTTCCAAACCTCGGACTTCGTCACCGTTCAATTGGTCCTGAGCAAACGCACGCGAGGCCTGATCGGTGCGCGCGAACTCGCGATGATGAAGCCGACAGCATATCTCGTAAACACCGCGCGCGGTCCCATTGTCGACGAAGCCGCCCTGCTCGCTGCCCTGCATGCGGAGACCATCGCCGGCGCGGGCCTCGATGTGTATAACGAAGAACCCCTACCCGTCGATCATCCGCTGCGCACCGCGCCGCGCACGGTGCTGACGCCGCATATCGGCTATGTCACCGATGCCTCATATCCGACCTTTTACCAACAGGCGGTCGAGAATATCTGTGCGTTCCTCGACGGAAAGCCGATCCGCGTTCTCAATCCCGACAATACGTCCAAGGACGGTGTCATCAGGAGCTGAGCGCGGACTGCTCACTCAATAGGTGGCACGACGCGCGCTGACCATTCGGCAGTTCGCTCTCTGGCGGCAGCACCTCGGCGCAAATCGGCATGACATGCGGACAACGTGTTCGGAAGCGGCAGCCAGACGGCGGATCGAGCGGCGAAGGTATCTCGCCGCTCAGGCGAATGCGATTGGCAGCACCATCCGGATGTGCCGGCAAGCGCGCCGAGAACAGAGCCTGGGTATAGGGATGACGCGGATTGGCCACGATGTCGCGCGCCGGACCGATCTCGACGATCTGGCCCAGATACATTACCGCGATCTCGGCGCACATCTCGGCGATGACATCGAGATCGTGCGAAATCAACAGATAGCTGAGCCCGAACTGGTCCTGGAGATCCATCAACAAATTCAGGATCTGCGCGCGAATCGACACATCCAGGGCCGAGACCGGCTCATCGAGCACCATAAGGCGCGGACGCAAGACGAGTGCCCGCGCAATAGCGATTCGCTGGCGCTGGCCCCCGCTGAATTCGTGCGGGAACCGTCGCGCCCAATCCGGATTGAGCCCGACGACTCCCATGACCTGGGCGACCGCGTCGCGCACCTCGACGGCGGCCACCTGACGGTTCGCGATCAAAGGTTCCGCGATGATGCTATCGACCCGCATGCGCGGATTGAGTGAGCTGTAGGGATCCTGGAAAACGGCCTGCACATTGGTGCGATAGTCGCGGAGATCCGAGCCCGTCGCGGCCTGCACTTCACGGCCGTCGAATAATATTTTTCCCGCACTCGGGTCTTCCAGCCGCAGCAGCATCTTGGCCGTCGTCGATTTCCCGCAGCCCGATTCGCCGACCAGTCCCAGGGTCGCCCCGACGGGAAGCGCGAAATCGATGCCATCCACCGCCTTGACCACGCCGGGTTGCGTGCGCAGCACGAAGGACCGCTTCTGCACATAGTGCTTCGTCAAATTCTCGACGGAGAGAATGTGCTGGCTCATGCGTCGCTCGCGTACCAGCAGGCCGCCATGTGGGTCGGATCGAGCGCGATCTCGGGCGGGGTTTCGGTGCGGCAGCGATCGTCCGCGCGCGGACAGCGCGGCGCGAACGGACAGCCCGGCGGCAGCGCGGCCAAATCGGGCGGTTGGCCATCGATGGTCTTCAGGCGTTTATGTTCGCCGGGCGCCCGCCGTCCCGGCAGAGTCGAGAGCAGCGCCTGGGTATAGGGATGCGCCGGTCGTTCGAAAATATCGCGCACGGACCCGCGCTCGGCCGCACGGCCAGCATACATCACGATGACATCGTCGCACAGACGGGCGGCGACGCCGAGATCGTGGGTGATGACGATGAGCGATAGCCCGGTGCGATCCTGAAGCTCCTCCAACAAATCGAGATACTGCGCCTGGACCGTCGGATCGAGCGCGGTCGTCGGTTCGTCGGCGATCAGCAGTTCGGGCCCGCAGGAAATCGCCGCCGCGCCCACGATGCGCTGCAACATGCCGCCGCTCATCTGATGGGGATATTGATCGAACCTGCTTTCAGGCGCCGGAATTCCGACCGCGCCCAAAAGCTCGATGACCCGTCGGCGAAGCGTCTCGCCGCTTAGACCTTGATGAGTGCGCAGAGGCTCGGCCACCTGTTCGCCGACCCGAAACAGGGGATCGAGCGAGACCATGGGATCCTGCAGGATCATGGCGATGTGACGGCCACGGATACGGCGCATTTCGGAATCCGACTTCTTCAGCAGGTTTTCACCGCCGAACAAAACCTCGCCGGCCTCGACCCGCGCGCCGCGCGGCAGCAGGCGCAGGATCGACAACGATGCCATCGACTTGCCGGAACCGGATTCGCCGATGATCCCCATCGTGCGGCCCGCCCCGAGAGAAAAACTCAGCCCATTGACCGCGCGCACGATCCGCGTGCCCCGATCGGCATGAATGAACATCCGCAAATCGCGGACCTCGAGAACCGGCGTCTCAACCACCACGTTCACCGCCGGCTCAACCATAACGGATCCGCGGATCGATGAGCCCGAATATCAGATCGACCAGGAAATTGAGCGAAATCAGGAAGACCGCGATCATCAGGACGCCGGATTGGATCACCGGATAGTCGCGGCTGACGATGGATTCGACCATCAGATTGCCGAGACCGGGCCAACTGAAGACCGTTTCCACGATGACCGCGCCGCCCAGCAGATTGCCGAGCTGAATGCCGCTCAGCGCGATCACCGGGATCAGCGCGTTGCGCAGAGCGTGCTTCCACACGATCAATCGTTCGGCGAGCCCCTTCACACGCAGGAATTTGACATATTCGGCGTCCAGCGTTTCCAGCATCGACGAACGCGTGATGCGCAGGATCGCCGCCATGGGAAAGGTCGCAAGCGTCAACGCCGGCATCACCAGATGGGACAGCCCGCCCGCCCCGCTGGTCGGCAGCCAGCGCAGAGTGACTGCGAAAACCAGAATGGCCATCATGCCGATCCAGAAATGCGGCATGGACTGACCGACGACGGCGATGGTTCGCACCGCGCCATCGACGAAGGAGCCACGCGTCCGCGCCGCAAGGATACCGAGCGAAACGCCGAGCACGATGGAAACGAAAAACGCCGTGAGCCCGAGCTGGACGGTAAAGGGGACGCGCTCGGCGATCACATCGGTGACCGGCCTTTGATAGCGAATGGACCTGCCGAAGTCGCCCTGGGCGACATTGCCCACATATGTGAAATATTGCATCCAAACGGGACGGTCGAGCCCGAGTTGGCGGCGCATGGTGTCGATCTCTTCCGTATTGGCCGCATCGCCGACGAGGCTATAGACCACATCGCCCGACAGGCGCGCCGCGACGAAGACGATCAGCGTGACGCCGAGGATGGTGATCAGCGCCAGCTTCAAACGGCGAAGGAAGAAAGACAGCATGCGGCCTTCCCCTATAATTGACGCAGTTTGGGATCGAGTGCGTCACGCAGCCAATCGCCCAACAGGTTCGTGCCCAGAACTGTCATAGTGATTGCGAGACCGGCAAAGGTCGGGATCCACCAGGCCGTCGCGAGGTAATTGCGGCCTTCGGCGATCAGCAAGCCCCAAGCGGAAGCCGGCGGCTGGATCCCGAGGCCGATGAAGGTGATCGCCGCCTCGACGATCAGCGCACGGCCAAGCTGCAAGGAGAACAGCACCATGCAGGTCGCGAAAAGGTTCGGCAGAATGTGGCGCAACAAGATCGTGAAGGAGGAGCAATTGGCAACCTTGGCCAGCGCCACATAGCCGCGTTCGCGCAGACTCAAGGTTTCGCCCCGAATGACCCGCGCATAATCCGCCCAAAACACGAAAATGATCGAAGCGATGATCGTGACGAGCCCGCCGCCGAAAGCCGATCCGATCAGGATAGTGAGCAGAATGGTTGGGATCGACATCTTCACATCGACGATGCGCATGACCAGATTGTCGATCCAGCCGCCGAAATAGCCGGCAACCATGCCGGCCGAGATGCCGATGACGGCTGCGACCACGACACCCAGCACCGCAACCATGAGCGTGACACGCGCACCCTCGATCAAGCGACTAAGGAGGTCGCGGCCGAAATGATCCGTGCCCAGCAGGAAACTGGGATCGCCGCCCGGTAGCCAGGCCGGCGGTTTCCTCGGCGCCAGCAGGTTCACCACGGTCGGGTCGTGCGGATAGAACAACGGCCCCGCGAGCCCGCAGATTACCACCGGCGCCAGAAGCAGCACCGGGATCCAGGGGAATCTGCGGAAGGATTGCCAGGTCATGGATTATTCTGCACGCGTACGCTCCCGGCACAGTTCACTTGACCTTGATGTCCTTCAGCATGGCCAGGATGAAACGCACCTTTTCAGTCGGTACATAATCGATGTTGGGCTTGGTCGCAAAGACGCTGACCATGGTCCAGATCGGGATGGTGGTCACCTCTTCGTGTATTGCCGCGACCGCTTTGCGGACATGTTCTTCGTGCGTCTTCATATCGGTGGCAGCGAGCGCCAGATCGACCTCCTTGTCAAATTCCGGCAAGATGTAGGTCGACGCGGCGCTGCTGGAATGGCTGGCCGCGAGCGAGTCGATCGTTTCGGAATTCTTCGCCATTACGGTAGGCGAAAGATAGAACATCGGCGCGTTCGGATCGTTCCTGTATTTGACGTAACTTTCGGCGCGCACGCCGACATCGTTGCCCTTGGGATCGACCGTGATTCCCACGGTCTTCAGATACAACGTGATGGCTTCTGCCGTTTCGCGCACGCCGACATCGCCCCCGGTGAAGTACCACATGGGGATCGTGAAACCCTTGGGGTAGCCGGCTTCGGCGAGCAACTTCTTGGACAGAGCCGGATTATATTCGTAGGCCTTGAGGTTCGGATCGTAGCCGCGATCGCCGGGCGCGAGACGCGGATAGGTTGCCGGCACGCTTTGGAACAGGCCTTTGACGATGGCATTGACATCAATCGCATGCGCCATGGCGAGACGGACGCGCCGATCTTTCGTCGGCGCCACCGTGGTGTTGGAATTGAAGCGGATGGCCATCGTCGTCGGCACCGGCACGATCGCGGTCTTGAATCCCGCCGCCTTCAACTCGGCCGCGTCATTGAACGAGGCGTTGACGATCATGTCGGCTTCGCCGGTCTTCAGCATCGCCGTGCGGGTCGAGTCTTCCTTAGCGAAAACGAAGCGGGCCCTTGCGACCTGCGGCTTCTCGCCCCAGAAATCGTCGTTGCGGATGAGATCAAGATATTGGCCGGTTTTGTATTCCGCGACCTTGTACGGGCCAGTGCCGACCGGCTTGCGCACGAATTCATCCTCGCCGACGCGGTCGTAATAGCTTTTGGAGACGACCACCAGAAGGCGCAGCGCCAGCATGGTCACGTCCGGCGATTTCAAATGGAAGCGCGCGGTATATTTATCGACCGCCTCGACGCTGCTGATGGTCGGATCGCGGCGGATGCGATAGATCGAGGTTTTTTCGCGCATGCGCGCATCGGCGAACACGATGTCCTGCGCCGTCAGTTCGTCGCCTGAATGAAACTTCACGCCTTGGCGCAGCTTGAAATCCACATATTTATTTTCAGGGCCATTGACCCATTCCGCGATCGTGGGCGTGGGCGTGCCGTCGGTCGTGAATCCAACCAGGGCTTCGGTCACGTTGGTCATGGCCTGGCGCGCATTGGGCGCATTGCGCGACGAAGTGATATCTAGCGTATCGGGCTCGATATTGGTCGCGATGATCAGCGGCTTGACCGCCGTTTGCGCCATCGGCGTCGACGATGACGCCAGCATCGCCAATGCCACAACGAGTCCCGTAAATGCGTATCGAATCATAACCACCGCCTCCCGAATTATTCTTGATACCGTCTAATATAGCGATGTGAGCGAGTCCTAACTGTTGAGCGGTGCCTCGGCCGCCGCATTGCGCCCGGCGATCCGGCCGACCGCCAAGGCTTCGCCGACATTGCCGCCGCCGCAATACAGGTGTCCCCATAGGGATCCCAATTCACCCGCCGAATAGAGACGGCCGATCGGCTCACCTGACTTGTTCAGCACGCGTGCCTGGCCGTCTCGGCGCGGCCCGCCCATGGTATTGACCATACGCGGCCACATCTCGACGGCATAATAGGGCGGCGTCGCCAGCGGCTGCAGGGTTTCCTTCGAGCGGTGGAAATCGGGATCGTTCCCGGAGCCACAATAGTCCCCGTATTTGGAAATGGTTTTTTCAAGCACCGCCGGATCCATCGATATCTTCTGCGCGAGGTCCGCAATGGTCTTGCCTTCGATGATCCAACCTTTGGCAACCTCGGCGGAATTGTCCGGGCTCCATTTATAGGAGCGCCCGCCGCCTGCGGTGCCCGCATGCAGGGTACCCTTCAGAAGCCCTTCCTTGTCGCAAATGCCATAGACCGGCAACGTCGGAAACCCGGGTTTTTTCGGATCGAACGCAATGAGCGATTGCCAAGCGAAATGTGTTTCCCAACCGGTTTCGTTGGTGAAGCGCTTGCCCTGTTTGTTGACGTAAATGAAACGCGGCGACGGATAGTTGATCGAAAAAGGTGCGTAGTAATCTTTAGTCAGGATGCCGAAGCTGCCCACAACCACGTTCATGTGCCACAGGTCAGCGCCGATTTTCTCGGCCATGGTGATGCCGTCGCCGGTATTGCCAGGATTGCCGATGCCATAGAATGGCGTGATCGGAAGGTAGCGTTCTTTCATCTCATCGTTGAACTCAAACCCGCCGCTTGTCAGTACGACGGCGCGGCGCGCCCTGATCGTGATCGTCTTGCCGTCCCTTTCGGCGACCGCGCCGACGACGTCGCCATGATCGTTGGTCAGTAGTTCCTTCGCCGGAGCGCCGGTGATCGCCTTGATGCCGCGCTTTTCGACATTGTCGTGCAGCAGCATGAACAAACGCTCGCCGTTGGGTTCGCTGTCGCGCGGCGACATGACAGTCTGATTGATCATCGCCGAGGACCCCGGGAAGGCGGGCCAGGAGGGATGCGTGACCTGCGGATAGCGCACGCTCAGGAAATGCGTGACCTTTGGTGTACCACCCAAACCCTCGATCCAGGTTTTGGTCGTCGCGGCCGATTTGACATAGGCCTCGATGACATCGCGGTCGGTGCGGCCGAGACACAGCGCATCGATATGTTCGATCGCGTTCTGCTCAGAACCCGCGGGCGGGCTGAACCAGGAGCAATTGCTGAGCCGCGTATTGCCTCCGGGCTGGGGCATCTTTTCGAGAATCACCACCTGGGCACCGGCATCGTGCGCCTCGATCGCTGCCGATGCGCCCGCGCCGCCAAATCCGATGACCAAGACATCAGTTTCGATCACATCCCCAGACTGAACCACTTCGGCCATCGATTATCTCTCCTGTCTGACATCCGGCAGTTTAATTTTCGCTGAGCACGACCAATCCGTCGGCCGCCTTGACCCCCTGCCCAACCGGCAAAACGAACAGTGGGTTGATTTCCGCCTCGGCCAAACGGTCGCCGAACGCAAGGCACATCCGCGAGAAAGCCAGAACAGCCTCGCTCAGAGCCGCGATGTCGCACGCAGGTTTGCCGCGAAAGCCCCTGAGCAGACGTGCCACCGCCAACTCGTCGATCATCGCAGCGACGTCTGCGGCGCCCAATGGTGCTAGGCGCACCGCGGTATCGTCGTAGACCTCCGCAGCGATACCGCCGGCCCCCAGCAAAATCGCGGGGCCCAGTTGCGGATCGCGGAGATAGCCAAGGATGACCTCAAAGCCGTCACCCGCCATTTCCTGAACCAGAAATCCCTCGAGCGCGGCTTCCGTGCGCGTCGAGACAATGTTTTGCATGTCGCGGCATTCGGCCAGCACGTCGGAGGCCGGAATCCCGACGCGCACGCCGCCGATATCGCTTTTATGCGCAATGGCACGCGACAAAACTTTCAGCACTACGCGCCCGCCGATCTGAAGCGCGGCCCGGGCGGCATCTTCCGGCGTCGTCGCGACGATCTCGCGTACACTCGGAATCCCATAAGACGCAAAAAGCTGCTTGCTCACCGCTTCATTCAACATGCCGTGTAATTGCATCTTGGCGGCGGGCAAAACGGCTACTTCGTCTGCATCGTAGGAAGCCCCTGCATTCTGGTCGATTCGGAACAGCGCATCGACAGCGGATGCGCATCCTTCGGGATTTTCGAACGCGGGCAGTCCGCAATCGTTGAGGTGGCGTAGAATATCGGGCGCGGAAGGACTGACATAAGCCAAGACAGGCTTGGTCGCCGTGGCGAGGGCTTCGCGCAAAGGCTTGGCGACCAATTCGGGCTGGCCGAGGCTCGATGAGCCGACAACCGTAATAACGGCATCGAAATCCGGGCTCTCCATCAAGGTGGAAATCGCGCCCTTCATGATGTGCGGCTGCAATCCGGCCAGAGTCAGATCGATGGGATTGCGATCGGCGGAGAAACCTTCGTCCCGCAAGAGTGCCGCGAGCCGTCCGGCAACGCTCGCCGAGGGGGTCGGTGTGTCATATCCTAACAGCCCGCACGCGTCGGCCACCAGCGCGCCGGCACCGCCGGTCGTAGTCAGGATCGCGAGCCGCTTGCCAGCGACGCGCTGCTGAATCGACAGCGCCATGGACACATCGATGAGATCGGAAAAGCGCAGTGCGCGCACGGCTCCGATTTGCTTGAACAATGCATCGTAGAGGCGATCCTCACCCGCCATTGCCCCGGTGTGCGAGGCCGTTGAGCGGGCGCCTGCCTCGGACCGGCCGACCTTGTAGACGACAACCGGTTTTCCGGCGCGCGCCGCCGCTCGGGCCGAGGCGCGGAAGCGATCCGGATTGCGCAGCCCTTCGATATAAAGCGCGATCACCGAGGTTTCAGAATCCTCGATCAGATAGTCCATGAAATCGGAGATTTCGAGATCGGCCTCGTTGCCGGTGGCGATAAGGCGCGACAAGGCCACGCCGCGAAAGGCCGCGCGCGATAGAATCGACCCCAAGATGCCGCCGCTTTGCGAAATCAAACCGATCCGCCCGCTGCGCAATCCATCGATCTCGAGCGCGCTGCTGGCGGACAGAGTAACCCGGTCGATCACGTTGACCACGCCGACCGTGTTGGGACCGAGGAGACGCATGGCGCCCGCGGCGGCGCGCAACGATGCCTGCCGTCCCGCCCCTTCGGCATCGACCTCGGCATAACCACCGGACAATACGATGGCGGCCCCCACTCCGCGCGCGGCAAGCTCGCGCACGTACCCTTCGGCGCGATCCGAACCGACCAGCAGAATGGCCGCATCGGGGGCCGACGGTAGGCTCGCAACGTCCGGATAGCACCGGGTGCCGTCGAGGTCCCTGTAGCGCGGATTGATCGGATAGATGGCGCCCGAGAATCCGTGCTTCTTCAGATAGCGCAACGGTCGGCCCGCCGTCTTCGTCGGATCGGCGGAGGCACCGATAATGGCGATGCTCTTCGGCCGCATCAACCGGTCGATGGACGACACGCGATCCAATCAACGGCTCCGTTTGCCGATAAAATCATCGACTGACATTCGATGTGCCTCGGTCGTATAGCAGATGGCCTGCGCCTGTGCGCCGAGCGCAAAGACCTGTTCGGCCTGCAATTCAAATGTCTGATCGAGAATCGTCTTGCTCAGAGCGACGGCATCGGCCGATCCGACACTCATGCGGCGGGCAAGATCGACGGCATCGTCGAGCAGACGATCCGGCTCGCAGAGTTGATCGGCAAGGCCGATCGCCAAGGCTTCATCGGCATCCACCTTGCGCGCGGAAAAAATCATCTCCTTCGCGCGCTGGAGCCCCACGCGGCGCGGCAGGAAATAAAGACCGCCACCATCCGGGATCAGGCCGCGCATGACGTAGCTCATCACAAAACTGGCATGCGGCTTGGAGGCAACGATGAAGTCGCAGCAGAGCGCAATGTCGCAGCCGAGACCGGCCGCAGCACCATTGACCGCGGCCACGGTCGGTTTGGCCAATCCGTGAAGATCGGCGACCGCGTGGTGCGTGCGCCGCTGGCGCTGCCAGCCGTTGATCGCGATCTTGCCAACCGGGGCCTTCAAGCGTTCCTGCATCGCCGCGATATCGCCGCCCGCGCAGAAGGATTTGCCGCGCCCCGTCAGCACCATGGCGCGCACGGAATCTTCGCGCGCGACCCAATCCAGGACTTCGCCGAATTCGTTGCGCATGGAATCGTCTATGGCATTGCGGACATCGGGACGGTTGAATGCGACGATGGCGATGCCATCGCGTTCTTCGATCTCGATTCGTTGCGGTGACGGACGATTGCTCAAACCGTTCGACATATTTTCCTCCCCGTCAGGCCTTTGCATACGCCGGCGAAATTGCAATCCGACCGGCCAATCGATGAGGGAAAGGAACACGTCCGCGCCAAGCATAAGGCGTGGTCGGATACGCGCGTTCCGAGCCTCCCAGGAATGACTAGATCAAGCCAATGATAATATGTGCCACCACAATCACTGGCGAGAATAGATCAGCTTTTGCTGATTTTCTATCAATTATTCGAAAGATGGTCGGCGGCGGGTTCCCGCGGGGAGGTCCTTACATCGACAACTCAGCGACCGGAAGCAGCCTGCTTTCCGACCGTTTCCATTGCCCCGGCTTCCGCCTGCTCCAGCGCCTCGCCGGCTTCGATCCAGCGGGCTTCGGCGATGGCGAGTTTGCGTTCGATATCGGCGCGCGTTTTCATCAATTGGCCGGCCGCGACGTCCTTATGAGGGCCATCGTAATTCTTCGGATCGAAAAGGGCCCGGTCGAGTTCGGTCCGCTTGGCCGTCAGATTTGCGATCTCTCCTTCGGCATGCTTGACCGCCTTGCGCAATACCTGGGTCTGCTCTCGCGCTTCGGCCGCGAGGCGCCGCTGGTCCTTGCGGCTGACCCGCTTGCCCGGCGCCTCGTCGTCATTCGACGCGTCGCCGCCGCCGCGCGATAGCAACAGGTCGCGGTAATCCTCCAAACTGCCGGAAAATTCCTTGGCCGTACCATCGGCGACCAGCACAAGTCGATCGGCCGTCAATTCCAGAAGATGCCGATCATGGCTGACCACGATGACGGCGCCACTATATTCGTTCAAGGCTTGGGCGAGAGACTCGCGCGCGTCGACGTCGAGATGGTTGGTCGGTTCGTCCAGGATCATCATATGCGGGGCATCGCGCGTGATCAAAGCGAGCGCCAATCTGGCCCGCTCGCCACCCGAAAGATGACGCGCGATCACCATGGCCTTGTCGCCGGAGAATCCGAAACGGGCCAATTGCGCGCGCACCGCACCCGGCTTCGCGTCCGGCATCAGGCGCGCCATATGCTGGATCGGCGTATCCTCGTAATCGAGTTCCTCGACTTGATGCTGGCTGAAATAGCCGACGCGCATCTTGCCACTCGCCGCGAAGCTTCCGGACATCGGCTTGAGTTCGCCCGACAAAAGCCTCGCCAAAGTCGTCTTGCCGTTGCCATTGCGGCCGAGCAAGGCAATACGGTCGTCGGGGTCGATGCGGAGCGATACATCCGACAGGATCACCGCATCCTCGCCATACCCGATCTTGGCATGTTCCATATTGACCAGCGGCGGACGTTGCTCGTCCGGGCTCGGAAAATCGAACACCAAGGTCGGATCTTCACTTGCCTCAGCGATCGGCTCCATGCGGGCCAGCGCCTTCAAGCGGCTTTGCGCCTGGCGCGCAGTATGCGCTTTGTAGCGCCAGCGGTCGACATAGGCCTTCAACTTCTGGCGCTTGGCCTCCTGCTGCGCGCGGAAGGCTTCGGCTTGGGCCTGCTGCTCGCGCCTTTGACGCTCGAACTCGTCATAGCCGCCAACATACAGCGTCACCTTACCGTGATCGACGTGCAGGATGTGATCGACCACATTATTCAACAGATCGCGCTCGTGGCTGACCACCACCATGGTCGCGCGATAGCTCTTCAGGAAAGACTCGAGCCACAAGGTTGCTTCGAGATCGAGATGGTTCGAAGGCTCGTCGAGCAGCAGCAAATCGGGTTGCGAGAACAAGACGGCCGCAAGCGCGACGCGCATGCGCCAGCCGCCCGAAAAGGAATCGAGCGGGCTGTGCTGCATCTTCTCATCGAACCCAAGACCGGCCAGGATACGCGCGGCACGTCCCGGCGCCGCATGTGCCTCGATGGTCAGCAGGCGTTCGTGGATTTCGGCGATGCGATGCGGATCGGTCGCGTGATCCGCTTCGTCCATCAAGGATGCACGTTCCTTATCGGCGGCCAGTACGGTCTCGAACGGCGTCGCGGGTCCTGACGGCGCCTCCTGCGCGACATAGCCGAGACGCGTGTCGCGCGGCATTTCGATCGTGCCGGAATCCGATTCACCGATCCCGGCGATCAGCTTGAGCAGGGTCGATTTGCCAGCACCATTGCGGCCGACGAGCCCGACCCGACTTCTGGTCGGAATCGATGCCGAGGCGCCATCGAGGATGACGTGTCCGCCGAGGCGCACGGTTATGCCAGTCAGGGTGAGCATGAGCGCGCCTCGGATAGCATATTGTTTGGCGTTGCAAAAGCGAAAGCCGCAGCCTCCATCGCAGGAGGCTGCGGCTTTTATATGAATTTAACCAGATTAGATGTTACGCAGCTTTTTGAGCAGTGGGAACACCCGGAGCGGATTGTTGTGCAGGATCTCGACCTTGTCCTCGGTTTTCAGGAAGTCGAAATGGTCGATGATCGCCACCACATCGTCCGAAGCCTTGCCAGTTTGCGGGTTCAGCGCGGCTGAACCCGATCCGGGCGCCTCGCTGCCGAAAACCATGCTTTTGACGCCTCGCTGGCGGATCGCGGCGCCCAGATACCAGGGATCGTAGGCACAGGTATCGAAGAACAAATTATTGCTGACGTCGAGATGTTTTACGGGACGCTCGACCGCGGCGCCGCCCACCTGTCCGCCCGACTGTTCGCCGCTCTTGCCGACGATATTGTCCGCGCCCTTCGACGGGTTGGTGCGGTCAATCGGATCGCCTACTTCGATCAGACGGCGGAGCGCGCCGCCGCAATGGCAGATTACGATCTTCAGATTGGGGAATTTCTCAAAGACGTCGCTATGCTCGAGCAGCAAGGTCGCCAAGGTCTCTTCGGTCAGATTGTTGTACTGATAGGAATGCGGGATGCGCTCGATCCGCGGATCGCGGCTGATCGAGGGATGCACCACCAAGGTCGCCTGAAGCTGTTCCGCGCGCTTGTAAAGCGGATACCATGCTTTGTCGTCCATACCCGGAGACTGGCGGTCGCCGTTGGGGTCCGGATTGACGAGCGCGCCCGCAAATCCAAGCTTGTCGATCGCGCGTTCAAGCTCGGTGCAGCAAGCTTCGATATTCAATCCGGACGTAAGCGGCAGCTGGGCAATGCCGACGAACCGGTCAGGATGCATTTTGCATTGAGTGTGGATCACATCGTTGGTGTCGCGCGACCACGGCTCGACCAGGAACGGGCGTTCCCATTGCATCATGGCGACCGGACGCGGCGAAATGAGCTGAAGGTCGATGTTGCGCTCGGTCATAACACGCAAGTGCCGTTCAAGCGCCTGGTTCATGGCGGCCTCGGGAATTTGGACTCCGCCTTCGCCCGGCGTGCGCAATGCATGCAGATTCATGGCATGCGCGCGAAAATGCGGCGGCGTCGATAAATGCCCGTGAACGTCGATGACTTTTTTTCCGTTAAACATTCTTCAGCCTCTCCCAGATGATCGTGTTTCTGCTGATCGATCTAATATCGCTCTACTAAGCGCTTTTCCAGATGCAAAAAAGCAATAATCACGGATAACCGCCGCCTTACAAGTATCTATAAGTCTATAGAATTATTCGCCGGGAAGGGGTAGTAGGAGGCCTCGATCTAGCGGAGACGAGGTGTGCGAAACACCGCAACTGCGCGGCCGACGAAATACGATCTACGGCGCGACGCCGTCGTCGATATGGCCGCAGCGGTATTTGCGCAGCACGGGTATCACGGCGCGAGCACCAGCCTGATCGCCCAGCGGGCCGGTATTCGTCAGGGCAGCCTTTATTACTATTTTTCATCGAAGGAAGAAGCGCTTGAGGAAGTCTGCCTCAAGGGCGTCGGGGACTTTCTCGTGGGCATCACCGCAATCGCGAAATCGGCGCGCGATCCGCTCGCCAAGCTTCGTGCCGTGGTCCACAATCATCTGCATCCGGTGGTCGATCGCACCGACTATGTCCGCACCTTCATCAATCAGCACCAATACCTTCTCGATGCGAGCCGCAAGAGCGTTGGGCGACAGGCACGCCAATATGAGAAGGCTATGATCGATCTATTGCGTCAGGGTGTCATGGCGGGGGCCTTCCGATCTCGATTGCGAATTGGCGACTCTCGGCCTAATCGGCGAATGCAACGCAGTCTTCATGTGGCATGGAAAACGGGCCAAAGGCCATTCGATCGAGCAGATCGCCGATACCGTCGCGACCCGTTTCCTCGTAGGGGCAGGCGAATGAGCAATCCAGTGTTCCGCGCCGACCTTGTCGGCAGCCTGCTGCGTCCCGACAAGTTGCGTCAGGCCTTCCGTGCCCATGCCGAAGGGCGGATTGATACCCTCGTCTTCCAGGCGATGCAGGACGAAGCGATCGGTGAGGCTGTCGCCTGCAGGAGATTGTGGGACTTCACGCGATCACCGACGGGGAATTCCCCCGCGCCTCCTATTGGTCGCATTTCGTCGAAGGCATCGCTGGCCTAGCGGTTGCCCAGGCTCGTTTCGATTTTCGCGACGATGCGGGTCACACAATCCATTTCATGGCGCCCCATGTGATCGGGCCTTTGATCCAAAAACATTCTCTGTCCGGCACGGAATTCGATTTCCTGAAAACCACGACCGCGCACACCCCGAAAATCACTTTGCCGTCGCCGCCGACGCTTCAATTCTGGGACCGGGCCGGATTCGTCGAAAAAGCGGGCTACCGGACCACGAACGCATTTTTCGCCGATATCGCACGAATCTATCGGGCCGAAATCGCCGATCTCGCGCAGCGCGGTGCAACTTACATCCAACTCGATGACGTTCCGCTCGCCATGCTGTGCGACGAGTCACTGCGCGCCCACATGAAGGCTTCGGGCGAAGACCCGGAAGCGGTCCTGGGTCGCTATATCGAATTGTTCAACGCCTGTCTCAGAGGGCGGCCGAGAAATATGATGGTGGCACTCCATGTCTGCCGCGGCAATTTTAAGGGACATTACCTCTCCGAAGGGGGATATGGTCTTGTCGCGCACCGCATGTTCAATGAGATTGACGTCGATTCCTTCTTCTTGGAGTTCGACACCCCACGCGCCTGCGACTTCGCCCCGCTGGCCGATGTGCCGAAAGGCAAATCGGTCGTGCTGGGGATCGTCAGCACCAAAACCGCGACGCTCGAAAGCGCCGATGCCGTGAAACGCCGCATCCACGAGGCCTCTCGCTTTCTGCCGCTCGACCAATTGGCGCTCAGCCCGCAATGCGGCTTCGCCAGCGCGGTTTCGGGCAACCCCATTTCCTACGCGGATCAAACCGCGAAATTGCGGCTCGTCGTCGAGATCGCGTCGGACGTCTGGGGAACCAAATCCAACTGACAGGGGAAACATCATGGCGAAGGATCGAGCCGAAGAAACCCGCTCCGCCTGGCTCGCAACCTTGGACAGGTACAAGCGCGACGCCCAGGCCCCAGGATCGGAGGCCTATTGGTCGCCGTCGCTCGACTGCGCGAGCCGCGACGAACTTATCTCGATTCAGAATGCCAAGCTCCCCGCACTGACGCCGTTTCTTTACGAGAACAGCGGATTTTACCGCAGACGGTTCGATCGGCTCGACCTGGCGCCGACCGACATCCGCCGCATCGACGATCTGCCTAAATGGCCCGTCGTCGAAAAAACCGAAATGATGGTCGACGTGCAGGCCAACGCTCCGTTCGGCACCTATACGACCCACGACGACGATCTTTGGCGCGAACGCGGCTGGATGATGTTTTCGTCGTCGGGCTCGACGGGAATCCCTCGCGTTTTCCGCTATTCGCAAATCGACCGCGAGCTGTGGTCCTGGGCCAATGCGCGCGCCATTCATTCCTTCGGCATCCGGCGCAACGACAGCATGTTCATCTGCGCCGGATACGGGCCGCATGTATTCGCCTGGGGGGTGTAATATGCGCTGGCCAAGATGAACATCGCCTGCATTCCGGGCGGCGGCATGACCGGTGAGGCACGGGCCGGCATTATCGATCGATTCAATCCGACCGTCCTTACCAGCACGCCATCCTATGCCCTACATCTCGGTCGTATCATGGAAAGCAAGGGAATGGACCCGCGCAAAAGTACAATCCGTACGATCCTGGTCGGCGGCGAGCCCGCCGCCGGCATAGTCAGCACGCGCAAACGCCTTGAAGAATTATGGAACGCGCGGCTGGTCGAGTTTTACGGCTGCACCGAGGTTTCCCCCCATTGCGGCGGCTATTCCTGCTCCGCCTCCGATACTGACCGCAATGCGGTCACTAGCCATTTGATGGAAGACATCCAGATTTTGGAATTGGTCGACTCCGATAGCAAAAATCGCGTCGCCGAGGGCGAGCGCGGCCTGACCGTCTGCACGAGCCTGAATTCCGAAAGCTCGGCGCAATTGCGGTTCCTGGTCGGCGACTACGCCGTTGCCACGACGGAGCCCTGCGTCTGTGGACGCACACATATGCGCGCCGTCGGCGCCTTTGCCGGCCGCGCCGACGATTTGATCAATCTGCGCGGCATCAAGATGTACCCGGTGCAGTTGGAAGAGGCCGTCCGTTCCGTTCCCGGCATCGGCGACGAATACGAGATCGTGCTCGCGACCGACGCTAAAGGCCTCGACATCATGACCGCGCGGATCGAGCACACCGACGCGCAAGCGGGCGCAAAAGTCGCGCGTGAAGTTCAAAATCGTTGCGAGGTGCGCGTCGAGATCAAGGTCTTGGCTCCAGGAACGCTGCCCAAAACAGAATTCAAGGCAAAGCGGATTCGCGATACGCGGAGCCAGTAGCGCCGCCGCGAACCGGAAAGGCGTCTAGCGCTGAACGGCGACGAGCTTGACGGACTTGCGTACCCGGGGCCGCATACGATGCAGCGGCGCCATATCCTCGTTCGAGGCCTGGGCACCCGCCTGGAGAACGGCCGTCTGCGCTTGCGCCTGGACCGCCACCGCCTCGCGCGCCAGCCGCTCCCGTTCGGCCGTAACCCGACGCTGCAAATAGGGCGAGAAATGGCCCTCATAGGCTTGCTGAAGGCGCAGGTTGCGCCAGTCCTCGCCGGTCACCTTGATCCGGCAGAGCGGACTGCCGCAGCTGCAATCGAAGCCAAGGTGAGGATTCGAATCGGCCATCGCATAGTCGTAGCAGACCTCTTCGCCGCGCTCGATATCGCGGATGGCGACCAGGCTGATCGAGCCTTCGAGCCCCGCGTTCGGATCGCAGCTATGATTGATGAAGTCGGCGCCTGCCACCTTGGGCTTAGGCGTGAGGAGGTACAGATCCTCCTCGACCTGAACCGCGTAGGTCTGCTCGACCTTGCGAAGACGGTTCAGTTCGACCGTCGTGATGATCCATCCACCCCACACCGCGAGCAGCTCGCCCGCAACGAACCGGCGGGTCGCAAAAACACCGCGGCCTGCCGTAGAGTGATCCTGTATTTCCAAACCATCGGCCAGGAAATGTGGTCCCATCTCAACCCGCTTTTTGAAGGACGCCAATCAGGCGCCGTGAACCCGGACTATTGTCGAACGGTTGGTCAAACCTGAAGTCACCGTAGAAGGTCACGAAATTCAACGCTCCAGAGAGCTTTGCCAAAGCAATGTATTCCTGAGGGAGCGCGAATCTCTCGCTGGCCCGGTCGCGGAACACCTGCTCGCGTCCATTGTCGTTGACGCGCATTTCCACTTCCATATCTGTGACTTGATTGAGGATATCGACATGGGAGTGGTCAGGACGCCAGATGATTTCGACCGAGACCCCGTTCGCTTTCCCAGTATATCGAAATTCCCCGTAGTCCCACAGAGAACAATCGCGTGGATTGGTCATCTCGAATACATAGAGCCCCTTGGGCGTCAGGTTGTTCGCGATTGCGCGGAAGTGGGCGACGATCGAATCCTGATCCAGTAGGCAATCCAGACTGTCGTAACTGGTGAGCGCCAAGTCGACCGGCTTGTCGAGCTTGAAGGTACGCATGTCCGCCGCCATCCATTCGACGTCCACGCCCTTGGCGACGGCCAACTCGCGGCCGAACTCGACCATCTCGGGGCGCAGATCCAGACCGACGGTCCGCACGCCTCGCTGCGAGAACAACAGTGCGTGGTAGCCTGGCCCGCAGGCAATATCGATCATCGAAGAGAGCGGCTTTCCGGCATGCCGCTGGTACAATTCGCTCAGGAAATCCACTTCCCGGGTGACATCGCGCCGGAAGGCGATGTCGTAGTACTTCGCCCGGCCGTAAACCTCGTTGTACTCTGCCATACCGCCCCCGACACCCGGACCCCCTTTTAAGGTCCGACACATTTCTTCAATAGTGTCATTGCGTTCAGCCCGCAATAGGTCAATTGAGCGGGGACGGACGGTCCCCCGCCTTCCCGGCGGCTAAATCCACCGGCGGATTTTCCCGGACGCGCGCAACCCCTTGGATTCCAATAGGCACGCGCGAGGGGGGCCAAGGCTGGGCGACAGCAAGAGAGCAAAAAAAATTGTGGAGAACTTGTCCCTGGCCGCTCCAGGCGCCTGCCGGCCGACATTTTTCCCGCCGGACATAGCCGAGCTTAGCGAATCGATTAATCTGATTCGGACGCAGCCGGGACGCGGACCGAATCCCGGTCCACCCGCTCAGCCGGTCGTCGAAATATAGTCCGGGTCTTCCTGGGTGCGGCGCTCGAAGGACAGGAAGTCGTAATATCCGCACCGATGCGTGCCGGGGAATTCCCGGCAAATCTTCGGCCGTCCCGCATAAATGGTGCAGCGCCGTGTTTCGGAATCGACGAACTGACAGATGGTCGTGAAATGTTCGTCCTGCTTATGGCGCAGGATGCGCTCGTTCTTCTCGTAGCCCTTCTTCGTATAACGGGTCCGTGCCGTTTCCTCACTAACGCCATGGTACTTGGCCAGACGGCGGATGTCGCCGGGGGTCACGATGATGCGCGTATAGGAACAGCAATATGCCGGGCACTTGAGACAATTGAATTGGTTCGCCATGAGAACTCCGGGGAAGAGTTTCTTTTTGTCATATGTTCGCGCGACGCGCCAGCGGCAAACAGGCATGCGGCATTGCCCACGCGGGCGGCGCGCTTGGCTGCGTACCATCCCGCGCGCAAAGAATGCCTAGACGATGGGAACCATCTGCGCCGGGTCCAATTCGACCCAAGCCTCGGTCCCAACCTCGAAGACGGTTGCCGGCGAAGCCGCGACCTTGAGGCTCAATGAGCCGTCTCGCGTCGCGAATACATAGTCCCAAGTCTCGCCCAGAAACGCGCGTTCGGTTATGCGGCCGTCGAGCACGACGCGTCCCGTCGCGGCAGGCTTGGCGCGATGAAGCTGGATTGCCTGGGGACGGACCGAGATGGTGATCGCACCGCCACCCGCCGCCGTCTGTTCGGCCAGCGCGGCGACGGGAACCGCGAAGCCGGAGAACGATGCCGTGTCGCCGCTGCGCGTGCCGTCCAGAAAGTTCGTCCGCCCGATGAAGCTCGCCACGAAGCGGGTTTTGGGGCGCGAATAGAGCATGTAAGGCGCATCCACCTGTTCGATGCGCCCCTTGTTCATGACCGCGATCCGGTCGGAGGTGACCATCGCCTCGGACTGGTCATGGGTCACGTAGACCGTGGTAATGCGGAATTCGTCATGCATTCGGCGGATCTCGAAGCGCATCTCCTCGCGCAGATTGGCATCCAAATTCGACAACGGCTCATCGAGCAGCAGCACGGCCGGTTTGATGACGATAGCGCGGGCCAGCGCCACACGCTGCTGTTGGCCGCCCGACAGTTCGGACGGATAGCGGTCGGCAAGTTCGCCCATGCGGACGACTTCGAGCATGGCCTGGACCTGGCACTTGATATCGGCGGAGGGAACCTTGCGCAGCTTGAGACCAAAAGCGACGTTTTCGAAGACCGTCATGTTCGGCCAGATGGCGTAGCTCTGGAAGATCATCGACATTCCGCGCTTTTCCGGCGGGATCGACCCGGACGGCGCAGACAGGGTCTTGCCGTCGAGATCGATGGTTCCCGCGGTCGGATCGATGAAGCCCGCTATCATGCGGAGCGTCGTCGTCTTGCCGCAGCCGGACGGGCCCAACAGCGAAACGAATTCACCCTGGCCAATATCGAGGTTCAAATCCTTGACCGCCTCGAACGAGCCGAACTTGCGGCCGAGGTTCTTTAAAGCCAATCCTGCTATCTGCCCTGCCATTACGCAGCATCCCTTTTCAACATGAAATCGCGCCCGGCGATCTTGAACCCGGCCCAAACGACGAGCGACAAAATGACGAGCAATATGCAGCCGAGCGCGGCCAGATGTTCGTAGCGGCCTTCTTCGCTCATATCGAGCACGAGGACTGAGACCAGACGCGTCTTCGGCCCGACCAGGAAGATTGCGGTCGATAGTTCTTGCGCGGCGGGAATGAAGATCAGCAGCCAGCCGCCGAATAAGGTTCGTTTCAAAAGCGGCCCGACGACATAGCGAATTGCCGTCAAACGCCCACCGCCAAGACTGCGTACCGCTTCTTCCATTTCCGGATGGATCGCCTTAATGCCTGCGGCACTCGCCGTATAGGCGACCGGCAGGAACCGCGTGATGAAGGCCAGGATCAGGATCGTAAAGCCGCCGTACAGGGCAAGCGGCGGCGGCGCATAGGCGGCGAAGAAGCCGATCGCCAGTACGATGCCCGGCACCACAAAGGGCGCCATGCAGAGAAAAGCGAGCGCGCCGCCGAACGGCAGGACCCGGCGCTGGACGATATAGGCGATGCCAAGCGCCAGCACGATCGCCACGCTGGCCGCGGCAGCGCCGACCCCAAGGCTGGTGGTGATCGCCTTCTGTGCGGTCGAGTGCTCGAAAATGATGTGATAAAAATTGCCGAAGGTGAAGTTCGCCCAGGTCAGGCCGCTGGTCCAAATCTTGGAGAAGGCGGCGGCGAACAGAACGACCATCGGCATGACCAGGGTAATTGCCGCCACGATCATTGCGTAGGCAAAGACCACCCAGCGCCAGGCGCCTAACTTCACGATCCGGCGTTCCGCCCCCTTGCCGGTGACCGAGGTATAGCCGCGGCGCGCGAGCACAAGACGCTGCAGCCCGAGCAACGCCGCCGTGATCAGCAGCAGCGGAATGGAATAGGCGGCGGCGACCTCAAGCTGGATCGGCGTATTGCCGAAAAATTCGGACAGTTGGATGACGATCACCGGGTAGCGCGCGGGAATCGAGATCAGTGCCGGCACACCATAGAGTGCGATCGAAATCAGGAAGGTGATGATGGCGCTGCCGAGAATGGACGGCATGATCAGGGGAAAGGTCACTCGCATCGCGGTGCGCATCGGTCCGGCGCCCAGGATGTTCGCCGAATCCTCCATCTCGGAGTTCACCATTTCGAACGCCGAATAGGTGAAAATATAAATCAGGAAGAACACATTCGAGGCCATGACGAAAACCAAGCCTTCGAAGGTGAAAACATTGACGATGCGTGTCGGATCGCCGGACAGCCACGTCCAGGCCTTGTTGATCCAGCCGGCATTCGGGCCCGCGAGAAGTATCCAGCCGATGGCACTCAGATAGGGCGGGGAAATAAACGAGCCGAGCAGAGCCAGACGCACAAGCCCGCGTCCCGGCATATCGGTCCGCGCGCACGCCCAGGCGAGCGGGACCGCGAAAACGAGCGCCAGCGCCACGACGGCCGCCCCCATCTTCAAGGTATTCCAAAGAGCCTGAACGTAGCGCGGCTTGCTATAGGCGGTCGCGTAATTGTCCAGCGTGAAGGCGCCGGTGCCTTCCTGTTCGAAGCTTGAGACCACAAGCTCTTCCATCGGCGCAACGATAAGGAAAACCAAAATCGCCGCCAGCACCAGCCAGACCAGCATCACCGGCTGGAACATGGCAAGACGCGAAACGCGGCCGCTACCTGCGGTCGCGTTTCCAGTTCCGACGACGTCCGCCGCAGCGGTCATTGTACGAGCACCTTAGCTCAGATGCCGAAGGTATCGCGGAATTTTTCCTTGATGCGATTCACGTTCGCCAACGCGTGCTCGGTCGGCAGGACAAAATTCTTGTAGGCACTGAGCGGCAGACCCAACGACGGCTTCGGGGCATCCGCGCGCAACGGAATGCGGCCCTGCGCCGCCGTGAAGATCGAATGTTCCTTGCTCAACAGATATTCCATAAATAGCCTGGCCGCGTTCGGATGCGGCGCCTTGGCCGGGATCAGGGTCGAACCACCCAGCACCAACGTGCCGTCCGTCGGATAGATCACCTTCACCGGCGAGCCCTTGGCTTCGTGTTCGAGAATCGTCGCGATCGGCACCATGGCGATCTTGCGTTCGCCTGACATGATCAGATTGACCGAGTCGATGATGGAACGGCCGATCTGCGGATCATTCTTGGCCAATTTCTCGAAATAAGACCAGCCGTACATCTTCTCCAGCGCCATGACCCAGACGCCGGCGCTGCCCGAGAAGCCGGGATGACCGATGGCCACCTGTCCCTTCCATTTCGGATCGAATAGATCGTTCCAGTTCTTGGGCTCCTGATCCGGCTTCACGAGATTGGTGTTAATGCCGATGGCAATGGGCGAGACGGCGGTCGGATACCAGTATCCCTCTTCGGCGATTTCCTTGAGCGTGTCCGAAAGTCCAGCCGCGTACTCCGGCTTGAAGGACAGAATATGATTGTCCTTCTTGAGCGCCACGAGATGCGTTTCCTCGTAGGTCGAATAGACGTCCGAGGACACCGTGTTGCTTTTGATCTCCTGGCTCAGGCGCTGATACTGCACTTGGCCGGTGGTGCGCACCATGTTCACCGTGATGCCCGGGTACAGCTTCGAGAAATCCTTGGCGACGTCCTCAGCATATTCTGCGTTGGACTGCGATGTCGACCAGGTGATTTCACCTTCCTTTTTCGCCGCGTCGTAGAGCTTCTTGATACCGTCGCTCATCTGGACTTGTGCCGAAGCAACGCTCGACCAGCCGATTGCGAGGATGGATGCGGCCATAACAGCCGTAAGACCGCAGACTCTCATTGACGTGCTCCCTGTTCATTATCGTTGGCAACAAGTCTAGCCCTGGTCGCGCAATCCCTTCAAGGCGAGCTTGTCAATCTTGCCGACGCCGCTGCGCGGCAGGCCGGAAACAAACGCGACGATTTTCGGAATTTTGTATTTCACAAGATTTTCACGGCAATAAGACAGAAGATCCTCTTCGCCAAGCATGGCGCCGGGTTTAAGGACGACGAAGACCTTAACGGCCTCACCGCTGAAGGAATCGGGCACGCCGATCGTCGCGGCCTCGAGAATAGCCGGATGCGCGAACAAAAGCTCATCGATCTCGCGCGGATAGACGTTGTAGCCACCGACGATGATCAATTCCTTCTTGCGATCGACGACGAATAGATAACCATCTTCGTCGAAGATGCCGATATCGCCGGTATAGAGCCAACCGTCGCGAATTGCGGCCTTGGTCTCCTCGGGACGGTTACGATAGCGTTTGGCAAACTGGGGTCCGCGCACGCGGATCTCGCCGCGCTCGCCGGGCGGCATGACCCGCGTGCCGGTTTCCAGATCCACCGTCTGCACCTCGGTCCCCGCCGGCACGAGGCCGACCGAACCCGGCTTGCGCAGTCCGTCGAGCGGATTGTTGGCGATGGGCGCACCTTCCGACATACCGAGCCCCTCGATTATCGGACTGCCGGTGGCTTCCTCCCAGAAGCGCGTTAGTTCGGCCGGGCATGGCGCGCCACCGGACAGGCAATAATGCAGGCTGGAGAAATCCGTCTTGGCGAAATTCTCGTTAGCGCGCAGACCCATATAGAGCGCCGCCGGGCCGCCAGCGAAAATCGTGATTTTGCGCTTCTGGAATTCGTCGAGCACCTGCGCCGGATGATAGGCCCGCATCAGGTCCATGAAGGCCCGGATATAGATCGGAAAGACGAAGGTGAAACAAAAGCCCCAGACATGGAACAGAGGTGCCACGTTCAGGATTCGGTGATGATCGAGCTTGAGCGGCCACGAGGTTGCTACCCCCTTGCAGAAGGCCATGAGGTTCGAATGTTCGTGTTCGGCCCCCTTGGGCACGCCGGTGGTCCCGCCGGTGAAGAACATCGTGGCGCCTTGGTCGGGTCGCGGCAGCGGCATCGGATATGCCGGTTCGACCAAAAGGTCGTCGAGAGTGACGCCGCCCAGACCGACCTGGACGAGGTTGGGGATTTTCAGCGCACCCGCGAAGGTGCCTGCCTTTTCGGCCGAGCCCGTGTCGCAAACCAGAATCGTCGCGTCGATGTCGGCCAGGATCGGCCCCAATTCGCGCTCGGTGAAATTGGGATTCACCGGACAGGCGCGCGCTCCTGCGGCCATGGCACCCAGCAGGGCCACCACACCTTCGATACTGTTGGTGAGCATGACGGCGACACGCCGATCCTCGACGCCCAGCCCCTGGAACCGTCTCGCCATCGCGGCCACCGCGCGCGCATATTGCCCGTAGGTCAGATCGCGCGCCCCGCAGGCGATACCGGGCCGCTCGGGCCCCAATTCGGCCGCCTTGGCCAAGGCATGGATGATCGTCGGATAGTCCGGATAGGCTGATGCAGTGCCTGGCATCGTCTCCCCCTCGAAGAACAGGCGGCGGGGAAGTCGTGCGATCTCTCCCGGCGGTGGACTGTGCGGTCCGCTCCGGCTAAAAGCAAGATTATGGTGAACAAGGAAATAGCGTCTCTCGACGAGGCGGTGGCGGACATTCCGAATGGCGCCACCATCCATGTCGGCGGGTTCGGCGGCGTCGGCATTCCGATCGATCTTTGCGAGGCACTCTATCGCCAGGGTGCGACGAACCTGACGCTCGTCAACAACGGCGTGGCCAGCGGAAAAATCGGGCTGGCGGCCTTGATAGGGGCCGGACGCGTGCGCAAGATCATCTGTTCCTTTCCGCGCACGCCCGATCCCGAAGTTTTCGAGAAAAAATATCGCGCAGGCGAGATAGAGCTTGAACTGGTACCCCAAGGAACCTTGGCCGAACGTATCCGCGCTGCAGGCGCCGGCGTTGGTGCCTTTTACACACCGACTTCGGTCGGAACGCCTTTGTCCGAGGGCAAGGAGATCCGGATATTGGGCGGCCGCGAAATGGTCCTCGAACATCCGCTGCACGCCGATTTCGCGCTCGTGAAAGCCGATCGCGCCGATCGCTGGGGCAATCTCACCTACCGCAAATCGGCGCGCAATTTCGGCCCAATCATGTGCATGGCGGCCAAGACCACGATCGTCCAGGTGCGCGAGGTCGTAGCACTCGGCGCGCTCGATCCCGAAGCCATCATCACCCCCAGCATTTTCGTTGATCGCGTCGTGCACGTCGCCAATCCGATGCGCGAAGTCTGAGAGCGGAGAGACGCATATGCCCGAGAAACTGACCCGCCGACAGATCGCCTGGCGCATCGTTCAGGACATCGAGGAAGGCAATTACGTCAATCTCGGCATCGGCCAGCCCGAACTTGTGGCCGATCTCATGCCGGCGAACCGCGAAGTGATCATCCACAGCGAGAACGGCATCCTGGGCCTGGGGCCGAAACCCACGCCCGAAGAAGCCGACGAAGACCTGATCAATGCCGGCAAGAAAATGGCGACGCTCGTTCCTGGCGGCGCGTTTTTCCATCACGCAGATTCCTTCGCCATGATCCGCGGGGGTCATATCGACGTTGCCGTTCTCGGCGCCTTCCAGGTCGCCGAAAACGGCGATCTCGCGAACTGGACTACCGGGGGGGGCGATTTGTTGCCAGCCGTGGGCGGGGCGATGGACCTAGCTGCTGGCGCAAAGAAGGTCTTCGCGATGATGGACCACAATGCCAAGGATGGCGCCCCCAAGATCGTGAAGCGTTGCAGCTATCCCTTAACGGGGCAGCGATGCGTGACCACCGTCTATACCGAAATCGCGGTCATCGACATCCGGCCGGAAGGCTGCATCGTGCGGGAAAAATTCGCCGACATGCCGCTGGAAGCCTTGCAGGCCCGTACTGGCGCGCAATTGACGTTGGCCAACGATTGGCGGCCGCTTGCGATTCCCGATGTCGGATAGGCTCGACGTCGGCTGAAACGCGCCTACCGCCGCTCGGCTTTTCGCTGGGCGCGCCGACATGCTAGTCTCGCTCCACAATCGCAGGGAGAAGAACCCATGGCACTCAATGTCGCCTATCCGAAAAATTCATCGATCGAAGATCAGGTTTCGCCCGCCGAATGGCAGGCCCGGATCGATCTCGCGGCAGCCTATCGTTATATCGCGCAGCAGAAATGGGATGGCGGGCTGTTCAATCATGTGAGCCTTCGCGTTCCGGGCGAACCCAACTATTACCTGATGAAGCCACACGATCTGCTGTTCGAGGAGGTGACGGCATCGAGCCTCTTCAAAATCGATCTGAATGGCGAAACGCTGGGCTTCGAGCACAATGTGAACCCGGCCGGCTTCACGATCCATTCGGGCGTCCTGCGCGCGCGTCCCGACATCAACGCGGTATCGCATGTCCATACCGTCGTCGGCGAAGCGATTTCGGCGCGAGCGAGTGGCTTTCGCTGCCTCACGCAGGGCTCGATGAAGTTCTACAATCGGATCGGCTATCACGATTTCGAAGGCATCGCGGAAGAGCCTGGAGAATGCGAACGCCTCGCCAACGATCTGGGCCGGCACATGACCATGATCCTGCGCAATCACGGTGTGCTGACATGCGGCACCACCATGTCGCAGTCGGTTTTCAATCTCGCCGATTTTCTAGGTGCCGCCGAGGCGCAGCTTCGCATCGAGGCGACGGGCGCCGAAATTCACGAGGTGTCTCCGGAGATCTGCGAAAAGGCCGCGCAACAATTCGAGCGCAGTCGCCAGGGCAATACCACTTGGACTGCGCTCTTGCGCCAGATGGACCGTGTCGATCCGTCCTATCGGAACTAAGGTCGATCGGAACCAAGCAAAAAGGCCGGGAAAATATCCCGGCCTTTTTCTTTACTCCGCCGCGTGTCGGGTGGCGTCATCGCCTGCAGACGACAAGTTCGCCGCCGCAAACCGCCAATCGGCCAGTTTGTCGATAAAGGTTGCCAGAAAATCGGGGCGGCGATTCTGGAAATCCAGATAATACGCATGTTCCCACACGTCGCAGGTTAATAGCGTCTTCTTGCCCTGCGCCAACGGATTTTCGGCATCGTGCGTCGCCATCAGCGCGAGACGGTCGCCGTCCTCCACGAGCCAAATCCAGCCGCTGCCGAACTGTCCGACGCCTTGCGCGACGAAATCCTTCTTGAATTTATCGACGCTGCCGAAGTCCTTCGCGATGCGCTGTTCGAGCGCTGCCGGCATGGCATTGTCGCGCGTAGCCGATGGCGCCATACATTTCCAGAAGAAGCTATGATTCCAGTGCTGCCCAGCATTGTTGAAAATCAGTTTTTTGTCTTTCTCTTTTTTGCCCGCGCTCGCCTGGATGATCTCTTTTAACGACTTGTCGGCGAACTCAGTGCCTTGCACGAGCTCGTTCAATTTATCGACATAAGCTTTGTGATGCTTGCCGTGATGGAAGGTCAGCGTCTCGGCGGAAAGATGGGGCGCAAGCGCATTTTCCGCATAAGGCAAGGCAGGAAGAGTGAATGGCTCGGTTTGCATATCGGTCATGGATAGCTCTTTCCTTCTCGTTATCATTTGCCGGTGATAGAGGGGAGATAGCTTAAAGAACGGCATCCGCAACCGCGTGGGCGGACACCGAATCGGGCGGTTGCTGTGACCAAAATGGGACGATGGCGCGAATCCGTATCATCGCGTAAAATGACGCGATGACCGACATCCAAGGGCCTACCGCAGCCACGCGCGACTTAAGGCTCGATTTCTTCCGGGGCCTCGCACTTTTTTGCATTTTCATCGACCACGTGCCGAACAACTTCTTCGGCTGGTTCACCGTGCAATCGCTCGCACTTTCGGATGCGGCAGAGATGTTCATCCTGATTTCGGGCTATACGGCCGGGCTGGTCTTCGGCCGGGCCTTCGAAACGCGAGGCCCGATTGTGGCCAGTCTCAAGATTTACCACCGGGTCTGGCAACTCTACATCGCGCACGTTTTCCTATTCATGCTCTATATGGGACTCGTGGCGCACACCATGGGCGCCTTGAACAGTTCGATCTACGCCGAAGAATTGGGCATCGCCGATTTCCTGCGCGAACCCGATGTCGCCATCGTCATGGCCATGACGCTGCGCTTCCAGCCGACATTTCTCGACATCCTTCCGCTTTATATCGTCCTGCTCGGTGCGTTACCCGCAATGCTCGCGTTGTTCAGACTGTCGCCGTTCGTCGGGCTCATTCTGTCCTTCGTGCTGTGGTGCGCCGTGCAAATCGACGCCGGCATCGCCCTGACAGCTTATCCTCGACCATCGACATGGTATTTCAACCCATTCGCCTGGCAGTTTCTATTCTTTGTCGGCGCTTATTTCGGTTGGAAAGGCGAGCCGGAGGGCATTCGTCGACGCCCCAACCGGTGGCTGAGTAAGGCCGCGATCGCGGTGGCGCTCGCCGCCCTTGCGATTCGGTTGAGTTGGACGGCGCACTGGTACTACGATCCGTTCCCCGCGATCCTACCGGGGGAACTAGCGGCGATGATGAACAAAACTGATCTGTCGGCGCCACGCCTTCTGAACGTCCTGGCTTTGGCTGTCGTAGTTGCGCACTTCATCGGTCCGCGCGAGCGTTGGCTCACGCATCCAATCGCCAAACCATTCATTTTATGCGGCCGCCATTCGCTGCATATTTTCTGCATCGGAATCCTATTGGCGGTGCTCGGGCATCTCGTCCTTAACGAATTCTTCGGCGGATACGTTATGCAGGCTGCGGTGACCTTGGGCGGCATCGGCATCATGATCGGTGTCGCGGCCCTGATGGACTGGTTCCGGACATCCGAAAGCGCAACCTCGACCGGTGGCAAGGGACAACGGGCGGCGGCGGCCTTGCTCACCGTCGCAGTTTTGTGCGGCATGGGCAGCACCGGCGCGCGGGCCGCAGAAACGCCCTGTCCTATTCCGGGCGATGCATTCGAATTCGAACCGTATCTGCCCAAAACGCTCGCAGCACTCGAAGCTGGCAAGGAAGTCACCATTGTCACCATTGGCGGCGCAGCGACCGAAGGCCAGGCGGCAAGCGGCAACGACGCCAGCTGGCCGGCACGGATGGGTGTCGCGCTCAAAGACCATCTTCCACAATCGCAAATCGTGATTCTCAACCGCAGTATTGCGCGTCAGACTGCCGTCGAGATGGTCAATCGGTTTGATCGTGACGTGGTCGCGGCACGCCCAACTCTCGTCATCTGGGAAACCGGCACGATCGATGCCGTGCGTGGGGTCGATCCCACCGAATTTCGCGAAACTCTCCGGGCCGGTCTCGAAAAGCTGCGAGCGACGCAGTCCGAAGTCATCTTTATGGATATGCAATATTCCCGCCTGACCCACGCGGTGATCCATTTCAACCGTTACCTTATTCTCATGCGCGGCGTGGCGGATATCAGCGATGTACCGCTCTTTCCGCGACACAAAATAATGCGCGATTGGGCCGAGGCGGGCATCCTCGAAACTTCGGAAGGCACACCGGAGGCGCGACGAGCGCTTGCCGACAAGTTATATCGTTGTATAGGCTCTGCCGTGGCCACATTCGTTCTTCGGCGATCCGAACCGCAGGCTGAGTCTCAATGAAGTTCCCGCTCCGTCTCCTCGCCCTCGCTATATTGATCTTTACGGGACTCCCCGCAGAGGCCGCCGACCCGGATTCGGTTGTCTGCACTGCGCCGAAGGATTTCGCGCGGCTGGGGACCACGTTGCCGGCGACCGCGACGGCAATGCGACGTGGCGACGAATTGGTGATTGTCGCCATCGGCTCATCCTCGACATCGGGCGTGGGAGCATCGGACCGCAAACACACCTATCCGGCCCGCCTGGAAAATGAGTTGCGCCGGATTTGGCCGCATCAAGCTGTACGCGTCATCAACAAAGGAATCGGCGGCGAAGACGCCGAACAAATGGTCGCGCGTTTCGAGAGCGATGTGTTGTCTCATAATCCCGATTTGGTGATCTGGCAGGCCGGCACCAATATGATGCTTCAGCACGGATCGGAAGGCGCACTGCTGAGCTTGCTGCGCAACGGCATCCGCACTTTGAAAGCGGCCCATAGCGACATCATCCTGATGGATCCGCAATACGCACCCAAGGTTCTCGATGTTCCCTCGCACCCCGAATTCGTCGCGGCGATCGCGCAGGCTGCTATCGAGCAGGGAATCGGATTATTTCATCGTTTCGCGGCCATGCAACATTGGGTCGATGCGGGCACCTTTGCCGAGAAAGATCTTATTGCGCCCGATCAGCTGCACATGAACGATGTGAGCTATACATGTGTTGCCCGTCTTCTCGCGGCAGGCATCGTAGATGCGGTTCGCGCGACCCCACTCAATATCGCAATCCACAACGGCCGCGACAATTCGGTTCGCTGACCCATAAGGGCGGCCAATCGGCCGCCTCCAGATCCGAAACTTGGACGTACATATTCATGGCCAATATTTCGGCACCTTCAGCGCCACCTACGTCCGTCCGCGGAACAGGTCAAGTTCCGCAACCGCATGGCATCGGCGCGCTGACGCTTGGCGCGATCGGAGTGGTCTTTGGCGATATCG
>CAMDWJ010000025.1 GCA_945877815.1 Caenispirillum bisanense
TGCAGCCGCTGTACCGTTGATATCTGCCAAACAACGCGACGAAACCTACCAAAAATACCTTGCCGCTAAATCGCCCAAGGCTGCTGCCCTCGGTTCGGGTGGCCGCCTCGGCTACGCATCGGGTGATGACGCAATGTCAAATGCGTTGGGCATTTGCCAGCGACGTACTGGGTTGCCATGCAAGCTATATGCCGTGGACAACGATGTGGTGTGGGTGCCCTGATGTAATCGCCGGGCCGAAATCATCGAGGGCAAGCCCGTCGATGCGACGAATTAAACGTCTTTGCCGTGACAATGCTTATATTTCTGATCGGATCCGCACGGGCATGCTTCGTTTCGCCGGATTGATAGAGACAGATCCACCGCGTCTCCAAGGCACGAATAGCCCTCGCGAATTTTCCGCCGTTCCTCGGCCGTCATGGATGGGGAAAAAATTTGCAGCTCTCTGACCGCGGGATCGTTACCATAAGCCAGGACGCCGAGCCCGTAGCCATGGAGAAATTCGAAGCTGGGAAATTAGGCGCTGATTTCTTCCCACAATTTCCAGACGCCGAAATCGCGTTCGTGTACTTGCGTATCGTGGAACAGAACGATCGCGCGCGAAGACAGCTTCCGCGTCCAGGTTTCGTAGTCGTGCTTCACATCGTCATAAAAATGACGCCCGTCGATATGAAGAAGATCAATCGATCCATCCTCAAATTGATTCAACGCTTCGTCGAAGGTTGTTTTGAGGAGGCGTGAAAAAGTTCCGTATCGCGGGTCGTGATGGTTTTTTAAAGCTTCGTACACCTGATTGTCATAGAAACCGGCATGTTCGTCGCCCTGCCAGCTATCGACGGCGAAACAACGCGTCGGCAATCCAAGGGCGCTGACTTTCTGGCAAAACGCGAGATACGAAAATCCATTGTGTGTGCCCAATTCAACCAGAAGGTTCGGGCGATGATTTTCGACAATCCAAAACGCGAAGGGGCCGTGCGTCCGCCATGCCGACATTGGATTGGCTAACGGAATCTCAAAAGATGAATCGGATATGCAATGCAGACCGCTTCCCACCGTCTATCCTCCCCTCCTCTCATCAGACCCGATGAAAGCATTTTCCTTCAAATCGGCAAAGAGATAATGCTGTTTGGGGGCAGTCGTCCCGTTGATCGGCCCCCATTGGGTGCCGCAAATCGCCGAGGGGGCTGTAAATGGCGATAAACCGTACGCGCCGCAGCCTGCGAGCCAGGGAGATTTTGGCCTGCCTGAGGCGGGTGGGGGCGGAGTGTAAAAGGCGATGCCCGCGAGTTCGCGCCGCGCGGGTGCACAGCGGGTGCACAAAATTCTCAAAATGACGTCAGAAGCAATGCCTCATTCATAAGGCATTGATTTTATTTGAGAAATTGGTGGGCGCACGTGGACTCGAACCACGGACCCGCTGATTAAGAGTCAGCTGCTCTACCAACTGAGCTATGCGCCCGCGCCGTTGCGGAGGCGAGGGTATATCAAGCGATCACAGACTTGTCGATAGCGCACGCGGGGCCGAAATCCGACGTTTGCGGCCTAGGGGTTGGCGTCGGCCGCCCCCGGCCCGAGGCGCACGTCGCGGTGAACATAGACACACATCAGCAGCCCAAAGCCAAACAGCAAGGTCAACATTGACGTTCCACCGTAGGAGATGAGAGGTAGCGGCATACCGACCACCGGGACGACGCCCATCACCATGGCGATATTCACGAAGGCCATGAAGAAAAACGACATGACGAAGCCCATCGCGAGTAGGCGACCGAATTGATTGCGACATCGCAGCGCGATGATGAAACCAAACAGCAAAATCAGCAAATAGACGCCGAGCAGGATAAGACCGCCGACCAGTCCGAACTCCTCGGCCAGCATTGTGAAAATGAAGTCCGTGTGTTTTTCCGGCAGGAACGACAGATGGCTTTGCGAACCCTCGAGAAATCCCTTACCGAAAATCCCGCCAGAGCCGAGCGCGATCTTCGATTGCATGATGTGATAACCGGTGCCGAGCGGATCGTGCTCGGGGTTCATGAAGGTGACCAGCCGCGCCTTTTGGTAATCGTGCAGCACGTAGCGCCAGATCGGGACCACGGCCACGATCACGCCGAGTGCCCCAACAATGAACATCCAGGCCCGGGCGCCCGCCAAGAACAGCATTGTCACTCCGCTCACCAGTAAGATTGTCGCTGTGCCGAGATCGGGCTGACGCAGCACCAAAAGAGCAGGCGCCAAAATCATCACCCCCGGAACCAGTAGATGGGTGATGCGGCCCATATCTTCGAGACGGCTGGAATAGAAATACCGCGCCAGCGCCAGCAAAATGGTAATCTTCATCATTTCCGATGGCTGAATGCTGAGCCCGCCGACCACAAGCCACCGTCGCGCCCCCATTCCGATGTCGCCCGCGATCTCCACCACGATCAGCAAGAACAGGGCGATTCCGTAAAGGACATAGGCATAGCGCAGCCAGACGCGGATGTCGGTTACGGCGACCGTCAGCATGATGATCAGGCCGAAGCTGAGACGGGCAAGCTGCCGGTCGGCCCAGGGATCGATATTCCCGCCCGCCGCCGAATACAGCATGCCGACGCCGATCGATCCGACCAATGCAATCAACAGCGTGAAGGTCCAGTTGATCTGCCAGATGCGCTGCCTCAGCGTCATCTCTGGCGGATTGGACGATCGATGCGACGAGAGCTGAAGGCTCATCCCTCGCCCTCCGGCCGGCGCGGTACGTTCAGCTCGGTGCTGGGTGACTGATCGCGGCGTTGCACTTCGATGAGAATATCGCGCGCGATCGGGGCCGCAGTCGTCGAACCGCCGCCGCCATGTTCGACCACGACGGCGCAGGCGTAGCGCGGCTCATGCACCGGGGCAAAGCCGACGAACAGGGCGTGATCGCGCTCGTGCCACGGTAGTTCTTCGTTTTTCAGGACACGTGTCTCGCGCTCAAGTTTGGAAATGCGCCGCACTTGGACCGAACCGGTCTTTCCCGCCATCGCGAAGGCGGGATCCTTGATGCGCGCCTTGAAGGCCGTGCCGCCCGGTAAATTAGTGACTCCCGCCATGCCCTTGAGAACAACCTCTAGATGGCTTGGAGATATTCCGAGATCCTCGAACTCCGGCTGCGGCGGCGCCGGAAGTTCGGTTCCGTCGAACGCGACAACAGCATTGGTCAGCCGCGGCTTCACCGCGCGGCCACCGTTGGAAAGTCGCGCCGTCATGACGGCCAACTGCAAAGGCGTGACGAGCATATAGCCCTGGCCAATGCCGGAAATCATGGTCTCGCCCTGGGTCCAGGCGGCGCCTTTGTGCGATTTCTTCCAGGCACGCGTCGGCATCAGTCCCTTTTTCTCGCCGGGCAGTTCGATATCGAGCATCATGCCGAGCCCGAACCGCTCCGCCATCTGTGAAATGCGATCGATGCCGACCCGGCGCGCAACCTCGTAGAAATAGAGATCGCAGCTGTTCATGATGCCGCCCAGCAGATCCAGGTTGCCGTGCCCGCCCTTGCTCTTCCAGCAATGGAAGGTGGCATCGCCGAGCGAGACCTTGCCGCCGCAGCTGATCCGTGTCGCGGGCGTGATCAATCCGCGCTCAAGTGCCGCTAGCGCCACCACCATCTTGAAGGTCGAGCCCGGCGCGTACATGCCGGCGATGGCCTTGTTGTTGAGCGGCGTCCGGGGGTTGGTCGACAGCGTACGCCACTCCTCCGCGGTCAGTCCGCGATTGAAGGCATTCGGATCGAACGACGGCGTCGAGCCCATCGCCAGGATATCGCCACTATGGATGTCGATCACGACGGCCGACGAGGAATCCTCGCCCATCCGTTCGGCGACGAATTTCTGCAATTCGAGATCGATCGTCAGGCGCGCCTCGGCGCCTGGCTGTCCTTCGACGCGCTCAAGTTCGCGGATCTCGCGGCCGAAGGCATTGACCTCGACCTGGCTGGTGCCGCCGCGCCCGCGCAACGGCACGTCCAACGTCTTTTCAATGCCCGACTTGCCGATGCGGAAGCCGGGCAGTTCGAGCAACGGATCGCCCGTCTGTTCCGTTTCGGCGACGCCCGACACATACCCCAACACCGGCGCCGTCAAAATTCCGTCCGGATAATACCGGCTTTCGCCGACATCGATGGAAATTCCGGGTAACGAGGGTGCGTTGACCTCGATGCGCGCGACCTTTTCCCATTCGAGATTCTCACGCACGATCATTGGCAGGAAGCGGCGACGGCGCTTGATGTCGCGCAGGATTTTTTGGCGTTCCTTGTCGTTGATCGGAATAATAGTAGCCAGCGTATCGAGCGTCTTTTCGACATCCTTTGTGTTTTCAGGGGTCAACAGGACACGGTAATTTTGCTGATTGATAGCCATCGGCCGGCCGAAGCGATCGACGATGCGTCCGCGCCGCGGCGCCAGCAGTTTGAAATTGATGCGGTTGTCCTCGGCGAGCATCCGATAGCGATCGGCCTCGATGACCTGCAGATAATACATCCGCGCCGCAAGGCCAGAGAGCAGGACAATCTGGCCCCCGAACAACAGGGCCGAGCGCCGCGTGAAGGAATAATACTGGTCGGTATCGCGTTGCATCGCTCGTGGCTGCCTATCGCTCGATAAGCAGCGTCTGCTGCCATTTGAGGAAGATCCACGCGACCAGCGGGAAAATTCCGAGCGCGACCAAATACTGGAACAGAACCGCTTGGGTATCGAGTAGCGTGAGATGCCATAGGCTCGCCAATGCCCAGCTCTCGATGGCGGCGCCCAGCGCGATGATGGCGAAACCGAACCAATAGATGAAGAAGGATTTGCCGGCGATGAATCGGCGCTGCGTGAGCGCCACGCCATAGACCGTTAAAAATACCAGCGTAAACAGACCAACCGGCGCCCCGGTCAAAAGGTCATAAAGCAGACCCAGCACGAAGACCGCCGACAACGGCATCAGGTTCGGCCGGTAGATCGCCCAGTGATAAATCGACATGAGGGCGAATGCGGGAACGATGGGGGCGAAGCCCGGCATCGGCAGCGGCACCACGCTCAGCAGGACAAGCCCCACCGACAGCAGAAACGGCGTCACGCCGCGCGCCGATTGGTCGATCCTTTGCCAAAACGCGACGTTCACAGTCTTTGGAGCCCTTTCGCTCAGTTAGCGCGCGTCGCCCGCCGCATGACGATCGACGAGCCCATCGAGCCCGAAATCGCCGATGCGCACATATTCGAGCCGATCGTAATCGGCGAACAATTGGACCTCGATGCTGTTGTCCGTCACGGAGGCAACCACGCCGACCGGCAGTCCGGCCGGAAATGCGTTGCCATCACCCGAGGTCACAATGCGTTCGGACGGGCTGATCCTGGTGCCCGGTGTGACAAACACAAGGCGCGGACGGTTGACGTTACCGCCCACCAAAAGCGCGCGCGCGCGCGAGGCTTCAAGCACGACCGGAATGCGCGAGCTGACATCGGTCAGCAGCAGAACGCGCGATGCGCGACTGGATACATCCGCGATCCGTCCGATGAAACCGGCTTCGCCCAGAACCGCCTGGCCCTTGCGTACGCCGTGGGCCGAGCCCGCGTTCAGCACCATCGAATTGCCGTAGGTGCCGCGCGCCGAAGCGATCACGCGCGCCGACATATACGTGGCCGGCGTTTCCGGCACGACCTGAAGCAATTTAGACAGGGCAGTATTGTCGGCCTGCAGCTTGCGCGCGACCATCTGCCACTGCAGCAAGCGCACATTCTCCTCGCGCAGGCGTTCGTTCTCGGCGCGCATGTCGATGGCGCTCGAGGCGGTATCGATCAACTCGTGAACCGTTTGAATGGGACGCGACAACGCATCGAGGATCGGCGCGGTGCCGTTAATGACTTCGGCGCGCACGCGATCAACGATGACCGTATCGATCTTGCCGATCAACATCAGGCCGAAGGCAGCCACGACCAGGCCAAGATAGGTAAACCTCTGAACGAGGCTCCTCAGCGGCTGCGCTATACGCAGAATCGTGCTTGGACGCGGGTCCATGGCGGCTCCAACGGCGAACGCCTCGACCAGGAAGAAACCCCCGGAACCCCGAACGGACTCCCCCGGCGCAGCGACGGTCGCGTTTAATACATCGTCGATAGAACGTGGCGCAGTTTCTTCATGTCTTCGAGTACGCGTCCCGTTCCAAGCGCCACGCAAGACAGCGGGTTGTCGGCGATCGACACCGGCAATCCGGTTGCGTAACGCAAGACGTAATCCATGTTGCTCAACAAGGCACCACCGCCGGTCAGCACGATACCCTTATCGACGATATCGGCCGCGAGCTCGGGCGCGGTATGTTCGAGCGCCGACTTAACCGCTTCGATGATCTGACTGACGGGTTCGGCCAGGCTTTCGGCGATTTGGCGTTCGCTGATGGTCAATTCCTTGGGAACGCCATTCATCAGGTCCCGCCCCTTGATCTCCATGGTCCGGCCTTCGCCTTCTTCCGGTGGGCAGGCCGAGCCAATCTCTTCCTTGATGCGCTCGGCCGAGGATTCGCCGACGAGCAGATTATGGTTGCGGCGGATATAGGCGATGATCGCCTCGTTCATCTTGTCGCCGCCGACACGCACCGACTGCGCATAGACAATGCCGCCGAGCGATAGGACCGCAACCTCGGTGGTGCCGCCGCCGATATCGACCACCATCGAGCCGGTGGGTTCGGTGACCGGCAGTCCGGCGCCGATCGCGGCCGCCATCGGCTCCTCGATCAGGAAGACGCGCCTGGCACCGGCCGCTTCGGCCGATTCCTGAATGGCGCGCCGTTCGACGGCTGTGGAGCCCGACGGCACACAAATGACGACCAACGGGGCCGCGAAGCTTCTGCGGTTATGCACCTTGCGGATGAAATATTTGATCATGTCCTCGGCGATTTCGAAATCGGCGATGACGCCGTCGCGCAAGGGCCGGATCGCCTGGATGTAACCCGGCGTGCGTCCGAGCATCTGTTTGGCCTCTTCGCCGACGGCAAGGACTTGCTTCTTACCCTTGTGTTCGGCGATGGCGACCACTGACGGCTCGTTCAGAACGATACCTTTACTCTTTACGTAAACGAGCGTGTTGGCGGTTCCGAGGTCGATGGCCATGTCGGCTGAGAGAAAACCAAAAATGCGGGACAGCATATTTTATCAATACCTTTGGACTGTTGCTTGCAGCCCGAGCCCCGTTTCGGCCCGGCCCGATTTTTCGAGAGGGATCGGCGAAGCATTTCGCTCCGCCGATCCAACCCGCCTAGTCTTGTGTCCGTACGTCCTTGGTCATGCGGATAGTGCGGACGGTGCAGTCTTCTGCCGCTTGACGAGCAGCTTGTTCAACGCGTTGATGTAGGCCTTAGTCGACGCCACCATCGTGTCGGTGTCGGCGCCCTGGCCGTTGACGGATTTCCCGTTTTCTTCGAGACGGACCGTCACCTCGGCTTGGGCATCGGTGCCCTCGGTGACGGCGTGAACCTGATAAAGTTGTAGGCGCGCCTTGTGCGGCACCAAGGCCTTGATGGCGTTGAAGGCCGCGTCGATCGGACCGTCTCCGGTTGCGCTCGTGCTCTTTACTTCGCCGTCGATCTCCAATTCGAGTTCGGCCCTGGGGTTACGGTGCTTGGTTCCGCACAGCACTTCGAACGACATCATCTTGATGCGATCGTTGGTGCGCACCACCGTATCATCGACAAGGGCCGAGATGTCCTCGTCGTACACGTCTTTTTTCAAATCCGCGAGATCCTTGAACCGCTTGAAGGCATCGTTCAACGCATTATCGCCAAGTTCGTAGCCCAACTCTTTGAGCTTCGCGCGGAAAGCGTGCCGTCCAGAATGTTTACCCAAAACCAGTTTCGATTCGGTCAATCCGACCGATTCCGGCGTCATGATTTCGTAGGTCTGCGCATTCTTCAGCATGCCATCCTGATGGATGCCGGATTCGTGCGCGAAGGCATTGGCGCCGACGATCGCCTTGTTCGGTTGAACGACGAAACCCGTAACGCCCGAGACAAGACGCGACGCCTTGATGATGTGCTCAGTCTTCACGTTGACGACATAAGGCAAATAATCAGGGCGCGTACGCAACGCCATGACGATCTCCTCCATCGCCGCGTTGCCCGCGCGTTCGCCGAGGCCGTTGATGGTGCATTCGACCTGGCGCGCGCCGGCCTTGACGGCAGCCAACGAATTCGCAACCGCCAGGCCTAGATCGTTGTGGCAGTGAACGGAGATCACCGCCTGGTCGATGTTGGGCACTCGGTTACGCAGCATTTCGATGAGAGCCGCGAATTCCTCTGGGATCGCATAGCCGACCGTGTCAGGGATATTGATGGTGCGCGCCCCCGAACGGATCGCTGCTTCGACGCAGCGACACAGGAAGTCATGTTCGGTGCGCGAGCCGTCTTCGGGCGACCATTCGACGTCGTCGGTAAAGCGCCGCGCATAGGCGACGCTGTCGATCACCGCCTGATAGACCTGCTCGGGCTCCATCTGCAGCTTGTACTTCATATGGAGCGCGCTGGTTGACAGGAAGGTATGGATGCGGCCGCGCGCCGCCGGCTTCAAAGCCTCGGCCGCGCGGTCGATATCCATGTGGCTCGCGCGCGCCAATCCGCAGACGGTGGAATTCTTGACGAGCTTCGCGATTTCGTTGACCGCTTCGAAGTCGCCGGGCGAGGCGATGGGAAAGCCGGCTTCGATGACATCGACGCCCATGTCCTCTAGAACTTCGGCGATGCGCAGTTTTTCGTTTAGATTCATCGAAGCACCGGGCGACTGTTCGCCGTCGCGCATCGTGGTATCGAAAATAATGACTCGGTTGGAGTCGGATGGGTTGCTCATGGGATTGGACCTCTGGTCAAAAAATTCACGACATAGGCGGTTGTTTCCCCCAAATGCGCGCGAGCATGCTCGCGGCCTGCATTCAGGGGCGCCTAAGTCGGAGGGTCCGACCTGCGGAAACCGGGAAGGGTGAGGAAACAACGATCCGGACGCGACGGTTCATACCGTTACCGGCACGATTTCCCCGCGTCTCGAACTGTTTTGCCTGCCACGCCATCGACGGGAACCCAAATATTGAGCGCCACTGGTAAAACCGCTTGTTCATCAAGCAGTTCTCGAAAAATTACAATCCATCCACTCAATTGGACACTTAGTTGAGCGAAATAGGTCGCAATACCGTGGACAATAACCCAATCCCCGGGAAAGACGAACTGAAAAATGTAGTAACCCTGCGGAAAGGCGAAGTTTTTTGGCCTTCTATCTACTAATGTAGGCGAAATCTGCATTTGTAGCCATAGATTTTAAGGCCCCTTAGAACGGAACTACGAACGTAGATAGTCATCAGGAGCCTTAATTAGATCCGATAGCCCGCTTAGTTGCGGGTACGATCGACCAGCTTGTTCTTGGTGATCCACGGCATCATATCGCGGAGCTGCTGGCCGACCTTCTCGATATCGTGGGCTGCACCGGCCTTGCGCTGGGCCTTGAAGCTGGGGGCGCCGGCCTTGTTCTCGAGCATCCAGTCGCGGGTGAATTTGCCGGTTTGGATGTCCTTCAGGACCTCCTTCATGCGCGCCTTCACGCCCGCATCGATGATGCGCGGACCGCTGGTATAGTCGCCGTATTCTGCGGTGTTGGAGATCGAATAGCGCATATTGGCGATGCCGCCCTCGTAGATCAGATCGACGATCAGCTTCACTTCATGGAGGCATTCAAAATAGGCCATTTCCGGCGCATAACCGGCTTCGACCAAGGTTTCGTAGCCAGCCACGATCAAGGAGGTGAGACCGCCGCATAGCACCGTCTGTTCGCCGAATAGGTCGGTTTCGCATTCTTCCTGGAAGCTCGTCTCGATGATGCCCGAGCGGCCGCCGCCGATGGCGCTGCCGTAAGAGAGCGCCACTTCGAGTGCAGAGCCCGAGGCATCGTTATGAACCGCAACGAGGCACGGCACACCGCCGCCGCGCGCAAATTCGGAGCGCACTGTGTGACCCGGGCCCTTTGGCGCGATCATGAAGACGTCGACACCGGCCGGCGGCTCGATCAGGCCGAAATGGACCGACAGGCCGTGCGCGAAGGCAATGGCGGCGCCATTGCGCAGGTTGCCGCGGATATGATTGGCATACAGGTCGGGCTGCTGCTCGTCGGGTGCCAGGACCATCAACACGTCAGCCCATTTCGCAGCCTCGGCGACATCCATCACCTTCAGTTTCTCGGCCGTTGCCTTCGCAATGGAGCCCGAGCCCTGACGGAGCGCCACCGCGATCTCCTTCACGCCGCTGTCGCGCAGATTGAGCGCGTGGGCATGCCCTTGGCTGCCGTAGCCGACAATGGCCACTTTCTTGGTTTTGATCAGGTTGATGTCGGCGTCGCGGTCGTAATAAACGCGCATGGTCGAATACCTCGGCTAAGTTGTCCCGTCAGATCGAGCTGGCTTGGAAGCCGGCCCGTTTACATCTCCGCATCGCCGCGCGCAATGGCGACGATTCCGGTCCGTGAAATATCGGCTAGGCCCAGCGGGCGCATGAGTTCGATGAAGGCATTGAGCTTGTCGCTCGACCCGGTGATCTCGAACACGAAGGAGCGGTTGGTAGAATCGACCACCTGCGCGCGAAAGATATCGGCGATGCGCAAGGCTTCGACGCGCACCTCGCCAGTGCCCACCACCTTGACCAGGCCCATTTCACGTTGAACCGACGGACCGTCAGCGGTCAAATTGGCAACCTTATGCACCGGCACGAGGCGATCGAGCTGGGCGCGGATCTGATCGATGATCTGCGGCGTGCCCGACGTCACGATCGTGATCTTGGACAGGCGCTGCGCATCGTCGACCTCGGAGACCGTGAGACTTTCGATATTGTAGCCGCGTCCCGAAAACAATCCGACGATGCGATGCAGCACACCGGCTTCGTTATCGACCAGAACCGAGAAGGTATTCTCCTGCACGTCCGGGTTCACGGGCTTAGCGCCCGCTTTCTGTGTGGCGCGCGACTTGCTGCCGGCCGCATCATACGCACTGTCCGGTGCGCGCGGGCTGCTTCTACGTCGGTCTGCCATATGCGTTACGCCATCACGTTGTTGCGGTCGTCGAGCGTCTTGAACTTCTGCTTCGGCCCGAGGACGATTTCGTTGTGCGGCGCGCCCGACGGTATCATCGGGAAGACGTTCTCCGTCTTGTCGACCACCATATTGATGAAGACCGGCCCGTCGATCGCCAGCGCCTTCGCCAGTGTCGCATCGACGTCGTCGGGCTTGATGCACGACAAGGCAGTGAAGCCGAAGGCTTCAGCCATCTTGAGATAATCGGCGCGGCCCGCGAGATCGCATTCCGATTCATGGTTGCTGTGAAACAGCTCCTGCCACTGGCGGATCATGCCGAGACGATCGTTGTTGAGATTCAGGATCTTCACCGGAAGACGATATTTAGAAATCGTCGCCATCTCCTGCACATTCATCATCAACGATCCCTCGGAGGTGACGCACACCACCGTCGAATCCGGATGCGCCACCTGCACGCCCATCGCGGCCGGCACGCCGTAACCCATGGTGCCGAGCCCGCCCGAGGTCATCCAGCGATTGGGCTCGTCGAAATGGATATATTGCGCGGCCCACATCTGATGCTGACCGACATCGGTGGTCACATAGAAGTCCGTTCCGGCGAGCGCCTTACGAAGGCGCTCGAGCGCATATTGCGGTTTGATCGCAGCCTTCTTGTTCTGATCGAAGCCGAGGCAATCGACGCTGCGCCACTGGTCGATCTGCTTCCACCAGGCCTTCAGCGCCTTGGCATCGGCCGACTTCTTTTTCTTTTTCCACACCCGCAGGGTGGCGGCGAGTGCCAAGCCCGCATCGCCGACGATCGGCACATCGACCTGAATGTTCTTGTTGATCGAGGACGGATCGATGTCGATATGGATCTTGCGCGCATTGGGCGCAAAGGCCGAAGTCTTGCCGGTCACGCGATCGTCGAAGCGCGCGCCGACGTTAAACATCACGTCGCAATCGTGCATCGTGAGATTGGCTTCGTAGGTGCCGTGCATACCGGGCATGCCGATATAAAGCGGATCGGATGCCGGGAAAGCGCCGAGCGCCATCAAGGTCGTGGTGCAGGGAAAGCCCGTTTCGTGGACAAGCTGCGCCAACAGCTTCGAGGCTTCCGGCCCCGAATTTATGACGCCGCCGCCGGCATAGATGATCGGCTTCTTCGCCGCGGCCAGCAGCTCGACCGCTTCTTCGATGCGCGCCATATCCGGCTCGGTGCGCGGCTTGTAGTTGCGCGGCAGGGCTGCCTCGGGGCCAACATAGGGACCTTCGCCGAGGATGACGTCCTTGGGGATATCCACGAGCACCGGACCTGGGCGGCCGTGCATCGCCACATAAAAGGCTTCGTGCAGCACGCGCGCGAGATCCTCGGCCGAACGCACAAGATAATTGTGTTTGGTAGCGGCACGCGTGATGCCGGTGGTGTCGGCCTCTTGAAACGCATCGTTGCCAATCAGGCTGCTCACCACTTGCCCGGTAAGCACGACCAGCGGAATGGAATCCATCATGGCGTCGACCAGGCCGGTCACCGTGTTGGTCGCACCCGGGCCCGAGGTCACCAGCACGACGCCGGGCTTGCCGGTCGAGCGCGCGTAACCTTCGGCTGCATGCATGGCGCCCTGTTCGTGGCCGACCAGGATGTGGCGCAGGCGGTTCTGGAGATACAAACGATCGTAGAGCGGCAGGGTGACGCCGCCCGGGTAGCCGAAAATGACGTCGACATCTTGATCGGCCAATGCCTTCAAGATGAGGTCTCCGCCAACGAAACGCTGTCCGGCCATGGTCCTACTCCGCAGTTTTCCGGGCTTTCCCGGCATGAAGGCGCGGAACCTAACGTCTTAAATTTGCGTGGTCAACCGCGAATCGCGAATTTTCGTAAAGATTTTTTGACATAAACTTTCCGAAAATTGCTCAGATACCCGCTCGGAGGGACCGATTTGTGTGCGAAACCAGGTCGATTGGCGCTTGGCGAACTGCCGTGTCGCCTGTTTGGCCGCCATTGCCGCCTCGCCCAAGTTTATCTGCCCTTCAAGATGGCGCAGCAGGTCGGGCACGCCCAGCGCCTTCATGGCCGGAAGGGCGAGGTCGAGGCCGAGTGCGGCCAAGGCCCGCACCTCCTCCAAGGCTCCCTGCGCCAGCATGGCGTCGAAACGCGCGTCGCAGGCCGCGTAGAGCGCGTCCCGCGGCGGATCGAGCACGAAGGTGAGGAAGTGGGCATCCGGCAACGGCGGCACGGGCGGCTCGTCCTGCCAATCGCTGAGGCTGCGCCCCGTCGCCAGCCACACTTCGTAGGCGCGGGTCACGCGCTGCGCATCGACCACCAATAGGCGCTCTCCCGCGCGCGGATCGATGCGGGCGAGCTCGGCATGGAAGGCTTGGGGGCCGAGCTGGTCACGCAGGGCGACCGCCTCGGCGCGCGCCTCGGCCGGCACCTCGGGCATCGCGCTCAAGCCCTGCGTCAGCGCCTTCAGATAAAAACCCGTGCCGCCGACCACGATGGGCAGGCGCCCGGCCGCGTGGGCCGCCGCGATCTCCACGCTCGCGAGCGTTGCCCAGCGTCCAGCCGAGCAGCGTTCCGCCGCATCCATCACGCCATAAAGACGATGCGGCACCACCCCTTCTTCTTCCGGCGTCGGGCGTGCTGTGAGGATGCGCAACTCGCGATAGATCTGCATCGAATCCGCATTGATCACGGTGCCGCAGAATTCCTGCGCGGCCGCGAGAGCGAGATGCGACTTACCGCTGGCGGTCGGTCCGGCAATGATGAGAACGGGTTGCATGCCTGATTTCTAGACGCAAAGATGCTGCGAGATGCAGGATAATAAAGAAGGGGAGCGGTAATGAAAGCGGTGGTCATCGATACGTTCGGCGGGCCCGAGGTCCTGCGCGTCGGCGATGTGTCCGAACCCAAGGCCGGCACCGGCGAAGTTCTGGTCGATATCCATGCCGCCAGCATCAATCCCGCCGATTGCCGCGTGCGCGACGGCGCCCGCCAAAACATCCTGACCGCGAAATTCCCGCAAACGCTTGGGCGCGATTTCTCAGGGGTAGTGCGAGCGCTCGGCGCCGGCGTGACGGACTTCAAGGTCGGTGACGCGGTTTTCGCCGTCACCGAGCAGGGCAAGGACGCCGCCTACGCCGAAACAATCGCGATCAATGCGGCCATCTGCGCGAGGAAGCCGGATTTCATGAGCCACGCCGAGGCGGCGGCCTTGGCGCTGATCGGGATTACCGCGCTGATCGCGGTCGAGGATACGATCAAATTGAAAAAGGGTGAAACCATTCTGATCCAGGGCGGCGCCGGCGGCGTCGGCGGCTATGCGGTGGCTTTGTCAAAACATATAGGTGCCCGCGTGATCGCGACGGCGAGCGCCAACAACCACGATTACGTCAAATCCCTCGGCGCCGATCTCGTAATCGATTACAACAAGGACGACTTCACTAAGATCGCGACCAACGTCGACGCGGTCTTCGATACGGTAGGCGGCAAGGTGCAGAGCCGCAGCTTCCAATCGATCAAGCCGGGCGGCAGGCTCGCTTGGGTGGCCGGCGGCGAAGCCGATTTCAAGGCGCCCGACGGCATTGGATTCCTGCGGCCCAACGTGGCGCGCGATCGCCCCCACCTGGAGCGCATCGTCGAGCTGGCCCGCAGCGGTGCCGTGAAGGCTCCGCCCATGCAGATTTTGAAATTGGAGGATGCGCGGCGCGCACACGAATTGAGCGATAGCCGCCACGTTCGTGGTAAGCTCATCTTCCAAGTTCGCTAAGACGGAGGGACGATCATGCAGACCTTCACCATCACGCCGGAGCTTGAATCGCAACTGATCGCGCGCCGCGGAAAGGTCCATCCGTTCGAACGGCTGGATGCAACGAAGAGCGCCTTCATCGTCGTCGATATGCAGAAATATTTCATGGTCGACGACGAGCCCGGCTGCACGCCGCCCGCGCGCGACATCGTGCCCAACATCAACCGCCTCGCCGCCGAGATGCGAAACAACGGCGGCCTAGTCGTGTGGATTCAGACCGAAGCCAAGCCCGAGACGCCGACCGATTGGGCGAACCTCTACGAATCCTACACGCCCGAGGCAAAGGCGAAACGTCAGGCCAATCTCGGCAAAGGCGGATCGGGCTTTCCGCTGTGGCCGGCGCTCAAGGTCGAGGCCGGCGACAAGACCGTCATCAAGACGCGTTATTCCGCCTTCATCCAAGGTTCGTCCAATCTGAAAGAGGTTCTCGACAAACACGGAATCGACACGATCCTGATCGGCGGAACGGTGACCAACGTATGCTGCGAATCCACCGCGCGCGACGGAATGATGCTCGGCTATCGCACGGTGATGGTCGCCGATTGCAATGCCGCGACCAGCCAGGAGAACCATCAGAGTTCGCTGGCCGGTTTCCTCGCTATCTTCGGCGACGTACAGACGACCGAGCAGACGATCGCGAATTTGGCGAACAGCAGAAAGACTGTCCGCGCAGCAGAGTAGACAAGAAGCGCCGTCATGCGCGGACTTGGTCCGCGCATCCAGCTTTACATCGCGCATTCGGAAAGATGGATGGCCGGATCAAGCCTACTGCTGTCCAGTTTAAAATGGTTCGAACCGGAACAAAGCCTTCCTCTGCTTATATTTTTGCATAATAGAACCGGCTGAGACTCGAACTCCGAAAATAGGTTCGCCATGGCCGTATTTGCTACGGCCACCCCCGAATCGGCCATCGGATCTTGCAGGGCAAAACTGAGTATCCGCGCTCCAACGGTCTTTTCGCGCTATTGCGCTTTCGACCGTGGATGCCCGTAACAAATACGTGCATGACGGCTTAATTTAAACCGCACAGCAGTGGGCGTGACTCGGCCATGACGGCTATGTTTTGATTTCGGTCGTAGGGCCGCTCACTCCAGTGGCAGCGAGACCATGCCGTCGGCGAGCTTGGGTTCGAACCATGTGCTTTTGGGCGGCATGACCGCTTCGGCGTCGGCGACCGCTTTCAGATCCGCGATCGACGTCGGATAGAGCGCGAAGGCGACGGCCCATTGGCCGCTATCGACGCGCTTCTCCAATTCCGCCATGCCGCGAATGCCGCCGATGAAATCGATGCGCGGATCGACCCGCGGATCGCCGATGGCGAGCATCGGTTCAAGCAGGCGCGTCGATAAGAGACTGACATCGAGCCGTTCGACCGCCGACAGATCGGCCGCCGGTTGTTGCTTAAAGGCGAGCGCGTACCACTTACCCGCAAGGTACATGCCGAAGGTGCGGGCGATCGTCGGCTTGGCGGCGGCATTCGCCGGCGTCACGGTGAAATCGCGGGCGAGGCGTACCAGGAACTGTTCGGCGGTCATGCCGTTCAGATCGCGCACAACGCGGTTGTAATCGTAGATGCGCACCTCGTCGCCGGGAAAGCTGACGATCAGGAAATAATTGTAATGCTCGACGCCCGTATGGTTTGGATTGGCCTTGCGCAGCTCGGCGCGCACGCGCGCGGCCGCTGCCGAGCGATGATGACCGTCGGCAATGTAGATCACACCCTGTTCGGCGAAACCCTCGCCGATCGCATAGATGTCGGTCGGATCGGTCACCTCCCACAGGCTGTGCACACTGCCGCCGGGCCCGGTCACGCTATAGGCGGGCGCGGACTTGGTCGCCGCCGCAGTGATGCGCGCCAGAGCCGGATGCGGCGCGTGGAAACAGAAGACCGGCCCGGTATGCGCCTCGACCGCGAGGATCTGCGCAACGCGATCGTCTTCCTTGTCCGGCCGCGTATGTTCGTGGCGGCGGATCAGATTGGCTTCGTAGGCATCGACCGAGCCCGAGGCGACGATGCCGGTCTGCACGTGATCGCCCATCTGGACCCGATAGATGTAATAGGCGGGAATCTCGTCGCGGCGAAGCACGTCGGCCGCGATGATCGCGCGCATGTTGGTGCCCGCCATCGCATAGACCTCCGGCGCGTGCGAATCGATCCCGGGCGGCAGATCGATTTCGGGCTTGGAGATATGCAGGAAGCTCCAGCGCTTGCCGAAGGCCAAGGCGCGCGCCTCGTCGCTGTCGAGCACGTCGTAGGGAGGTGCTGCGACCTCGGCCGCATGTTGCGGCGTGGGCCTCAGACCCGTGAACGGACGCACCAACGGCTGCGGAGCAGCCGGCCGCGAGGATTGGTCGGACATCGAATACTTCCGTTCTGTCTGTTGATTAGCCGATCTGCAGGGCGACGAAGCGCAATCCGCCTTGGCCTTCGACCAGCAGGAGAATGGATTTGCGGCCGCGCTCGCGCGCCTCGTCCACCTTCTTGCGCACGTCGCCCGGCTGGGACACTTCCTCCTGGCTGATCTCGACGATTACATCGCCGGGCTTCAACCCTTTTTCGGAGGCCGCGCTATCGGGCTCGACCGTCGTGATGAGCACGCCCTTGGTCGCGTCCTTGAGCTTGTACTTGGCGCGCGCCTTGGCATCGAGGGAGGCCACGCTCATGCCGAGCCCCTTGATCGCCAGTTCCTCGCCGCGATCGCCCTGGGTGTCGGAGCCGGTATCGGTGGCCGAGGCCACCTCTTCCTGCAATTCGCCGACATTGACCTTGGTCTTCTCGCGTTTGCCGTCGCGCCAATATTCGACATCGACATCGCGGCCGATTTCGGTTTCGGCGACGAGACGCGGCAGCGCCTCCATGTTGGTGACGTCCTTGTTGTCGAACTTCAAGATCACGTCGCCCGATTTGATCTTGCCCTTCTCGGCCGGACTGCCCTCGGACACGCTGGCGATCAGCGCACCCGTCGTCTTGCCGAGGCGCAGGCTTTCGGCGATTTCGTCGGTCACCTTTTGGATGCGCACGCCAAGCCATCCGCGCCGCGCCTTGCCGTATTTCAGCAATTGATCGATCACGCCTTTCGCGGTCGATGCCGGTACGGCGAAGCCGATACCGATGGAAGCCCCGGTCGGCGAGAAGATCGCGGTATTAATGCCGACGACCTCGCCTTTCATGTTGAACAGCGGACCGCCCGAATTGCCGCGGTTGATCGCGGCGTCGGTTTGGATGAAATCGTCGTAGGGGCCGGATTTGATGTTACGGCCGCGCGCCGACACGATCCCCGCCGTGACACTTCCGCCGAAGCCGAAAGGATTGCCGATGGCGACGACCCAATCGCCGACGCGCGCAGTTTCGGAATCGCCGAACTTCACGAAGGGAAGCTCCTGCTTGGACTCGACCTTGAGAACCGCGAGATCGGTTTTTGGATCGCGCCCCACCACGGTCGCGATCAGGCGCGTGTCGTCCTGCAAGATCACGGCGATTTCCTCGGCGTCCTGAATGACGTGGTTGTTGGTAACGACGATCCCTTTGGGATCGATAATGAAGCCCGACCCGAGAGAGGTTGCCCGGCGCTGCTGCTGTTGTTGCGGGCGCGAGCGGTCGAAGAAGTCGCGAAAGAATTCCTCGAACTGCGATCCCGGAGGGAACTGCGGCAATTCGGCACCGCCGCTGCGGCCCGCCACCACCGAGGTCGTCGAGATGTTTACCACGGCCGGCAGCAAAATCTTGGCGAGATCGGCGAAGCTTTCGGGCGCCTGCGCCGCATATGCGGCGGGCGCGGCCAGCGCGATGACGGACCCCACGACGGCGGCACGCGCGAATGCGCGACCGACCCTATTGCTCTGCATCAAAATTACGCCTCAAAAAAATCGTTTCGGGAAGGCCCACAACGCTTTCCGACACATAATATAGCAGCCGCCCGGGGAAACTTCACCTTACTCCGGTGTCGGACGCAGAGATTATTTTTTCATCTGCGGCGTTTTGAATTTTGCGAACCCGGCACGGGCGAGCACCCCCAACCCAACTCTCCCCCAACGGCGGAGGGGGAAAGAAAACGTACCCTCCCCTATAGGGGGAGGGAAGGGTGGGGGACCGATCTCACCGGATGACCCTGGCTTAGTCTAAATCTGAACCGCTTCAATTGGCCCTGAGGACCCAGACCAGGGCCACGCCGGCGACGGCCGCCACAAGACCGCCGACACGCAAGGCATTCTCGGGCTGCTCCAAGGCGCGGGCAATCATGCGCCGCATGGCGGCTGGGAACAGGGCGTAAAGCGCCCCTTCGATGGCGATGGCCAAGCCGAGCGCGGTGAGCAAGTCCTCCACGCGTCAGCCCAGAACCCCCGCAACCCCGAAGCGACTAGCGCGGCGCCGCGGCAGGCGCGCCGGCACCCTGGCCGCCGATATCGCCGAAGAAGCGGAAGAAATCGCCTTCGGGCGAGCCGACATAGCTGGTGTTTTCGCCCTTCAATCCTTCGATCATCGAACGCATCGAATCCCAGAAGTAATAGAAATCGCGATCCTGGCCGAACGCCGCGTTGTAGGTCCGCTGCGCCTCGCCTTCGCCTTCGCCGCGCAGTTTCTGTCCCGAACGCTGAGCCTCGGCGCGCACGATTGTCGCCCGCCGCTCCGCATCGGTGCGGATACGCTGCGCGTCCGCCGCACCTTCGGCGCGGATACCGCGTGCTTCCTGTTCGCGCTGGCTTTGCATGCGGCGGAAGATCGCAAGACCGTTCTCCTCGGGCAGGTCGAGCCGTCGGATGCGCACGTCGAGCACTTCGACGCCGAATTCCTTCGCCTGAACCGCGGTGCGGCGCGAGATCGTCTCGATCAGGCGTGCGCGTTCGGCGGTCAACAAGGTGGCGAAGTCGGCATCGCCGAACACAGCGCGAAGCTGGGCGTTGATGATGCGGCTAAGACGTTGTTCCATGCCGAATTCGTTGTTGACGGCTTTGAAGAACAGCAGCGGATCGACGATCTTGTAACGCGCGAAGGCATCCACCAGGACTTGCTTCTGGTCCTTGGTCGGCACTTCTTCGGCGCGCGCGTCGAAATCGAGCACGCGCTTGTCGAAGCGCACCACGTCTTCGAGGAACGGAACCTTGAACTGTAAGCCGGCTTGGGTGACGACCCGGCGCGGTTCGCCCAAACGCGTGATCAAGGCCTGCTCGCGTTCCGAGATCGTGAAGATCGTGCCGAAGAGCCCGATCGCGACGAACGCGACAACGACGCCGAGTACGGCCAGGAGTCCTCTATTCATCGCTTTGTCCCCGCGGTTGTTGGCGCAGGTGCCGGCGCGGACACAGGCGCCGACTTGCGGTTGTTGCGAAGTTCCGGCAGCGGCAGATATGGCACCACACCTTGGCCGCCGGTATTCGGCGTATCGATCAGCACCTTGTCCATGCCGCCCATGACGGTGCGCATGGTTTCGAGATAGATGCGCCGGCGCGTGACGTCTTTCTCGTTTTTGTACTGTTCGAGCACCGACAGGAAGCGCTGCGTTTCACCGGTTGCGAGCGCGATCTTTTCCTGCTTGTAGGCTTCGGCTTCGTTGCCGATGCGCGCGGCCTCGCCTTCTGCTTGCTGCACGACTTCGTTCAAATAAGCCGTCGCTTCGTTGATGATGCGCTCCTTGTCGGCGCGCGCCGCCTGCACGTCGCGGAAGGCGTCGAGCACATTGCCCGGCGGCTCGACCTGCTGCAGGTTGATGTCGGTCACTTCAATGCCCGAATTGTAGGAATCGAGAATCTGCTGAAGCAAGTTGCGCACTTCCAACTGGATCTGCGTACGTCCTTGGGTGCGCGCGAATTCGAAATTGGTCTTGCCGACCACTTCGCGCATCGCTGCCTCGGACGCCGCCTTCACCGTCGCTTCGGGATTGCGGATATTGAAGATGAACTCCTGCGCATCCTTGATCAACCAGAACACCACGAAGCGGATATCGATGATGTTTTCATCGCCGGTCAGCATCTGGCTTTCTTCGGGCACCGCGCGTCCGGCGACACCGCGCACGCGCACGTCGGCGGTGGTGCGCAAACCGATCTGCACAGCGTTGATGCGCGTGACCTTCGGCGTAAAGACCTGGCCGATGGGAGCCGGGAAATTCCAGTTGAGGCCGGGCGCGGTGCGCTCGTTGAACTTGCCGAACAGCAATTCGACGCCCAATTCGTCGGGATCGACCCGATAGAAGCCGGTGGCGAACCACACGATGATGGCAGCGACCACCAAAATGGCGATACGTTTGGCGCCGCCGCCGCCGGACGGCAGGAACTTGCGCACGCGATCCTGACTGCGCCGCAGCAAATCCTCAATGTCAGGCGGCTTCGGACGCCCGCCGCCACCGCCACCCCAGGGCCCCTGTCCACCGCCACCGCCCCAAGGGCCGCCGCGTTGCGTATTCCAATTCATGGATTCCTCACCAGCAAAAGCCGCTGAAACGGGCTTTCGTCTTTTGTTCCACCGTTGCTTGCCTTATATGACAGCACGCTCAAGCTTGCAATTCCAGACATGGCAGAAATCCCCGAGACACTCATATTGGACGCGTTGGCGTCCGTCGCCGATCCAGGCACCGGAACCGACATCGTCGGCTCGGGCATGGTGTCGGGTATTCGCGTGCAAAACGGCCATGTCACCTTCTCGCTCGAAATTGACCCGGCAAAAGTGTCAAAATTAGGGACGGCGCTGGAAACCCTACGCCAAGCGGCCGAAAAGGCTGTGCAGGGCATCAAAGGGGTCGAGCGCGTAACCGCTGTTCTGACGGCCGAACGCCCCGCCGTCGCCCAACAGCCACCCCCCCAAACTGCCCATCCCATGCCGCGCCAGCCCATCGGGCGCCACGCCAATAACCGCAAGATAGAGCTGCCCAATGTCGCCGCCATCGTCGCGGTCGCGTCCGGCAAGGGCGGCGTCGGCAAATCGACAACCGCGGTGAACCTGGCGCTGGCCATGGCCAAAGGCGGCAAGAAGGTTGGCCTGCTCGACGCCGATATTTACGGCCCGTCGCTGCCGCGCATGATGGGGATCAAGACCAAGCCGACCCAGACCGAGGACGGTAAATTGGCCCCGATGATGGCCTTCGGCCTCAAATGCATGTCGATGGGCCTACTGGTCGACGAGGACACACCCGTGATCTGGCGCGGGCCGATGGCTACGGGTGCGCTCGAACAACTTATGAGCGACGTCGCCTGGGGCACGCTCGATGTGTTGGTGATCGATATGCCGCCGGGCACCGGCGACATCCATCTGACGCTCGCGCAACGCGTGCCGCTGACCGGCGCCGTCGTCGTGTCCACGCCGCAGGACATCGCGCTGATCGATGCGCGCAAGGGCCTCAATATGTTCAAGAAGGTCGATGTGCCGGTCCTCGGCATCATCGAGAATATGAGCTATTTCATCGCGCCCGATACCGGCAAACGCTATTACATCTTCGGCGAGGATGGCGCAAAACACGAGGCCGAGCGTCTCGGCGTGCCGTTCCTAGGCGGCGTGCCGCTGGTGATGCAAATCCGCGAAACCTCGGACGCCGGAACGCCGATCGTCGCCACCGATCCCGAGAGCGACCACGCCAAACCCTATTTCGCCATCGCCGAGAAGGTGTGGGCCGCGATCGCGGCGGCGAAGGCCGCACCCAAGAAGGCTGCGCTGCCGCAATGAATGCGATCGTATCGCGGATCGCGGCCCTGCCCGCCAATGTCCGCGGCATCTGCCTAATGGTCGTTTCCGCCGCCTCCTACGCGATCATGCTGGCGATCATCCGCTTCATCTCCAAGGACATCCATTTCACCGAAATCGTGTTCTTCCGCGTCGGCATCGGTTTGATCGTGCTGCTGCCGATGTTCGCCACGGGCGGGCTCGCCAGCATGCGCACCCGCCATTTGTGGCGCTATACCTACCGCGCCGCGATGCAGGCCGCCGCGATGGCTGCCTATTATCTCGGCCTCGCCATGCTGCCGCTCGCCGCCGCCGTCACCTTGTCGCAAACCACCGCGATCTTCATCGCTATCATCGCCATCTGGGTGCTGAACGAGCCGTCGGTGATCGGGCGCTGGCTGGTGATCGCGCTCGGCCTTTCCGGTATGATCGTGATCGTGCGCCCATCTTTCGAGGGGGTCGATTACGGCGCCCTCATGGTGGTGCTCAGCGCGCTTCTCTACGCCATCTATCAGGTCGATGCCAAAATTCTATCGCGCACCGAGCCGGTCACCTTGATCGTCTTTTGGACGATGGTGCTGGCCACCCCCATGGCGTTCGTCGCATCCTTGTTCTTCTGGGTCTGGCCGACGCCGGAGCAATTCTTTTGGCTGGTCATCGTCGGCGCCATAGGCACGCTCGGCAATTGGACTATGACCATGGCCTATAAGATTGGCGAGATGACCGCCTGCGCGCCGGTCGCCTATACCCAGCTGGTGTGGGCCGCCTTCATCGGCTTCGCCGTCTTCGGCGAGATCCCGGATCTTTGGACCTGGATCGGCGCCGCCATGATCGCGGCGTCGGGGATCGCGCTGTCGCGCATGGAGGCGCGGCGCGCTAAAGGTTAAACGCTTCTGATTTGTCCGCCGCCGCGCACACGGTTAAACTGCGCCCAACAACGGGAGACGGCGCATGAAAATCGTGCAAGGCGATGAACTAAAGTGGGAACGCGGCCTCGAATATCGAGGCGGTATCTTTCATTTCCGCCGCCTGATGGAAGGCGAGCGCGGCACCATCGACAATTTCCAGCTGTCGCTCGGCAAGATGAGCGGCGAATTCTACTCGCCGCGTCACCGCCATAATTTCGAGCAAATCCGCTTCCAGATCAAAGACACGCTCAATTACGCGCGCGACGGCAAGATGACCGAAGGCGTAGTCGGCTATTTCCCAGAAGGCATGACCTATGGGCCGCAATCGCAAGCCCCCGAGAGCGAGCCGTGGGGCGCGGTGCTGCAATTCGGCGGCGCGTCGGGCAGTGGGTATCTGTCGCGCGACGAAGTGAAAGAAGGCATGGACGAGCTGTCCAAGATCGGCACCTTTTCGGGCGGCATCTTCCGCCGCAATCCGGGTGAGCCCGGCAAGAAAAACCTCGACGGCTATCAGGCCATCTGGGAGCACAAGAACGGCAAGCCGATGATGTACCCGAAGCCGCGCTACAATCATCCGATCCTGATGGACCCGAAGAATTTCGACTGGGTGCCAAGCGAGGTGAAGGGTGTGTCCGAGAAATTGCTCGGCGCCTTCTCCGAACGCCGTGTGGAGATCGCGGTTCTGAAGATCGAAGCGGGTGCCACTTATATCTGCGATGCGCCGAGCGTGTTCCTCACCAATTCAGGTGCGGGCACCGTGGCCAACCAGCCGCTGCGCGCCTTCACAACCGTGTGGGTCGCGCGCGGAGATTGCATTACCTTCCGCGCGGATCAAACGGTGGAGATGCTGCGCATGGGCCTGCCGGACCTCAGCGGCCTCGAAGGTGCGAAGCGTACCGAGTACGCGCAGGCGGCGGAGTAAGGTCTAGCCTTCGCGGCCCAAGGTCGCCATCAGCTCGCGCCACTCGCGCACCGACAGGCCGCTCGCTTTTTGCTCGACCTTCTCGCCCGCGATCAGACGTTTGACCACGGCCAGGCCCTTGGCCGACAGATGTGCCGCACCCATGCGGTAATCTTGGAAGGCAGAGGCGGTCAGCGGCACCCAGCGATTGAGCGTTTCCATCATCGCATCGGCATAGACGCGGATTTCGTATTGTGCGTGGGCGTCGGCGCGCAAGGATAGGAAATGCATGAGATTGTGCAGATCCACCTTCCAATACCATTGCGTATAGGTATTGAGCGTGAGGTTCATGCGGGCGAGTTCGCGCGCGAGACCCGAGCGGCTTTCGTCCACCACCTTGCCGTTTTCGTCTTCGTTGAGCATCTCGGCGTAATGGCCGTAGGTCTGCTCGGCATCGTCGCGCAGCATGGCCAGAACGCGGCTCGCCTCTTCGCCTTCGAGCACGTCGCCTCGGCCCTGGCGATTGACGCTGGATTGCGCCGCCAATTGCGCGGGTGCGGGGATGTAATATTCCTTATCGAGCACCGAATAACGCGCCGAATATTCGTTCACGTTGGCGGTACGATGGCGGATCCATTGGCGCGCCACGAAGATCGGCAGCTTGACGTGATATTTGATCTCGCACATCTCGAAGGGCGTCGTATGGCGATGGCGCATCAGATAGTTGATGAGCCCGGCATCGTCGGACACCCGCTTGGTGCCCTTGCCGTAGGAGACGCGGGCGGCCTGTACGACGGCTGCGTCGTCGCCCATGTAATCGATCACCCGCACGAAGCCATGGTCGAGCACCGCCAAGGGCTCGTAGAGCAGTTCTTCGAGGGCGGGAACTGTAGCCCGGCGGGTCTCCGCCCGGGCCGATTTCGCCGCATCGATCTCGGCGCGCTGTTCGGAGGTCAATTTCATGGTCAGCCCGGCTTACCCGATTCTAAGCGCGAGCGGCAATCTCGATATTGAGGCGACCGGAGGACCTCCGGTATCGACCGGAGGGCGGGTGCCTGCCTCGCCCCTTCCCTCGCGAGGCTAGGCGCACTATATTCACAGGGTCGGGAAACCGACTATGGCGATAAACGCTTTGTGGAATAAGCGTTACGGACCCGGGGGCAGTGCCCGGCGCCTCCACCAACTCTTAGATTTCCGCACAAATGCGGGGATTTTATGGGGGCGAAACAGGATCGACGTGCGTAGTAAAGGCATGGTTTTCGCTCGGCATGATACCGCCGTTATCGGGTCACTTTTACAAATGCCAACGACAACGAGGCATTTGCTGTCGCAGCCTAACGGCTAAGACAACGGGGTTCGGGGGGCACCTGGCAACAGAAGCCCCCCACTTATCTATCTCCGGCACGGGGTGGTCCCTGCGCCGGAAGCGGACCCAAAAGATCCGCAGAAATGTTACGGGGCTTCAGCGACGGGGAACGTTATGAGCGAAGATCGCTATCCGTACGATGTGTGGGTCAACGAAGCTCTGCAGGGTGTGTTGCACCGTGCGCTGACGACCTTGGCGAACGAAGGCTTTAACGGCGACCACCATATGTTCATCAGTTTCGATACCAACCATCCTGATGTGCGTCTTCCCGGCTTTCTGCGGGCACAATATCCCGACGAGATTACAATCGTGTTGCAGCACCAGTTCGAAGACCTGATGGTCGCGGACGAACTGTTCCAGGTTTCGCTGTCGTTCAACGGGCAGAAACACCGACTGACGGTGCCCTTCGTCGCGGTGCGCTCCTTCGCCGATCCGTCGGTGAATTTCGGCCTGCAGATCAACCAGCCGACCGGCCAGACGACGCTACAACCCTCGCCCATCCCGGTCGGTCCGCGCACGCGCGGTTCGGTGCCGGAAACGCGGCCCCGCACTCAGTTGTCGGACGCAAAATCGCATTCGAACCTACCCGACGCCGTCCCGGCGGCGAAAACCGCCGGCTCAACCGGCCGCGAGCGTCCTGCTGCGACGGCTGGGGGCGCCGAAGTCATCACGCTCGACGCCTTTCGCAAGAAATAATTGTTTTAGGGCCTTTGGTCGCAAGAAATAACGGCTACCAGCCTCCGCTCGACAACCACTCTTCGAGCAACTCCATCTTCTCGAGACCGAAGAACGGCTCATCCTCGTCGACGATGAAGGTCGGCGAACCGAACACCCCTTTTTGCATCGACAGATCGACTGCGGCGCGTAAGCGCGCATCGCCCTCGCCCCCCGTGATCGCGTGCAATGCGGCGTCACGCTCCGCACCGGCAGCGGCCGCGATGGCGGCAACGGTTTCCGGCACGCCGATATCGTTGGCTTCGCGCCAATAGGCGTGAAGGGCGGCGCGCGCGAAGGATTGCGCAAGCTGTTCGTCCTGCGCTTTCAGCCAATGAAAACAGCGTCCCGCCGGCAACGGGCTCGCCGGTTTTTCCTGCCGGTTGAGGACGATGCCGTGGCGGCGCGTATAGCGCTTCAAGTCGCGCGCGAGGTACGGACCCTTCAGGGGATAGCTGGGCAGCGGCTTCATCCCCATCACCTTGAGGACGCTGATGCCGAGCAGCATGGAATGCCAGCGGCACGCGCGGCCATATTTCGCCGCCAGCGCATCGACGCGCAGACTGGCGAGATAGCCGAAGGGCGAGATGAAATCGAAATAGAAGTCGAGCGATTTCTCAGCCACCGTCAATCGGCCTTGAACTGTTCGCGCAGCTTCGCCTTGGTGACCTTGCCGAATCCGACCCGCGGCAAAGCGGGAACAAAGATGATCTCGCGCGGCACCTTGAATTTCGCCAATTGTTCGCGGCACAGCTCGAGCATCGCTTCACGCATCACGGCATGCGCCGAGTCCGGCACATCGGGTTTGGTCTCGATGAAGGCGACGGGAACCTCGCCATATTGCGCATTGGGCTTGGCCACGACGGCCACCGCGCCGACTCCGGAGATACGCTGGATGACCATCTCGATCTCGGCGGCCGAAACGCCTTCGCCGCCGACCTTGATGACGTCCTTGATCCGGTCGGAGAATTCGAGCCAACCGTCTTCACGCAAATAGACGCGGTCGCCGGTGCGAAAATAGCCGTTCTCGTCGAAAGCATCGGCGGTCGCTTTTGCATCGCCGTCATATTCGCGGAAGATCGAATGGCCTCGGATGGCGCCCAACAGCATATGTCCGGCGCCGCCCGGCTCCACATCGCACCCATCCTCGTCGACGATACGCACCTGATACCCGATGCCTGGGCGTCCCATGGTTCGGGGCGGCGGATTCATGCCGAGATCGCAGACGACAGCCTGGGTCAGGACTTCCGTCATGCCCCATCCGGCGAGATAGTCGACGCCGAATTTCTTCATCTGTTCGGGTTCGATCCGCGTCATCGTCCATTGGCGGAAATGATGCTTGGGCATCTCCATGTTGGAGACCGCATTCAAGGTGAAGCCGACGTGCGAGGTGATCGTCGCACGCGTTTCCAGCGCCAGCGGCCAAAACCGGCTGGCGGAGAATTTCGATTGCATCACGATGGTGCCGCCCGCCCACATCTGCGCGAAAAAATTCCACGACAAACCGGCCACATGATAGAGCGGCAGGAATATCATGCTGACATCGTCCGCGCGCAGGCCTTGCTGCATGGCGTTGACGCGCCCGCCCCAGGTGACGTTGGCGTGAGTCCACACGACGCCCTTGGGGCGCGAGGTTGTGCCGGTGGTGAACATGATGGACGCCGCCAGATACGGATCGGGTGCGCGACGCGGTAAGGGCTCCGCCATGAGCGATACAAAAGAATCGGCACGCGGAACAGTATAGCTTTCGGGCGCAATGCCCGCATCGCTCTCGGTCACGGCGAGCCATTTGAGATTTTTGCAATTGGCGGCGACGGTTTCGGCGAATTTCGGTTGGGTGATGCCGGCAACCGCGCCCGAGTTGTCGGCGAAGTAGCCGATCTCCGGCCCCGCGGCGAGCGCGTTGGTGCCCACGCACACGGCCCCGAGCCACGCGCAGGCAAAGCGCGCCAGGATCATTTCCGGGCAGTTTTCCAGATGAACCAAAACGCGATCGCCTTTTTTCACGCCGCGTTTCGCAAGACCACCCGCGACGCAAGCGACCTCGTGCACAAAGCGGCGATAGGTCCAGACGACCTGCGGCCCTTCGTGCGGCGCCCAGATGATCATCGGATGATCACCGCGCCGCGCGACCAGCGCTTCGAGCCAATCGACGACATCGTAACCGGCAAAGGTGGAGAATCGTTCGTTCAGAGGGGGAATCTTCATGGGTTCAGCCGAAATAGGAATCTTCAACAAAGGAAGAGTGGACAGTCGTGTGCCGACTGTCCACTCCGCTATCAGCTATTTCCAAACGTAATCTGTCACACTGGTTTCCCCGGCCATGTAGGGGTTGTCCATGATCCTGACGTCCTTCGTGTGAACGTAGGCGTTCGGGATGCTTGACAATGGATAGAGGTACGACTTGCGGTTTACCATGTCATAGGCTTGGTGATAGATCGTCGCCCGTTTCTTTTCGTCGAACTCCGCCAGCCCGTCGGAAAGAAGTCGTTTCAGATCCTCGTCGCCGTAATACTGGTCGAAGTGGCCGAGAATCAGCGTGTCCAGATTGTTTGACGCATCAGGGAATCCGCCCGTAGGAAACACCGTGGACCAAGCGTTCAACTTACCTTCAACCTGCTCCTTGCGGTAGACACTGAGCGGTACCGGACGAACGCTCGCACGAATGCCCGCCTTGAGTAGCGAACCAGCTATTGCCTCGGCGATCGCGCGGTGCGGCGCGGTCACCGTATAGGTGTACTCAATGCCGTTCGGATACCCGGCCTCGGCCAGAAGCTTCTTCGCACCCTCGGGGTCGAACTTCGGCAGGTGCACGGTCGGCTTGCAGTCTGGCGTCGTCGTTTTAAAGCATAAGGCTTGGCTCATTTCAGCAACCTTAACGCCGCCCGGCACGATGTACTTCACGATGGATTCGCGATCGATCGCCATCCACAAGGCGCGACGGACGCGCTCGTCGCCGAACACGTTGATCCCGCTTTTGCCCCGCACGTCGAATCCTAAGTAGAAAAGGTTCAGGACTGCGGAATAGGTCACATCTAGTTTCGGATTACCTTCCAGTTCGCGTGTGTCGTCGGGCGACGCATTGCGGATCATGTCGATCCCGCCGGTCACCAACTGGGCGATCTGCGTCTGGCGGTCAGGAATCGGCACGCCGTGCACGCGCTTCATTCCGGCGCGAAAATAAGTCTTGTCGCCGTGATACTTGTCGATGCTTTCGACGACGACCCCCTTGTTCTTGTCCAGAACCGCCACTTTCATCGGCCCGGTACCGATCGGCGTGAGGCGGCCGTAATCGTCGCGGTCCGCGTGCTTTGCCATCGTTTCGGCATCGAAGAAGAAGTAGCGATAGGCGAGATTCGCCATATCCGTCGCAATTGGCTCCAAGAAAACGATGCGCACCTTGTACGGGCCAAGCTTTTCGGCCTTCTCGATCATCATGAAGCGTTGCTTGAAGTTGATCTGCGACACCGGGTCCTTGAGATAGTTCACCATATTGACGACGTCGTCGGCATCGAACGCATTGCCGTTATGGAAGACCACGCCTTCGCACAATTCGAACTCCAGTGTCCGCGGATCGATCCGAGCCCACGACTTGGCAAGCGACGGCACCCATTTCTTGTTGCGCTCGTCGAAGACGAGAAGGGTTTCGTATACGCCGCGACTGAAATTCGACGCCTCGTCGCCGCCACCCTGGTAAGGCGACAAGATGACGAACGGATCGTTGAGGCCGAGCCGCAGCGTATCTTTCGATTTCTGCGCGCCAGCCGGTGCCGCCCAGGCAAAAACCGCCGCCGTCGCGCAAGCCAAACCCAGCCGAATTGTGCGGTGCATGATCATCTCCCCGTTGTCTTAAGCCTCATTACGGGGAACTATATCAGTGACCCTGATAAAATCAATTCGCTCAGAGACCGGGACGCGGGCGCCGCGATCGGGTCATCAAGCCTTCGAGCGTATAGCGAAAGGAGACCAGATCGGTAGCCCCCAACTGGGCGAAGAACTCGTTCTCCAAGCGGTCGACGACACGGTTGCACGCGACCACCGCCGCCCGCCCTTCGTCGGTCAGCGAGACAAGCCGGATCCGTTTGTTTTTCATATCCTTGCCGCGTGTCACCAAGCCCCGGTTTTGCAACGCGGAGATCAAGGTATTCATGGTCTGCGGCGATACGTGGAGGCCGCGCGCCAGCATGGCCGAGGTCACCGCGTCGCGCGCGATCAGCCAGTTCATGAGCGTATATTGCGCCGGTGTGATATCGAATTCGGCCAATCCGCGCTCGATGATGCTGCGGATCAGGTTGCTCACCTGGCGGACCAGATAAAACGTGCGCGGAGCGGGCATGCGGGCCTCGTCGAATGAGATAATAATATCAGTCTAACTGATATTATTCTAATTAACATACGCGTACGGCCCAACCTCGCGAAAAAGCCTGCCGCACCCCAAAAATCGCGCTATTTTGCAATCAACTAAGCTGGCGCGCGCCGGCCCCAAAATGAGGTCCCCAATGCTCGAGTCCGCCTATCATCCAATGCTGCCTGCGACCAAGGACACAACCGAATACCGCAAGCTCACCGACAAATTTGTCGAGACGCTCACTTTGGGCGGACGCAAGATCCTCAAGATCGAGGCCGAGGGCATTGCAATGCTCACCCAGCAGGCCTTTTCCGACTGTTCGCATTTGCTGCGCACGGCACATCTCGAACAGCTCGCCAACATCCTCAAGGACCCTGAAGCCTCCGACAACGACCGCTTCGTGGCGCTCGATCTGTTGAAGAATGCGAACATCGCGGCGGGACGCATCCTGCCGATGTGCCAGGACACCGGCACGGCGCTGGTGATGGGCAAGCGCGGCCAGAACGTCTGGACCGACGGTGACGACGAGGCTGCCGTTTCCGAAGGCGTGATGCGCACCTACGAGCACGACAATCTGCGCTACAGCCAGATGGCGCCGCTCGACATGTATGAAGAGGTCAACACAGACAACAACCTCCCGGCGCAGATCGAAATCTACGCCGATCAGGGCGATGCCTACAAATTCCTGTTCATTGCCAAGGGCGGCGGCTCGGCCAACAAGGCGTTCCTGTTCCAGGAAACCAAGACGCTGTTGAACCCCAAATCCCTCTTGGCCTTCGTCGAGCGCGAGATCAAGAAGCTCGGCACCGCGGCCTGCCCGCCCTATCACCTGTCCATCGCCATCGGCGGCACCTCGGCCGAATATTGCATGAAGATGATGAAGCTGGGCTCGGCGCATTATCTGGATGGCCTGCCGACCGAGGGCAATAAATACGGCCAGGCCTTCCGCGACATCGAGGTCGAGCAGCAGATCCTCGAAGTTACGCGCAAGATCGGCATCGGCGCGCAATTCGGCGGCAAATATTTCTGCCATGACGTGCGCGTCATCCGCCTGCCCCGCCATGGTGCGTCTTGTCCGGTCGCCATCGGCGTCTCATGCTCGGCCGACCGCCAGATCCTGGGCAAGATCACCCATGACGGCATCTATCTCGAAAAGCTCGAAGCCGATCCTTCGCGCTTCCTGCCCGAGGTCACCGACGAACATCTCAGCGACACGGTCGTGAAGATCGACCTACGCCGCCCGATGAGCGAGATCCGCGCGGAGTTATCGAAATATCCGGTCAAGACGCGCGTGTCGCTCAGCGGGCCAATCATTGTCGCGCGCGACATCGCGCATGCGAAGATCAAAGACCTGCTCGATGCCGGCAAACCCTTGCCGCAATACATGAAGGACTTCGCGGTCTATTACGCAGGCCCCGCCAAGACGCCGGAAGGCATGCCGTCCGGCTCGTTCGGGCCGACCACGGCCGGGCGCATGGATTCCTATGTCGATCAGTTCCAGGCGGCGGGCGGCTCCTTCGTCATGCTCGCCAAGGGAAACCGCTCGAAACAGGTGACCGATGCCTGCAAGAAGCACGGCGGATTCTATCTCGGCTCCATCGGCGGCCCGGCCGCGCGGCTTGCACAAGACTGCATCAAGAAGGTCGATGTGCACGAATTCCCCGAGCTTGGCATGGAAGCCGTGTGGAAGATCGAGGTCGTGGATTTCCCCGCCTTCATCGTCGTCGACGACAAGGGCAACGACTTCTTCGCCGAGTTCGCGAAGTAGAAGTGCCCTCATCCTTCGACAAGCTCAGGATGAGGTTTCCGCCATCGGCCTCATGCTGAGCCTGTCGAAGCATGTGAATGCAGCACGATCGAATTAATGGGCGCTTATATTTACATCGTCAAATGCCGTGACGATAAATATTACGTCGGCACGACACGCGATTCCTTGGAACGACGCATCGCCGAGCACAACGACGGAACTTACGATGGATTTACGAGTCATCGACGGCCCGTCATCCTCGTCTATTCCGAATATTTCGACCGGATCACGGATGCAATCGCAGTCGAACGAAAGCTCAAGGGATGGAGCCGCGCGAAGAAGGAAGCGCTCATTGCCGGATCATTCGATAAACTTCGTGAACTCTCGAAAAATCGGCAAACGAAACCTCGTCCTTCGACAAGCTCAGGATGAGGTTTCTACGCCATGTCCTCATACTGAGCCCGTCAAAGCATGAAACCTGATCAAAAACCGCACGTACTTCCCGACGTGCTGGCCCCCAATCTTAAGGTCGTCTTCTGCGGCAGCGCGGCGGGGTGGAAATCGGCCGAGCTTGGTCTGCCCTATGCGGGGCCGGGCAATAAATTCTGGCCGGCGCTCTATGCCGTGGGCTTCACGCCCACGCAGTGGGGTCCGGCGGATTTCCAAAAGCTGCCCACGCTCGGCTACGGCCTCACCGACATCAACAAGACCGAGGCCGGCATGGATGTCGATCTGACCGACGGCGACGACCCAGACGCCTTGCGGCGCAAGATGGTCACATACAAGCCGCGCATCCTCGCCTTTACCTCCAAGCGCCCCGCGATGGTCTTTCTCGCGCGCAAGCGCGTGGACTATGGGTTCCAGGAGGAGACAGTGGGAGAGACGCGCCTCTACGTGCTGCCCTCGCCGTCGGGGCGCGCGGGCTCGTTCTGGGATATCGCGAAATGGCGGGCACTCGCCGAGGCAACATTGGCCGAGGCCGCACAAGCATGAACGATCCCGATCTCACCAACCCGCGCTATTTCGAGCGCTATGATGAGGCTGCCGACACGCTGTTCTATCAACAGCCGCGCCTGGTCATCCATGTCGACGAGCATGCGAGCGAAGCACTCAGCGAATGGTTGGGCAAAACCTTGCCGGCGAAGGGCGACATCCTCGATCTCATGTCGGCGTGGCGCTCGCACCTGCCCGCCGATGCGCAGTATGCGAGCGTCGTCGGCCAGGGTATGAACGCGACCGAGCTCAGCGAAAACCCGACGCTCACTGCGAGCTTCGTGCAGGATCTGAACGCGGTCCCGACGCTGCCCTTTCGCGACGCCAGCTTCGATGCCTGCCTGATTTCCTTTTCGGTGCAGTATCTCACACAGCCGGTGACGATCATGCGCGAGATCGCGCGCGTGCTCAGACCCAGCGGCAGCCTGCATATCGCCTATTCGAACCGCCTGTTCCCGACCAAGGCGGTGGCGCTATGGCAGGCTTGCTCGGACGCAGAGCACGCCCAACTCGTCGGCGCCTATCTGCAGGATGCCAGCGGTTTTGCGGATATTCGTGCCGACCGCTTGGTCGATGGCGCCTCGGGCTTCGATCCGCTCTATGTGGTGAGAGCCGTCAAGGCGTGAGCGGGAACGCTACTCCGCAATCAGATACTTCTTCACCAGGGCTTCATCCCACATGAAACCGAGGCCGGGGGCATCCGAGATCGCGAAGCGCCCCTTGGCATCGAGGACGGGCCGCCCGCCGATCAGGGAATCGATCAACGGCAATTGTTCGAGCCAGGTGACGTTGGGCGCGGCCGCCGCCAGATGGGCCGCCAGGACCGGCATGGTGTGGGGCGCGATATCGACGCCGAATGTTTCGGCGGCGCGCGCGATGCGCAAGCTCTCTGTCAAACCGCCCACCATGAAGATATCGGGCTGTAGAATGCTGCACAGCCGACGCGCGAGAAACACCTGGGCTTCGGGGAGGCTCCGCAAAGCCTCGCCGGTCGCGATCGCGATGCGCGTTTGCCGCGCCAGAATTTCGTAGGCGCCAACATCGCTTTCGGCGATGGGTTCCTCGAACCACAAGGCCCCCGCATCGGCCGAGACGTTGGCAAGGTGGATCGCTTGCGCCAAGGTGCAGCGCCGCGTGGAATCGACCATGAAGGGGCCGCGATCCAGAACGAGATCGGCCACCGCCTGGATCATCAATTCGTCCTTGGGGACGGGGTTCGGATGCAGCTTCACCCCGGCTAGCCCCTCGTCGAAAGCCTTCATCGCCAATTCGCAATTGCGCTCGCTGCTCATGCCAAATTCGAGCGTACGATAGACCGGCACGGCACGCGCCTCGCCGCCCATGGCGATTCCGACCGGAACGCCGAGCCCCTTGGCGAACAAATCCCACAGAGCGATATCGGCCGCCGCCATGCCGGTCGAAAAGGTGCCAAACCCGTAGCGCGCCAGATACGCGCGCATGCGCCGCGCAAAGGCTTCAGGGTGAACCAGCGGCTTGCCCAACACGATATCGGCGACCAGCTGCTTGGCAGCCGCGAAGGGCACATCGCCGGCCGAATCGAAGAAACAGCCAAAGCCGCGCCCTGTCAGCCCCTGATCGGTCTCCAAATCGACCACGATGGTCTCGGCCACCGTGATGCGCCCGCCGCCCAAGGGCTGTTCGAGGGGTGCGCGCAGCCAGCGCACCCGCGCCGAGGCAATCTTTTGATTGAACATGATCGTGCGCTTCCCCCAGGATGGATCGCATATTGCCGCATAACGACGGGCTCACGATGACCAATCCCGACCTTCTGTTCAATGGCCCAGCCAAGGCCCCGCTGACCTTCGCCTTCGCGCACGGTGCGGGGGCCGGAATGGACAGCGACTTCATGGAATACTTCGCCCACGCCCTCGCCAAAGGCGGTTTGCGCGTCGCACGCTTCGAATTTCCCTATATGGCCCAGCGGCGGGAAGATGCGCGCAAGCGTCCGCCAGATCGAGCGCCCGTGCTGATCGATACCTGGCGCAGCGTGATCGCCGAGATTGGACGCGAGCGCTGCATCGTCGCCGGCAAATCGATGGGCGGACGCATCGCGAGCCTGGTCGCCGCCGAGATGGAAGTAGCGCGCGCGCCCGTGCGCGGCGCGGTCTATCTCGGCTATCCCTTCCATGCGCCCGGCAAGCCCATGGGCTCGCGCGATCTGCCGTTGGACGCCGCGAAGACGCCGACGCTGATATTGCAAGGCGAGCGCGATCCCTTCGGGCCACGAGGCGAGTTGGAGACATTCAAATTCGGGCGCGGTGTGACCGTGCATTACCTTGCCGACGGCGATCATAGTTTGGTTCCGCGCAAGTCGTCGGGCCACACGAAGGAACAGAATTGGAGCGAAGCGGTGGCCGCAATCGGCGCGTTTGCAGAGAGGCTCTAAACGAACCCTGCCTATTTCCAATTCAGATTATGCAAGCCGACGCCGAACACGTCGTACGACTTCTGCGGCGCGATACGTACGCTGCTCGAATGCAAGAACACGACCGGGATCGGGGCGACCGGCATGACGTAAGCCATATCCGTAACGCGGTCCATGACCTCGCGGACCGCCGCTTTGCGTTTGGTCTCGTCGACCACGGTCAGCCCAACATCGGACAAGGCATGCAGTTTCTCGTCGCGCAGATAATCGAGCGATCCTGGATCGAAAAAGAAATTGAGGGTTCGCGCAACATCCGGACCGCCGCCGGCGCTCCATCCCGTGATCAACGCATTGACGACACCGTCGGTCTGTTTGGCATGAAATGCGGCTTGGCTGACCGAATCCAACGTGGCGCGCACCCCGATCTTGCGCAATTGCCCGACGACGACCTCGGCCATGTCCTTAACGGTGTTGGTGGCAGTGATCTTGATGTCGAACCCATCAGGATACCCTGCTTCGGCCAACAACTTCTTCGCCGCGGCCGGATCGTGCGCGGGCGGCTTATGCGTATAGACGCATCCGTCCTGGAAATCCCAACACAGGGCGTCGGGCGTACCCCAAGGAAGCTCGTGCTGTCCGGCGCGGATGCGATAAACCTCGTCGCGATTGATCGCCATCATCAAAGCGCGGCGGACGCGCGTATCCTGTACGGGTTTCAATCCACTGCGTCCGGCGGCATCGAACATCAGATAGATGTAGGACAGACTCTGGGTGAGCGTCATCGCATGCTTCGGGTCTTTGGCGAGATCCTCCGCTTGATCCAATTGCGCGTTGCGCAAAAGTTCGAGATCGCCGCGAATGAAATGCGCAACCTGTGTGCCCTTGTCGGGAACGGGCAACGCCTCGACACGGCCGATATTGCTTGCCGGTTTCGCATCTCCGCCGTGCCGATAACTTGCATTCTTGACGAGGACGGCGCCCACATTGCGGTCCATTTGCGATACGCTATACATGCTCGTCCCGACCGGTTTGGTCCCGAAGGATTCCTTGTCTTCCAACGTGCTGAGGATATGTTCGGGAAAGACCGGCGTCGCGTAAGCAAAGGTTTCTAGGAAATTCGGCGTCGGCGTTTTCGCCGTGATCCGAATTTTATGGCTGCCCAGTTTTTCGACCGCGGCGATAAAATCCCAATTGGCGCGTCGGCGCAGCTTGGTTTTCGGATTGAGAATCCAGGCGAGCATATAGGCCACGTCGTCGGCATCGAACGCCTGCCCGTCGTGCCATCGAACGTTTTCGCGCAACTCGAATTCCAGCGTTCGATCGTCGACCAGCTTGAACGACTTGGCGAGCAGCGGGCCGTAGCGCCGCGTCTCTTCGTTGTACGAGAGCACATTGTCGAAAATACCGTTCGATAGAAAAAGCGTCTCCGCACCTCCGCTCAGATAAGGCGCCACGGTCTGTGTGGCCTCCAAAAAGGCCACGCGCAGCCGATCCTGGGACTTCTGAGCAAGCGCCGAACCCGAAGCAACCATCGCCGCGCACGCAGCGATACAATGCAGAGCTATTTTCATTTCAACCTTCCCGTCTCTCTCTTCTTTGTTGTTATGCGACGACGTATTGATCTTCTTCCAGCGTCGCCTCGAAAGTTATCGTCTTGTTCTGTGACGGTTCGCGTATGATTCCCTCGGGATCGCGCTTTTGCGCGACGGCGTCGATAGCTTCGCGGAGTCGTTTACGCAACATGATGATGCCGCGGTCGGATTCGGCCAGGTGCTCCAGCGATCGATCGGTGATCGGTCCTTGCGTTTCCTGCGCAACGCGATCCTGTTCGCGCGACGGCAAGCCCCAGTAGGCATCGTCCTGGCGCTTGTATATGCCGGGTTGCTTGCCGGAAAAGCCCTGTGTTTCCTGTTCGAACGTGCCGTCTTTCTTCGGATAGAAGCGAATGACGTAGCTGTGGGTCAAAGTATCGTCGACCGGCACGCGGAATCGTATGTCGTGGCTGATCACCTCGTTCGCGCGCGGCGTGGTCGAAACCCGGCCATGCGCGGGAAACATATAATGGACAACGCGTGGCTTGAGCCCATCCATATGCAAGATACATTTGATTCCGTAAGGCCGTTCCTCGAAGTCGTATCCGGACGGCGTCTTCATGGCCATTTGGGGATAGGAGTTGGCATGCAAAAACGGCAGATGCGACAGATCGAGTCCGTTCTCCGCCTTCTGCAGCCAGTTGCAATAATCCTCGCTACACGACAACACGCGCCTGCCGTCTTCGCGATAGAGCAGATCGTAACGCGGAATCAGCGGGGCCGGCTTCGGACCGATATAGGCCCAGACGAATCCGGCGAGATCCTGGACCTCATATGCGCCCTGCCGAACCTTGTCCTTATAATTGCTATCGGAGCGTTCCGCGGGCTGCTCCAGGCATTTACCCTGCGCGTCGAATAGCCAGCCGTGGTAGCAACAGCGGATGCCGTTCGCTTCCACACGTCCGAATTCGAGAGAGGTGAGGCGATGGCAGCACAGAAGGTCCAGCATGCCGATTTGCCCGTCCCCGTCGCGGAAAAGGACGAAGTCCTGCCCCAACAGGCGGGTCTTCACCGGCTTGTCTTTGACATGTTCGCTGAATTGAACCGGCCACCAATAGCGGCGCATCATATTGCCGGCGGGCGTTCCCGGACCGACCCGCGTCAATAGCTCGTTCTCCGAAACGCTCAACATGATGCCCCCGTAATTCGCTATTTTGTTAATTAGGTTACGTTAATTCGCCCCAGTCCGATGTCAAGCCGTGCGCGCGACCGCACAGCCCTGTTGAATGCGTGGACACTGCGATTTGGTGACGACGAAGATAGGCGTTTATGCGCCAAAATTTCACCTTAGCGTCTGGGCCTGGTCCATCTTCTTCAAATCGACCTCGATCGCGCGGGTTGGCACGCCATTGCGCACCCTGCTGAATTTCAGATGCATCCCGCCAGCGATCAGCGTCCGCTCGTAGGTCTGCACCTCGAAAACACCGTCTTCCATTAATTGGGCGGCAAAAATGGTCATGGTCTTGCCTTCGATCTTGCACATGAGAAGCTGCGGATCTCCATAGAGCGGGTCGATCTGAATGGTCTCTCCTTTGCGCACGACCTTTTCGGTCGGAAGGTAAATTCCTGGACGCTCGGTCGGCGTGAAGGCGATGAAATAGGTATCGCTCTTGACCCGTCCATCGGCGCGTATCGTATCGGTACTCCATTCCACCGAGAATCCCTGGGCTTCGTTGAGGACCAGAACTTCGAGTTCGCGCTTGGCCGGGCCGGTCGGCGTTTCCACCATGACTTCGCCGGCGTAGTTGCCGACAAAAGGCGCGAAATCGGCCTCTGCCGCCTGAGCCGAGACATCCCGGGCGAGGCATGCCAGCGCGAAAACAAAAACCCAAAACGTCGCGGCAAAAGGATGTTTCATCATCATCGTAACTTCTGCGTCTGGTCTTTGTTCTTGAGATCGACCTCGATGGCGCGGATCGCCTCGCCGTTGCGCACCCGGCTAAATTTTAACCTCATCCCGCCCGGCACCAAGGTGCGCTCGTAAGTCTGCACTTCGTGCGCGCCGTCGTCGGCGATGAGCGAGGCATAGACCGTCAGGGTCTGGCCCTCGATCTTGGCCATGAGTTGCGGATCGCCTTGGATCGGATCGATGGGGAGACGCTTGCCGAACCGATCAATCTTGTCGGTCGGCGCGTAATAGCCCGCGCGCTGCGCCGGCTTGAAGGCGACGAAATAGCGGTCCGACTTGATGCGCCCGTCGGGTCGCTGGGTCTCGGTGCTCCATTCCAGCGAGAAGCCTTCCTTCTCGCGACGCACGGTGACATCGAGATCGCGTTTGGCGAGCCCGGTCGGCGTCTCGATCACCACCTGGCCGCTATAATCGCCGACGAATCGACTAAAATCGGACCCGTAGCCTTGCGCGCGGACCGCATTGGTCAGACAGACCATGGCGAAACCCGCCGCGAGCACACCAACAAAAACGATCCACCCCAAATATGCGCGGCGCATTTACGTCCGCTCCCCCTCGTTTATACGCCCTGACAGTCTATAATGCGCACAAATGGAAACACCAGGGAGACGTGCAATGGGGGAACATTTCGGATTCATCGGCCTCGGCAATATGGGAACGGCAATGGCAAGCCGGCTATTGGATGCCGGGCACACGCTCACGGTTTATGACATCAACGAGAATGTGCTGAAGCCCTTCGTTGCGCGCGGAGCCCGGGCCGCCGCCTCGCCCGCCGCCGTGGCCTCTGCGGCCGAGACCATCCTGGTCAGCCTGCCCACCCCCGATGTCGTGCGCGCGGTGGCTTTGGGGCAGAACGGTATCGCGTCGGGCAACCGCGTCAAAACCTTCGTCGATCTGTCGACGACGGGCTCGCGCATGGCCGTCGAAATCGCCAAGGGATTGGCCGATCACGAGATCGCCGCCATCGATTCCCCGATTTCGGGCGGCGTGGCGGGTGCGATCGCGGGCACGGTCGCGGTGATGGTGTCCGGCCCCAAGGACAGATGCGACGCTTTGAGGCCCGCCTTCGACGCCATCGGCAAATATTTCTATCTCGGCGACAAACCGGGTTTGGGCCAGACCATGAAACTCTGCAATAATCTACTGTCGGCCGCCTGCTTCGCCGCGACCTGCGAAGCCATGGTGACGGGGGTGAAGGCCGGGCTCGACGCCAGACAGATGATCGAGGTCATCAACGCCGCCTCGGGCAAGAACGACGCGACCGAACGCAAATTCCCACGTGCCGTCCTGCCGCGCACCTTCAATATGGGCTTCACCGCCGGCCTGATGCACAAGGACGTGAAGCTTTATATGGACGAGGCGGCCGCCCTCGGCGTCCCTAATTATGTGTCGGCCTCGGTTGCGCAGATGTGGCAGCTGGCGGTCACGCAATTGGGCGCCGACGCGGATTTCACCGAGATCGTCAAATGCGTCGAGCAATGGGCCGACGTCGAGGTGAAGGGATGAGCGCGGAGCTTCCCGCCTACAAGATCTACGCGATCAAATACGCCCATCACGACCGCATGGCGGGCGAGAATTTCATCGGCGGCGATCCGCACGAGGGCGCGATGCCGCTCGATTATTACGTCTGGGCGATCGTCGGACAGTCCCGCGTCTTCGTGCTCGATACCGGCTTCGACGCGGAGGCTGGGCGCAAGCGCCATCGCGAGCATATCCGCGATCCGCGCGTTGGACTCGAAGCCATCGGCATCGATCCGCTCGCGGTCGAGGATGTCGTCGTCAGCCATATGCATTACGACCATATCGGCAATCACGAACCCTTTCCGAACGCGCGCTACCACGTCCAGGACCGCGAGATGCAGTATGCGACCGGCCGGCATATGCGCCACGATGCCTTACGCCATTCCTTCGAGATGGACGATGTGCTGCAGATGGTGCGCCGCCTCTATGCCAAACGCCTCGTCTTTCACGATGGCTTGAGCGAACTTGCGCTCGGCATCGAGCTGCACCATATCGGCGGCCATACGATGGGGCTCCAGGTCGTGCGCGTCTGGACCGAACGCGGCTGGGTGGTGCTCGCCGCCGATGCCGCGCATCTTTACGCGAATATCGAACGGGCGCGTCCGTTTCCGGTCGTCTACAACGTCGCCGAAATGCTGGAGGGGCACGCAACGCTCCTGCGCCTCGCCGACAATGCGCTCGATCGTGTGATTCCGGGCCACGATCCGCTGGTGATGGCGCGCTATCCTGCGGCACGGCCCGAATTGACGGGCATCGTCGCGCGGCTCGACCTCCCTCCCGACAATGCAGGATAGGCATGAAGGGGCGCATCTTCGTTGCCGGCGCACTCGGCGTCATCGGCCGGCCGCTCTGCCGATTGCTTGTCGCCGACGGCTGGCAGGTGACGGGCTCGACCCGCTCCAAGGACAAGAAAGCCGAATTGGAGAGCCTCGGTGTGCGGCCGGCAATCATCGATGTGTTTGACCTGGATGGGCTTGCCGACGACGTAGCCAAAGCCGCGCCCGAAATCGTCATCCATCAATTGACCGATCTGCCCGACGTGAACGATCCCGCGCTCATGGCCGCGGCGCGCGCGCGCAACAACCGCATCCGCATTGAGGGCACGCGCAATCTGATCTCTGCGTCCATCGTCGCCGGCGCGACGCGCTTCATCGCGCAGAGCATCGCTTTCGCCTATGCCCCGGGTCCGTTGCCTTTTACTGAGAAATCGCCGCTCGATCCCAATGCCTCGGGCGTCATCAGCCTCGAAAACCAAGTCCTGAACAACGCAGCCTTCACCGGCATCGTGCTGCGCTATGGCCGGCTTTATGGGCCCGGCACCTGGGCCGCCACACCGCCCAAGGACGGGCCGCTCCATATCGACAAGGCCGCCGACGCCGCCCGCCTCGCCGTCACGACAGGGCTGGCCGGCATCTACAACATCGCGGAAGAAGACGGCTTCGTGTCCGCCGCCAAGGCGCATGCGGAGTTGGGCTGGAAACCGGGGTTCGGCTGAATTCCAAATAAGCGGCGGCCGCGCGCTCCCATTGACCCCAAGTGGGTTTTGCAGGATCATTGTCATAGTCAAGGATAATGATCCGACTCAGCCAATAACGGAGGCTTAAATGACCACGGCAGCGGAAAACGCCATTCTCACCCAGACCGGACCCGGGACGCCACTCGGCGAGCTGATGCGCCAATATTGGATTCCCGCCGCCAAGTCGTCCGAACTCAAAGCCGACGGCGATCCCGTCCGCCTGCTTCTGATGAGCGAGCAGCTGATCGCGTTCCGCGACAACAACGGCCGCGTCGGCATCATGGATCACCGCTGCCCGCACCGCTGCGCCTCGCTGTTTTTCGGGCGCAACGAAGAAGGCGGCATCCGCTGCGTCTATCACGGCTGGAAATTCGACGCCGACGGCAATTGTCTCGACATGGCGAACGTGCCGCCGCACCAAGATTTCAAGAACAAGGTTCATGCCAAGGCCTACAAGACGGCTGAGCGCAACGGCATCGTGTGGGTCTATATGGGCAAGCAGCAAGATGCGCCGCCGCCGATGCCGGAGCTTGAATCCAGCCTCGTGCCTGAAGAGGACATGCAGATCCTATTCATCCAGCGCGAATGCAATTGGCTGCAAGGCACCGAAGGCGAGCTCGACACCTCGCATCTGGGGTTCTTGCATTTCGGTTCGGTGAAGAAGGACGCCTATATCGAAGGCGCGATGGAACAGCACGTCGTCGAGAACCGCGCACCCGAATATATGTACAAGGAGACCGACTACGGCACCATGTACGCGGCCTATCGTCCGGCCGGTCCGGGCGAGACCTATTGGCGCCAAGGCCACTTCCTGTGGCCGATGTGGACCATGCCGCCGATCTGCAATATCGACAACAACATCCTGCTGCGCGGCTATGTGCCGATGGACGACACCCACACCATGATGGTGTACCTCATGCACAAGGATGCGGAACTTCCCGGCCGCCGCACCGCGCGCATGGATATCGTCGGCCAGGGCGGCTGGAACTTCGTGCCGAACACGACCGATTGGTACGGACGCTTCCGTCTCTCCGATCACAAGGGCAATGATTACAACATCGACCGCGAGGTGCAACGCACGCAAAGCTACACGGGCATCAACGGCATCAACCTGCAAGATCAGGCTGTGGCCGAAAGCATGGGCGAAATCGTCGATCGCACCGAGGAGCATCTGGCGCCAAGCGATCAGATGATCACGCGCACGCGCCGCCATATCGTGAAGGCCGCGCAAGCCTATGCGAAGGACGGAACCTTGCCAAAAAGCGCGCTCGATCCGTCGGTCTATCGCAGCGTGCGCGGCGGCCAGTTCGTCACCCAGGAAGGCGCCGATTGGGTCGAGAGCTACCAGCACAAGATCGCCACCGCGCCCCTCAAGGCGCCCGTGCAGATGGCGGCGGAATAGTCAGGCACAGCTCGCGCAGCCGTCTTAGCGCAACTAAAAAGCCCGGTCATACGACCGGGCTTTTTTAATCTAGCTCTCCCTCAGTCGTCATGCGCGAACTTGATCCACTGCTGTCCGGTTTAAATTAAGCCGTCATGCCTGTACTTATTACGGGCATCCTCGGTCGAAAGCGTAATAGCGCGAAAAGACCGTTGGAGCGCAGATACCCAGTTTTGCCCTGCATGATCCGATGGCCGATTCGTGGATGGCCGTTACAAGTACGGCCATGACGAACCTATTTTCGGAGTTCGAGTCTCAGCCGGTTCTATCATGCAAAAATATAAGCAGAGGAAAGCTTTGTTCCGGTTCGAAAAATTTTAAACCGGACAGCAGTGAACTTGATCCGCGCATCCATCTTTACGATGCGTCCAAAAAAAGATAGGTGGCCGGGTCAGGCCCGGCCATGACGGCGGAGTGTTAGCGAGGGTCGCTTTACTCAATCATTCCCGTAATCGTGGTCGGGATAATTGGTCTCGCCCAACCGCCAATAGCCGCGCGTATGGACGTGGGCCGGATCGATACGGCGGTCCTTCAACAGATGCATACGAATACGGCGCATGGCATTGGCCTCGCAAGCGATCCACCAATGGGCCGATTGCGACGCACTGAGGCCCGCCACTTCCTGTTCCAGCAAAATGCCCGCCGTATTGCGGTCGCGGTGCAGCCAGCGCGGACTGATCGACACGGTCGGGCTGAGCGCACGCTGCTCGCCGGCATCGAGGATTTCGCAGATCGCAGTGACCTTGCAAGTCTTGGGCGCGGCCTCGATGACAGTGCCGGCGCCGGGGATCGCGGTATCGTCGGCGACCACTATCATTTCGGAGGCATCTGCGGGCACATCGTAGCCGCCGCCGGGACCGCCGATGAACATCGGATCGCCGGGTTTGGCGCTTTGCACCCAGCCGGCGGCGAGACCGTCGCCGTGCAGGACGAACTCGACCTCCAGACGCCGCGTAGCGGGATCGAAGCGGCGCGGCGTATAGGTGCGGGACGGCGGGCGCGGCGCCTCGGGGTCGGCGCGATCCCAACTCGTGCCCTTCGGCACGAACAGCAGCTTGATATGCGCGCCGGGACGCGGCGGCGAAAATTCGGCCAACTCGTCGCCAATGAAGGTCACGCGCACGACATGCGGCGTGATCTTTTCAATCTTTTCGACGGTGGCGAGTTTCGGCGGCGGGCGTTTGCGCCGGGGGGCGCCGGCCAGTGCGGCTTCAGCCATCTATCTATCCTCTTTGAAGAATTTGACCAGCTCGGCAATGAATGTCGGCGGGTCGCTGGTAAAACCGTAATGCCCCGCACCCTTGAAGACAATCAAATCGGACCCGGAGATCGTATCGGCCAGCGAACGCGCCGAATCTTGCAAACCCTGGTGCGACTGTTCGCCGACCATGACGCGCGTCGGCACCTGGATATTGCCGTAGAGCCCGAGATCGGCTGCGAAGATTTCACCCGCCTTGTATTCGCGCGGGATCGTGTGCGCCCAGCCCAGCCGGCGCGCCCAGCGCGCCGTGTCGGCTTTCTGGCGCGCCAGCACTTCGGGGCTGATCTTGGTCCATTCGAGCAGATGGGTTTCGATCATCTTCTCGCGATCGCCGGTATCACGCAGGATCGCGGCCAGCTTGTCGGCGATGGCAATCAGGGCGGGGCTACGCGGCGGCTTCGGGATCGCCGGATCGTACAGGAAGAAGCGGCGGACCATACCGGCTTCGGTCCGCGAGGCGGCCTCGACACTGCACAGCCCGCCGAGCGAATGGCCGAACAGATTGATCGGGCCGCCCGTGGCCGCGGCGACGCCCGTGATCATCGCCTGCACGTCTTCGAATTCGCGGCCGATGGTCCAGTCAGTGGAATCCCCGCTGATGCCGCGCCCGCGCCGGTCCATCATATAGAGCGTGAAATGTTCGCTGAGCGGCACCTTTGCGCGATCGAAGCAGCTGTGATCGATGGCGACGCCATGCACCATGAGCAGCGGCGGTCCTTCGCCCAGCACGTGGCAGCCGATGTCGGTACCGTCGGCCGAGGTCACATGGAATTCGCGGGCACCGGTTACCTTGTTCAACACGCTGTCGGGCATCACGCGGTGTCTTTTTTCCGAGGCGCGCCCACGACGCCGCTTTTCATTAACTCGTCGATCTCGGCGTCGCTCGCGACCTCTTTCAGGATCTCGCGCGTATGTTCGCCGAAGCCCGGCGCGCGGCGGTGGATCGAGGTGGGCGTTTCGGAATATTTGACCGGATGACCGATGACGCGCAGCGAGGCACCGGTGGAGGCGCCGATATCCTGCACCATGCCGCGCGCCACCGTCTGCGGATCGGTCGTCATCTGCGCGATATCGAGCACAGGACCGGCCGGGATACCGGCGGCATCGAGTGTGTCGAACCAGTCCTGCGACGTCTTGGTCCCGAAATAAGGCGTAAGCACGTCTACGAGAGCGCCGAGATTTTTGATGCGGTCATTGCCGGTTTTGAAGCGCGGATCGTCCGACAGATGCGGAGCACCCAAAAGGGCGGCGAGCTTCACCCATAGGCCCTGATTGGCGGCGCCGATATTGATCCAGCCATCCTTGGTCTTGAAGGCCTGATACGGCGCCATCAAGGGATGGGCCGAGCCCATGGCGCCCGGCACTTCGCCCGAAGCCATATGGATCGCCGATTGCCAATAGGTATGCATGATGCCGGCTTCGAACAGCGAGGTATCGACGAGTTGACCCTTGCCGGTTTGCGCGCGCGCATAAAGGGCCGCCAGCACACCCATGCATGCGAGCGTGCCCGCGGTGATGTCGGTGACCGGTGCGCCGACCTTGACCGGCGGGCGGCCCGGCCCTTCGCCGGTGATGCTCATCAGCCCGCTCATGCCTTGCGCCACCAGATCGAAACCGCCGCGCTCCGCATAGGGGCCGGTGCGGCCATAGCCGGTGATCGAGCAATAGATGAGACGCGGGCACGACTCCTTCATCTGCTCATAGCCGATGCCGAAATGCTCCATCGCACCCTGGCGGTAATTCTCGATGAAGACGTCGGCGCCTTCGATGAGCTTCTTGAGCATCGCCAGCGCCTTCGGATCTCGCGTATCGACGGCGAGCCCGCGCTTATTGCGGTTCATCATGGCGAAGGGGGCGGATTCGCCGTCGACGAAGGGCGCGGACGCACGCACACCGTCGCCTTCGGGCAACCGTTCGACCTTGATCACATCGGCGCCCATATCGGCGAGCATCAAGCCGCAGGCGGGGGCGGCCATGACATGGCTCATCTCGATCACGCGGATTCCGTCCAGCAGCCCAGCCATCTCAGCGTCCCCCGTCAGCGTCCCTTGAACTTCGGTGTTTCCTTGGCAAGGAACGCGCGCACGCCCTCGCGGTAATCTTCGGTATCGTAGCAGGCAAAGCCGTCGGCCTGCTCGACCGCCGAGAGCGGCGCCGGATTTTTGCCGGCGAGGCGATAGACGAATTTCTTGTGCCAGCGATTGACCAATGGCGCGCCCGCGCAAATGCGTTCGACCGTTTCACTCACTGTTTTATCCAATTCGGCGTCGGGCACGACCTTGGTCAGCAATCCCTTGGCCATCGCTTCCTCGGCGCCGAAGACGCGCGCCTCGTACAATATTTCCAGCGCCACCGACGGGCCGACCAGACCGACCAAAGCTTCGACTTCCGGATAGGCCATCACCAGACCCAGCTTGTTGATCGGCACGCCGAAGCGCGCGGTGGTTCCCGAAATACGCAGATCGCACATCAGCGCCAATTCGAGCGCGCCACCGACGCACAGGCCCTGGATGCGCGCGATCACCGGATGGCGGCACTGGCGGATCGCATTCATCGAGATATGCATCGTGGCGCCGTAGGCGGCACCTTGGCCCGAATCATTACGCAGGGTTTCGAATTCGGAAATATCGGCGCCGGGGCCGACCGCTTTTTCGCCGGCGCCGCGCAAGACCACGCAGCGCAAGCTTTCGTCCTTGTCCAACTCGGCAAAGACCTCGCCGACGCGCGCCCACATGGCGGCGTTGAGCGCGTTCAGTTTTTCCGGGCGATTGAGAATGACGGTCGCACAGGTCCCGTCGCGCGTGACAAGGACGACGTCCGATGTGTTATTCGTCTGCGCGGGTTCGGCCACGGTCACCTCAATGTTAGCGCGGCAGCCGCGAGCCGCCGGTCCAGCGTAATCAACTCGGCCCCGAGGCTTTGGGCAAGCCAAAGATAGCTGGCATCGTAACTTGTCAAGTTGGACGAGGCGGCAAGTTGCAACACCTCGCCGTGCTCCACGTCGACGAGTTCGACGTCATAGCGCATGAATGCCGCGAATTCCTCGGCATAAAAATCGCGCTGATCGGGATGCTTCCGCATTTTCTTGAGGCAAATATTTGCCATCTCATACGACAATAAGTTCGGCGCGACGAGCATCGCGCCAGCCAGGTTTACCGCGACACTCTCACTCTCCGGCTCGGCAAAAATAATGGCCGCGAGCGCCGAGGCGTCGATGACTTTAACGGGAATCCCGGTCGGCACGGATCATCTCAACCGCTTCGGACGGAGAGGTCCCGCCGATACGCTGTATTTCCGCGCGAAGTTCTTCGACCGTTCTGATCGGGGGTCGTCGCGCCGCTTCCTCGATGATCGACAAAAGCTCGCCTTGGAGCGAGCGATGATTCTTCGCCGCGCGCTCCTTAAGGCGCTGCACGACATCTTCAGGTGCATTCTTGATGGAGAGATTCACACCCATTTTCCGGCTCCGTTATGGCTTCAATTCACTACCATTATGGAGCCATTTTAGATCAGACATTGAACCGGAACAAGATCGTATCCCCGTCTTTGACCACGTATTCCTTGCCTTCGACCCGCATCTTGCCGGCCTCCTTGGCCCCCACTTCGCCGTTCAGCGCCACATAATCCTTATAGGCGATGGTTTCCGCCGCGATGAAGCCGCGCTCGAAATCGCTGTGGATGACCCCTGCCGCCTGGGGGGCTTTTGTGCCAGCCTCGATGGTCCAGGCACGCGTTTCCTTCGGCCCGACGGTGAAATAAGTCGACAATTCGAGCAGTTCGTAGCCGGCGCGGATCAGCCGCGCGAGCCCTGTTTCTTCGAGCCCCAGAGCCGCCAGAAACTCGCCTCGTTCGCCCCCATCGGCGATCTGGGCGACCTCGGCCTCGATCTTGGCCGAGATGGCGACCGCACCGGCTCCGTTGGCGGCGGCATACTCCGCCATCTTTTTCGAATAGGCATTTCCGGTGCCCGCGTTTTCTTCTTCCACGTTGCAGACATAGAGGACCGGCTTGGCGGTCAGCAGCTGCAGCATCTTGAAGGCGCGGATATCGTTGGGGCCCACTTCGGTCTCGCGCGCCGGACGGCCTTCTCGCAATTTCGCCAAGGCCTTTTCGACAATTGCGAGCGCGGCCTTCGCATCCTTGTCGTTACCCTTCGCCTTTTTGGCGAGACCGTCGACGCGGCCTTCCAGGCTTTCAAGATCGGCGAGCATCAATTCGGTTTCGACGATTTCGGCATCGGCCACCGGATCGACGCGCCCGCCGACATGGGCGATGTCGTCATCTTCGAAGCAGCGCACGACATGCAGGATCGCATCCACCTCGCGGATATTTGCGAGGAAGCGATTGCCGAGCCCCTCGCCCTTGGAGGCACCGGCGACGAGGCCCGCAATATCGACGAATTCGAGAAAGGTCGGCACGATGCGCGCCGATTTCGCGATTTTGGCGAGTGCGTCCAGGCGCGGATCGGGCACCGCGACGCGCCCCGTGTTCGGCTCGATCGTGCAGAACGGATAATTCGCCGTCTCGGCCGCCGCCGTTTGCGTCAGGGCATTGAACAAGGTCGATTTGCCGACATTGGGCAGGCCGACGATCCCGCAATTAAATCCCATCAGTCTGTGTCCTTATCCTTGCCAGTATTCTTGTCGGTATTCTTTTCGGACGGTTTCGGCCTCGGCGGCGTCAACAGCAACGCCAGCTTGTTGGTGAATCCCTTTTCGTCGTGCGCCGCGAGACAGGGCGCGGCTTCGGCGATGGCATCGATCGACTTGTCCAGCCAGTCGCGATCGATTTTGGCGAAATCGCCGAGCACATAGCCCGAAACCAGATCCTTGGCGCCGGGATGGCCGATGCCGATGCGCACGCGCCAGAAATCCAACCCGAGATGTGCCGCGATGCTGCGCAAGCCGTTATGGCCGGCGATGCCGCCACCGAGCTTCATGCGGATGCGGCCCGGCGCCAGATCGATCTCGTCGTGGATGACCGTGATCTCGCCCGGATCGATCTTGTAGAACCGTGCGGCCGCGGCGACGGAGCGGCCTGAATCGTTCATGAAGGTCATCGGCTTTAGGATCAAGAGGCGTTCGCCGCCGATCTCGCCTTCCGCGGCCTCAGCGTCGAACTTGCTGCGGAACGCGGGAAAGCGAAAACGGCGATGGACGGCGTCCGCCACCATGAAGCCGACATTGTGGCGGTTGCCCGCATACTTCGATCCGGGATTTCCGAGACCGACCAGAAGCAACATGGCCGTATCCTCGCGGCCGGACGGAAAAACGAGAGGTCGAGAAGACTACTTCTTCTCGTTCTTCTCGGTTTCTTTCTTCGCGGCATCGGCGGCCGAAGCGGCGGCGGCGGCGGCAGCACCGGCGGCGGCGACCTTTTCGTCTTCCACCGTCATGACCGTGGGCGCTGCGATCGTTGCAACCGTGAAGTTGCGTTGCGTCAGCATCGAAACGCCTTCCGGCAAGGTGATCGCATTAATATGGATCGCCGCACCGATATCGAGCCCTTCGAGGCTGAAGGTCAGCTTCTCGGGAATGGCGCGCGGCGTGCAGCGCAATTCGATCTCGCGGCGCACGACGTTGAGCACGCCCCCGCGGCGGAGGCCGGGGCACTTCTCATGGCCGATGAATTCGGACGGCACCATGACGGTGATGCGGGTGGTCGGGCTGATGCGCAGGAAATCGACATGGATCGGCCGGTCGCTGACCGGATCGAGTTGCACATCGCGCGGCAGCACCTCATGGCTTTCGCCATTGAGCTGAACCTTGACGAGATGGTTAAAGAAAGCCGGATTGTTGGCGAGACGCCCCAATTCCTTGCTGTCGACCGAGATCATCACCGGTTCTTTTTTATCGCCGTAAATCACCGCAGGCGTGCGTCCGGAACGGCGCGTCGCCCGAGCCATCCCCTTACCGGCTCGTTCGCGGAGCTCGGCGACCACGAGAGCTTGTTCAGCCATGTCGCATCTCCTCAATATGAAATTACCGGCCTCCAGGGGTGCCGGAAGGCGGGTGATGTACAAGGTGGGCGGCACGCTTGCAACCCGGATGCGCGCCCTTGTCAAATTTGGAATTATATTCCTTGACTCAGAGTGGCCGTTTGAGCGATATTATGTTCTTGTTTTGTTTCTATTAGAGATGCGGGCATCCAAAGCTCGTCATGTCCAGGCGATCCATCCATGGATGCCCCGGACAAGCCGGGCGATGACGGGTGAAGGGAAAAGCCGCGCTGATCGCCCAAACGGCGATGCCTAGAAATGCACAGTGGATGCCTAGATCATGCACAGAGAATGCACACAAAATGCGAAGATCATGCATAGACGAGTGTGCATTTTAGGCGAAGCGAAACGTTGGATTTCCGGGCTTTTTGAAACGCGATGCCTAGAAATGCCTAGAAATGCCTAGAGACTCGCGCAACCTTCGCATCGCGCGCCGCTAGGGGCCCGGCGATTCGCCGTCGGTCGGACAGCGATCAGTCGAACAGCGAGGAGACCGAATGTTCCTCAGCGATGCGGCGCATGGCCTCGGCGATCAAGGGCGAGATGGTGAGCTGCTTGATGTTCCGCGCGACGCGCACGGCTTCGGTCGCCTGGATACTGTCGGTGGTCACCAAAATATCGATGGGCGATGCGGTGACGCGCGCGACCGCGCCGCCCGACAACACACCGTGTGTGGCATAGGCGGCGACCGAAGCGGCCCCGGCGGCCTTCAGCGCCACGGCGGCATTGCACAAGGTACCGGCCGAATCGACGATATCGTCGATCAGGATGCAGCGCCGGCCTTTCACGTCGCCGATGATATTCATGACTTCCGATTCGCCGGCGCGTTCGCGACGCTTGTCGATGATTGCGAGGTCGGCATCGAGCTGCTTGGCCATGCCGCGCGCGCGGAACACCCCGCCGACGTCGGGCGAGACGATCATGATGTCCTCGCCGTTGAAGCGGCGTTCGATGTCCTCGCGGAACACCGGTTCGGCATAGAGGTTATCGAGCGGAATATCGAAGAAGCCTTGGATCTGACCGGCGTGCAGATCGAGCGTGAGAACGCGATCCGCACCCGCGACGGTAATGAGGTTGGCGACCAGCTTGGCCGAAATGGGCGTGCGCGGGCCGGATTTGCGGTCCTGACGGGCATAGCCGAAATAGGGGATCACAGCGGTAATGCGCCGGGCCGAGCCGCGCTTGAGCGCGTCCAAGGTGACCAGCAGTTCCATCAAGTTGTCGTTGGCGGGGTACGAGGTCGACTGGATGACGAAGACATCCTCGCCGCGCACGTTTTCCTGAATTTCGACAAACACTTCGAGATCCGAAAACCGTCGGATGCTGGCGCGCGTCAGAGGCAAATTAAGATAGGCCGAAATCGCTTCCGCGATCGGGCGGTTACTGTTGCAGGTAAGGACTTTCATCCACGGCCCCGTGATTGGATCTTCGCGTCATCAGACAATCCCCCGACCGCGAAGGTCGCGGAGTATGTATCAGCCGAGTGCGAGCCTGTAAACGCTTGGCCTACGCAATTTCCGGTGCAATTCAATATCCGGTGACGGCGCACTATTTGGGCAGGGCCAGCTTGCGGCCCGCATCCGGCGGTGGCGTGCCGACATTGGCGAAGGTATCGAGAATCCCGTCCACCGCGGCACCCGCGACAATATGCGCCAATTCGCCCCAGTGGTCTTGGATCAGCGCCGTTTTCACGGGGTTCCTTTGGGAAATCTTGCCGACATCCTTGCCGTCGCGGGCACTCACCTGCCAGACGATGCTAACCACGCTGACGAGCGGATCGCGCGCCTCGGCTTCAACCGTGCCTGCTAATATATGCGTCGCCTTGTCCGCAGATTCGGCCATCGGGGCGCCGGAGCGCTTCAGGGCCGAGGCCATCGCGCGTGAAAGAGACGCATTACCGTCGCCGGGCGCCCCGTTGACCCCCTTAAAATAGAACGTCGGCTCCTCGGCCTGAATGGCGGCCTCGGTGACCCCGTCGACAGTGCCCTGTCGCTGGGCCCCGCGGTCGCGCAGCAACGACGCCACCTGGACGCTGGCATCGCGCGCGACCAGTTCGAACATCGCCGGATCGCGCCCCAGCCAGCCGATGCTCGGTCCCGAAATTTCCTTGTCGAACGCCCCCAACGCCAATCCGTCGCGCCCGGTCAATTGCCACACGAAGCGGGCAGCTTCAGGCCGGCCGCTCTCCGGCTCTTCGATCTGCACGGCACCGGTCAGCACGTAGCCGCGCATCAAAGTCGCCTCGCCCGAAGCCGGAATGCCGGCATCCGACAGGGCCTTGATCGCGGCCTGGCGCAGCGGGCCCGCGATCTCAGGGGCGAGGCCGTCGGCCACCACCACACGCACGCCGTCTCCAGTCGGCAGTTGGATGAGGTTATTTTCGAAAACCGGTCCTTGATGTGCGAAAGGACGCGGCAACTCGCAGGCCGCCAGAACAAAGCCTGCGCACATCAGTAAAAAAGCGGCTGCAAATTTCATATGCCGAGCGCAATCACGGATAGGCCGCGCCCATAGGCGCGTTCGCCGGCCAGCGTCATGCGGCGATAGCTGAAAAAGAGCGCATCGTCCGCACAGGTATCGCCGCCCGATTGCGCGACCCGCGCGACCCCTGCCTTGGTCAGACGCCGGGCAACGTACGACGCCAGATCGAACATGGCATGGCCCTCGCGCGGCGAAGGCGTGAACAGATCCGCATCCGCCGCATCCGTCGCAACGAAGCGCGCCTTGAATTCGGGTCCGACTTCGTATGAGTCCTTGCCAATGCACGGTCCGACGACGGCCGCGACGCGGTCGAGCCGGGCACCCAGTTCGAGCATTCGCGCCAGGGTCGCCTCGACCACACCGTCGAAGGCGCCGCGCCAGCCGGCATGCGCCGCGCCGATGACGCCCGCATTTGAATCGGCCAGCAGAACGGGCGCGCAATCGGCGGTTAGGATACCGAGCGCCAAGCCGGGGCGATCCGTCACCAGACCGTCGCCCACGGGGGCATTTTCCGGCGACCAAGCCTCGCGCACGACCAGCGCCTCGGCGGTATGTTTTTGATAGGCCGTCACCAACTGCCCGGGCATGCCCAATATTTCGCCCGCCGCGCGTCGGCGGTTTTCGGCGACGTGGTCGGGATCGTCGCCGGATCCGAATCCGCAATTCAGCGACGTGAATGCGCCGATGCTAACGCCGCCCGCCCGCGTGAAAAATCCATGCTGCACGCCGGGTGCCGCGAGGATATCGACAGTGATGGGCTGTGGAGAAGGCATCGCCTTTTGTCTATGCGATTCGGGGCTTACGCGCACCCCGCCTGTGCAAGTTATCCACCGAATCCTTCTGGCGTTGGGTCGCCATTCCGGGTGATCGCAAGCACCTTGAACAGTTCGCCCATTTCCCGCTCGCCGATCAGGCGGTTCATGCCGCCCAGGACCTCGCCCGCCTCACGGGGGCTTTTGCCGCGCGCCAGGATACGGGCGCGCGCCTCGATGCCGAGTGCCCGCAAAAAAGCACCTTGAGACACTGTGCCGTGGGCCTGCGCACCGGCGCCACGCGCCGCCCGCGCCACGGCGGCGAAATCGACATGCGAGGTCACATCGGCATCGCCCGGATCGGCCAGCACATCGTGGTAGCGATGCTCCTTCACAGCCTGCAACGTATCCCCGGCCGCGCTCGCCGCGTGGCCATAATCGATGAATAGAGCCGCCCCGCCAGTTTTAGCGATGCGCCCCGCCACCTCGGCTACGGCTGCCTCGCGAATCGGCGAAACTTCGACGATGCCGCCGGCCGGAGCCGGAATCGACGGCCCCGCCACGCACGGCACCTCCACCCAGATCAGGAGTCCGTCTGCGGCACCGATTCGCCGCTCCGCCCATCCGGTCGCGGTTCGCACGAATTGTTGGATCGGCAGCGCATCCAGGAACTCGTTGGCGATGACGAGCAGAGGCCCGGGCGGCAGATCGGCGAGGCTCGCATGCCACGAGATGGGACACCCGACGGTCGAAAGATTGCGGCGCTGGCGCCGAGTCAACGACGGGCTGGTTTCCACCAGATGCACATCGAGTGCCGCAAGGAAGCCATCGACTCCCGCCACCGCGCGCAGCGCATCGGCCATCAGGGTGCCGCGCCCCGGCCCAAGCTCGACCAGATTGACGCGCGCAGGCGAGCCCATCTGAGTCCAGGCCAGCGCGCACCACAGCCCAACCAATTCGCCGAACATCTGGCTCACCTCGGGCGCCGTCACGAAATCGCCGGAACGACCCAGGGGATCGCCCGACATGTAGTAGCCGAGTTCGGGATGGCCGAGAGCCTCGCCCATATAGGTATCGACGCCGATCGGGCCTTCGGTCGCGATACGGTGGATGAGATGCGCGAGTAGCGGCGTCACGCGCGGGGGCGCCGCACCACGAGATAGACGCCAAGTAGCAAGAGGGGCAGGGACAGCAGTTGGCCCATCGTCATCCCGCCCATCAAGTAGCCGACCTGGACGTCGGGCTCGCGCACCGTTTCGACGATCACGCGCGACAGCGCATATCCGATCAGGAAGACACCGCTCAGGGTGCCGGTTCTGGCACGGATGGCATCGCTGCGCGACATCAGCCACAGGACGATGAACAACACGACACCTTCGAGAGCGGCCTCGTAGAGTTGGCTCGGATGACGCGGCAAGGGACCGCCGCGCGGAAACACGAAGGCCCAGGGAACGTCAGTCACCCTTCCATAGAGTTCGGCATTGATGAAATTGGCTAGACGGCCGAGGAACAAGCCGATCGGAGCCGCGCCCGCGATCGCATCGCCGATGGCGATGAAGTTCAAACCGCGGCTGCGCGCGAACAGCCACAAGGCGATGATCACGCCAGCGAGTCCGCCGTGAAACGCCATCCCGCCTTCCCAGACCCGGAAGATCGCCAACGGGTCGTGGCTATAGACGTTGAAATTATAGAACAGTACGTAGCCAATACGGCCGCCGAGGATAACACCCAGCGTCGCCCAGACGAAAAAGTCGTCGACGTCCTGTGCGCTCATGGCCTTGGGCGGCTTGGACACAAAGGCACGCATATAGCGCCAGCCGAGCAGCAGCCCGACGATGTAGGCCAGCGCGTACCAGCGAATGGCAAGCGGGCCGATCTCGACGAGAACCGGATCAATCATGGGGAACGGCAGGGCGAATATCATGCGCGCGCATCCTGTCACAAAGGAACGGCCAAAAAAATCGTGAATCGCACGGTCGCGTCGGGCAGGATGGCCTCAACGGGAGGCAAAATAATGAAAGAGCTGTTCGGCAAGGTCGCCTTTATCACCGGAGCCGCTTCCGGCATCGGGCTCGGAATCGCCCACGCGCTGGCCCGACGCGGCATGAAGATCGTCCTGGCCGACATTGAAAAAGAGGCGCTCGAAGCGGCGCGCAAGGATTTGGAACAACGCCAGGCCGAGGTGATCGCTATTCCGCTCGACGTATCGGATCGCGAAGCGGTGCGGCGCGCGGCCGATAAAACGATTGAGGCCTTCGGCAAGGTGCATGTGCTGTGCAACAATGCCGGCGTCGGGCGTAGCGTGCGCCTCGACGAGGCTACGGGGACGGATTGGGATTGGGTGCTCGGCGTCAATATGTACGGCGCCATCAACGGCCTTCTGGCGTTCGTGCCGCTGATCAAAAGCCACGGCGAGGGCGGGCATATCGTCAATACGAGTTCGTTGTCAGGGCTACGCTATTCCCCGGACCGGGGACAGGGAATCTATTCGACCACCAAATTCGCGCTGATCGGGATGTCGGAGGCGCTTGCCTCCGACATGGCACCGCTGGGCATCGGGGTCAGCGTTTTGTGCCCGGCCTTCGTCAAAACCCAGATGCCCCATTCGGGCCGCAACCGGCCTGACCGTTTCGGCGGCCCGCTTCGGGCCAACCGACGACCGGACGATCCGCTGTTGGTGGGTGCCATCAACGGCAAGGAACCCGATCTAGTCGGCGAATATGTCGCAACCGGGATCGAAGAAAACCAGCTCCATATCCTCACCGATGCAAAGGACCGCCATCTCGTCGAAGCGCGCATGCGGAAAATCTCCGACGCGTTCGAGTACACCGCGCGACGCGACGCCCGGGAGGCCGCCCACAAATGACGATGATGACCCATACCGAGCGCCGTCTGCGCTTTCGCGCCATACTCGACGGCACGCGATGCGTCGCGCCGGCTTCCGTCTTCGATCCGATCTCGGCTCGCATTGCCGAGGATATCGGCTTCGAGACCGCCATGATGGCGGGCTCCGTCGCCTCGATGACGGTGCTTGGCGCGCCCGATCTGATCGTCCTCACGCTCAGCGAATTCGCCGACCAGACGCGCCGCATTGGACGCGCATCGTCGATCCCGCTGCTCGTCGATGCCGATCACGGCTACGGCAACGCACTCAATGTGAAACGCACTGTCGAGGAGCTTGAGAACGCGGGCGTCGCGGCGCTCACCATCGAGGATACCGATCTGCCGCTGCCTCAGGGCGGGGCAACGCGCCTGATCTCAATCGAGGAAGGTATCGGCAAGATGAAGGCCGCGCTCGCCGGGCGCAGCGATCCGGCACTGATCGTCGCCGGGCGCACCAGCGCCCCGATGGTCAGCGGCCTCGACGATACGATCGCGCGTGCCAAGGCTTATGCCGCCTGCGGCGTGGATGCGGTTTTCCTCGTTGGCTTGCGCACGCGTGCCGAACTGGACGCCATCGCTGCCGCCGTCGATATCCCCTTGTTTCTCGGTGGCGGCGGAGATGAATTGGGCGATAGCCCCTATCTCGCTCAGCGCCACGTCCGAATCGTTCTGCAGGGCCATTTGCCGTTTGCCGCCTCGGTGCAGGCCCTCCAGACCACCATGAAGGCGCTCTACGATGGGCAGCATCCCGCCGACATTAAGGGCGGCGCTTCGGCCGAGCTGATGAAATTGGTGACACGCGATGTCGACTACCGCCGCTGGATCAAGGATTTCCTCGGAGGGAAGTGATGCTGTTTCATGTGCGCCTGTCCGACTATCCTGTGAGTCGGCGCAACAGCGCCTTGCGCGACGCCCATTGGAAATATTTCGAGAATCATGCCGATCATTTTATCGCGCGGGGTGCGACCTTCGAAGACGACGACAACATCTTCAAGGCGAGCGTCATCTTTGTTGATTTTCCGAATCGTGACGCGGTCGAATCCTTCCTTGCCAACGAACCCCTCAACAAGGCCGGTGTTTTCCAGAGCGTCGAGATCGCACGGTGGTCAAATCCGCTGGCGCGCCGCCAACGCGATTTCGCGCGCAAGGATGGCCAGGTCTGTTGGTATATTCGTGGGTGGGGCAAACCCGGCACCAACGATAAACGCAACGAGCTGTTCGCCGCCCACCAGGCCTACTTCAAACCCTACGACGGCGAACATTTCATCGTGCGGGGCGGGGTCCTGGCCGACGACGGCGCAACCTGGACCGGCAGCGCCAATCTGATCTCGCTTCCCGACCGGGCCGCGATCGAGGCCTTCGTGGCCGAGGAGCCGTTCAATAAAAACGGCCTGTTCGAGCGCATCGCGATCGAACGTTACAATTTCGGCGGACGGCCCGGTCAGCTCACCTGATCAGACGTAAGGATCGGCCGCCAAAAGGTGGTTGCGCATGTAATGGGCGACGCCCTCCTCCAGCGAGGTGAAGGGGCGCGTATAGCCCGCCGCGCGGAGCCGATCCATGCGGGCCTCGGTGAAATATTGATATTTGTCGCGGATGTTTTCCGGCGTCGGCACGAATTCGATATCAGCGGGGTGCGCGATTTCGGCGATCACTGCGTTCGCAAGATCGAGAAACGTGCGAGCCGCGCCGGTGCCGCAATTGAAGATGCCGTTGACGTGCGGCTGGTCGGCGAGCCACAGCATGACATCGACGCAATCGCCAACCCAGATGAAATCTCGTTTTTGCCCGCCATCGGGATAATCCGGGTGATGCGATTTGAACAGGCGGGCTTTTTTGGTTTTGGCGACTTGTTCGTAAATCTGCGGCACCACGCTGCGCTGCGCGCCCTTATGTTGCTCGTTCGGCCCATAGACATTGAAGAATTTAAGGCCCGCCCAATGCGGCGGCGTAACCGCGCCGTTCGCGACGAGCCGCGCCACCCGACGGTCGAACAGATGCTTGGACCACCCGTAGGCATTGAGGGGGCACAGACGCGCCAATGCGTCAGGGGTATCGGTATCGTCGAAACCCTGGGCTCCGTCGCCATAGGTTGCCGCGGACGAGGCATAGATGAACGGAACGCCCGCATCGGCGCACCAGTCCCACAAGGCGAGCGAGAAGCGGAAATTCTGCTCGATCACCAGATCTGCGTCCGTTTCCGTGGTCGATGATATGGCACCGAGGTGGAAGACGCCTTCGATCGCACTGCGATTCGCGCGCAGGAAGTCGAGCAAGGCGCCGGGAACGACGATGTGGGCAAGCTCGCGCTTGGCGATATTGCGCCATTTTTCGTCCGAACCGAGCACGTCGCACGCGACGATGTCCTTAGCACCCTTGGCTTCCAGGGCCGCCAATAGATTCGAGCCGATAAAACCGGCGGCTCCGGTGACGACAATCATGGCTGAACATTCATGAAAAAAGGCCCGGACTTATTAGTCGCGGACCTTATAGGACGCAGAAACTTGCAGCAAGTTGACCGCCGCCGGAGTTCACCCGGCGGCGGTTTCAACAAAATCAGAAGTTCTTGGTAACCGTGAAGACGAAAGTGCCATCGGATGCCTGCGTGACTCCCGACGGGAAAGCGCGATCTGTGTTGGTATCGATATAGGCAAGCTCCAGATCGAGGCCATAGACCTTCGCGGCAGCGGCGAACTTATAATCGACAATATCCTTGTTACCCCAAGTCGCGTTCTTCTCGACGTACTGTTTGCCGATGGCGGCGCTCAGATCGACGAAAGGAACCGGAACGACGACCTTACCGTTGATGTATTTCCCGGTGCCCGAGTTCAAGTTGAAGTCCGGCGAATATGCATACATGACGGCGGTGGAGAAGAGGCCCCAATTGTAGGCAGCGCCGACCGAAGCTTCCCAGAAATCCGGCTCATTGGCGTTGGCATTGTTAGTGCCATTGTTGGAACCCGGATAGGTGTACCAAGTCGAACCCGCGTTAAGGGTCAAGTCAGGCAGCGCCGACGGGACGAAGGCCACGCCTAGGATGTAGTCGACTTCGACATTGCCGTTACCGGTGCCGTTGTCGATGCTCGATGACCAGACGCCCGCAGTCGCGGTGATCATGTCGCTAAACTTGTAATTCGCGTTCAAGCCAGCCGAGACTGCCGGCGAATCGTTCGACTGAGAGACGCCGCGGAAGAAGTATTCCGTGGTCAGCGCAGCGTTGCCGGTGATCGAGAACGGGCTATCGGCGACCGGCGGCATGATATCGTCGGCGGCCATTGCCGGGCTCGCCATCACGGCCGCAAGGCCGAGCGCGAAAAGATGTTTTTGTACGTTCACGAGAATACTCCTTAGTTTAATGGCTCCTCGACGTTTCAAGTGGATTTGAGGATCTCGGGCAGCGGAGCGGCTATTAGGTAGATGACGGTTATGAATGTGGCGGTTTTCCGGTAACCGCGGGCGCGAGCCCTTGCCGCCTTGAAGATGGCATTGAGGCCCTCA
>CAMDWJ010000026.1 GCA_945877815.1 Caenispirillum bisanense
GTATCCATCCGGCGAAGGCCGCAGGCCGATCGTGATCAGGCGGCGGCGCTCATCGGAAGGTCCGTTTTCGGGCGCCAGTTCCACGGCAGGAGTTCATCGAGCGCGCGGACCGGGTGCTCGGCGATGCGTGCGAGGACGTCGGCCAGCCAGGCTTGGGGATCGACGTCATTCATCTTGGCTGTGACGATGAGGCTGTACATGGCAGCGGCGCGTTGTCCACCGCGGTCGGAACCGGCGAACAGCCAAGACTTCCTGCCCAAGGCGATGCCGCGTAGCGCCCGCTCGGCGGCGTTGTTGGACAGGCAGATACGCCCATCGTCGAGGAACCGGGAGAACGCGGCCCAGCGTTTGAGCATGTAGTCCATCGCCTTGGCCAGATCGTTACCGCGCGCGAGCTTGGCGCGTTGCTCGCGCATCCAGCTTTCCAGATCGTCGACCAAAGGGGCGCTGAGTTCCTGCCGGACGATCCGGCGCTGCTCGGCACTCTGGCCGCTGATCGAGCGTTCGATCTCGAACAGAGCATCGATGCGCCGGACCGCCTCGAGGGCGAGCGGCGAGATCGCGCCCGGCGTCTGGCCCCGCGCCGCGCGACGAGTATTCTCAGCCAGGTCCGCCATGGCGAAGAATGGCCGGCGCGCATGCGCCCAGCAGGCGGCTTGCAGGATCGCGCCCGGCTTGCGATCGGCTTCGTAAAGCTTTGTGTATCCGCCATAGGCATCGGCCTGGAGGATACCGGCATAGTCGGCCAGATGCGCCCGGGGATGTTCGCCGGTTCGATCGCGCGAGTAGTAAAACATCGCCGCCGGCGGTACCGGACCGCCGAACGGGCGATCGTCGCGCACATAAACCCAACATCGTCCGGTGTCGGTCTTGCCCTTGGCCAGAACCGGAACGGTAGTGTCGTCGCCGTGCAGGCGTTCGGCCGCGAAGACGTGCGCTTCCAGACGCCGCAGCAGCGGTTCGAGCGCCGCGCAGCCGGCCCCGACCTGGTCGGCCAGGGTCGACAGGCTGAGTGGAACGCCCTCCTTGGCGTAGCGTTCGGCCTGGCGGTTGAGCGGCTGATGCTGCCCGAACTTCTCGAACAGGATCATCGCCAGCAGGCTGGGGCCGGCCCAGCCTCGGGCAACCACATGGAACGGCGCCGGGGCCTGGCTGATCTTCTCGCAGTCCCGGCAGCTAAACTTCTCGCGGACATGCTGGATCACTTTCCATTGGCGCGGGATCGATTCCAGCGTCTCGGTGACGTCCTCGCCGAGCTTGCGAAGCCGCCCGCGGCCACAGCACTGGCAAGAGGTCGGGCTCGGCACGATCACCCGCTCGCGCGGCAGATGATCGGGGAAGGGCTTGCGCGCCGGACGATTGCGGGTGAAGGACGCCACCGTCGTGGTCTTGGCCACCGCCCTCTCGGCGGCGATCTCGTCGGCGGTGGCAGAACTCTCCAGCTCCTCGAAGCGCAACTCGATCTGATCCACCAACCGCGAGCTGCGTTCCGAGCGCGAGCCATAAAGCTGGCGCGTCAGCTTCGCGATGTGCAACTTCTGATGTGCGATCAGGGCTTGGTCGTCGGAGGCCTTGGCCCAGGCCACCGTGAGTTCCGCTTCGACGTGGGCGGCCCGGGCCGCTTCGACGATCAGCGCCGCCTTCAGCGCTTCGATGTCGTCAGGAACGGTGAGAGGCCCAGAACCCATGCCCCGATAGAATCACAAATCCGCGCCTTTGACTCTAAAAAAATACAGCGGCCGCGCTTATCCCGCGCGCACAGGAACGTATGGCGCGGGTTACGCCAATCGATCCCGTCGAGCATGTAGGCCAATTGCGAGGCCGATATTCCCACCACGCCATCGGCCGGCGAGGGCCAGATGAAACGCCCCTTCTCCAGCCGCTTGGCGTAGAGCGACATGCCCAGACCGTCATGCCAGATGATCTTGATCAGATCGCCCCGAGCGCCGCGAAAGACAAACAGATCGCCCGCGTGGGGATCGCGCCGCAGCGCCTCCTGGACCTGAAGCGCCAGGCCATTCATGCCGCGCCGCATATCCGTTCGTCCAACCGCAAGCCAGATCCGCATGCCCGAGGGAACCGCGATCATCGCCGCTCCAGTACGTCGAGCACGCGCCGCAGAGCTTGCGCATCGAACCCGCCGCCGACGCGGACACGGTACTTGCCCGCAAGCTCGATCGCGATCGTCTCCGCCGATGGCTGCGTGGGGGCGGCATCCGGCTCCGCCGTGACCACCACCGGGACCAATCCAGAAACCACCGGCGAGGCCGACACACGCGGGTCGTCGCGATAGAGCTTCCGCCAATCGAATACCTGGTTGGCGTTAACGTCGTAACGTCGCGCAACCTGCGAAACCGAGGACCCCGCCGCGTATGACGCCGCCACGATCTCCCGCTTCAGCGCATCAGGCCAAGACCGATTACGCCGCCGACCAGTCGAATTTGTGTCCATAATCAGCTTTGTGGACACTTCCCACTCCCATCAACCCCAACGATCGGCTCAGACTCGTCGAAATCATGTGAGCAGGGAAGGCGGTACTGGCCGGAGGCTTACGCGCAATGGATCGAGGCGGCGAAAAAGGAACCCGAGGAGATCGAGGAGCTCGACGTCGAGCTCTAAACCCTCGGGGTTGATATCCTTCTCACCGCACTCCACGGGCCGCGCGCTCAGAATCCAGTCGGAGTCTATTCTGCTTGGCAGCCATGCTCCTCATATCCTATTGATTCCTGGGTAGATCGTTACTCAACTTAAAGAATCCCGGCGGCAAGCCAGATGGATGGGAGGAACGTCATGTCCAAAACATTTTCCTATGGTCTTGCGCTCGCGGCGGCGGCGCTTATTTTCGCGGCACCCGCGCAGGCGCAAAAATCGAAAGACACCATGCGTTTTCCGCTGATCGAAGTTGAATCGATCCTCGACGGATATTTGACGTCCGGCTGGTTCCACAAGGTGTTCCGTTCGGCTTACGACGGCCTTATCGAATTCAATCCGACGACGGGAAAGTTCGTCCCTGGGCTCGCCAAGTCCTGGAGCCAACCCACGCTCGATACTTACGAATTCGAGCTGCGCGACGACGTCAAATGGCACGACGGCCAAGCCTTCGATGCTGACGATGTCGTTTATACGATCGGATGGCTGATCGATCCCAAGACCAGCTTCCGCTACAAGGCCGAATGGGACTGGATCAAGTCGGTCGAGAAGCTCGGCCAATACAAGGTCCGCATCACCGCCAAGACGCCTGTGCCGACCGGCATGGCGACGCTGGCGAGCGGCACCAATATCTATCCCGAGCATGTCCATGGACGGCTCGACAACAAACAGGATTTCGGCGCGCGTCCGGTCGGCACCGGTCTCTACCGCATCCTCAAGATGGACAAGAACGCCGGCGTCGTCGCCGAGCGCAACGCGAATTACATGCCGGGCTCGGACAAGCTCCCCACCGCGATCGGCCGCGTCATCGCCGAACCGATGCCTGATCCGGGCACGCTCGTCGCCGCCCTCTTGACCGACAAGGTGGACATCGCCCCCAACCTGTCCGGCGACCAGGCCGAGGATATGCAAAAGAGCGGTAAGTTCGACGTCACGCTGTCGCCGCCCGCGACCGGCTATACTTTCGTCGCCTTTCCCTCCACCGGCCAGGTGACCAACAAGGCGCTCGCCGATCCGCGCGTGCGCACTGCCATCGCCAAGGCGATCGACCGCGCGGCGTTGGTGAAGGTGACCTATGCCGGGTTCGCCAAGGGCGTCGAGCCCGTCGAGGCTTTGTGCATGAAGGAACAGCTCGGCTGCGGCTACACCAAATTGGTGCCGGCCTACGACCCGGCGGGCGCCAAGAATCTGCTTGCCGAAGCGGGCTATGCCGACGGCTTCGATGTGGTCATCAGCACCTTCCCGCGCTATCTCCAGCCCGCCACCGCCTTGTCGGGCATGCTGCGCGCGGTCGGCATCCGCGCGACCGTGAGCCCGCATCAGATCGCCCAGCGTGTGCAGATGCTCAAGGAAAACAAGATCGAGATGAGCTACTACAGCTGGAGCGGCGGCAACCAGTTCGAGGTGTCGGCGAATATCGGGCGTCATTTCCTGACCAAGGATTACGACGACCCGGTGATGAACAAGATGGGCGAGGACACCTTGCCGATGATGGACGATGCCGAACGGCGCAAAGCCGTCGCCAGGGTCTTCGACCAAGTGACCGGCAAGTCCTACGCCTTTGCGATGTTGCCCAACCGATTTGTCTATACCCATACCAAGGAGCTCCGGCTCGATCGGCCCGACGAGGTGCGCGAGATGGACATCCTCGGCATTCACGAGTTCGTATGGAAGTAGGCGGCGTTTCGACCAAGCAGCGGCCACCGCAGGCCCCGGCACGCGGTGTCTTATCCCGGCCGTCTGCGCAGCCTGATCCTCGCCTCGACCCAAGGCGGTGTGCAAGACCCGGTGTTCCGCGACACCATCGCGCGCGTGGCGCCGCCCGGATTCATCCGCATCCCGGCCTCCTTCCGCGAACTCGAGCCGTCCTATCGCGCGGCCGACCCGGATGGCGTGGCGCGGTGGGAAGCGCTCGAACATGATTCGCTGAGCGGCCCCCGTATCCGCCAGCCCAACGCCATTCAATTGAGTTGGGAGCGGATCGAGACGATCCAGGTTCCGACCTTGATGTTCACCGGCGATGCCGATCTCTATATGCCGCCCGCCCCAATGCAGCGGCGGATCGTCATGCCGAGACTGTTTTCACGCTTTTGGGCAAAAAAGTTCGCACAGCGCATGACTGATGTGCTTACGCGCGGGCGATACATACATCCAACTCGGCAGTTTCGTTGCGAGGAGACCTGTTCGTTAGAAAGGCAACCCAAGCGAAATCTATTCGCTAGAACTATTTGGCCATTAGTCGCTGATGCCGATATTCAAACATGGGCAGGAACATGGGCAAGAGTATATTATAATTTTAATATATTGATTTTATTGTATTATTTCAGGTATCTGGCGGAGCGGGAGGGATTCGAACCCTCGATACGCCTTTTGAACGTATAACGGTTTAGCAAACCGCCGCCTTCAGCCTCTCGGCCACCGCTCCGCAGAGCCATTCTTTTAGTAAATGGCGCGGAGGATTGGTAGACCTAATTCCTCCGCGCCGAGATATTCTAGAGCGGTTTTAGACCGAGGGTATGAATTTGAGTGCCGGGATCAGCTGGCCCAGCAACGTCTGTGGCCACGGGATCGACATGATCCGGTCGAACACGATGGTCACAAAAACCACCAAACAGACCGCATAGGTCAGCACCAGGGTCCAACTTTCCTTCGCTTCCGCCCGCATGAAGATGATGACGAAGACAAACAAAGTCGGGATAAGACCGATCAAATATGTCCCGGCCATAAAGCCGATCAAATAGCCGAAGAACAGCGCTGCGCGGCTTATGATCGTTTTGGTCGACAGATGTGCCGTATCGGATTCCAGATCCATATGGATTCGGGTCTGGTCCTCGTTACTGGTGCCGTCCGCGTTCGGCACCGCGGGCCGGCGAAACACCTGATTGATCAGGCTGAAGGTGATCGCCGTCAGGGCGACGGTTCCCACCACCAACGGAACGATCTTGGCATTGAAGCGCCAGGATAAGGCCACCGCGACCATGGTGGCGACGACCACCAGGTAGAACCCTGTGAACAACTGCCCCCATTCGAACCGAGCAGGTCCGTAGCTGGCGAGGATTCCGCGGACGCCGCCTTGCGTTTTGTAGTCCTGTATCAGCGGTCGCATGAGCCCGTAGATCGCCAGTGCGAACAGCACCATGACTACCGGGCGCGTCATCCAATCGAGACCATAACGGCCGACCGAGATGAACATATAGCGCTCGATGATATCACCCAGCACGAGCCCGAGAATCAGCGGCGGCCGCGGCCATTTGAACTGTTTCATGATCCAGCCGATGAGGCCGAACGCCAGAAGGGCGTAGAGATCACCCCAATTGCGCGAGGCTTCGAAGGCGCCGATATAGATAATGCCCAGAACTGCGGGGCAGATGAGCGTGTAACGCAGCAATGCAACACGCGCGAATTGCGGGCTGAACGCATAGCACATGCCCGCGCCCAATAGATTTGCCAATGCCACCGACCATACCATCGAATAGGTGACGTTGAGGTTCTTGTGCAGCATGTCCGGGCCGGGAACGAGGCCATGGATCAGGAAGGCACCGAGCAGAATCGCCATCGAGGCGCTGCCCGGAACGCCGAAGGCGATCGTCGGGACGAGCGCGCCACCTTCCTTCGCGTTGTTCGAGCTTTCCGACGCGATGACGCCGCGAACGTCGCCCTTGCCGAACGTTTGCGCGGCGCCCTTTTCGGTGCGAAGCGCATGGCCATATGCCAGCCAGTCTACCACAGACGCGCTGATGCCGGGGATCGAGCCGATACCGCCGCCGATCCACGAACAGCGCAGGATTAGCCACCAATGGCGGAAGCAATCCTTCACGCCTTGCCATTGGCCTTTATAAACGTTGATTTTCCCGGCCTTGGCGGAAATCGCCAATTTGGAAATCATCAGGTCGCACATCTCGGGCAGTGCGAAGAGACCGAGGATAAGAGGCAGAAGCGGCAATCCGTCCCACAAATAGAGCGTCCCGAAGGTCCAGCGCAGGGTGCCGGTTTGCGGATCGGCCCCGATCATCGCCAGCATGATGCCGAAACAGGCAGCGGCGACGCCGCGGAGCGGCGCTTTGCCTGACAGGACCGCGACCATCGATATGCCGAAGATCGAGAACGCGAGTAGTTCCGGCGATCCCAAATACAGCATGACCGGTCGCAAAATAGGAATGGAGACGGCCAGCAGAATCGCGCCGAATATTCCGCCCATCAATGACGACATGTAGGCTGCCGACAGGGCGCGTCCGGCTTCGCCGCGTTTGGCCATGGGATAGCCGTCGAGCACGGTCGCCGCCGAGGCGGCTCCTCCCGGCACACCGAACAGGATCGCGGGGATCGGATCGCCGGTCGCGGTGGTGGCGCCCAGACCCAACAGGAAGGCGAAGGCCGTATATGGGTCCATATCGAAAGTGAAGGGCAGGAGCATCGCCGTGCCGGCGAGACCGCCTACGCCCGGAAGGATGCCCAGGATCAGACCGAAGAAAGCCCCCATGCCCAAAAAGGCAAGGCGGGTCGGATCCATCATAATTATGAAAGCTTGCCCTGCTGCATTAAGCATAAAGGACGCTTCAGACGAAAAACCTTCCATGGAGCAACCATTTTTGTTGTGCGTTGGGCGGAGTTTAGACGGACCCTGTGGGTATTGGGTAGCAAATTTAGTTAGAATACGAAGTATTAGTTCGGTTGACATCGTGGGGAATGGGGACGTGACACTGCCAATTCAACCAGCATTGCCGGATATCGAGTTCGTCTTTCAAATCCGCATCGATTTCAAGGAGCGTGTAACGCTTTTACCGGCTACTCCGCAAGGAACGCGTACCTGGGTGCCTCCGGTGGCCGGAACGGTCGTGGGGCCACGTCTTAACGGCAGGGTCATACCCTATAGTGGGGGCGACTATGCGCGCGGCCGTCCGGACGGGGTTCTCGAACTGGAAGCTCATTATATGATTGAAGCCGACGACGGAGCGCACATTTACATACACAACACGGGTTACTTGTATGGCCGCCTAGAAGACGGAAAGCCTGTGAGTCTGGCCGAACGCGAGCGCCGTGGTTTCGTCGTCTATCCTTCGACCTATTTCGCGACCACGCCCCGCTTCGATGCGCCGGTCGGCCCGCACGAATGGTTGACGCGCACGGTGATCTTCGCTCGCGGCCAGAGATTCATGGATCCCGATTATTCGATCTTCGATTACTTCGCCGTTGTCATGTGAGGCGTGGCTGACATAGCAGAATCGCGCTGCTACAGTTGCACCCAATCAAGCCATTTCTAGGGGAGGCCATCGTGTCGGATCAGAAAAAACCATACGTCATCGCAATCGAAGAACATTATTGGGACAAGGAAATGGCCTCGAAGTGGGCCACCGGCGAAGGGGCGGGCCCGCCGCTCATCCGCGACAAGCTTTACGACTATTACGACGTGCGGCTGAAAGAAATGGATTCTGCCGGCATCGATGTACAGGTGCTCTCGCATGGCGCGCCCTCGGCTCAACGCTTCGATGCGGAGTCCGGTCCCGAGATCGCCAAAGGCGCCAATGATCGCCTGAACGAGATCGTGCGCCGCCACCCGACCCGGTTCCAGGGCTTTGCAGCCCTGCCGACTGCCAATCCAAAGGCCGCAGCTGACGAATTGGAACGCACAGTTACAAAGTACGGGTTCAAGGGGGCGATGATTCATGGCCTCTCGAATGGGCAGAAATTCCTCGATCTGCCGGAATTCTGGCCGATTTTCGAACGGGCCCAGGCGCTCGACGTGCCGATCTATATGCATCCGGCGGTGCCGCATCCGGCCTTCATCGACGCTTACCTCAAGGATTACCTCAAGGATTTTCCAGGTCTCACCAATGCGGCCTGGGGCTTCACGGTCGAAACCGCGACGCAGGGCATAAGGCTCGTTCTGTCGGGCGTTTTCGACAAATATCCGAAACTGAAGATCATCCTCGGCCATCTCGGCGAAGGATTGCCCTTCCTTCTGTGGCGCATCGACCATGCTTTGTCGCGTCCCGGCGGCAAGGCGCTCAATTTCCGCGAAACATTCCGCGAGCATTTTTGGATCACGACCAGCGGCAACTTTTCCGATGCCGCGATGCTGTGCAGCATGATGGAACTCGGCGCCGATCGGATTCTGTTCTCGGTCGATTACCCCTATGTCGAAAATCAGCCGGGCATGGATTGGATGAAACACCTCGCCATCTCGACCGAAGACAAGGACAAGGTCTATAGCGGCAATGCCAAGCGCCTGTTGAAGATGTAAGGGGCGCTATGAGCTACCTCGCGAAGGTTCTGCAACCCGGCGAAACGGTCCAGCATCAAAGTCGGATCCACTGGATCGTTTACGTGCCGGGGCTGCTGTTCATCTGCCTCGCCGCTGCCGCTTATTTATTTGGCGACCGTGTGGCGCCCGAGCCCTGGCCGATGGGGGCCGCCGCCGCGATCCTGGCGGTGGCGGTCTATTTTCTCATCGGCGCCTGGTTTCGGCGTTGGACGACCGAACTCGCGATCACCGATCGTCGCATCGTGTTCAAACGGGGCTTCATCCGTCGCCACACGATCGAAATGAATATGGACAAGATCGAGAGCGTGGACGTGGATCAATCGATCCTCGGACGCATCTTCGATTATGGCGATATCATCGTGCGCGGCACCGGCACGGGATTCGAGCCGTTGCACGGTATCGATTCACCGATCGAATTCCGCAATCACGTGACCGCGCGCTGATTTATTTCGTTGTCGGGTGCGTGCGGAGCGAGTCGGCGTCGAGCCTGCGGTGAAGCTTGAGCCCGGCATGGATGACGCCGTAGGCGAGCATGCCAAACACGACGGCCATTAGGAACGTCAGCAGATGCGCCTTGAGGCGCCTCATCAGCCGCCGAGCTTTTTCTTGAGCAGTTCGTTGACCATCTTGGGGTTCGCCTTGCCCCCGGTGGCCTTCATGATCTGGCCGACGAACCAGCCCGTCACTTTCTGATCGCCGCTGCGATATTGCTCGGCTTGGGCGGGATTTTCGGCGATGACCTTATCCACGGCCGCTTCGATGGCGCCGGTATCGGTGATCTGGCGCAGACCCTTGGCATCCACGATTTTGACCGGATCGCCCCCGGTCTCGACCATTTCCTCGAACACATCCTTGGCGATGCGCCCGGAGATGGTGTTATCGGAAATCAGGCCGATCAGCGCGCCCAGCTGCTGGGCGGAGACCGGGCTTTCGGTGATGGTCAGGCCGCGCTTGTTCAGCATCGCGGTCAATTCCTGCAGGGTCCAGTTGGCGGCGATTTTAGCATCGCGCCCTTCGGCCACAGTTTCGAAATAGGCTGCCAACTCGCGCTCGGCCGTAAGCTGCGTTGCATCAGCTGGGCTCAAGCCATACAGCACTCTGAACCGGGCCTTCTTGGCATCCGGCAGTTCCGGCAATGCGGCGCGCAGGCGATCCACATAGGCCTGGTCGAGTGCGAGTGGCAGAAGATCGGGATCCGGGAAATAGCGATAATCGTGCGCTTCTTCCTTGGATCGCATGGGGCGGGTCTCGCCGCGATCGGGATCGTAGAGACGGGTTTCCTGGATGACCGAGCCGCCGGACTCGTACAGTTCGACCTGGCGCTCGGCCTCGATCTCGATCGCCTGCATGACGAAACGCACCGAGTTCACGTTCTTGATTTCGCAGCGCGTGCGCAATCCTTCGCCCGCCTTGCGCACGCTCACATTGACGTCGCAGCGTAGCGAACCTTGTTCCATATTGCCGTCGCAGGTGTCGAGATAGCGCAGGATGGTGCGCATCTTGCGCACGTACGCGCCGGCTTCTTCCGGGCTGCGCAGATCGGGTTTGGAGACGATCTCCATCAGCGCCACGCCCGCACGATTGAGATCGATGAAGGTGCGGTTCGGGTCCTGGTCGTGCAGCGATTTGCCGGCATCTTGTTCCAGATGCAGCCGCTCGATGCCGACATCGCGCGTCGTGCCGTCGGGCATGTCGAGTGTCATGACGCCTTCGCCGACCACCGGATGCAGATATTGCGAAATCTGATAGCCAAAGGGCAGGTCGGGATAGAAGTAGTTCTTGCGTTCGAACGTGCTGGTCAGATTGATTTTCGCATTGAGGCCGAGCCCGGTGCGCACCGCCTGCTCGACGCAGCGCGCATTGATCACCGGCAACATGCCCGGCATGGCCGCATCGACCAGGGAGACTTGCGTATTGGGTTCCGCGCCGAACTCGGTCGCGGCACCCGAGAACAATTTCGATTTCGAGACGACCTGAGCATGGACTTCGAGGCCGATCACGACCTCCCAAGCGCCGGTTTTTCCTTGGATCGAGTAGGCCATGGTCAAGCCTTCCCGAGCAGCTGCGGCAAAGCGGTGAAGTTGGCGGCCTGTTCGACCGCCTGGCCGACGCGCAGCAAGGTCGCTTCGTCGAACGGCTTGCCGATCAGATGCAGACCGAGCGGCAAGCCGTCGGCGCTGAGGCCCGCCGGCACCGACATGGCGGGAAGCCCGGCGAGGCTGGCAGGCACCGTGAAGACGTCGTTGATATACATCTGAACCGGATCGTCCATCTTCTCGCCGATGGCGAAGGCGGGGAAGGGGGCGGTCGGCGTGAGCAGGACATCGGCTTTCTTGAAGGCTTCTGCGAATTCCTGGGCAATCAGGGCGCGGACCTTTTGCGCCTTCACGTAATAGGCATCGTAATAGCCGGCGCTGAGAACATAGGTTCCGATCAGGATGCGGCGGCGGACCTCGCGGCCGAAACCGGCGGCACGGGTCTGTTCATACATGTCGGTCAGATCGTCGGCAGAGACGCGCAGCCCATACCGTACGCCGTCGTAACGCGCGAGATTGGACGAGGCTTCGGCGGGTGCGACGATATAATAGGTCGCGAGCGCATCCTTGGTGTGCGGCAAAGTCACTTCGACCGGTTCGGCGCCGGCATCCTTCAGCCAGTCGATGCCGGTCTGCCACAGCTTCTCGATCTCGCTCGACATCCCGTCGATACGGTATTCGATCGGAATGCCGACTTTGAGACCTTTGATCGAACCGGCCATCGCCGCTTCGAAATTCGGCAAGGGTTCGTTGACGACGGTTGAATCCTTCGGATCGAACCCGGCCATCGATTGTAGCATGATTGCAGCGTCGCGCACGCTACGCGTCATTGGACCGGCCTGATCGAGCGACGATGCGAAGGCCACCATGCCCCAGCGCGAACAGCGTCCGTAGGTTGGCTTCAATCCGACGAGCCCACAAAATGCTGCCGGCTGACGGATCGATCCGCCCGTATCGGAACCGGTGGCGCAGATTGCCATGCGCGCCGCAACTGCGGCGGCCGATCCGCCGGACGAGCCGCCGGGAACGCGGTCCTTGCCGTCATTCAGGCGCCAGGGGTTTTTCACCGGACCGAAATAGCTGGTGATATTGGCCGAGCCCATGGCGAACTCGTCCATATTGGTTTTGCCGAGCATGACCGCGCCGGCCTTGCGTAGATTGGCTGTCACGGTCGATTCGTAGGTCGGCACGAATCCTTCGAGCATATGCGACGAAGCGGTCGTCTGTACGCCTTCGGTGCAGAACAGATCCTTTACTGCGACGGGGATGCCGTCCATTGCGCTGGCGGCGCTGCCCGCGCCATGCCGTGCGTCGGATTGGCCCGCGCGTTCCAGCGCGATTTCCGGTGTTTCGGTCACGAAAGCATTGAGATCGCGCATCGCCTCCATGGCGGCGATATGGGCATGGGCCAATTCAACGGCCGAGAATTTCTTGGCCGCCAATCCATCGCGCGCCTCGGCGATGGTCAGATGAGTGAGCGCGTCGCTCATTCCACGACCTTTGGGACGGTGAAGAAATTGCCGACGCGGTCGGTCGCATTCGCGAGCACTTTTTCGGGAACGCCGCCGTCGGTCACAGCGTCTTCGCGCTGATGCGGACGCATATCCGCAACGCTGGTCATCGGGGCGACGTTGGAAGTGTCGACCGCATTCAACTGCTCGATCCAATCCATGATCCGCGACAGCTCCTCGGCCATGACGGGAAGCTCCTCCTCGGGCACACGGATGCGGGCCAAGCGGGCAATGCGACGGACGGTGGCGATATCCAGTGCCAAGTTGCGCAATTCCTTGAAATAATGGGGGTTCCTAGCATCGGGGATCGGGGGGGGCAAGCGGTGCTGGGCATCGTTTGACCCATATGCTATGAGCGAAACATGGCGCTTCCGCACGAACTAGCACCGTCCGTAACCGGCCAGCTCGCCGATCTCGTGCTCGGGATCGATTCCGCCTTCGTTTCCGATGACGATTTGACCAAGGCCGAGACCTGTTTCCTGGATTGGTGCGCGGTCGCTCTGGCTGCGGTGGACGACCCGATCATGCGCCTGATGCGCAATCAGGCGGCCTCCGAAGGGGGAAATCCCCAGGCCCGTTTTCTGGGCTCCGTCCAGCGCGGCTCGGCAGTTCAGGCGGCCTTGGTGAATGGGGTAGCGTCCCACCTTTACGATTACGACGATGGCGCCTCGTCCATCCCGGGCCATCCCACCGTTCCCGTGGGCAGCGCTGTCTGGGCGCTGGGCGAACGCGAGGGTGTGGCGGGCCGCGATGTGTTGATCGGTCTCATCGCCGGTATCGAGGTCATGTGCCGCCTTGGACGCGCGTTGAAACCCAATCATTATGCTGCCGGCTGGCATGCGTCGGGCACGCTCGGGGCGATCGCGGCGGCGGCGGCCTGTTCAAACCTTCTCAAGCTCGACCGGCAACGCACGATCTGGGCGATCGGGCTCGCCGCCTGCCGCTCGTCCGGCCTGAAGGCCGTGTTCGGATCGTCGGCCAAGCCGTTGCAGCTCGGGCATGCCGCGGCACTCGGCCTGCAATCGGCGGATTTGGCCGCGCGCGGTTTCGATTGCGCATCGGATGTGCTGGAGGCGGAGAAGGGTTTTCTCGAACTGCACGGCAGTAAGTTCGATGCCGATGCGATCTTCAAGCCGCTTGGCCACCCGCTTGCTATCCACGAGGCGCGTTTTAAGCGCCACGCAGCTTGTTTTTTGACCCATGCCTCAACTGAAGGTGCGCTGGCCTTCCGGCGCGCCCACAATATCGGGCCCGATCAAATCGCGAAGATCCATATTGTCGGCCATCCCGAGTTGAAGACGGTCTGCGGCAATTGGGAACCGGACGGCGGACTCGCCTTCAAGTTCTCGGCGCCGATGGTCGTCGCGGCGGCTTTGTCCGGTATCGAGACGGGTTCGCTTGCCTCTTTTTCCGAAACCAATGCCCGTGACCCTAGGTTGCGGGCTCTTGCGGCCAAGGTGGTCATCGATACGTCGGATGAATTCGAGCAGGAAGAATCCCATCTGACGTTTGAAATGAACGATGGCCAAATATTCGAAATTCATGGCGAAACCGCGCGGTCGGCACCAACGGCGGAGTTAGATCAGGAATCTCTGCTGCCCAAAGTGCGCGCCCTTCTGCGTCCGCTCTATGGCGAGACCGGAATGGAAGCGTTGATTACGACTTTCCGCGAACTGCATAACGCGGCCCGGCTTCCGGATATCGCGTCCAATGCGAGCCACGCTGCTGCGGAATAATCATCTAGATATTGAGGCGTTACATCGGCGGCTCTGATTTGGGAGCGCGGCTGCCTAACAGGGGGAAGCATGGAAGAAAAAGTCTTCATTCAGTCCGGGAAATTGAAGCTCGCCGGAATCATTCATATACCGGCGAATTTGAAGACGGGGGAGCGCAGCCCGGCTTTTGTCATCTGTCACGGATTTGGTGGCCACAAAGACGGTCCGCAGCAGATCTGGACGGCGAATAAGCTTGCGTCCATGGGGTATGTGACGTTGCGCTACGATTTCCGGGGCTGCGGCGAGAGTGAAGGCAAGCGCGGCTGGGTAATCCCACAGGAAGAGGTGGATGACGCGCTGGCTGCGGTTTCCTATATGCAGAGTCGCGCCGAGGTGAATCCTGACCGCATCGGCATGACCGGTACAAGCTTCGGCGGAGCAGTGGCGATCTATGCCGCGGGCATCGACAAGCGCATCGCCGCCGTGATCTCGCAAGGCGGTTGGGCGGATGGCATGTCTATTGCGCAGGAACGGTTTCCGACGCCGGAAAAGTGGCAGGCCTATATCGACCGTGTCGATGCCGCGCGCCGTAAAAAAATAGAGACGGGTGAAGACCAGTATCTGCACCGCTACGACGTCGTACCGGTGCCAGAACGCCTGCGTCCCTCCATCGACGAGCGTTCCATTTTCCAATTTCCGGTCGAGACGGAACTGACTAAATTCTATTTTCGCCCCATCGATGTGATCGGGAATATCTCGCCGCGCCCGATCTTGTTGCTGCATGCGGCCGGTGACTCGGTCACCAGCTCCAAGGGATCACTGGAGATGTTCTCCAAGTCGAAACCGCCGACAGAGCTGCATCTTATGACCGACGTCGATCATTTCATGTTCGGCGAGGACGATGATCGCGTCGACAGTCTTGTCGGCGGCTGGCTCAAAAAATATTTTCCGGTGAACTGACATGTTGTGTGAAAAATTCGCCGAATGGGCAATTGCGCAAAAGTGGGACGACCTACCGCCGGAGGCGCAGACCATGGCGCGCCGCCTGATGATCGACACCCTCGGTTGCGCCATCGCCGGACGCGATGTTCCGGCTGCAATGAAAAGCGCGCAAGTGGCGTCCTCGTCGCTTGGTGGGCCTGCCGCGGCGACCGGCCTGACCAGCGGCGTCAAGCTGCCCGTCCTGGGCGCGATTCTGGATTCGGGCGCCGCCATCCGTGCCCTCGATCTCAACGACATCTATTGGGGTCGGGCATCGGGTGGACATCCGAGCGATATCTTCGCGACCGGGTTTGCAGTCGGTGAAGCGAAGAATGCATCGATTGGCGAGATGCTGACGGCAGTGGCCGTCGGCTACGAGATGTTCATTCGCCTTGCCGACAGCTTGGATTTCAAGCGCCATTACGATCACACCACGGCGGCTTGCATGGGGGCCGCAGCCATCGCGGGGTACCTGAAGAAGCTCGATGTCGCGCGTTTCGCCAACGGGCTCGCCATTGCGTTTGCCAGTTCGCCGCGCATGAGCATTCTGCGGCGCGGACAGGTTTCCGAAGTGAAAGCCCCCGCACCGGCGCTGGCTGAAATCAGCGGCGTGCTCGGCATCGACCTGGCCGAGGCGACCTTGACCGGGCCAGTCAAAGCAGTCGACATCGCAGACTATGGAATTCCCATCATGTTCCATAAGGGAATGGGCGTCGAAGGCCTGATCCCGACAACGGGCGGCCGTCTGCGCATTCTCGATGTTGCGATCAAACGTTATCCCTGCATTGGGACCGGCCAGTCCACGGCGGCAACGGGGGCTGCTCTGTATAACAAGATCGGCGGACGTATCGAGCGCATCCGCAAGGTTCATCTGCGCACCCAGGATGACGACGTGTCGCGCAGCCAGATCAGCGCGGATTTCCGCCATCCAGATACACGTGAATGGGCCGATCACAGCTTCTGGGCGTTATTCGGCATGGCGCTTACAGACGGGAAACTGTTGCCGGCCCAGTTTGCCGCTGCGCGGTGGAAGGACAAGGACGTCCAGGACATTTTGAACAAGACGACGATGGCCGCAGATCTGACGGTCAACGAACCCGGCCGTCTGTCCGCCAATGCAACCGCGACTCTCGATGACGGCTCGGTGGTCGAGGTCGACACCCCCTACGCGCCGGGTCATCCAAAGAATCCACTCGACGAGGCCGGCGTGCTCGTGAAATTCCACGAATGCGCCGATCCTGTTCTCGGAAAGTCCAAGGCCGATGCCATTGTTGCGGCCTGGCAGAAAGCCGATGCGACGATGCCGATCCGCAATCTCATCGCGCTTTGCTTCTAGCGCGCTCGAACAGGGAGACAAACAATGGAATTGAAACTCAAAACCGACAAGATGATCGCTAGGATTGAGGATGGCATCGGCTGGATGATTTATAACCAGCCTGAAAAGCGCAACGCGATGAGTCTCGCCATGCGTCAGGCGGTTCCGGAGATCTTGGAAGAGTTTCAACGCAACGACGATGTGCGTGTCGTGGTTATGACCGGGGCGGGCGACAAGGCGTTCGTATCGGGCGCGGATATTTCCGAGTTCGACGAGCAGCGTGCGACGCCCGAGCAGGTCGCTGCCTATAATCAGCAGAGCGAAAAATCCGCTCAGGCGTTCAACCATCTGCACAAGCCGTTGATCGCTATGATCCGTGGCTTTTGCGTCGGCGGCGGTCTCGCGACTGCGCTGAAGGCCGATCTGCGCTATGCCGCCGACAATTCCGAATTCGGCATCCCGGCGGGGCGGCTCGGTCTGGGTTACGGTTACGATGCGGTGCGCGGGATCATGGATTTCGTCGGCCCCGCTTATGCGGCCGAAATCCTGTTCACCGCGCGCCGCTTCAAGGCTCCGGATGCGCAACGCATGGGTCTGATTAATGGCTATCATCCGCCGGACCAATTGGAGGCCTTTGTGCGCGAGACGGCAAAGGTCATCGCGTCCAACGCGCCGCTTACGGTGAAACTTGCCAAGACCAGCATCCGTGAGCATCGTAAGGATCCTGCCGATCGCGATCTAGCGCTCTGCCAGCAGCAGCTCGACGCTTGCATGAACAGCGCGGATTATATCGAAGGCCGTCACGCTTTCCTGGAAAAGCGTACCGCACAATTCAAAGGCCGCTGAGGAAAGTAGAATGGAAGCGAGATTGGATGGCCGCGCGGCCCTGATTACCGGCGGCAGCCGCGGCTTGGGCCGTGCCATGGCGATGGAGTTCGCGCGATCGGGCGCCGATGTGGGCATTATCGCGCGCCGGGCGGAGGTTGTTGCAAAGACGGTTGAGGAAATTAAGAAAGAATCGAAGGGCAAGGTCTTCGGCTACGCGGGCGACATCGCCAAGGCCGACGACATCAATCGCATCTTCGCTCAGGCCGGCAAGGATTTGGGCCGCGTCGATATCGTCGTCAATAATGCCGGCACCTCGATGGCGCGCCCGTTTGAAAAAATCAGCGACGAGGATTGGCATGCCGATCTGGAGCTTAAGCTGTTCGGTGCGATCCGGATGATCCGCTTAGCGCTTCCCGGCATGAAGGAACGGCGATGGGGCCGCATCGTCAATATCGTCAATACGGGCGGTAAAACGCCGCGCGCCAATTCCGCGCCGACGACGGTGAGTCGCGCGGCGGGAATCGCTTTGACCAAGGTTTTGGCCGGCGAATGTGCACCCTACAATATCCTGGTCAATGCGTTGTGTACTGGTCTCATCATCACCGACCAGACGGAACGGATCACCCAGTCGCGGGCACCTGGTCTGCCGCTCGACGAGGCGATCGTTGAATTGGGCAAAACCATCCCGCTCGGCCGCTTGGGCACGGCCGAGGAATACGCGAACGTTGCGTGTTTCCTGTGTTCCGATGCGAATGGCTATGTGACCGGGACCGCGATCAATATCGACGGCGGAGCGTCGCCGGTAACCTAATTTATTTTTCTGAATGGCAGGAGTGAAGATGGTCGAACTCGGCTGGGATGAATCTGCCGACGTCGTCGTCATTGGCGGCGGCGGCGCGGGATTGCGGGCAGGCCTCGCCGCGGCGAAGGCCGGGGCTGACGTGTTGTTGCTCGAAAAGATGGAGCATCCCGGCGGCAAGACCGCGATGTCGATCGGCATCATCACGGCCTCAGAAACGTCCTATCAGAAGAAGGCTAAGGTCAAGGACAGCCACGCCAAGCATTTCGCGGACCTCGCGGCGATGGCCAAGGCTGCGGGCCAGCCGATGGACGTTCCGGCGACCAAATTCATGATCCGCGAATGTTCGAAGGAAATCGACGCGCTCAATGCGATGGGCGTGCGTTTCACCGGCCCGCACCCCGAAGGCCCGCACGGCACCCCGCGCATGCACGTCATCCAGCCCGACTGCCGCGCCATGGCAGAAATTTTGATCCGCACCTGCAAGCGCGCGGGCGTGCGCATCGCCTGCAATATGCCCGGCGCGGAGTTGGTGCTCGATCATCGCGGCCATGTGGTCGGCGTGCGCTCCGACGGGCCGGATGGACCGCGCCGCATTCAGGCGAGCGCCGTAGTTCTGGCGGCCGGCGATTACAGTGCCAACACAGCGTTGGTGCGCAAGGTGGCGCCCAAGTTGAAACTAGCCGAACCCTTGCGCGCTTTCGCGACCGGCGATGGGCACGGCATGGCGATGCGCATCGGAGCCGCGACCCGCAATATGAGCCGCGTCAATACGCCGCAGATGCGGTTTCCGGATTGGCCGCACGTCGAGCCGTCGCCGGGTTTGGTCGGGGCGGGTGCCAAATTGGTGACGCGCAAAGGCGAACGTATCCGCACCAAGCTCGATGAATCGGTCCTGCTGCCGGGATTCGAGGATCGCTGGGAAGATATTTTCATCGTCATCGACCGCGACACCGCGGCGAAGCTCGCGAAGGCGTCCGACGATGTCGGACCTGGGCGGGACGGCTGGGTTCGCACTGGCAAACCGTTCATCGGCACGGCGCCTAAGGTTGGCTATGCATATCTCGACGATTGTCGCGATTGGTCCTGGCATCGCGAGGCGCGCACCCTGACGGCGGCTGCCAAACATATTGGCTGTACGGCGGCCGCGCTCGAAAAGACGCTCGGGCCCAAGTCGGAAGGCCCCTTCCATTTGCTGGGGCCGGTGCGGCGCGTGATCGCCAATTCCGGCGGCGGCGTGTCGACCGATTTCAAATTGAATGTAGTCAGCACCGAAGGCGCGCCGATCAAGGGGCTTTACGGCGCGGGCGTCAACGCGCGGCTGATCTCGTTCATGGGTGGGCACGGCTATGCCTTCGCTTGGGCGATGGCCTCGGGGCGCATCGCCGGCACAAACGCCGCCGAATACGCGGAATCAGTTCGGCGTTAGGCCCGACGTCATGTTGGCAGCGCGGCGGTCGAACTGGGCCCACACGCCTGCGGCACCGTCCCAGCTGCCGCTGCTCGCCGCCTTTGAATATTCGGTGGCGCGTTGCTCGAAGAAGTTCGCATGCTCGACGCCGTTAAGGATCTCGACGATCCAGGGCAGCGGATGCGGCTTGATCTGCTGGTAGTTGCCATCGCTTTCCGCGAAATAGCCGTAGACCGTCGGCAGCTTGAGCTGGGTGAGGCGCCAATCGGCGATGTAGCGGACATACGATTGGATGTCCTTGGCATTCATGCCCTCGACTTCGCCGAGGCTGAAAGCCAGATCTACGAAACGTTCCTCTAGAGCGACCATCGATTTGGCGACATCGACGATATCGTCGCGCACCGACGCCGTCACCGCGCCGGTTTCGCGGTTCCATTCATGGAATAGGCGGATGATGCCCTCGCAATGCAGGCTTTCGTCGCGCACTGACCAGCTCACGATCTGGCCCATTCCGTTCATCTTGTTGTGGCGCGGGAAATTGAGCAGCATGGCAAAGCTGGCGAACAGCGACATGCCTTCGGTGAAGGCGCCGAACATCGCCAAGGTGCGCGCGACGTCGGCGACGGTTTCGACGCCGAAGGTATGCATATAATCGGCCTTGGCGCGCATCGCCTCGTAATCGCGGAAGGCCTCGAATTCGGTCTTCGGCATGCCGAGAGTCTTGAGCAGCAGGGCATAGGCGTCGATATGCACCGTCTCCATGTTCGTGAAGGCGGCCATCATCATCTGGATGGCGAGCGGCTGAAAGATCGGCGTGTAGCGCTTGAGATAATTGTCGCCGACTTCAATGTCCGACTGGGTGAAGAACCGGAAAATCTGAGTCAGCAGGGCGCGGTCGGCGTCTGTGACGCGATCCGACGTCCAATCCTTGATGTCGTTGCCGAGTGGAACTTCCTCGCCCATCCAATGGGTCTGCTGCTGGCGCTTCCAGAAATCGTACGCCCAGGAATAGCGTTCGACATCGTAGGTGCCGGTCGAGTCCAGCAGACCGATGCGGCCCTTGCCGATCAGGGTCTTCGGATTGAGGCTGGACAGATCCGTGATTATTGACATGCCATTTATTGACATGAGAGGCACTCTTCGTAATCGGTACGCTCCTCGGCGACGAGCGGGGCTTCGTTCGCCGTTTCCGTGCCGCCGGCAAAGCCCGCGCGCGAGATGGATTTGGAGCGGCAGTAATAGAGGCTCTTCATGCCTTTCTCCCACGCCGTCCAATGCAGCATATGGAGATCCCATTTTTCGATATCGGCGGGCAGGTAGAGATTGATCGACTGGCTCTGGCAAATGAAGGGCGCGCGGTCGGCGGCAAGCTCGATGATCCAGCGTTGATCGATTTCGAAGGCCGTGCGGAAGACGGCTTTTTCGTCGTCGCTCAGGGCGTCCAGATGCTGCACGGACCCTTCGTGTTCGAGGATCGATTGCCAGGTTTCCGGGGTATCGATGCCCTTTTCCACAAGCAGGCTTTCGAGGTGCGGATTGCGGATAACGAATGCACCGGACAGAGTCTTGTGGGTGTAGATATTGGCCGGGATCGGCTCGATGCAGGCACTGGTGCCGCCGCAGATGATGCTGATCGAGGCGGTCGGCGCGATCGATAGTTTATGGCTAAAGCGCGCTTTCATGCCGCGTTCCAGCGCATCGAGGCATGGACCGCGTTCCTCGGCGAGCAGAACCGACGCGCGGTCCGCCTCGGTGCGGATCTTGCGGAAAATCCGCATGTTCCAGGATTTCGCCACCACGCTTTCGAACGGTACGCCGCGTGCCTGAAGAAAGGTATGGAATCCCATCACGCCGATGCCGACCGAGCGCTCGCGTAAAGCGGAATAGGTCGCGTTCTTCATCCCCGCGGGTGCCACTTCGATGAAGTTGGTCAGCACATTGTCGAGCATGCGGAGCACGTCTTCGACCAGTTGGTCGTTGCCCTGCCATTCGTCCCAGGTTTCGATATTGAGCGAGGCGAGGCAGCACACGGCGGTGCGTTCCTCGTCGCGATGATCCTTTCCGGTCGCCAGCACGATCTCGCTGCACAGGTTGGAGCTGGAGACCTTAAGGCCGAGTTCGCGTTGATGCTTGGGCAGGGCGCGATTGACCGCGTCGATATAAAGCAGATAGGGCTCGCCGGTTTGCAGGCGCGTTTCGAGGATACGTTGCCACAGTTGGCGTGCGTCGACCTCGCGCAGGACTTCGTCGTTCTTCGGGCTGCGCAGCGCGAACATCTTGCCGTCGCGCACCGCATGCATGAATTCGTCGGTGATATTGATGCCGTGATGAAGATTGAGGCCCTTGCGGTTGAAGTCGCCGGACGCCTTGCGGATTTCCAGGAATTCCTCGATCTCCGGATGATGGACGTCGAGATAGACGGCCGCCGATCCGCGCCGCAACGAACCTTGGCTGATCGCAAGGGTCAGCCCGTCCATCACATGGATGAAGGGAATGATGCCGGACGTTTCACCGCAGCCTTTGACCGCTTCGCCGATGGAGCGCACGCTGCCCCAATAGGTGCCGATGCCGCCGCCGTTGGACGCGAGCCAGACATTTTCGTTCCAGGTGTCGACGATGCCGTCGAGCGAATCCGGTACCGAATTCAGGAAGCATGAAATTGGCAGGCCGCGCGTGGTGCCGCCATTGCTGAGGATCGGTGTCGAGGGCATGAACCAGAGGCGCGACATGGCGTCATAGAGCCGCTGAGCATGGGCGATATCGTCGGCATAGGCGCACGAGACGCGCGCGAACATGTCTTGGAAGCTTTCGCCGGGCAGCAGATAGCGATCAGTGAGTGTCGCCTTTCCAAAAGCAGTTAACAGACCGTCGCGCCCGCGATCGAGCTTGAGGTCGGACGGCATCGGAGGTCGGGCGAGGGGGGCTGGCAGAGGAGCTGGAGCCGATGGTCGCACGAGCGTTTGGGAAGTCTTTGCGTGATCGTGCATGACGTCGCGCAGATCGATAAAACGGCCGTTGCGGTCCAGGTCGAAAGCCAGAGAATTCATATATATAACCCCCGAAGTATGAACGGTTCGGCGCTGCGATAGAGGCGGATTCAAGTTGGATGTGGCGCAAGACCACCCTTGAAAGCACCCAATCGGGACACCCCGCCCCGAGAACGTTCCAGCGTTTGTGGCAGGTCTCCTGGCTTGCGGATCTTCGCCCCCGTCAGACCTTCCCGGCCTTTCGGCCAGTGGTACACCCGTGACGATAGCTCTCCACTCACAGTTGCGGGGGCAGCCCCGGATTTGCCGCGATTTCGCGACCCACCGGGTTCCCTCTTAGCCCTAGATATGGGGATCTAGAGAACCGTAAACGCTACATTTTGTAGCTTACACCGATGATTTTTGAAGTCAAGAGTCGCCTACGGATTCAAGCTACAGCAGGCGTTTTCCGAGTCAATCCGCCCTTGTCGACGATGAAACGTGTGACCTCGTCGACACCCTTATTAATTTTCAAGTTGCTGAACAGGAACGGGCGTTCGCCGCGCATCTTGCGGGCGTCGCGGTCCATCACTCCGAGATCGGCGCCGACCATGGGGGCGAGATCGATCTTGTTGATCACGAGCAGGTCCGAGCGCGTGATCCCGGGCCCGCCCTTGCGCGGAATTTTATCGCCTGCCGAAACGTCGATCACATAGATGGTGAGATCGGCCAGCTCCGGCGAGAAGGTGGCGGCCAGATTATCGCCGCCCGATTCGACAAAGACGACGTCGAGGTCGGTGAAGCGTTGACACATCTCGTCGATGGCCGCCAGGTTCATCGATGCGTCTTCGCGGATCGCGGTGTGCGGGCACCCGCCGGTTTCCACGCCCATGATGCGGTCGGGGGTAAGGGCGCCCGATCGCGTCAGGAATTCGGCATCCTCGCGGGTATAAATATCGTTGGTAATGGCGGCCACGTTGAAATCCTCGCGCATGTTCTTGCACAGGCGGTCGAGTAGCGCGGTCTTGCCGGTACCGACGGGGCCGCCAATGCCGACGCGGAGTGGCCCCGAACTGTTCTTGGTCATGAACGGAACAGCCTCGTATATTGGGTTTCGTGTTTGATGGAGGTCCAATCGACGATTGCGGCGGCGCTGCCGGAACGATTGGGCATTTGATTGAGCGCTGTCGTTACGGTCGCAAGGATCGTCGGACGAAGCGTCTCGATGACCCGTTGCCCGGCATATTGTCCGAGCGGAATAAGCCGCACGCCCGCCGATACGAGATTCGCGGCGGCCGCCTGGATATAGGCGAGCAAGGCCGGGCGCAGTGGAATTCCCGAAATGGCGGCGGCCATGGCGACAGCCGTGGGATAGGCGTGCATCGGAACCGCATTGGCGAAGCGTTCGAGCTTTTCGGACGGAGCGCTTTCACGCAGCGTCTTAAGGAAGGCGTTTCCTTGCTTGGCGCTTTCCAGGGCCAGTTCCGCCGTGCCGCGCGTGGCGGCCGCGCGCTCGGTGACCTCGGCGAGCGCCGCGTCGTCGTTCGCGGTGGCGGCGCGCCAGGTTTGCGCGAAGAAGGCGCCGTCCATGCGTCCGGCGCCGAAGGCGATGATCCCCTCGACCCATCGCGCGAGGCTTGCCTCGTCATGCACAAATCCGGATTCGACCGCATATTCGAGACCATGCGAATAGGCGTAGGCGCCGACCGGGTAGGCCGGCGAGAGCCAAGCCATCAAACGATACAGACCGTCATCCGTGATGGTGTCCGTGACCATTGCTTTCTCCATGAGAATGCAGGTGTGAATCTGACTGTCCATGCCCAGTGTCCGCATACGCCCCGGGCTCGGGCGCGAACGGCGCCTGTCGACGTTGGGTATGTGCACCGAGATGTTCGATCATGTGCGCCAGAACATGATCGTATGCGATTCTTAACGCGCCGCTACCCAAAACTTGTAACGGCGTATGACGATTTCCGAGATGCCAGGCAACGCGTGCTGTTTCTGCCGCATCGTGGCAGACAATATCCAGAACGTCTTCGGCAGCCGCGCGCACGACAATGGTTTCGCCAGACTCGAGAACGAGTCCGTCGCCGTCCTCGATGCGGGTAGTCTCGGCGAGATCGAGTAGAAAATCCCGCCCGCGATCGTCCGTCATGCGGATGCGGCGGCGATAACGGTCGTCGAAGATGAGGATGACACGCGCCACGGCATCACGCTCCGACCAGGCATGGGCTCGAACGACGGACGTGGCTTTCTGCATTCGGCCCTCAGAATAGAAAGTAACGTTGGGCGAGGGGCAATTCGCGTGCCGGCTCGCAGGTCAGGTGGACGCCGTCAGCGCGCACTTCATAGGTTTCGGTGTCGACGTCGATCTTCGGCGTGTAATCGTTGAGCGCCATATCGGCTTTGGTCACGGTACGCGTCCCGGTGACAGCCAGTACGGTCTTTTGCAACCCGATTTTTTCGGCAACGCGGCCAACCAAGGCAGCTTCCGAGATGAACGTGACCGAGCTGTGCGCTAGGGCGCCGCCGAAGGCGCCGAACATCGGCCGGTAATGCACCGGCTGCGGTGTCGGGATCGAGGCGTTGGGATCGCCCATTGCGGCCGCGGCAATCATGCCGCATTTCAGGACCATGTCCGGTTTGACGCCAAAGAACATGGGCTTCCACACCACGAGATCGGCGAGCTTGCCGGCCTCGATCGAACCTACATGTTTGGCGATGCCATGGGTGCGCGCGGGATTGATGGTGTATTTGGCGATATAGCGTTTGACCCGGAAATTGTCGTTGTCGCCCTTTTCGCCTGCCAGCGCGCCACGTTGCTTCTTCATTTTGTCGGCGGTCTGCCAGGTTCGGATGATTACCTCGCCAACCCTGCCCATGGCCTGGCTGTCCGACGAAATCATCGAGAAGGCGCCGAGATCGTGCAGGATATCCTCGGCGGCGATGGTTTCGCGGCGGATGCGGCTTTCGGCGAAAGCGACATCTTCCGGGATGCGCGGATCGAGATGATGGCAGACCATCAGCATGTCGAGATGCTCGTCCACCGTATTGATCGTGAAGGGGCGCGTCGGATTGGTCGATGACGGCAGCACGTTGGCTTCGCCGCACACCTTGATAATATCGGGCGCATGGCCCCCGCCGGCACCTTCGGTATGAAAGGCATGGATGGTGCGGCCTTTGAAGGCCGCGATGGTGTTTTCGACGAAGCCCGATTCGTTGAGCGTATCGGTGTGGATCGCGACCTGGATATCCATCTCCTCTGCTACCGACAGGCACGCATCGATCGCCGCCGGGGTGGTCCCCCAGTCCTCGTGCAGCTTGAGACCGCAGGCGCCGGCGGCCACTTGTTCGACCAGGGCGTCGCGTTGCGACGCGTTGCCCTTGCCGAAGAAACCGATATTCATCGGAAAGGCTTCGACGGCCTGCATCATGCGCGCAAGGTGCCAAGGCCCCGGGGTGCAGGTCGTCGCATTGGTTCCATCGGCCGGGCCGGTGCCACCGCCCAGCATCGTCGTGATACCCGAATAAAGCGCGTCGTCGATGAGTTGCGGACAGATCCAATGGATGTGTGAATCGATGCCGCCGGCGGTCACGATGCGGCCTTCGCCGGCGATGATTTCGGTGCCGGGGCCGATCACGATATCGACGCCGGGCTGGATGTCCGGATTGCCGGCCTTGCCGATGGTGGCGATGCGTCCATCCTTGATGCCGATATCGGCCTTGATGATGCCTGTATAATCGACGATCAGCGCATTGGTAATGACGGTGTCGGCCGCGCCCTGCGCGCGGCTCGCCTGGCTTTGACCCATGCCGTCCCGAATAACCTTGCCGCCGCCGAATTTCACTTCTTCGCCGTAGACCGTTTTGTCCTGTTCGACCTCGATGAAGAGATCGGTGTCGGCCAAGCGGACCTTGTCGCCTACGGTCGGTCCGAACATTGCCGCATAGGCTTGGCGCTCGATCTTGTAAGCCATGCGCTAATCCTCCAACCGGCCTTGGATTCGGCCGTTAAAACCGTAGACAATGCGCCGACCGGTCAAGGCTATCAGCTGGACCTCGCGTTCCTGGCCGGGCTCGAAGCGCACGGCGGTTCCTGCCGGAATATCGAGACGGCAGCCGCGTGCTGCGCGGCGGTCGAATTTCAAGGCTTCGTTGGTTTCGTAGAAATGATAGTGCGAGCCGACCTGGATCGGCCGGTCACCTGTGTTGGTGACATTGATCGTAATTGTGGCTCGCCCTTCATTGAGGGTGATGGTGCCGGCGGCCGTGACGATCTCTCCAGGTATCATGATGTCCCTCAGCGGATCGGTTCGTGGACGGTGACGAGCTTGGTGCCGTCCGGGAAGGTCGCTTCGACCTGGATGTCGTGGATCATCTCGGCGATTCCCTCCATGACTTGATTGCGCGCAATCACCCCTGCGCCGTCGCGCATCAATTCGGCGACGCTGCGCCCGTCGCGCGCGCCCTCGACGACATAATCGGTAATCAGGGCGATGGCTTCGGGATAGTTCAACTTCACGCCGCGCGCGAGGCGCTTGCGTGCCACCTCGGCGGCCATGGCGATGAGGAGCTTGTCTTTTTCTCGAGGCGACAGATTCATATTTATGTCTCCCTGCGTTAGACGTGCCAAAGTCGCGGCAGAACGGCCGGCAATTCGGCAACATTGTTGCGAAAGGTTGCCCAGAACCTTCCGAAGGCGGCGCGCAGAGCCTTGGCATCACGTCCCAGAAAGCGCGCGACGAGAACGCCGTTTACGACCGTCGCGGCTGTCCTGACCTCGGCATCTTCGCCGAGCGCCGCACGCGCCGCCGCCAACTGAACGGCGGCATCGGCGGCGACATAAACGGCCGTGGCGGTCGCGGTAGCGCCGTCGAAGCCCGCCGGGTGGGCGATGGTCGCGGCGATGTCGTCCTCGAGCAGCAGGCTATCGGCCCAGACGAGTTTGCCGTCCAGGCGGACTTCCCAGGCATCGCGTACGTATCCACGGCTCAGCCGTTCGCCCCGCCCAATACGTCCGAACACCAGCATCTCGCCGGCGAAAACACGGGCATCGTGCACGGCATTGATTTTTGTGACGCGGTGAAGCCGCGCGTTATCGAACAGGATGGTCTCCTGGGGGAGCCATTCAAGCCAACTGGCGCTTTCGGCCGTCAGTGTCACGTCGATTTCGCAGTCAGCGCCCGCCGAGCGATAGACCTTTTCGGCGGCCTGGGGCGATACCATGGCCGTTGCGCGTGTCAGCGTCTTGATATTGATGGAGAGCCGATCGCCACCCACCAATCCGCCGGACGTGGTCACCAGGGCCGCCTGTATGCAATCGCCGGCCGGGGATGTCGGAAACAAGAAGCGCAGCGGATCGTGGTGATAGAGATGGGCCAGTCGTGTCCGTCCGCCGTCCGCCGCGAACGCGATTTCGGCGCGGCCGTCGGCAAGTGTGCCGCTGCGTAACTCAGACGGTGAGGTGGCGTCGAACATCTTCCTCGACCATATCGGCGCGGGTGCCTTTCAGCACAACCTCGCCACGATCCATGACGATGTAATCGTCTGCGAGAGCGCGGGCAAAGTCAAAATACTGTTCGACCAGGAGTATCGCCATTTCGCCGCGCGAGGCGAGAAGCCGGATTACGCGTTCGATATCCTTGATGATCGAAGGCTGTATGCCCTCGGTGGGTTCGTCCAGCACCAGAAGGCGCGGACGCGTGACGAGCGCTCTTGCGATGGCCAATTGCTGCTGTTGGCCGCCCGACAAATCGCCTCCGCGCCGCGACAGCATGCTCTTGAGAACGGGAAAAAGGTCGAAGATCTCATCCGGAATGTGGCGAAGGGCGCGGGGCAGCGGAGCAAACCCGGTTTTCAGGTTCTCGTGGACTGTGAGCAGCGGAAATATCTCGCGGCCTTGGGGCACATAGGCGATGCCTTTGGACGAACGCTCGTAAGGGGTAACGCCAGTGATATTCTGGCCTTCCAACACGATCCGTCCCGCTTTAACGGGGCGATGGCCGATGATGGCGCGGAGCAGGCTGCTTTTGCCGACGCCATTGCGCCCCAAAACGCAGGTCACGCTCCCCTTGGTCGCGGTCACCGAGACCGATTTGAGCGCCTGGCTCGCGCCGTAATAGAGATCGATGTCTTCTACGCTCAGCATACTCAACGTCCCAAATAGACTTCGATGACACGTTCGTCAGTCTGAACCTTGTCGAGCGAACCCTCGGCGATCACGGTTCCCTCGTGCAGCACGGTCACCTTGCTTTCGAGAGAGCGGACGAATTCCATATCGTGTTCGACGACGACGACCGACCTTGTCCCCGCGATGCGTTTCAAAAGCTCGGCCGTCGCGGCGGTCTCGGAATCGGTCATGCCGGCGGCTGGCTCGTCCACTAGTAGAAGGTCGGGTTCCTGCATCAGCAGCATACCGATCTCAAGCCATTGTTTCTGGCCGTGCGACAGATTGCCGGCGAGGCGATCCTTATCCTTGGTCAGCGCGATTGTTTCCAGAACGTTTTCGATTTGGTCGCGCCGCTCACCGAGCTTGAAAAATAGCGATCCAAAGACACTGCGATCGCCGGCCAAGGCCAGTTCGAGATTGTCGAAGACGGTGTGGCTCTCAAAGACCGTAGGTTTCTGAAACTTGCGCCCGATCCCAAGATTGGCGATGCGCGCCTCGTCCAGCTTGGTCAGATCGACGTTGCCATCGAACAGGACCTGACCGACATCGGGTTTGGTCTTGCCGGTCACGATATCCATCATCGTCGTCTTGCCGGCGCCGTTCGGCCCGATGATGGCGCGCAGTTCTCCAGCTAGGACATAGAAACTCAGATCGTTGATGGCCTTGAACCCGTCGAAGGCGCGCGACACGCCGTCCAGATAGAGAATCGTATCTTTTTTGTCGACCTGGGCATGAAGGGCATTCATTGAGCGGCCTCCAATTTCGGTTTGGACGATTGGATTCGCTCCTGCAACTTGGCCTTCAGCGTCGGCCAAGCGCCGACGACGCCCTTGGGTAGAAAAATCGTTACCAGGATGAACAAGGCGCCCAGCATGTAGAGCCAAGCCTCGGGCAGAGCGCCGGTGAAATAGGATTTGCCGTAATTTACCAAGATCGCGCCGAGCACCGCGCCATAGAGCGTGCCGCGTCCGCCGATCGCCACCCAGATGACGATCTCGATCGAGTTGGCCGGTGCGAATTCGGAAGGATTGATGATGCCGATCTGGGGCACATACAGCGCACCGGCGATGCCGGCCAGCATCGCAGAAATAACGAAGACAAAAGTTTGGTAGTTCGCGACCCGGTAGCCGAGGAATCGGGTACGGCTTTCGGCGTCGCGGATCGCGATCAGAACACGGCCCAAGCGCGATGAGACGATGAACCGGCATAATATGTAGGAAGCGGCGAGGAAGACGGCGGTCAGGACGAACAGCGTGACGCGCATTCCGTCGGTTTGCAAATTGAAGCCGAGCAGATCCTTGAAGTCTGTCAGTCCGTTATTCCCGCCGAAACCCATATCGTTGCGGAAGAAGGCGAGCATCAAGGCGAAGGTCAGCGCCTGCGTGATGATGGACAGGTACACGCCGGTGACGCGGCTGCGGAAAGCCAGCCATCCGAAGGCGAATGCGAGGATGCCCGGGACCACCACGACCATGATCAGGGCAAACCAGATCATGTCGAAGCCGTACCAGGTCCAGGGCAGTTCCTTCCAATTCAGAAACACCATGAAGTCGGGCAAGGTCGGATTGGCATAGACGCCGCGTGTGCCGATCTGGCGCATCAGGTACATGCCCATCGCGTAACCGCCGAGCGCAAAGAACGCGCCGTGGCCGAGCGACAGGATTCCTGCAAATCCCCAGATCAGATCGACGCTGAGCGCCAGCAGTGCGTAACAAAGATATTTGCCGAACAGCGAAACCATGAAGGTCGAGATGTGGAATGGCGAACTCGCTGGCACCAGCAGGTTCAAGATCGGCACCAAGATGACTGCCGCCAACAGCAAGCCGAGAAGTATCTTGCCGCCCGTATCGCTGAGCAGGAAGGCGAAGCCGGAGCGGCCCCAGATAGGATGGGTCGTGGAAAAAGTCGTCACGGGTTAGGCCTCCACCGATCGACCCTTGAGCGCGAACAGACCGCGCGGGCGCTTCTGGATGAACAGTATGATCAAGACCAAGATCACGATCTTGCCGAGCACCGCGCCGGCGAACGGCTCGAGGAACTTGTTGGCTACCCCGAGCGTCAACGCGCCGACCAGCGTTCCCCACAGATTGCCGACGCCGCCGAACACAACGACCATGAAGCTGTCGATGATATAAGCTTTGCCGAGGTTCGGGCTGACATTGTCGATGTGGGCGAGGGCGACGCCGGCAATGCCGGCGATACCCGAGCCGAGCCCGAAGGTGAGCGCATCGACGCGTCCCGTGCGTATGCCCATGGCACTTGCCATCGCGCGATTCTGCGTGACGGCGCGCATCTCCAGGCCGAAGGAGGTATAGCGCAGGAGTGCCAGCAGGGCGGCAAACACGACCATTGAGAAGACGATGATCCAGAGCCGATTGTAGGTAATGGACATTTGGCCGACCTGAAACGCGCCGGACATCCAGGACGGCGCGCCGACATCGCGGTTGGTGGGGCCGAAGACGGTGCGCACAAGCTGCTGAAGGATGAGCGAGAGGCCCCATGTCGCCAGCAAGGTTTCCAACGGTCGTCCATAGAGGTGACGGATGATGCCGCGTTCGATAGCGACCCCGAAGGCCCCGGCGACCAGGAACGCGGCCGGTGTTGCGACGATCAGGGCATAATCGGTGGCGCCCGGGAAATAGCTGCGGAAAAATTCCTGGATGACGAAGGTCGTATAGGCGCCGAGCATGACCATTTCGCCATGCGCCATATTGATGACGCCCATCACGCCGAAGGTAATGGCGAGACCGATGGCGGCCAGCAGCAGAACCGAGGCGAGAGATAGCCCATACCAAAGATTCTGGATATTGCCCCAGATGGCCAATCGGCTCTGGATGGAGTTTACGGCGGCGGCCGCCGCTTGTTTCACGTTTGCCGGTGCGTCGGCGGGCAGACCCCGCAGCATCACCATGGCATCGTTGTCGCCGCGTTCCGCCAAGGCAGCGATGGCAGCGATCTTTTCGTCGGGTGTCGCGTCTGTAATGTTGAGGATGATCGCGGCGCGCGCTTCGAGCATCGCTTCCTTGACGTCGGCATCCTTTTCCTGCGCCAGGGCCTTGTCGAGTGCCGGCAGTGTGCTTGCATTGCGCGATTTGAACACCGATTGCGCGGCGTCCATACGCTTGGAAGCATTCGGCGCCATCAGGGTAAGGGTGCCAAGCGCCGTGCCCAACAATCCGCGCAACCGGTTGTTAAGGCGGACAGGGTTGAGATCGGACGGGGCCGTCGCGAGCGCAACGCCGGTCGCGGCATCAAACAGTTTGTCGGTTTTGTCCTTGAAATAGACTTTCTGGGCTGCGGCACTGAACATCAGCCTGGCTTCTTCGAGGGCGCCCAGCACTTGTATGGCCAGTGGATCGCCGCTTTCCGTGACGGCTGCTATGGCTTGCGCGGTATCGTTGAAGGAATCTGCGGTGAAACCTGTCAGCGCATCTTCGAACGAGGCAGCTTGCAGCGGAAGCGCACTGATGAGCAGCGCGATCAGTACAAATGCGAGCGTGACGAGCCGTTCGTACAAAATACGCATCCCAAGCAAGAGTGTTTTTTGAGAGAGAAGTGGGAGGCGGCGATCTAGCGCCGCCTCCGGCTCCATCGTTTATGTTAACAAAGTAACGGCGATATTATGAGCCGCCGCACTTCTTGGTGACGGTATTGTAGTTACCGCAGTTCAACTTGACCCAATCGGCTTCGAGCGGCTTGGATTCCGGCAGGAAGTCTGACCAAGCATCGCCCGGGACGAGGCCGCTGGTCTTCCAAACGATGTCGAACTGACCGTCGGCTTTGATTTCGCCGATGAACACGGGCTTGGTGATGTGGTGGTTCGCCAGCATCACGGAAGTGCCTCCTGTAAGGTTTGGAACTTCGATGCCGGGCAGGGCAGCGATGACCTTATCCGAATCGACGGTGCCGGCTTTCTCGACGGCCTTGACCCACATCTTGAAACCGATCACGTGCGCTTCCATCGGATCGTTGGTGGTGCGCTTCGGATTCTTGGTGAAGGCTTGCCATTCCTTGATGAAGGCCTCGTTGGCGGGGTTCTTGATCGACTGGAAATAATTCCAGGCGGCGAGATGACCGACGAGCGGCTTTGCGTCGAGACCGGCGAGTTCCTCTTCGCCGACCGAGAAGGCTACGACCGGGATGTCGGTCGCCTTGATGCCCTGGTTGCCCAGTTCCTTGTAGAACGGAACGTTGGCGTCGCCGTTGACGGTCGAGACGACGGCCGTCTTCTTGCCCGCGGAGCCGAATTTCTTGATGGCCGAGACTTGGGTCTGCCAATCGGAGAATCCGAACGGCGTGTAGTTGACCAAGATGTCCTCGTCCTTCACGCCCTTCGCCTTGAGGTATGCTTCGAGGATCTTGTTGGTCGTGCGCGGATAGACGTAGTCGGTCCCTTCGAGGACCCAGCGCTTAACTTCGCCGCCGTCCTTGCTCATGAGATAATCGACGGCCGGGATCGCCTGCTGGTTCGGCGCGGCGCCGGTGTAGAATACGTTCTTCTCGCTCTCTTCTCCTTCGTACTGCACCGGATAGAAGAGGACCGAGTTGAGTTCCTTGAATACGGGCAACACGGACTTGCGCGACACCGAGGTCCAGCAGCCGAAGACCACCGAGACTTTGTCCTGGGCGATGAGCTGGCGGGCCTTTTCGGCGAACAGCGGCCAGTCGGAGGCGGGATCGACGACGACCGCTTCCAATTTCTTGCCGAGCAGGCCGCCTTTCTTGTTCTGATCCTCGATCAACATGAGCATGACGTCTTTCAGCGTGGTTTCGCTGATCGCCATGGTCCCGGACAAGGAGTGCAGGATTCCGACCTTGATTGTCTGCGCCTGAACCATCGCCGACGCGCACAGGCTCGAAAGCCCAATGGCGCCTGCTAAGGCCAGTTTACGTAATGAAGTCATAGTCACCCTCCACGGATGGTTTGTTGTTGCACCGCAGAGAGAAGAGCAAAGGATGTGCCAGATCGCTCAGGCAGCCGGTTATCTCTTTTTTCTAATGGTGATTCAGTGGGTTAGGAGAGGGCGACTGCGATTGTGAACCGGTATTTCGATAATTTATGATTGATTAATAATTATGCAATTCCGAGCGATGATGAATATTTGACCATGATTTTTTGCTTGACCACGAAGGCTCTAAGCATCCCTGAGAACTGCGACGACGTTCTGTGCCCCCGTCAGGACAAACGTATGTTCCGATCCGATCAGAAAAGTCGAAACACCGCGTGTACGCAGGTCCTTGGCGATTTCGGTGGTGCCTGCGAATGTCGATAGATTGCGTTTTTGGCGCCGGGCAGCAGCCGCGACCCGGTCGTAGGCTTCCAAGACGCGCGGATCGGTCACGCTCCCTGCGCCGAGCGCCACCGCGAAATCGGCCGGACCGACAAACAAGGAATCGATGCCCGGGACGGCGGCGATAACGTCGATAACGTCGAGGGCGGCGGCGTCTTCGATCTGCGCCATGACCACGGTTTCGGCCTGGTCACGCGCCAGATTGTCGGTAATCGAGGTGCCTGCGAAGCCGGCCCAGCGGGTCGAGCCGGCATAGCCTCGCCCGCCTTCGCCGAAATGGGCCCAGCGCGCGACTTCACGTGCCTTTTCGACGCTGTTGATGTGGGGCACCAGAACCCCGACCGCGCCGCAATCCAAGGCCTGGAGGATCGCATCGGGGGATGCGACCGGAACACGCACGACGACGGGCAGACCGATCGCGCGGCCCATCGCCAGCGGCGCGTCCATCGAGCGTCGGTCGATCGGCGCATGTTCGCCGTCGAGGCAGACCCAATCGAGCCCCGCCATGGCCAGCAGCTCGATCATTTCGACCGTCGGCGTCTTCACGAAGGTGCCCAGCAGCAGCTCGCCGTCCATCATGCGGCGGCGGAAACCGGTGATCGTCGATGGTGTCGGCATAGGCGTGTCTCCTTTCTGTCGGCTTATCGGCCTGTTATAGCATGGACATGATTCACCCGACGATTGCGGCGTTGGCAGCGGCCCTGCGGCCGAAAGAACGACTGATGGGCTTCGATGTCGGCTCGAAGACCATCGGGCTGGCCATTTCTGACGGCGGGCTGCGTGTCGCCACCTCCATCGATACGATCCGCCGCGCCAAGTTCACGAAGGATGCCGAGAGCCTGGCGGCGATGATTGCCGAGCGCGGCGTCGGCGGGCTCGTCATCGGCCTGCCGGTCAGCATGGACGGCACGGAAGGCCCGGCTTGTCAGTCGGTGCGCCAGTTCGGATCCAACCTCGATGCGCGCCTCGCCATCGGCATCGCCTATTGGGACGAGCGGCTATCGACCTCGGCGGTCCAGCGATTCCTGACCGATGAGATCGATATGAGCCGAAAACGCCGCGTCGAAGTCGTCGATAAGATGGCGGCCGCTTATATCTTGCAAGGTGCGCTGGATTCGCTGGCGGCGCGTGCCTAATGGCCGGAATTTTGGTATTTATAATTGGAATTTATATTGATTTTTTGGCTAGATTTATGGTATGAAAGTCAGATTACACTCTGCGGCCTGTCGTGAAAGCCGGTTGGCTGGACCGCCGGCTATATGGCGCGACGTTGCGTCAGGATTCAGGAGTACGTTTGACGACATTTGATGACAATGACGACGGTTTAGCGCGCGGGAAATATTGGAATATATATTTTATAAATTGGAATATTTCACGTGAAACAGTTTAAACGGAGCGGCCTGAATTACCCTCGACCCAACCCCCGCCGCTCCATATATTGCCGCTTTAATGGCCGATAGTCAGAACCCCTCGCACACCTCCGGTTTCCCGTATCGTCATCTATTGGGCATCGAGGGGTTGTCGCCGAGCGAGATCGGGGCGCTGCTCGACAAATCCGAGATATTTGTCGAACACAACCGCAAGATGGACAAGAAGCTCGATACGCTTCACGGCCGCACCATCGTCAATCTATTTTTTGAAAATTCCACTCGCACGCTGACCAGCTTCGAATTGGCCGGCAAGCGTTTGGGCGCCGACGTCATCAATATGGCAGTCGAAACCAGCTCGGTGCGCAAGGGCGAGACGCTGATCGATACGGCAATGACCCTGAATGCGATGCAGCCCGATGTCCTGATCGTGCGCCACGATCAATCGGGTGCGGTGAAGCTGCTCGCCGAAAAGGTCGATTGCGCCGTTATCAATGCGGGCGACGGCCAGCACGAACATCCGACCCAGGCGATCTTGGATGCGCTCACCATCCGCCGCCGCAAGGGCAGGCTCGAAGGTTTGCGTATCGCGCTGTGCGGCGATGTCGCGCACAGCCGGGTCGCGCGCTCCAACATCCATCTTCTCGTGACCATGGGTGCCGAGGTGCGCGTGGTGGCACCACTCACCCTGCTGCCCACGGGTATCGAGAATTTCGGCGTCGAGGTCTTTACGGACATGAAGGCGGGTTTGAAGGATTGCGACATCGTGATGATGCTGCGTCTCCAGCTCGAACGCATGGAATCGAACTTCTTTCCCTCGGTGCGCGAATATTTTCACTTCTACGGCCTCGATTACGACAAGCTTTCGGTCGCCAAGCCCGACGCGCTGATCATGCATCCCGGCCCGACCAACCGTGGGGTCGAGATCGACAGCCTGGTCGCCGACGATTTTAGCCGCAGCGTGATCCGCGAGCAGGTCGAGATGGGTGTTGCCGTCCGTATGGCGGTGCTCGAAATCCTGTCGGCCAACCTGCACAGCGAAAAACGTCTGAGGAATCTGTGATGGACGACGCTGTCTGGACCGCCGCAAAAACCGGCGAACCACTGGGGCGCGTCGCTTACGTGAATGCGCGGCTGCTCGATCCGGCGAGCGGGCTCGATGCCAAAGGCGCCGTGCTGACCGAGGGCGAAAGCATCGCCGATTTCGGCGCCGATCTGTTCAAGGGCGGGGTGCCGAGCGGCATCGAAACCATCGATTGCCAAGGGCTCTGTCTGGCGCCCGGTCTCGTCGACATCCGCGTGCAGATCCGCGAGCCCGGCGAGGAACACAAGGGCACTATCGAATCGGCGGGCATGTCGGCAACCGCCGGCGGAATCACCACGATGATCTGTCTGCCCAATACGAAACCGATCATCGCCGATATGTCGGTGGTCGAATTCGTCGCGCGGCGCGCGCGCCTGTCGGGTCTCGCGAAAATTTATCCCTATGCGGCGGCGACCAAGAATCTTGAGGGCAAGGAACTCGCCGAAATGGGGATCCTGGCCGAGGCGGGCGCGGTCGCCTTCACCGACGGCGAACGCGCAATCGCAGATGCCCAGGTGATGCGTCGTGCGCTCATCTACGCCAAGAATTTCGGCCTCACCATCGTCCAACATCCCGAAGAGCCGTCGCTCTCGCGCGGCGGCGGCATGAATGCGGGCGAGGTTGCGACGCGGCTAGGTTTGAGCGGCATTCCGGCCGCGGCCGAGGTCATCATGATCGAGCGCGATATCCGCCTCGTTGAGATGACCGGCGGACGGCTTCATTTCGCGCATGTCTCGACCGCAGCGGCCATCGAGGCGATCGCCAAGGCGAAGGCGCGCGGATTGGCCATCACCTGCGATACCGCGCCACCGTATTTCGCGCTCAACGAAAATTCGATCGGCGAATACCGGACCTTCGCCAAGCTGTCGCCACCGCTGCGCAGCGAGAAAGATCGCGTTGCGGTCGTTCAAGGCCTGAAGGATGGAACCATCGACGCGGTCGCGTCGGATCATGCGCCGCATGACGAGGATTCGAAACGCTTGCCCTTCATGCAGGCTGCCGCCGGCGGTGTCGGGTTGGAAACGCTTCTGCCGATTGCGTTGGAACTGTTTCACAACGGCCATCTATCGTTGCTGCAGACTCTGGCTAAGATAACGGATGTTCCGGCCCGGCTGATGGGTTTGCGGGCGGGGCGTCTGGAAAAGGGCGCACCAGCGGATTTCATGCTGTTCGACCCCGATTACGCCTGGCAGGTCATCGCCGACGATCTGATCAGCAAGGCCAAGAATTCACCCTTCGACGGTCGCCTCGTTCAAGGAATTGCGCGGCAAACGGTGATCGATGGTCGGACCGTGTTCCGCCGCAAGGGTTAGGGAGAAACCCACGTGTTCTATACATATATATCGACCAACGAATTCTACGTTTTGGTGGCCATCGTTGGCTATTTCGCAGGTTCTATTCCATTCGGACTGATCCTCACCAAACTCGCGGGCGGCGGCGATATCCGCGCGATTGGCTCCGGAAGTATCGGCGCGACTAACGTATTGCGGACGGGGCGTAAAGGGCTGGCAGCGGCGACCATGGCGCTGGACGGCAGCAAGGGCGCGATCGTCGTTTTATTGGCTCATACACAAAGCGTCGATCTGGCCGCCGTCGCCGGCTTTGCCGCCGTGATCGGCCATAATTTCCCCATCTGGCTCAAATTCAAAGGCGGCAAGGGCGTTGCCACTTCCGCGGGCGTATTGTTAGCGATCTCTTGGCCGGTCGGCGTCGCAATTGCCCTGACCTGGCTCGCCGTAGTGGCGCTCACGCGGTACTCGTCGGTCGGAGCGCTCGTCAGCTGCGCGGTATTGCCGCTATGGGCTTGGCTGCTGTCGAACGAAGTCGTGCTCTGGCTCGCGGTGATCCTGGCCGTGCTCGGCATCGCGCGGCATCACGAAAACATCCGCCGGCTTATGCGCGGGGAGGAAAGTCGTATCGGACGGAAGCGCGCGGGGTAGCATCGGTGATCCTATCCGATCGAGATCGGCTTGCGTGGCTGCGGCTTATCCGCAGCGAGAATGTCGGTCCGGTTACGTTCCATCGTCTGATCGATCGTTTCGGCACGGCCCAGGCAGCCCTCGATGCTTTGCCCGATCTCGCGCGGCGCGGCGGCGCCAAGGCGTTCGCGGCTGCATCCGAAGCGGCGTGCGTAGATGAATTGACGGCGATCGCGCGTGCGGGTGCCATGCTGATCGCGAAAGGCGAGGAAACCTATCCGCCGCTTCTCGCGCATATCGACGACGCGCCACCGCTGATTTGCGTGCGCGGCGAGATTGCGCTGTTGAAAAAACGTTCTGTCGGCATTGTCGGAACACGCAATGCCTCGATCAACGGACTGCGGCTCGCACGCATGTTCGCCGAAGGTTTGGGCGAGGCGGGGTTCCTCGTTGCCTCCGGAATGGCACGCGGTGTTGATGCGGCCGCGCATGAGGGCGCGCTGGCGACGGGCACGGCGGCCGTTCTCGCGGGCGGCGTCGATGTGATTTACCCTAAGGAAAATACCACGCTCTACGACAAGATCGTTGAGCGTGGCGTTGCAATCTCCGAAATGCCGGTCGGCATGGTGCCACAGGCGCGTCATTTTCCGCGCCGCAACCGCATCATTTCGGGATTGTCGCGCGGCGTGCTCGTGGTAGAGGCGGCGCAGCGTTCTGGCTCCTTGATCACGGCACGTTTTGCGCTGGAACAGAACCGCGAAGTTTTCGCCGTGCCGGGTTCGCCTCTCGACCCGCGCGCGCACGGAGCGAACGATCTGATCCGCGAAGGTGCGCATCTCGTGCAGGTCGCCGATGACGTCGTACGGGTTTTGAACGGACTCTTTCAATCCCACTTGAATGAGCCGCCAAGAGGACAAATCGTCGGGCAAAACTCGAACAAACCCGGTACTTTACCGAGCGATTCCGAGCTTCAGAGTGCCCGCGACACAATCGTGAAATTGCTGGGGCCGACCCCAACGACGGTTGACGAACTCATTCGGCAATGCCAAATGTCCCCTGCCGTTGTCTCCATGGTCTTGTTGGAACTGGAGCTTGCCGGTCGGCTGGAACGCCATCCTGGCAATAAAGTTTCCCTCATCGGACATGCGTAAATCCGGCGCGGCGTAACGCGAAAGCAATCGATTAAATCGATATATGACTGACATTGTCGTCGTTGAATCTCCGGCCAAGGCAAAGACCATCAACCGTTACCTCGGTAGCGGTTACAAGGTCTTCGCCAGCTATGGCCATATCCGCGATCTCCCGTCGAAGGATGGATCGGTTAAACCCGATTCTGACTTCGCGATGGAGTGGGAAATCGATGCCAAATCTAAAAAACATGTGCGCGAGATCGCCGAAGCCGTAAAGGGCGCGGACCATCTCTATCTCGCAACCGATCCGGATCGCGAAGGCGAAGCCATTTCCTGGCACGTCCAGAAGGTCCTGGAAGAGTTGAAGGCGCTCAAGGGCGTCGAGGTCAAACGCGTCGTCTTTAATGAAATCACCAAGAACGCCATACTTGATGCCTTCCAGCATCCGCGCGATGTCGATCAGGAATTGGTCGATGCCTATATGGCGCGCCGGGCGCTCGATTATCTTGTCGGCTTCACATTGTCGCCCGTCTTGTGGCGCAAATTGCCGGGCAGCCGGTCGGCCGGACGCGTGCAGTCCGTGGCGCTCAGGATCATCTGCGACCGCGAAACCGAGATCGAGAATTTCAAGCCGGTCGAATATTGGTCGGTTCGCACGCAACTTCAGAATGGCGGAGCCCCGTTTTGGGCCAACCTGACGCATCTGAACAGCGAGAAGCTGGATCGCCTCGCCATTCACACGCAGGCCGAGGCCGAGGCGGCGCGCGCCGCCATCGAGGGTGCGAACCTCGTTGTCTCGGAGATCGAGCGCAAGCGCATGCGACGTCATCCATCGGCGCCGTTCACGACATCGACCTTGCAGCAGGAAGCCGCGCGTAAGCTTTACTTCGGCGCCAAGCGGACGATGCAGATCGCGCAAAAACTCTATGAAGACGGCATTATCACCTATATGCGAACGGACGGCGTGCAGATTTCGGCGGACGCCATCGCCGGAATACGCGATCTGATCGGGGCGAGCTTCGGCAAGGAGTACGTCCCCGGCGCGCCCCGCGAATATAAAGCCAAGGCGAAGAACGCCCAGGAAGCCCACGAAGCGATCCGGCCGACCGATGTTTCGCGCCGCCCCGAAAGTGTCGAGGCCGACGCCGATGGCCGACGCCTGTACGAACTGATCTGGAAGCGCACGCTCGCGAGCCAGATGGAATCCGCGATCTACGATCAGGTCGCGGTCGATGTGCGCCCTGCCGGCAGTGCGAAAGACGATAATCGCCTGACATTGCGTGCCAATGGTTCGATCATCGCATTCGACGGTTACCTCAAGCTCTACATCGAGGGTCAGGACGAAGAGAGCGAAGACGGCGAATCGCGCGTTCTGCCGGATATGGCCGAGGGTGCGGGGCTTTCGCGTCTGCAGATCGATACCGAACAGCATTTCACCCAGCCGCCGCCGCGTTTCAGCGAAGCGAGCCTGGTGAAGAAGTTGGAAGAACTCGGCATCGGTCGGCCGTCCACTTATGCCTCTATCATTTCAGTGCTGCAGGATCGCAATTATGTGCGCCTGGAAAGCCGCCGCTTCATCCCCGAGGATCGCGGCCGGCTGGTCACGGCGTTCCTCCAAGGATTTTTCAAGCGCTACGTCGAATACGACTTCACCGCCGATCTTGAGGAAAAGCTCGACGATGTTTCGGGTGGGCGCATCGACTGGAAGCAGGTGCTCCGCGATTTCTGGACCCATTTCAGCCAGCAGGTCGATGCGACGAAGGAATTGCGCGTTCGCGATGTGCTCGACAATCTGAACGAGACGCTCGGCGTACATTTCTTCCGCGACGATGGAACCGGCCTCGATCCGCGCAAATGCCGGGCCTGCAACGGTGGTTCCTTGAGCCTCAAGCTCGGGCGTTACGGCGCCTTTATCGGCTGCTCCAATTATCCCGAATGCAAATTCACCCGTCCTTTGGCCATGGGTGGCGCGGACGAAGGTGCCAGTGCGGCGGATGCGGGGCCGCAGGTTCTGGGAACCGATCCGAAGTCGAGTTTCGAGGTAACACTTCGTCGCGGGCCTTATGGTCATTATGTTCAGTTGGGCGAGCCGGTCGGCAAGGACAAGCCGAAGCGCGCGTCGCTCGCCAAGGGCATGAGTCCCGCTTCGGTCGATTTGCCGACGGCGCTGGGCCTGCTGTCGCTGCCGCGCGATATCGGATTGCACCCCGAATCCGGCGAGATGATCCAGGCTGGCCTTGGCCGTTTCGGGCCCTACTTGAAACACGACGGCAATTACGTCTCGCTCAAGGAAGACGATGTGTTGACCGTCGGACTCAATCGGGCTGTTGCTCTGATCGCCGATGCGCCTAAGAAGGCGAAGGGCAAGGAAGTCGGCAAGCATCCGACCGACGGCAAACCGATTCAGATTCGACCGGGACGTTACGGCGCATTTGTTCAGCATGGATCGACGCGGGCAACCTTGCCGCGCGGCACGACGGGTGATGATCTGACGCTCGAAACGGCGCTCGAATTGCTGGCTGCCAAGGAAGGCAACGGCAAGAAGGCCAAGACGAAGAAAAAAGCCGCGCCGAAAAAAGCGGCGGCCGCCGACGACGCCGAAGGCGAGATAAAGGTGAAACCGGCCGCGAAGAAAAAAGCGGTACCCAAGAAAAAGAAGGCGGCGAAGAAGCCGGCGCAATAGTGGGACGTCCCCCCAGATCATCGTCGAGGGCACGAGATTCGCGGCGCGACCATGGCCCTCAAGTCATGGTGGTCGAGATCGTTTCCCTCAACGAGGACGGCTATCCGGTCGGCAGGCCCACTAATTGGCGCGACGACGGCCCGGCTCCGGATATCCTTGTGCGCGAAGAATCCGCTCGCGGCGGACGCGGTGGGCCGCCCGGTGGCGCGCTGGGGCTTGGCGACCGCGCGCTTGTGCGCATCCGTCTTTCCAATGGTAAATACGATGGCACGCTCGTGCGCCGTCTTGCACCGGCGGCAGAGGCGATTCTCGGAATATACGACGGCGCCAACCGCATACATTCGACGCAACGCGCCGGGATCGAGGATTACTGGGTCCATGGCGCCGACACCAAAGGTGCCGAGAAGGGCGACTTGGTGCTGGCGCAGATATTGACCCGCCGGCGGCTCGAGCGGCCGCGCGCGAAAGTCATCGAGCGTCTCGGTCATGAAGACGGAACACGGGCGTTTTCCCTGATCGCGATCCGCAATCAGGACGTCCCTTATCTGTTTGACGAGGATGTGCTGAACGAAGCCGAAGGAGCCGGTCCGGCAACGCATGAGGATCGCGTCGATCTGCGCGACGTGCAGCTGGTCACCATCGATGGCGAGGATGCGCGCGATTTCGACGATGCGGTATGGGCGGAACCCGCCGAGACGGCGGGCGGTACGCCGGGCTGGCATCTGATCGTCGCCATCGCGGATGTCAGCTGGTATGTCCGGCCCGGAAGCGCGCTCGATCGCGAGGCGCTCAAACGCGGCAATTCGACCTATTTCCCGGATCGCGTCGTGCCGATGCTGCCGGAAGCTTTGTCGAATGGATGGTGTTCGCTCAAGCCCGACGAAGATCGTGCCTGTATGGTCGCGCATATGTGGATCGATGCGAGCGGAACCATGCTCAAGCATCGCTTCGAACGCGCCATCATGCGGTCGGCTGCGCGCCTCACCTATAATCAGGTCCAAGTGGCGCGCGATAGCGAGGACTTGAAACTCGCACACATCCTCGAACCGCTCTACGGCGCCTATCAGGCCCTGTCGGCTGCGCGCGAGCGGCGTGAGACGATGGATCTCGACGTTCCCGAACGCATGATTAAGCTCGATGCGGGCGGCCGGGTGACCGACATTACGCCACGTACCCGGCTGGACAGTCACAAGCTCATCGAGGAATTCATGATCGCGGCCAATGTCGCCGCCGCCGAAACATTGGAGCGCGTAAAGCAGCCCTGCATGTACCGTATCCACGACGCGCCGCCCGACACCAAGCTCGCCGAATTCGCCGAATTCTCGCAAGGGATCGGCCTCAAGTTCGCGCGCGGCCAGGTGGTGAAGCCGTCCCTGTTCAATGGATTGCTCAAGCGCGCGCAGGAGTTGGGCATCGGTGACGTGGTAAGCCAAATGGTGCTGCGCACCCAGGCGCAGGCCGAATATTCGACTGACAATATCGGACATTTCGGACTCGCGCTTCGACGTTATTGCCATTTCACCTCGCCGATCCGGCGCTATGCGGATCTTCTTGTCCACCGCGCGCTCATCACCGGGCTCGGGTTGGGCAAGGGTGGTTTGCCGGTGGGCGGTCCGGATTGGTCGTGGATCGGGCCGGCGATCACGGCAGCCGAGCGCCGTTCGGTGGCAGCAGAGCGGGAAGCCGCCGACCGGTTCGTCGCCTCGTATTACGCCGAACATGAAGGCGAGTTCGTCGATGGCCGCATTGTCGGGGCGGCGAAGAGTGGGATTTTTGTGCGCCTCGACGGCAGCTTGGTCGACGGCTTCGTGCCGCGCCGGACCTTACCGGGCGGGGGTGGGTCGGACCGCGGTCGAGGGGCGCATGGCGGTTCCGGATGGGGGCGTTCGCGCAGAAGCGGCAAGGCGCCGCAGGCCTATGAAACCGGCGACCGCGTACACTGCCGGATCGTGGAAGCCGATGGCGTGCGCGGCAGTCTCGTTCTCGAGATCGTCAATCATGAATCGACCCGGAGGCCTGTCAAATCGATCGATGAATGAACGGACAGTTGCGAAAAACGAATGCCACGTTGGGTCGAATTTACGTTAAATACTAAAAATCTTCGTAATTCAGGCCGATCAACAAGATATGACATGTACCGAACGACGGCGGTTACCCGGCGCCTGGAAAGCTGCGGTCCGCCTTGGCCGGCAAGCTTCGGTCGTTGCTGTCGTCGTGGTGTTGTCAGCCTGTGCCACTCAGCCATCGGTCGAACGCACTCAGCCCATTCCAATCGATGCCGCTCGTCGGACCTTGTCCGTGGGGTTCGAGCAGCTGTCCGAACGCTACATCGAATATCAGCCGGTCGGGGCATTGGCGTTTGAAGGGCTGCGCGGACTCAATGCCATCGATCCGGCTTTCGAGGCCACGCGGAACGCCGAGACGGTGTCCTTCGGGGTCGAAGGGCATGGGAGCCACTCCGTCGCCGCCCCCTCGGATACGGATGCCGAACGATGGGCCGTCTTGACGGTTGAGGCCATTCGGACGATACGCGAAGAATCCCAGGCGCTCGCGAAGGCTTCGATCGAACAGATCTACGAGGCGATCTTTGATGGATCTCTCTCGTTGCTCGATACTTATTCGCGCTATGCCGGCGCGGAAGAAGCGGCCCTCAATCGCGAGAAGAGGTCGGGCTTCGGTGGTATCGGCATTATCGTGCAAAACGCGCCACGGGGTGCTGCGATCGTCCAGGTGCTCTACGATTCACCTGCGCTCCAAGCCGGTCTGCGCGAAGGCGACATAGTCACGCACATCGATTCCAAACCGGTCGTTTCTGCCAAATCCACGGATATTTCGGATCCGGTGCGCGGTCCCATCGGCACCAGCGTTGTCTTGCGAATCGAACGCGCGAATGCCGAAACATTCGACGTGGATCTCACCCGTCAGCGCGTGGCCTCGCCGACCGTTTATGTAAGCGATCGCAGCAATATCATCACGGCTCGGATTACCGGGTTCAATCGCAGTACGACCCGCCAGCTCGCGGCGCAGCTGACCGAGACGATCCAACGCCTTGGTGGCGGCGCGCGGGGAATCGTTCTCGATTTCCGCGGTAATCCGGGCGGCTTGTTATCCGAAGCCGTTCGAATGGCCGATCTTTTCATTCCGGACGGGCGGATCGTCACCACCACGGGGCGGCATCCAGCGAGCGTTCATGATTACGAGGCGCGCGAAGACGATTTGGCAGGCGGGTTGCCGATCGTCGTGGTCGTGAATGGCCGATCAGCTTCGGCCTCCGAAATTGTCGCTGCCGCTCTGCAGGACCATGAGCGGGCGATCGTGATCGGCTCAATTTCTTACGGCAAAGGAACGGTCCAAACGGTGATCCCGTTGCCCAACGAGGGCGAATTGACCGTGACCTGGTCAAAGTTCCTGGCCCCGTCCGGCTACGCCCTCAACGGGCTCGGGGTCCGCCCATCGATCTGTACCAATGCCGTGGAAGCGACCGCCGAGCAGCTTATCAAGCGGGCGGCCAGCAGTGGGGCCGATTTGATCAATATTTTCGAAGCCTGGCGTGGCATCGACCGACGTTCGGATACTGACCGCAAAAGCTTGAGGGCCGTTTGCCCGGCGTCCGATCGCGTGGACGATCTCGACGGCTCGATCGCGGAATCACTGATTGTCGATCGTGGTCTGTACAACCGAATCCTGGCTTTCGCGCCGATGTCGGTGGCGGCACACAAGTAGTCTTGACTTGGCGTGGTTCGCCGTTATGGTGCGCGGTCTTAACGCCTTAGCCTAGGATTTCTGCCATGGCGAAACCGAGCACGATCGTCGTCAAATTGGTCAGCACAGCCGATACCGGTTTTTATTATGTGACCAAGAAGAATCCGCGCACTCAGACGGAAAAGCTCGAATTCCGCAAATACGATCCGGTGGCGCGTAAGCACGTTGCCTTCAAGGAAGGCAAAATTAAATAGAGATCCGTTGGATTTCCGCCGTTCGAACTGTCGAACGGACGTCAAATGCCCCGCTTTGCGGGGCATTTTGCATTTAGGCCGCCTTGTTCAGGAATTCGGCCACGGTTTCCAGAAATAGGGGGAGCGAGATCGGCTTAGCGAGAAAACCGTCGCAACCGCCCGCCAGTATTCGTTCTTCCTCGCCCTTGAAAGCCGATGCGGTGACCGCGATGATCGGAATATCGCGCAGATGGGCTCTCGCCTTGATCATCCGCGTGGCTTCGAGGCCTGAAATTCCCGGCAGCCTCATATCCATCAATATAAGATCGGGCCGGTGTTCCTCGGTCAGTTCGAGAGCTTCGAGACCGTCCGCCGTTTGGAGGGTTTGATAGCCGCTTGCCTGCAAAATGTCGCTGAACAGCCTCATGTTTAGTTCGTTATCCTCGACGATCAAAACGGTTTTGGCCGAGGTGTCCATGGGCTCTATCGCACGTCTTCGACCAAACTCTCGAGTTGGGCGAAATCGGTGACGACCAGGGCATCTCGTTCGCGTTTGACGATGCCCTTGCGTGTAAGTTCGCTGATGACGCGGGCCACGGTCTCGCGTGTCGTACTGGCGCGGCTGGCCATTTCGCCATGAACCGGTATCGGTCGAATCACGGCGACGTTGTTTTCAAGCCTTCCGCTCCGGGCTTGGCGCAGTAATTCGCCGTGAACCCGGTTGTTGGCGCCGAGCGTCGACAGATCGACAATGCGCTCCGTCGAAGTGCGGATGACGCTCGTCAGATTTTTCATAACTTCGAGCGAGATCGTCGGATAGGTTCGCATCAATTTGAGAAAACGTTCGGGCGCCATTTTGGCGATATCGGAATCCTCAACTGCGACCACTGTTGAGGATCGCGGCTTGCTGTCGATGGCCGCTAGCTCGCCGAATAGGGTGCCGGCACCGAGATCATCAAGGGCAACTTCCTTGCCCGTTACGGTGAAATTTACGACGCGCACGCGCCCTCGCGCGATAAAATAGACATCGCGCGATATGGCAGACTGGTCGATCACCAGTTCGTCGGGCGCAAAACGCTTCCAGCGGCAGGAGACTTCAAAGTCCCGTCTCTGTTCGGGCGTCAAACTTGCGAGTATCTTGATGTTCGAAAGGTTTTGGATCTGCGGTACGCTCAAAAGGCTCTCCCCCCCCCTTCCTTGGCGATGTTAAAGGTTGTATGAGGCAAAATCGAGCAAGTATCATTACGTACAAAAATGTCCGTAATGCTCTGTTTTACCAAGATTTTCTTGCCGTTTGGGGGCCTAGTGGCCTATGGTCCCCATCCCCTAGTCTACAACGAAGCCAGATGCCTTGGCTGTGATCGAGTCCCCACTTATTAACATTGTGGCTGTCGTGCCGTGTTACCGCGAGCGCGCGCACATTTTGGCTGTGCTCGCAAGGTTCGACGACACCGTTTCACACATCCTTGTGATCGATGACTTTTGCCCGGAAGGTACAGGAGCATTCGTTAAGGAAAACTGTCGAGATTCGCGCGTCGAAGTCATCACCCACGAACGCAATCGTGGCGTCGGGGGGGCAACCCTGACCGGTTACGACCGTGCCGTGGAAATCGGCGCCGATATCATCGTCAAAGTCGATGGCGACGGTCAAATGGACCCTCGCTTCATTCCGACCCTGGTTCGTCCGATCGTCGAAAGTCGCGCCGACTATGCCAAAGGCAATCGGTTCTATCTCCTAGAAGGTGTGGCGGAAATGCCGATTTTGCGTCTGATTGGCAATCTGGCATTGTCCTTCACATCCAAACTATCGAGCGGCTATTGGAAGATTTTCGATCCGACCAACGGTTTCACGGCGATCCATGCGCGCGTTGCCGCACTGGTGCTGAAACAGCGGATCGAAACCGGTTATTTTTTCGAATCCGACATGTTGTTCAATCTCAATTTGCTCCGCGCCGTGGTCGCGGACGTGCCGATGAGAGCCTCGTACGGCGCAGAGCAAAGCAAGCTCAGCATCCCGAAAATCGTGGCACCGTTTATGTGGAAACATCTGCGCAATCTCGGGCGGCGCATCGTCTATACCTATTTCATCCGCGATTTTAACGTCGCTTCCATTGAACTCGTGGTCGGCTTGGTATCGTTCGTATTCGGAACCCTCTACGGCGCCATGCACTGGTATCAGGGCGTTATCACCGGCGTTCCGGCTGTGACCGGTATCGTTGTCCTGTCGGCCGTGACGTTCCTGCTGGGTTTCTTTCTTCTCCTTGGGTTTCTAAATTTTGACATTCAAAACCAACCGGATGCCCCCCTTCATACGAGCCTGTGACCAAGAAAGGCGCTTTGGTCCTGTGCTTGGCGCGTGTATTCGGCCTGTCGCCGTTCTACAATCGTACCGATGAAATTAACTGATCGATTCGCGAACCCGGTTTTTCGGGGTCTTCTGATCGCGGCGCTCGCCGCCGGGCCCTCTGCCTTGTTGGCTGGGGAGAATCCTTCATCCCCGATCCCTATGAGGCCCCCTCCGGTGTCGCCGCTCTCTGTCGCGCCGTCCGAAGGAACCGAGGAGGGCGTTGTGAACGCGGCATCGCTGCGCCCCTTTCCCAAGGAGACGGCGTTGAGCGTGCGGGCTTGGGATAATTCGGAAATGAACGCAGAGCTGGTGCGGGAAATCGAGGAGCAACTGCGCCAGCGCGGCTTTTCGGTCGCGAGCGGAGCACCCTTGGTCTTGAAATTCAGCACGGCAGACGCCGTTGGCCAGTGGTCGAGTGGACCTGAGCGACGCCTTGTCGAGCTGTCCGGCCGCGCCGGCACCGGTACGGAGGAAGAAGCGCAGGTGCGTCTTAACCTTTTCTCGACCGATAAGGGCGGGGTTTTCAACGAGCGGCGGGCGAGCCCCGAAACCAAGACTGTTTCGACCTATAGCCTGGAAATGACAATCGACCGTCAGGACGGCCAACGAGTTTGGCAGGGCGAAGCGACAACGAGCGCCACGCACTCCGATCGTCGCCAGCTTGGCAAGCAGTTGATTCCCGTATTGCTGGATAATATCGGCAAAACGGCGCGCAGCCAGCCGTTCGGCGTAAAATAGCCCCGCGCGGTTCGTTCTCAGATCGTCCTTGGACCTGCGCTGAAAAAGCGCTAGTACCTTCGCGGGTCGGGACGTGGTTTGCTCCCCCGTACAGTGGTTTCATCGGGTTAAAATGAACGGTAAATCCCATCCGGCGCTTCTGCCCGCAGGGCTCGTTGACTTGCTTCCACCGGAAGCGGACTTCGAAGCGGGCGTCATGAACGGCCTCATCGCCGCATTCGGCCGATATGGCTATGATCGCGTCAATCCGCCATTGATCGAATTCGAAGATAGCCTGCTTGGCGGTTCCGGCGCCGCATTGGCTCCGCAAACCTTTCGTCTGATGGATCCGGTATCGCAGCGCATGCTGGGCTTTCGCGCTGACATGACGTTGCAGATCGCGCGCATCGCGACATCGCGTCTTGCCGAACTTCCGCGCCCATTGCGCCTGTCCTATGCCGGGCAGGTGTTGCGCGTTAAGGGCTCGCCGCACCGCCCGGAACGGCAATTCGGTCAAGTCGGGGCCGAGCTGATCGGCTCGTCCTCGTCGCGGGCCGATGCCGAGGTTATCGTCATGGCGGCCAAGTCGCTTCGCGAACTCGGGCTCTCCGGGTTGTCGGTCGATCTTGGATTGCCATCCTTGGTCCGAGCCCTGTTCGATAGTTTGGAATTGTCCCAAACCGTAGCGGGTGAGCGGTTGCGTGCTGCGCTTGATCAAAAGGACGCTGCTGCGATTGCCGCGATTCCGAATATTCCGGTCGCTTTGTTCGAGGCGCTGATCGGTGCCGCCGGTCCTGCCGATCGGGCCATGGCGACGCTGCGCAAATTGAAGCTTCCGGCGGAAGCCGCGCGTGAGCTGGACCAATTGGACTCCGTCATAGCCGCCGTCAAAAGCGATAGTCCCAATCTCAAACTGACGGTCGATCCGGTCGAATTCCGGGGATTCGAATATCACGTCGGCGTCACCTTCACACTGTTCGCCGAAGGTGTGCGTGGCGAACTCGGCTGCGGCGGGCGATATCTCGTGGGCACGCCTGACAAGATGGAAGGCGGAGAGCCGGCAACCGGCTTCACGCTCTATGTCGATGCCTTGCTGCGCGCTTTGCCGCGTCCGCAACGTCCCAATCGAATTTACGTTCCGATCTCGGCCTCGGACGGTACGGCGGACGTATTGCGCACCCAAGGCTGGATCGTCGTCGAAGCGCTGGACGGCGGCCGACCGGAGACGGACGAGGCACGGCGCCTCGGTTGTACGCATGTATACCTGGACGGCAAGATGCGTCCGCTCGAAGAAGCAAGGGAAACTCTATAGATGGCCAATGTCGTCGTGGTCGGCGCCCAGTGGGGCGACGAGGGAAAAGGAAAAATCGTCGATTGGCTGTCCGAACGCGCCGACGTGGTCGTGCGCTTCCAGGGCGGACACAATGCCGGTCACACTCTCGTCATCGACGATGCGGTCTTCAAATTGTCCTTGTTGCCTTCTGGCATCGTGCGCGGTGGCAAGCTCAGCGTCATCGGCAATGGCGTTGTCCTCGATCCGTGGGCGCTTTTGTCTGAAATCGAAAACGTGGGGAAGCTCGGCGTCAAGGTCACGCCGGAAAACCTGGTCGTGGCGGAGAATACGCCTCTGATCCTGCCGTTGCATCGTAATCTCGATCAGGCGCGCGAAGCGGCGCTCGGCGGAAACAAGATCGGTACGACCGGGCGCGGGATCGGTCCGGCCTATGAAGACAAGGTGGGCCGCCGCGCAATCCGACTGGGCGATCTCGCCGAACCCGACACCCTGCGCCAGCGGATCGAGCATCTGCTGTTGCACCACAATGCAATACTCCGTGGGCTCGGGGCCGCCGAAGCGGACGGCGAGCAGATTTATCGCGACCTGATCGAAGTCGCACCCAAAGTGCTTCCCTATGCAGACGTGGTCTGGCGTCGGCTCGACGAAGCGCGCCGCGCCGGAAAGCGTATTCTGTTCGAGGGTGCCCAGGGGGCGATGCTCGATGTTGATCACGGTACCTACCCTTACGTGACCTCTTCCAACACGGTGGCGGGCATGGCTGCTGTCGGATCGGGGCAGGGGCCCGACATCGTCGGTTATACGCTCGGAATTTCAAAGGCCTACACGACTCGCGTCGGATCGGGACCGTTCCCGACGGAACTGGACAACGAGATTGGCAATCGCATCGGCGAGCGCGGTAAGGAATTCGGCACCGTTACGGGACGCAAGCGCCGATGCGGCTGGTTCGACGCCGTTATGGTGCGTCAGGCGATCAAATTCAACGGTATCACCGGAATCGCGTTGACCAAGCTCGACGTGCTCGACGGTTTCGACGAACTTAAGGTCTGTATCGGTTACCAAACCGATTCGGGTAATCTCGATTATCTTCCGGCATCGATTGCAGCTCAGGCGAAGGTTCGGCCGATCTATGAAACCTTCGAGGGATGGAAGGAAAGCACCCAGGGGGCGCGTTCGTGGGCGGCCCTGCCGGCCACGGCGATCAAGTACATCCGCCGAATCGAGGAACTGATCGAGGCGCCGGTCACATTGCTTTCGACCAGTCCGCAGCGCGAAGATACAATCCTGGTTCGCGATCCTTTCGCCGATTAACGCTGGGTCATATCGGCATAGCCCATTCCCTGCTATAAGGCCCTTCTGTAAGGTTGCATAAAAGTCCTTCGCCGGTGGCATCGGCGTACTTTTCAAGGCATTGATTGATGGCCGACGCTCGTTCGGATATTGGCACGCGCGAGCGCCCGGAAACGGCGCCAGCGGATGCTGACTTAGCCCATCGTATCGAAGGCGTGCTTCAGGAACCGGCGGCCCAGCAGGCAGATCACCTTATCGCGCCCGAACCGGCGATCGAGGCGACGGAGCACGACGATCCGCAACCCGGTTCGCCGCCGCAGTTCGAGGCGGATGCGGGCGAAGCCATGCCCCCCGAGATGGCCGGTGTTGCGGACTTGCCGGAGGAGCCTACTGCCGAGCCTGGTTACGAGATTGCTCTCGATGTCGAACCTGGTTTCGAGCCCGAGCCCGAACCCGAACTTGAGCCGCTCCCGGCCGAGGATGACGCGCCCGACGGCGTGATCTCGACCCTGGCCCATACCGAAGAAGTGCCCACCGTTGCCGCCAGTCTGGCTCCGCCGGTCACTGTCGCAGGCCGTTACGAAGTTCATCCATCGCGGCCCATCCCGGATCTTGATTCTCCGTCCGCCCGCGCATTCGAGGCCGTGGATCGCGAAAATCCGCGAATAGAGTATTTCGCATTGATCCCGATCCCGGGAATGCCGGTGCGCAAACGCGAAATCGACGAAATGGTCGGGCATTTGATCCCGAATATTCTGCCGCTGACCGAAACCGGCACGGCTGAATGGCCCATTCACGAGCGTGAGTGTTTATTCCTGATTTTCGAACGCCCGTTGGGTGGTCGTGTGTTGCGTGCGCTGCGCTCGGATATGCCTGACTACAAGAAGATCGATATTTTGCGCGCTGTTGTCGATGGGATCTCCAATGGACTGCAGCAATTGCAGTTCCGTGGGATTCTTCATCATGCCATCCGGCCGGACAATCTGTTCTTCATGGACGAGGCGATGACCCAGATCGTGCTGGGCGAATTCCTCAGTTCGCCGCCGTCGTTCGATCAGCCCATCGCATTCGAGACGATCGAAAGGTCCATGGCGATCGAATCCGGACGGGGCGTCGGATTTTTGTCGGACGATCTCTATTCTTTTGGAGCGACGCTAGCCTTTTTATTACAGCGCAATAGTCCCGTGCGCGGCATGACCAAGGAACAGCTGATCGTCGCAAAGATTATGAATTCTTCTTATCAATCGTTGGTGGGACGCCATCTATTGACCCCGCGTTTTCTGGAATTGATGCGCGGATTGCTGCACGACGATCCCGCTCAGCGCTGGGATTTCGAGTCTATCGAGCAATGGTCCCATGGGCGGCGCGTGGCACCGACGCAATCCTCGCCGCAACTACGGTCGCAACGTCCATTTCGATTCGGAAATATCGATCACATACAGCCCCGCAGTCTTGCCTATATCATGTCCCAGCGGCGCGAGACGGCGATCAAACTGATCAGGGACGGAACCCTTGAAACCTGGATTTTGCGGGGGCTCGAGGACAAGGATCTTGCCGCGTCGGTGCAGGGGCGGGTGGATTATATCGACTCCCAGAAAGATCTCGCCGATCCGGACGATATCCTGCTCACCCGGGTGTTGTTGGTGCTCGATCCGTCCGCGCCTCTTAACTACAAGAATTTCACGTTTTTCCCGGAAAGCTTCGGAACCTTGCTCGCGGTCGAGATGATGCGAGAGGGCGATATCCGCACGCTTGCCGAGATGGTGGTGCGCGATATCCCGCGCATCTGGTTCGAGGCCCAGCCGGGCGGCATCGGGCAGAATTTCATCGAGGAGACTGCTTTTCAACGCCTTCGGCTGTATCTCCAGAAAACGACACCGGGATATGGGCTTGAACGATGCCTGTACGAGGCCAATCCAAGCGTGCCGTGCAACAGTCCGCTGATGGATACTCGCTACGTCGTCGAGATCGAAAAATTTCTGCTGGTCCTCAACGATGCCGAACGGCGTGTCGATTCCAAGGCGAAGCCGCTCGATCGCCATCTGGCGGCTTTCATTGCGGCACGCGCGGGCGCGGATACCGAAACCTTTATCGACGATTTCGGGGATCACGACGAGGCGATATCCGCCATGGCGATTCTCCGGCTCTATTCGCGTCTACAGGAGAAGTTCGGTCCGGAAATTCTCCTCGGTCTTACGCGCTGGATCGGCGGTCAGGTTGGGCCGGTCATCCGGCTGTTTCACAGCCGTGCCACACGGCGTGATCTCGAGGCTGAAATTCCGCAGATCGTACGACGGGGTAGTTTGCCGGAACTTCTCGCGGTCCTCGACGATGCCGAAACCAAGGCCAAGGATCGCAACGGCTTTACTGCGGCCGTCGCCGAATTTCAAAAAGCCGAATCCGAAGTCATCGAGATCACGACAAACTCGCGACCGGGTTCGGCGAAGGTGCAGCGAACGAGTTACCAGGTCGCGGCGATTCTATCGGTCATGTTGATGATCTGTATCGTTTCGCTTATCATCATGGCTCATTGAACGAGACCGATCAAAATGGCACGCCCACCCGCAAAGCCGCCGGCAAAAGCTCGGCCGAAGTCGCCGGTAAAGTCGACGACGCCATCTTCGTCGAAATCGCAAATGACTTCGGGGACATTGATCCTGTGGGCGATCGCTTTTGTAGCGATATTGTTTGCGTTCACCGGGACGATGATCCTGGTGCTGGTTGGAATGGCGCCGACCTTGGTCGCGTATATCATCGATCGTACCCCAAAGAAGTATGCGGCCTTCTGCGTCGGTGGAATGAACTTCACGGGCGTCTTTCCGTCCATTCTCAAGCTTTGGGAACGCAATCCGGACATCAAGGCGGCGATCGGGATCGCCTTCCACCCGTTCGACCTTACCGTTATGTACGGCTCCGCCGCCTTCGGCTGGATGTTATACCAGGCAATTCCGCCCGTGGTCGCGGCGATGATCGCTGTATCGGCGCAGCATCGGATCGCCCAGTTGCGTAGCCGTCAGCGCGAACTGATCCGCGAATGGGGGGACGCTTTGGCGCTGGCCCCTAAGGAAGATAATTTAAATTGACGAGAACGGGCCGCTCTAAATCAGGGCGGCGATATCCGCCGGCAACGGGCTTTCAAAGGTCAACCGTTCGCCTGTGCGCGGATGTACGAATCCGATACGGACGGCGTGAAGCGCTTGACGGTGAAGCTGCAACATCGCGGTGCGGAACTTGGCATCGGCGTGGCTGAGGCGAGGGGGTGCGCTTCGCCCATAGGCCGGATCGCCGATCACCGGGTGACCGATCGATGCTAAATGAACGCGGATCTGGTGTGTGCGGCCGGTCTTCAGGCGACATTCGACCAGTGCCGCGACCTCCCCGATATCGCGCAGCACGCGATAGTGGGTTTCGGCGAATTTTCCGCCGCGTGTCATCACCGCCATTTTTTTGCGATTGCGCGGATTGCGGCCGATATTGCCGGTTACGACGCCGGTGAGCGGCGACGGTGTCCCCCAAACAACAGCGTTGTAGGCGCGATCCAGGTTATGTTCGGCGAACTGACGCGACAGGCCTTGATGCCCGAGGTCGGTTTTGGCGGCGACCATCAGCCCGCTGGTGTCCTTGTCGAGGCGATGCACGATGCCCGGGCGTGCTTCGCCGCCGATACCCGACAGGCTCGCTCCACAATGGGCGATCAGTGCGTTGACGAGGGTCCGATCAGGATTGCCGGGTGCCGGATGCACGACGAGTCCGGCGGGCTTGTCGATCACGATCAGGTCGGCGTCCTCGTAGACGACCGTCAGCGCGATATCTTGACCTTGCGGGCGGGTCGGCAGCGGCGGCGGTTCGTCGATGGTATAGCGCTCGCCCGATTTGACCCGTCGTGAGGCGCTGGTTACTGTCGCGCCGGCGCAATCGACCCGTCCATCGGAGATGAGCGCCTGCAACCGAGTGCGTGACAGGGCGGGCAGCGCCTCGGCCAAAAATCGATCGAGCCGCAATCCGCCATGTGTCGCGTCGACATCCGCGACATAACGATTTCCGGTCGGGATCTGGGATGATGTCACTTACGGACTTGAACGCAAAACATGCATACGAACAAGGCTTTAGTTGGTTTGGTACTGGGGATGGGCTTGGTCATCGTGGTGGGCCTCGGCGTGTTGGTTTACGGACTTGTGCAAAAGGCCGCCGATCCGTCGTTCCGGCTTTTTTCGTTTGCGGCCTCGGAGGCGATTAAGGATGGCGGAAAGGCCGCGCCGGCCTCGAACATCACTGTGCCGTTGCCGCCGGGAACCAGCGTGGTTAGCGTCGTACGTTCGGGGGAATTGTTGATGGTCCACACCGTCGACGAAGAGGACAGCAGTGCCGTTCTGTTCATCGATCCGAACGACGGCCGCATCGTTCGTCGGATCGCTTTCGGCGGTCGTCGATGATCGCACTGAGCTCCGCTCAGTTAGATCATATCCGTATCCTTGCCGGACGTGCCTATCCCGAAGAATGCTGCGGCTTGTTGATCGGTAACGACCGGCCTGATGACATCGTCGCCGTAACCCGTATCGTCGAAAGTGTCAATGTGCGCCGCGATCGGGCGCGTGACCGCTTCGAGATCGATCCTCAAATCCGCATCGCCGTCGAGCGCGAGTTACGCGATGGCCCGGAACGTGTCGTTGGGCATTATCACTCGCACCCAGATCACCCCGCGCTGCCTTCGGCGACGGATCTCGAAATGGTCTTCGAGCCGAGTTTGATTTGGCTAATTGTCGGTGTCACCGCGGGTCGGGCGGGCGAGATCAACGCCTATCGCCTCGATACGACAGCTGTGCAATTCGAGGCCCTGAAAATTCACGAAAATATGGAACCAAATCGCTAGCAGTCCCGTTCTAGTCTCTGTCCAACAATAGGAGACAAGAATGAATTGGGATCGTGTCGAAGGAAATTGGAAGCAGTTCAAAGGCAGGTGCAGGAAAAATGGGGCGATCTCACCGACGACGATCTTGACCGCATTTCCGGCAAGCGCGACCAGCTCATCGGACAGATTCAGACTCGTTACGGCATCGCGAAGGACCAGGCCATAGGCAGGAGCAGGGACATCCAGTAACCTACAGGCGCGGCGGCCTAGCCGCCGCGTCGTTCTTTTCGGCTTTCAGCCGAGCATTGTCTTTGGATCCAGCCAGAGATCGAGCTGCGCCGGCGTCGCCAGGCCGAGCGCCAGGGTGACCTCGCGGATCGACTGATCCCCGGCGAGCGCTTTTTTGACGATCATGGCCGCATTGTCATAACCGATATACGGATTGAGTGCCGTCGCCATCATCAGCGAGCGATCGAGAAGACGGCCGATCCGCGCCGCATCGGCCTCCAAGCCTTCGACGCAATTGATTGTGAAACTTTCGACAGCGTCGGCGAGTAGCCGGATGGATTGCAAAAGATTGAGTGCCAATACGGGCTTGAACACATTGAGTTCGAAATGTCCCTGCGATCCTGCGATCGTAATCGTGACGTGATTGCCCATGACCTGGGTACAGACCATGGTCAGGGCCTCGGCTTGGGTCGGATTGACTTTGCCCGGCATGATCGAGGAGCCGGGTTCATTCTCCGGCAAAAGCAGTTCGCCCAATCCGGCGCGTGGGCCTGAGCCGAGAAGTCGGATGTCGTTGGCAATTTTCATCAGCGAAACGGCCAGTACGTTGAGCGCGCCGGAAACCTCTACGACGGCATCGTGACTTGCCAGGGCTTCGAATTTATTGGCCGCGCTGACGAAGGGAAGACCGGTCAGGTTTGCAACCTCGCGGGCAAAGGCCTGGGCGAATCCGGGCGGACAATTGATGCCTGTGCCGACAGCGGTCCCGCCTTGGGCGAGCGGATAGAGTGAGTCGCGCGCGTGGGCGATGCGGCCGATGCCGGCGCCGATCTGCGCCGCATAGCCGGAAAATTCCTGCCCCAGGGTCAGAGGCGCCGCATCCTGAAGATGTGTACGCCCGACCTTGATGATCGCGCTAAATGTGGATGCCTTGGCGTTCAGCGCCGTGTGCAATCTCTTCAACATCGGAAACAGTCGCGTTTCGATTTCGCGCTGCGCGGCAATATGGATCGCGGTTGGGATCGTATCGTTGGACGATTGGCTGGCATTGACGTGATCGTTCGGATGAACGGGGCTCTTCGATCCCAATGTGCCGCCGAGCAGTTCGATGGCGCGATTGGCGATGACCTCGTTGGCGTTCATGTTGGTTTGGGTGCCCGAGCCGGTCTGCCAGACAACGAGCGGGAAATGATCGTCGAGCGCGCCGTCGGCGACCTCGCGCGCGGCGGTCTCGATTGCACCGGCGAGCCTGTCGTCGAGGATGCCGAGCGCCCGATTGACCTTCGCTGCGGCCAGCTTCTGCAGGCCGAGCGCATGGATGAGGGGAAGCGGCATGCGTTCGCCGCCGATGCGGAAATTCTCGAGCGAGCGTTGTGTCTGCGCACCCCAATAGCGGTCGGCGGACACCTCGATGCTGCCCATCGTGTCGGATTCGCGGCGTGTGGTCATGTTCCTCCTCGGATCCGGAAAGCGTACGAGATCATATTTAGGCGCGTTGGGGCCCGCTGCGAAGGCCAAATCCCAAGGGTTCGTCGTGCAGAGCGCTTGATCACCAGGGCCTGCCTCCTGTAAAACGCGGCTTCCGCTCGCGGTCCCCATCGTCTAGCGGTCAGGACGGCGCCCTCTCACGGCGCAAACCGGGGTTCGATTCCCCGTGGGGACGCCAGCCCGCTCTTAGAGCCGCAGCTTTCCTGAACTCCGCAGATTTCTTGGGTCTTTGCCTCTTCTACTGGTACAAAGAGGTGATACAAATCATGGCTGCGATGACCTCTCTACTTACGCACCCCAAGTCAGGCGTCTATAACTCTCGGAGAGGCATTCCTGTTGAGTTGCGCGCCGCTGTCGGGCGTGGCTCGGAATGGAAAGAGTCGCTCTGAACGAGAAGCACGGCGGACGCCAAACGTGTGGCCCACGAAGTAGTCCTCAAGGTGGACGCTGCATTTGACGACGCCCGCCGTCGCCTGAATCCGTCATTGCTTCCTGCGCTGTCGGAGGCGGACAAGATCGCGGCTTTGATGCAAACTATGGAAGGTTGATCGCGATTGAGAATGATTGTCGAGTAACGCCAAAACGCGTCTCGCCTCAAAAATCGCGATTTTTGGCCGGCGCTGGTTTCGGCCTTGGAACCCGCCCATCCTTTGGCCTAACATCCCTTGGACGACCTACCCACGACCAACGAGGGAGGCAGGGATGCTTTCACAAGAAGACAATGACAGACTGACGCGCGTTGGGCGCGGTACGCCCATGGGCGATATGTTGCGCGAATTCTGGACCCCGGCTTTACGTTCGGCGAGCCTGGAGGCTGACGGTGCGCCCAAGCGCATTCGCCTGCTCGGCGAAAATCTTGTGGCGTTCCGTGCGACCGACGGCCGCGTCGGCGTGATGGCCGAAGGATGTCCGCATCGCTGCGCCTCGCTCGCCTTGGCGCGCAACGAAGGCAACGGGCTGCGTTGCATCTTCCATGGTTGGAAGTTCAGCGTGGAAGGCAAGTGCGTCGATGCGCCCACCGAACCCGCCGATCGGCGCGAGGCTTTTGCAGCCAAGGTGCCGGTGACTGCGTACCCAGCGCGCGAAGCGGGCGGCATGGTCTGGATCTATATGGGCCAGCGCGCGACCCCACCGGACTTCTACGATTTCGAAATGCATTTCCCGCCGGCCGAATCGCTGTTGCGCTGCGCCATCGTGCACGGCAATTGGCTGCAGGGTTTCGAGGGGCAACTCGATTCCGCCCATCTCAATTTTCTGCATTCGACATCGACCCCGCGCGCGCGCAACATGAGCACCAATCTGATTGCTAAGGGCGGGCAGCCAACGTTCGATTTCATCGAGAAGCCCTACGGTTTCCGCGAAGCGGCCTTGCGCGATCTGCCCGACGGCTCGGTCTATGCACGTATCCGCGAGGTCGTGCTCCCTTATTATTCATTCATTCCGGGCGATCACGGTCAGCCGCGTTTCGTCGTCGTCGTCGTACCGATCGACGACGAATGGAGTGCTCACTGGTATTATTATATGCAGCCGTTCGGTCCGGTTCCCGATTGGTATAAGGAGCAGGCCTTGGATAGGGCGCATCCCGATCATGACGATTTCGCCCAGGATCGCGGCTCCCACGCGAATATGTGGAATCAGGACCGCGCCGCGATGAAAAACGGTCATTGGAGCGGATTGATGAAGAACTTCGTCT
>CAMDWJ010000027.1 GCA_945877815.1 Caenispirillum bisanense
GATCGCGCCGATGATGTTGCAGTTCGACATCAAGCCGTAGGGGCTGAAATGGTGCTCGTTGCAGCCGACCGCGTCCCAGCCGCACTCCTCGGCATAGACCAGCGTATCGATATAGGTCTTATAGAGATCGGTCGCGACGACCGGATCGAACTCGGCATTGGCGACCGGCCAGGGCTCTACGCGCTCGGGGAATCGATCCCAGGGCATCAGATGGAAATAATTGAACTTCAACGGCTTCCCCGGCGTATTGTCTGAAGGCCCTCATGCTCAGCTTGTCGAAGCACAAGGGGCCACATCCCCTCGCAAGCCTTGAGCGCGATGCGCTAAGGCAGGCTCAGGATGAAGCGCGTTCTCTCATTAGCGTGCCAATTATGGCGACCAAGCCCGCCCTGTCAAATGAACGGAGCCCAATGAATAGTCGGTTCCGGTCAGCGGCACCTTGCTCCCGCTCCGCACCGGGTATAGGCTTGTTTTCAATGTAAATATCAATGTTTTTGCGCTGGATTCGCGCGGGAGACCCATCATGGCCGAAATCGTTTACGCGTTTGGAAGTTCGCATGGCCCCCTGTTGGCGCTGGCGCCCGAATTATGGGATCTGCGCGCCGAAGCCGACCGCCGTCGTACCGACCTCGCCTTCAAGGACGGCACCTACACCTATCAGGAACTGCTCGATCTGCGCCGTTCGAACTATTTGGTCGACCAAAACCGCATCGAGGTGCGCACCCAATATCAGGACCGCTGCCAGGCGGCACTCGACAAACTGGGCGAGAAACTCGCAGCAGTGAATCCGGATGTCGTCGTCCTGATCGGCGACGATCAGCACGAATGGTTTCATTCGCAGGTGCAGCCGACCTTCGCCATCGTCGACGCCAAGACCGTGGTGAACCGCAAGTTCGATCCCGAACATTACGCGGGCAAGGCGCCCGGCCTCGCCGAGGCAGCGCAAGGTCATCTACCGCCGGAAGATCAGGATTATCCTATCTGTCAGGAACTGGCGACGCACATCATCGAGCGTGTCGTCGAAGACGAATTCGACGTCACCTCCTGCTCCGCGATCCCCGAAAACAAAAAAGGCCCGATCGGTATCACCCATTCGGTCGGATTCATCGTGCGCCGCATCATGAAGGACAAGCCGATCCCGATGGTGCCGGTCCTGCAGAATACCTTCTGGCCGCCGAACCAGGCCAAGCCCGGCCGCTGCTACGATTTCGGCAAAAGTATCGGCAAGGCGATCCAATCGTGGAACGGCGCCAACAAGAATACCCGCGTCGCGGTGATCGCGTCCGGCGGGCTGTCCCACTACGTCATCGACGAGGAATGGGACAACAAGATGCTGAAGGCGTTCCTGGAGAACGACGAAAAGACGCTGCGCCACGAGCCGAACATCATGTTCCGCTCGGGCACGTCGGAGACCAAGAACTGGATCACCACCGCGGGCGCGGTCTCCAACACCAAGCTGAAGATGAACCTGATCGACTACGTGCCGTGCTATCGCTCCGAAGCCGGCACCGGCAATGCGATGGCATTCGCGACCTGGGAATAGACCGTATTCTTCTCGTCATTCCCGCAAAGGCGGGAATCCAGCTTTAAGTTAGGTCTGGACCCCCGCCTTCGCGGGGGTGACGATTTCGCTGTGATGATTGCAAGCTACCTATGCACGACCCATTGAACATCCTCTCCCGCCTGAAAAGCGGGGGAATCGTGCGTGCGTTCCGGCACCGCGACTTCGCGATCTATTCGATTGCCTCGTGGTTCTCGGACAACGGCATGTGGATGATGCGCATCGGCATGGGTTGGCTCACTTGGGATCTCACCCATTCCGGCGCCTGGCTCGGCATTATCGTGCTGTCGCAGGCGCTGCCCTCGGTCTTTCTGGTTCCCTTTGCCGGCGCCATGGCCGACCGCATCGACCGCGTGCTGATCATGCGCGTCACGATTACGATCTCAATCGTTATCGCGAGCACGCTGTCGGCGCTGACCTGGGCGGGCTACGTCAATATCTGGACCCTGCTGGGCTTCGCCGTCGTGCACGGCATCGCCGGGACCATGGCCGTGCCGGCGCGCGTAACCATCGGACCGAACCTTGTGCCGCGCGCCGACATCAGCGCCGCCATCGGCGTCAGTTCGACCCTGTTCGGATCGGCGACCTTCCTGGGCCCGGCCATCGCAGGCATACTGATCACCCAGGTCGGCATCGGCTTCACCTTCGCCGGCAACGCCATCGCCAACACGCTCCTCGTCCTGGCGCTCGGCGTCATCAAGGTCGCCCGCTCCGAACGCAATGCGAGCCACGGCAGCATCTTGTCGGACGTGGTCGAGGGCATACGTTACGCCGGCGGGCATCCCGGCATCCTGCCGACCCTGATGCTGGCCACCTTTTCGGCGCTGCTCGTTCGGCCACTCGGCGATCTGATGCCGGGCATCGCCGACACGGTCTTCGGGCGCGGCGCCGACGGCCTTGCCACCCTGATGGCTTGCATGGGCGTCGGCGGCATGTTCGGCAGCTTCTGGCTCGCCAATCGCAACCGCATCACCGGGATGTCGTCGATCTTCCTCTACGGAACCGTCATCTATGCGCTCTCGACCACGGCTTTCGCGGCGAGCAGCAATTTCACGCTCGGCATGCTCTGCATGGTGATTGTCGGGTGCTCTCAATCGATTTCCAACAATGCGAGCCAGATCCTGATCCAGAACGCGGTCGCGGGCTCGATGCGCGCGCGTATTATGAGCCTCTACAGCTATAACTATCGCACCATGCCGGCGCTGGGCGCCCTCGCCATGGGAGCGGCGGCCAATTCCATCGGCTTCCAGATTCCCGTTGGCGTCGGCGCGATCCTCTTGCTTGGCACCCTTATCTGGGCCTTCCGGCGACGCGACGCCATGCGGAACAGTCTGGAAACCATCGTCGAAGATAATCCGGCAGGCCACGACACACGTGGACCCAAATCGCCGGACAGCAAGGCCGCCGGATGAGCGACCCCGCACGGCCTCGTGCGCGTGGCGGTTTCGCCACCACATTCCGCCATACCGACTTTGCCGTCTATTCGCTGGCCCAGTGGGTCTCCAATATCGGCATGTGGGTCATGCGCATCGGCATCGGCTGGCTCGCTTGGGATTTGACGCATTCCGGCGCCTGGCTCGGCGCGGTGGCGCTCGGACAGGCCCTGCCCTCGATCGTGCTGACGCCGTTCGCCGGCGCGCTCGCCGACCGCATGGACCAGATCAAGCTTATGCGCGTCACGCAGGCCGCGAGCTTCTGGCTCGCGGGTGCGATCACGGTGACCACATTCGCCGGCTACGTCACACCACTTCTGCTCGTCGCCTATTCCTTCGCGCACGGCGTATCCTTCGCGCTCGGATTACCCGCGCGCACCACGATCGGACCCAACCTCGTGCCGCGCGAAGATATCTCGGCCGCGATCTCGGTCAGTTCGATGATCTTCGGCTCGTCGATGTTCCTCGGCCCCGCCGTGTCGGGCCTGCTCATCGAGCATTTCGGACCGGCCTGGACCTTCGCCGTCAATACCGTCGCCTATGGCGCAATGTATCTGGCTTTGCTCAAGATCAAATTGATGCGGGTCGAAACCCGCCACAGCGGCGGCAGCCTGATCGGCGATACCGTGGCCGGGGTTAAATTCGTCGCCGGACATCGCGGCATCCGATCCGTCATCGGCCTCGCCTTCATCATGTCGCTGTGCATTCGCCCGATCCTGGATCTGATGCCGGGCTTCGCGGACGAGGTCTATCACCGCCCGACCGAGGGACTGGCGACGCTGATGTCGGCCTTCGGCATCGGCTCCATGATCGGCAGCGTGTGGCTGGCCAATCGCAATCGCCTTCAGGGAACCGTCAATATCGCGATCTTCGGCATCGCGGCCTCAGCCGTCTTTGCCATCGTCTTTGCCAGCTTCGTCGTTTATCCACTGGCCATCGCGGCCATGTTCGGATTCGGCTTCGCCGCCGCGATGGGGTTCAACGGCGCCCAGATCCTGGTACAGAACGCCGCTGCGGGTCCGATGCGCAGCCGTGTCATGGGGCTCTATGCCTACAATTTTCAGGGCGTGCCGGCGTTGGGCACCATGATGCTGGGAGCAGCCTCGCACTATTTCGGCCTTCAGATCCCGGCTATCGCGGCCGGCGTCATCTCCCTGATCGCAACCTTTTGGGTGTGGCGTCACCGCGCCCAGGTCAAAAGCGATATGGAGAATCTGGGCGGCGAGCGAAGATAAGCCGTAAAATCGCGCTCGTTTACGGACCTACGCTACCGATTCTGATCAATCCGCCATTTCGCGTTCGAGAACCGTAACGCGGCGCATGTCGCGTTTGTACTTGGTATCCTCGAAGGGTGTGGCGCGATGCATGGTTGCGAGATTGTCCCACATCACGATGTCGCCCACGCGCCACTTGTGGCTATAGACGAAACGCTCCTGGGTCGCGAATTGGGTGAGCTCATCCAGCAGGGCCCGTCCCTTCTCGAACGCCCAGCCGACGATGTGCGAGGCGTGCGACGCGAGATACAATGACGCCTTGCCCGAAACCGGATGGATATGAACAAGCTTGTGATGGGCGGCCGGGCGCGTCGCCTTTTCCGCCTCCGTCACGTCCGTCAACCCGCCCAAGGCGCGCGAATACCAGATCGAATGTTCAGCCATGAGCCCGCCGACGGCGATCTTCTTCGCCTCGGGCAATGCATTGTAGGCCGCGCGCATGTCGGCGAAATCGGTATCGGCGCCCGCCGGCGGGATCGAATGTGCCGACAGCATCGAATAGACGGCGCGGTTGTCGTCGAATGAGGCATCGGTGTGCCACAAGAGATTGCCGTTGTGATAGGCACGGCGCCGGTCATTTTCCTCAAGCAGATTTCCCGTCTCGTCGAGATTCCCGACATCGATCATGGTCTGGTATTTCAGGCGCGGTTTCGACTTGCCGATCATGGTCAGCATCTTGAGCTTCTGCAACGGACCCAGGCGGCGGCCGAACTCCATATGCTCTTCGTCGCTCAGCGATGAATCGTTGTGGAACACCAGCACGCCGTACTGATTGATCGCCGCAACGATCGCATCGAGATCCGCCTGGGACAAATTCTTAAGATCGATCCCCGATATCTCGGCCACAAAAACAGGGTGCAAGGGCGTTGCCTTCAACGTCGACTTACCGACGATAGCATCCATGACGTTTCCTCCGTAGTCGTCATGCCCCGACTTGTTCGGGGTATCCATCTATGGACCCCCTTGGTCAAGCCGGGGGGTGACGGTTAGCGCTAGATGAGACTCTTGCCTTCGAACCGTTTGCGCCACAGGGGCAGCACGTCTTCGTTGACGACGTGACGCGGCACGTGGCCCTTGAGCACGTCGAGCACGGCCTTGGTCACCCAAGGGATCGCCTCCTTAAGGCCGCCATTGATGGTATTGGCGATCATGTGGGGCGAGAGCAGAACCTTGTCGCCGAGGCCGAGAATGGGAAGCTGCGGATCGGGCGGCTCGTCCGGCAGCACGTCGAGTGCGGCACCGGCGATCTGGTCCTTGTCGAGCGCATCGAACAAGGCATCGATATCGACGATGGGCCCGCGCGCGGCATTCACCAAGATCGCCGACTTCTTCATCTTGCCGAGTTCGGCCGAGCCGATGAGCTTGTTGGTTTCCTTGTTCAACGTTGTGTGGATCGTGACAACGTCGGACTCGCGCAACAGCGTGTCCAGATCGACCGGCGTCGCATTGTGATGCACGAACTTCGATTCATCGACATAAGGATCGTAGGCGAGTATCCGCACGCGCCACGGCTGGAACAGATCGGCGAGTCGCGAGCCGATGCGCCCGAGACCGATGATGCCCAGCGTCAGGCCGGCATAGCCGTCTTGCCGGCGACCGAGGAAATAGCCCTGCAAGGCCGGATCGCGCCATTCCCCGGCTTTCACCGAACGATCCTTCTCGCGCGTCTTTTTCAGCACGGTCAGGATGTTCGCCATCGTGCCTTCGGCGACGCCACCCCAATTGCATTCGGTGGGCGAGTGCACGACGATCACGCCGGCCTTGGAGGCGGCGTCCACGTCCACATTGTCGAAGCCGACCGTGTATTTGCAGACCATGCGCAGATCGGGCGCGTTCAACATCGAGCGCTCGGTGATCGTCGTGGCGCGGTTGGCCACGCCACAGGCCACGATGGTATCCGGGTCCAGCATATATTCGAGCGTTTGGCCGCGCACGTTGGCTTGGCCCTTCTCCCAAGACGTACGTATGCCGAGCTTCACCTCGGCGCCGGCCTCTTCCAACTTCTTATGTGAGGCTCCCGTATCGTCGACCGGCTGATAGATCAGAACCTTGGGCTTTTTAGCCATTTTTATCCCCTGTCTCCCCGTGAGATTTAGCCTTTGTTTTGCAGAATCCTAGCCCACCGAAAGGCGAACGTCACCTCAATCTCGGGACTTGCCCTGTTTTTGCTTTGTACCGACCAAGAGTCAGAAAATGATGCCGGGCCGCTTGATGAAGGCCACCCCGTCAGCCGCATCGTTCCATTCGAGCCGGCACTTATGTATGTCGGCGAAAGCATAGAGCGCGGAGCGGCCATCGATTGCGGATATTCTCAGCGCGAGCGCGATTTCCACGGCGGCATAGGGCAGGTCCAAGCGGCCGCCCAGCGGCATGCGCCGCAACGCCGCGGAAAGTTCGGCGTGGGTCATCGGACAGATTCGAGGCGCAGGCCTGACATTTGTATAAAATCGCCATGATCGGCCGTGTCTACAATTCCGTATGGTTACGGAGGGCACTCCCCTCTGCCTCGGGAACCAACGCCCCCACCGAGCGTTACTCGACGGCAACACATGCAAGGAGCCTAATCTTGTCGATCGTCGCCACCATCATCATCGGCTTTTTTGCCGGCCTCATCGCCAAATTCCTGATGCCGGGGCGCGATCCGAGCGGATTCATCATTATGATCATCCTTGGCATCGTTGGCGCGGTCGTCGCGACCTATCTCGGTCAGGCGATCGGATGGTACCATCCGGGAGAACCAGCCGGTTTCATCGGCGCGGTGGTCGGGGCGATCACCATCCTGTTCGTCTAACGGCTGATTGCCGGCCGACGCAACTGATCGCTCTTTCCAGCCAGCCCTACTCGGCAGCCTTCTTGAGTGAGGCCGGATCGCCGACGGCGCGCGACGCTACCATGCGATCGATCTTCGCGTCGTCATAGCCCAGGATGTTCTTGAGCACGTCGCGCGTATCTTCGCCGAGGCGCGGCGGATATTCGTTCTCGGTTCGGCCTGAGTCGCGGAGTTTGATCGGATTGCCGATCACGCGCGCGCGCTCGGCCGCATCCTCGCCATGCAGTTCCAAAATCATGCCGCGATGCTGAATCTGCGGTTCGGCCAGCGCGCGGTCGATGGTATTGATAGGGCCGCACGGAATACCGCGGCGCAGGAATTCGCGCACCAGGTCGTCGGCCTTGTGATTCAGGAAGGCAGCCTCGATCAATGGCACAAGGGCGGCCTTGTTCTTCAGGCGGGCGTCCTTGTCGGCAAAGCGCGGATCCTTGAGGGTATCGGGAATACCCAACGCCTCGCACATGTCCTGAAGCATCTTGTCGGTGTTGGCGGTCACCGCGATCTCGATTCCGTCGCCGGCCGCAAAGCAGCGATAGGTCGGGATCGAATCGTGCTCGCGCCCCTGCGTGCCCGGCACGTTGCCGGAATGAAGATAGACCGCAGCTTGATAGGTCAGCATTGCAACCTGGACATCGAGCATGGCGACGTCGATCTGTTCGCCCTTGCCGGTTTCGTACCGCCGCGCGAGCGCGGCCAGGATACCGATGGTGCCGTACATTCCGGCTACCGCATCGCCGATGGGTACGCCCGCGCGCACCGGACGGCCGCCCTTCTCGCCGGTCAGGCTCATCACGCCCGACATCGCCTGCACGATCATATCGTAGGCAGCGCGGTCACGGTCCGGGCCGTCCTGGCCGAAGCCCGATACCGAGCACCAGATCAGGCCGGGATTGTCCTTGCGTAGTGTGTCGTAATCGAGGCCGAGACGCGCGAGCACCCCGGGACGGCGGTTCTCGAACAGAATGTCGCACTTGAGCGCCAGTTCCTTCACCGCAGCGATGCCGTCGGGACTTTTGAGATCGACAACGATCGATTTTTTGTTGCGGCTGATGGCGGCGAAATAGGTCGAGGTGCCGGCGATGTAATGCGGCGGCACATGACGCGACGAATCCCCATCGAAATGTTCGATCTTGATGATCTCGGCGCCAAGGTCGCCCAAAATCTGCGTACCGAAAGGACCCGCCAGGAACTCAGTCAAGTCGAGAACGCGTAGATGCGAGAGCGGCCCTTTTTCCTGCGAATTGGTCATGCGCTTAAACCCTCACCCGATCTTGGGATCGATACAATCCGTTCGCGGAACGGCACCCCAAAGCACTCGATAAACGCCGCGCCTGTTCGATTACGATACCGGAGATTTCCGGAAGCCGCTTCTCGTCCCATCGGAATTCGGGGACGGTCACGCTCATACTGCCGAAGACCGAACCTTGCGCGCCAAACAAAGGTGCCGCAATGCCCACCGCACCCTGGAGCTTCTGCGAGCGCGAATAAACAAAGCCGTTGCGTCGGATATCGGCGAGAATCGCCAGAAATTCGTCGAGCGGCGGCAAAGCGCCGCCATTGGCCGGGGAAACATCGGCCGATTCGTAAATTGAGCGAACCTCATCCTCCGGCAGATGCGCGAGGATTGCGCGCGAACGCGCCCCCCAGGTGACGGCCGACGGCTTGAATTTCTCATGCGTGTAGGTAAGCGGATGACTCGAGCTAACCGTCTGCGCGATCATGGTTTTGCGTTCGGCAGGGAGATACAGATTCAGCAGGCAAAATTCGTCGCATTTGTCGACGACGGCCCGCATATAAGGGAGCGCCAGTTTGGGGATGCGCGTCTTGTTGACGACAAGCGCGCCGAGGCGAAAGAACTCGGTGCCCGCGTGATAGCGATGGCCGTTTTCACCACGTTCCACCAACCCCTGTTCCATCAGCAGATGAAGCAGGCGATGGATGGTGCTGGGCGCCAATTGCAGTTGATCGGACAGTGCCTTGATCGACACATCCTCATCGGCCTCGGCAAGCGAGCGCAGGATCACTGCGGCGCGCGCGACGGTGCCGAGCGTATCCGTTTCGCGGGCGCTGTTTCCGTTGCGCGGCATCGTTTTAGACTCCAAGAACGTGCGCGGTGCACGCATCATGATTGACGCCGTGTGATGCCCTAAGACCGGCCATAATTCCTCCCGCAACTCTTTCCATTGAATGGAAACTAATTTTATTTGACGGAACGGTAAGACGACTCCTAGGGTGCGTCAAGTTTTGATACGGTGCGCCCTTCTTACAACAAGCACTGCCTAGGGAGGAATTCATGCCAGATACCGCAAAACCGGGCTCGAACGTTCGCGTGTGGGGCAGCGATGTCGTCGCGGCCGCGATACGCGAGCAAAATTTTCCCTACGCCGTCCTGAACCCGGGCGCGTCCTATCGCGGTCTGCATGACAGCCTGGTTAATTACACCGGCAACGAAAATCCAAAGATGCTGGTGGTGCTCCATGAAGAACATGCGCTCGCCATCGCGCACGGTTATGCGACCGTGACCGATAAGCCGCTCGCCGCGATCGTGCATTCAAACGTTGGCCTGATGCATGCGACCATGGGCGTGTTCGATGCCTGGTGCGCACGCGTGCCGGTCGTCCTTTTCGGCGCCACCGGGCCGATCGATGCCGCCCAGCGCCGCCCGTGGATCGACTGGATACACACGACCGCCGACCAGGCCTCGATGATACGCAATTACATCAAATGGGACGACACGCCGGGCTCGGCCGAGGCCGCCGTCGAATCCATCCGCCGCGCCAGCATTCTCGCGCGTACGCAACCCTGCGGTCCAGTCTATATCAACGTTGATGCGACCATCCAGGAGCAGGAACTCGACGAATGGCCGGCCACGCAACCGTTGGAAAGCTATCAAGTCCCTAATCCGCCGGCCCCCAATGCCGCCGATCTCGACAAGGCGGTGCAATGGCTCGACGAGGGCAAAGACGTCGTTATCCTCGCTGGGCGCATGAGCCGCAGCGAAAAGGCCTGGACGGAACGCATCGCGCTCGCGGAAGCCCTGGGTGCGCGCGTTTTCCTTGGCGGCCAGCCGGGAGCGTTCCCGACCACGCATCCCAGCTTCTCCGGTGAGAGCGGGTTCAATCTGCGTCCAGACATAAAGGAAAGCATCCGCAAGGCCGATGTCATCCTGGCGCTCGAATATCTCGATATCGGCGGCACGCTGATGCAAGTCTTCCCAGCCGGCCAGCCGCGTCACACCAAGATCATCAATTGCTCGATCGAGTACCAGCTGCACAATGGCTGGATCATGGACTACCACGTGCTACCCATGTGCGATCTACATATCGCCACGACCACCGAGCAATTGACCGGCGCGCTGCTCGGCCGCGTGAAGAAAAAGCCCAATGCGATGAAGGGCAAGCAAAGCGCATATTCGTTGCCGCCGATGCCGACCGGCAAGGGCGAGATCGGCATCAGGGATCTCGCTGCGACCTTCCTCAACGTCACCAAGGATATGGAAATCGCCCTGATGGGCCGCCCGATCGGCTGGCCACCGAACGCGACCAAGATCAGTCATCCGCACGATTGGCTGGGCGGATCGCATGGCGGCGGTGTGGGTGCGGGCCCGGGCCTCGCGGTCGGAACCGCTCTGGCATTGCGCGATCTAAAATCGCCCCGCCTGCCGGTTATGGTGCTGGGCGATGGTGACTTCACCATGGGCTGCAACGCCATCTGGACAGCGGCCAACGAAAAAATCCCGATGCTGCTGATCGTCGCCAATAACCGCGCATACTTTAATGACGAGTTGCATCAGCAAAACGTTGCCAAGACACGCGAGCGCCCGCAAGAGCGCGCCTGGATCGGTCAGCGCATCGAAGATCCCGCTCCCGATATGTCCGCCATCGCCAAAGGCTTCGGCCTCGACGGCGAAGGTCCGATCGAAAATCTCGAAGATCTGCCGAAGGCGCTGGAAAGAGCCTTCGCCGCGGTGAAAGCGGGAAAGTCCTACGTGCTCGATGTCGTCACAAAACGCGAATATGCGCACGCGCCGCTAACCGAGGGCCGCAAGGCTACCGGCGAGAAATAAAGGCGGACCAAGCGCGATGTAAAAGAACGTCCACAGGGAGACATAAATGGCGCGGCAATCGCAAGCCGCACGTAAGACCGAGAAGAATCCGACGCGCACCTACAACGACTTCCGCCAGCATATCGAAGCGCTCGATAAGGCTGGGCTGCTCTACACGATCGACCGCGCGGGTCAACAAGGATACCGAGTTGCATCCTCTGGTGCGCTGGCAGTTCCGGGGCGGTGTCCCGGAATCGCTCCGCAAGGCGTTCTTGTTCACCAATGTTGTGGATTCGCGCGGGCGCAAGTTCGATATGCCCGTGCTGGTCGGAGGCCTGAGCGCCACTCCCAAGATCTACTCGGTCGGGATGAACGTGCCGATCCCCGATATCGGCGATCATTGGGCGAAGGCGCAGTCCGCACCGATCGAACCGATCGTAGTGGGCGAAGGTTCGTGCCAAGACATCATCATCGAAGGCCTGGACCTGATTGGCGAAGGCAATGGGCTCGACGCCTTGCCGGTGCCGATCTCCAGCCCCGGTTATCATTCCGCGCCCTATTTTACCGCGACCGCGTTCGTCACCAAGGACCCTGACACCGGCACCCAGAACATGGGCACCTATCGCTGCGGGCTCAAGGCATCGGACCGGATGGCGGTGATGATGTCGGGCGGTTCGGGCGGACGCGTGAACTGGCTCAAATATAAGGAAAAGGGCGAACCCATGCCGGCAGCCCTAGTGCTCGGCGCTCCGCCGCTGGTGAACTACTGCGCACCACAACGATTTCGCATCAATGTCGATGAGGTCGCCGTCGCCGGCGGCGCCGCGGGCGAGCCGTTCCATCAGACCCGCGCCCATTCGGTCGATCTGCTGGTGCCGGCCGATTCGGAAATCGTCATCGAAGGGCTCGTCGATACCGACTATCTCGAACCCGAAGGCCCGTTCGGCGAGAGCCACGGCTATGTGGCGCTCGAAGCCTTCCATTTTTCCATGCGCATCACCGCAATCACCATGCGCAAGAACGCGGTACTGCCGTCCATCATCAGCCAAGTGACGCCGTCGGAATCCTCAATCGTCAAGCGCGTGGCGATGGAGCCGCAATTCCTGCGCCACCTGCGCAACGATCTCGGACTGCGCTGCGTGAAGAAAGTCATCATGCACGAGCCGTTGACCAATATCCGCCCCGTCATCTTCCTGCAGATAGAACGCGGCGCGCCGACAACCGAGGTGTGGCGGGCGCTCTACGGCGTCAGCAGCTATTCGAGCAATTGCGGCAAATTCTGCATCGCGCTCAACGAGGATATCGACCCGACCAATGGCGACTTCCTGCTATGGGCGCTCGCCTATCGCACCATCCCCCATCTGGATGTGCAGATCCTCGGCCATCGCCAGCCTGGCCACGGCCCCAAGGCCGATCGCGGCACGGACGAGGATTCGACCATGCTGATCGATGCGACCCTGAAGGGCGACATGCCGCCGATCGCGCTGCCGAAAAAAGAATATATGGAAGGCGCCAAAAAAATCTGGGAGTAACTTGGCCTGCCGCCGCTCACCCCCGAGGCGCCGTGGCACGGATATAGCTTGGGCAATTGGATGGACCGCTGGGACGAGATGGCGGCGCGCGCGGTGGCCGGCGATTACATGGAAACCGGGCGGCGCAGCCACCAGATGCGGCGCAACGACGTGGCCCCCGCGACCAGCGTGCGTAAGACGCTCGATCCCAACGCTAAAGACGACAGCGACGGCGGCGAATGAAACCACCCCCGTTCACCTATCACAATCCATCGAGCCTCGACGAAGCCTTCGATCTGCTGGTCGCTTGCAAAAACGCGCGCGTATTGGCGGGCGGGCAATCGCTCATCCCGATGCTCAACTTTCGCTATCTGCAGCCCGATCACATCATCGATGTCGCCGGCATCAAGAACATCAGCGGCATCGAGATGCGCAATGACGATCTCCACATCGGCGCCATGACACGCCAGCGCGAGGTCGAATTTTCAGATCTCGTCGCCCAGCACTGTCCCTTGATGCACGAGGCCATCCGACAGGTCGGCCATCGCCAGACGCGCAATCGCGGCACGGTCGGCGGTTCGCTCGCCCATCTCGACCCAGCAGCCGAATTGCCGCTGGTCGCCTGCGCCACCGGGGCGACGATCCATGTCGCCGGCAAACGCGGCAAGCGCGACTTCGCCTTTGCCGATTACGCGCTGGGCTTCATGACTCCCGCAATCGAACCCGACGAGATGGTGACCGGCGTGACCGTTCCCGCCTGGGCGCCCGGCCATGGCGCGGCCTTTGTCGAATTCGCGCGGCGCGAGGGTGATTTCGCCATGGTCGCGGTCGCGGTCTTGCTCGAACTCGATGCAAAGGGCGTGATCGCGCGCGCTTCGCTCGCCCTTGGCGGTGCCATGGCCACCGCCCAATGCATGCCGGAAGCCGAAGCAGCACTCATCGGCCAAAAACCGACCACCGAAACCTTCGCGGCGGCCGCCGGAGCCTGCACGAAGATCGAGGCGATGGACGATGTCCATGCGCCGGCCGCCTATCGCCAGCACCTCGCCGGTGTGCTCGCGCGCCGTGCGTTGGCTGCAGCATACGAACGGACGACCAAGGTATGACCGACACACGCACCATTACCGTCACGGTCAACGGCAAATCCTATACCAAGGACGTGCCAACCCGGCTGTTGCTGTCCGACTTTCTGCGTCACGAGCTAATGCTGACCGGCACCCATGTTGGCTGCGAACACGGCGTGTGCGGCGCCTGCACCGTGCTGCTTGACGGCCGCTCGGCGCGCAGTTGTCTGACCCTTGCCGTACAAGCAAACGGACACGAGGTGACGACCATCGAAGGCATCGCACCGGAAGGGAGCAATGAACTCCATCCGCTGCAACAGGCCTTTCAGGACCATCACGGATTGCAATGCGGCTATTGCACGCCGGGCATGTTGACGACCTTGATCGAATTGCTACGCGACAATCCAACTCCGAGCGAAAGCGAGGTGCGTTCGGCGATCTCCGGGAATCTTTGTCGCTGCACCGGCTATCAGGGGATCGTGGAGGCGACGCTCGACGCCGCCCGGAAGATGCGCGCATGAGCGAAAGATTGGTAGGCAAGGCGATCAAGCGCCTAGAAGATCCCGCCTTGCTCACAGGGCGGGGTCGCTTCGTCGACGATTTCCATCTGCCCGGCACCCTACACGCCGCCTTCGTGCGCAGTGAGGAAGCCCACGCCAAGATCAACGGTATCGATAAAAGTGCTGCCGTTGCCTTGCCCGGCGTGCATGCCGTGCTCACCCTCGCCGATCTGCCGAAGCGCTTCCACGCCATGCGGATGCACGGGATGCCGAACCCCCATGTGACGCAGAACATCATGCCCTACGTCTTGGCCAAGGACGAAGTCTGCCATGTCGGCGAACCGATCGCGATCGTGATCGCCGACGACCGCTATATCGCCGAGGATGCAGCGGCACTGGTGATGGTCGATTACGAACCCTTGCCGACGGCGGGCGATTGCCGCGCCGCCATGGCGCCGGGTGCCGCGCTCGCGCACATGAATTCGCCAGACAATATCGCTGCCATGCTGCATTTCGGCTATGGCGATATCGATGCGGCCTTCAAGAACGCCGCGCATGTGGTCAAAGAAAATCTGTTCATGCATCGCGGCCTCGGCCATTCCATCGAAGGGCGCGCCGTGCTCGCCCACTACGACACCTTCGCCGATCATCTGACGGTCTATACCGCGAGCCAGGGCCCGCATGCCGCCAAGCGCGCGATCGTCGGCATGCTCGATTGGGATGAGGAGCGCGTGCGCGTCGTTGCACTTGATGTCGGCGGCGGCTTCGGCCCGAAAATGAGTTTCTATGCCGAGCAAATTGTGACCGTGCTCGCCTCGCTGCACGTCAACCGCCCGGTCAAATGGATCGAGGACCGGCGCGAGCATTTCAATTCCGCGACACAGGAACGCGATCAATATTGGGACGTCGAGATGGCGATGGACGCCCAGGGCAAGATCCTCGGCCTGCGCATCGCCATGATCCACGACAAGGGCGCCTTCATGCCACACGGTACGATCCTGCCGCATATTTCCTGCACCACAGTGCCCGGCCCCTTCATCATCCCGGCCTACAAGATCGATTGCTCGGTCGTACTCACAAACAAGCCGCCGGTCGCCCCGGTGCGCGGCGCCGGGCGGCCACAGGCGGTTTTTGCCATGGAGCGGATCATGGATGCGGCGGCAGCCAAACTCGGTCTCGACCGCGTCGAGATCCGCAGGCGCAATTTGATTCCGGCCGAAGCGATGCCCTATTCGATAGGGCTGACGTTCCGCGACGGCAAACCGCTGACCTACGATTCCGGCGATTATCCGCAGCTCTTCGACAAAGTGACGAAAGCCGCCGATTACGCGGGCTTCGCCAAGCGCCAGGAAGCGGCACTCAAAAATGGACGCTATATCGGCATTGGGATCGCGAGTGCGATCGAGGGAACCGGTCTCGGCCCCTTTGAGGGTGCGACGGTACGCATCGGGCCATCCGGCACCGTCACACTGCTGACCGGGGCCGCCGACCAGGGGCAAGGCCATGCGACTACCGTCGCGCAGATCTGTGCCGAGCAGTTCGGCATCCGCCCGGACGACGTGCGGGTTGTGACCGCCGACACCGCCGCCATCGCCAACGGCACCGGCACCTTCGCGAGCCGCCAGGCGGTCAATGCCGGATCGAGCACGCATCTCGCCGCGATCCAGGTGCGCGAAAAGGTGCTGGCCATCGCCTCGCATATTTTGGAAGCAGCCCCCAGCGACATCGAACTCGCCGATGGAAATGCGATAGTGAAGGGGACCGACAAGAAAATCAGTTTCCGCGATATTGCGCGCGCTGTGACCGGGCAATCGGGATTCGCGCTGCCCAAGGGGATCGAACCCGGCCTCGAAGCCACGCGTTATTTCACGCCCGAGCAGGCGGCCTATGCCAGCGGCAACCATATCGCCGAGGTCGAGGTCGATATCGAGACCGGCGGCGTGAAGGTCACCAACTATTGGATCTCGCACGATTGCGGCGTCGTCATCAATCCGCTGTTGGTCGAAGGGCAGGTCCAGGGCGGCCTCGCCCACGGCATCGGCAATGCGCTGCTTGAGTGGATGCATTACGACGCCGATACCTGCCAGCCGTTGACCACCACGCTCGCCGATTACCTGCTGCCGACCGCCGATGCGGTGCCGAAGGCGCTCATCAGTCACGTCGTCTCGCCCTCGCCGCTCAATCCCCTGGGCGTCAAGGGTGCGGGCGAAGGCGGCACCATCCCGGCGCCGGCGGCCATCATCTCGGCCATCGAACATGCGCTCACCCCTTTTGGGGTTCACTTGACCCAGGCGCCCGTTCCGCCGCACCATCTGGTCGAACTCATCAACAAGGGCCGCCGAAAAAATAGTGGCCTACTAGCTTAGGAGGCAGCAGATGCCCGACAGCACCCTATTCGCCTATCAGCCCGAATCCCTCGAAGGCAAAGTGTCCGACGCGGAATGGCAAACCCGCGTCGATATGGCGGCCTGCTACCGCGTCGCCTACCATTTCGGCTGGAACGACACGATCCACAATCATCTGTCGGCGCGCGTTCCCGACGAGCCCGAGAAGTTCCTGATGAACCCGCAAGGGCTCGGCTGGCACGAGATGACGGCAAGCTCGCTCATCAAGTCCGACTTCAACGGCAAGGACTACACCAAGAGCGACTTTCGCCTCGCCCCCGCGGGCCGCAATTTCCACGGCGCGATCCTCAGGATGCGCCCGGACCTCAACTGCGTGTTCCACATCCACCCGATGGCCGCCACGGTCGTCTCGGCGACGCGCGACGGGTTGCTGCCGCTCGACCAAAGTTCGGCCATGATGTACGGCCGCGTGTCCTACCATGATTACGAGGGTTTGGCCGACGAAGCCGATGAAGGCCCGCGCATCGTCGAGCATCTCGGCAAAAACTATCTGATGGTCCTGTGGAACCATGGGTTGCTGACGGTGGGGCGCACCATCGCCGAAGCCATGGCGGGTATGGCCGGCCTCGCGAAGGCCTGCGAGAACCAGATGCATGTGCTGGCGATGAACCGTCCGTTCGAACTGGTGCCGGAAGAAATCTGCAAGAAGGCGCAGGAGAAAATCTACGAGCGCCATCAGGGGACTCCCGGGGGCGCACTCGAATTCAAGATGTACCGGCGCCTCGCCGAGAAGCTCGATCCGAGTTACAGGACGTAAGTGGCGGCCTCGCCCTTCGACAAGCTCAGGGTGAGGCTGCTTGTTAGTCCTCATGCTGAGCCTGTCGAAGCATGAGGACCGTGCCCGTCCGCGTCCCTGCTGAATTGATCGCCGCGCTCCTCGCCCCAAAATCCCGGGTTTTCGCCATATTTTCCTTTCCGTGCATCGACATTGGATCGACATTTCATCGACATCGGATCGTCATTCGATAGGCTGGCAATCGACAGGAAGTAGGCACCCCATCGACATTTTTTCGACCGGCTGGCCCGGGGCCAAACCTCCTCTGCGCGCGCCTTTCCGTTTCGAAAGGGCACGTTTTACAAGGGCGCCGAAGATTATGGACGACGGTCAGTCTAGCCTGGACCGCCATTGCGAGTCAAGAAAATAATTCCAATTAAACAGATTTTATCATGAACCCAAACCGTTCACACAGGCCGAGGTTCGCACACCGCACTGTCAGTGCCCGGTTATTTCCTTGAAAATCTTGATGGTCGCGTCGACCTCTTCACTGCCCTTTTCGGACGAAACGAAGACATAGTTCCTCGGGTTCGAAAAATCCGGCAGGGAGCTTTCGTGGCCTTTAAAGGGTGCCACGTCCTTGCGCATGCTGACCGCCCCGCTGTTGTTTTGCTTGGCCCGGGCATTCACCCAAACCTCCTGGCCTTCCTTGGACAGGTACCAATTGACGAAGACCTTCATGGCCTCGGGATGCGGCGGGTTTTTCGGAATGCTCAATCCCGCCGAGGTCGCGGCGGCGAATTGGCGAAGTTGCTCGACGTCCTTGCAGCCGCCATCGGCGCGGCATTTGTCCCAGATATAGCTTTCAAGACCGATCGCGATGGCCTGGCCGCCGCGCACGACCGCCGTTTCAAGTTGTTGCGGATTCTCAAAAAACTTCGGCTCCTGATCCTTAAGCAATCTGCGCACGAAATCCGGTCCCATGACGCCGTAGCCGGTCGCCACGGCGAAAGTACCGCCGTTGGGAACGGACAAATCCCGGATCGAAATCTTGCCCTTGAATTTCGGGTTCAGAAAATCGTCCCAGCTTTCGAGCTTCGCCTCGGGCACTACCGAGATGTTGCGCAGCACGTAGAATTCGACCCGGTTGGCATTGGTGAAAACACGGCGCCCGGCATCGCCGAACAAGAAATCGGGATGGCGCCAATTCGCCGGATCTTTTACCTCGGGCAAAATGAAATAGGGCTCCATTGGGGCGAGCAGACCCGCCGGAGCCGCCGAATTGACCATGTTCGAGGTGCCGCCCATCCAGACGTCCCAGGTGAATTTCCCGCTTTGCTGTTCCGTCTGGATGCGCGCGAGCGCAGAGGACGGTCGCATGATCGTCGGCTCCGCCTTGATGGAAAAACGGCTGGAGAATTCCGCCATGACGGTCGTATAGGCTTCTTCCGGCGCAATCGACACCGACAGGGACTGGCCTTTTGCCTTCTCGAGGGTGTTCTTCCACTCGTCCTGCCAACTCGGCGATTGCGCCCCGGCCGGCCCTACTAAGGGCATCGTCATGGCCAAGAGGAAAAACCCTGCCAGTCGTGCGAACATAATTACCCTCCCTGGAGATCTTGTTTATTTTTTACGGAACGACACCTCCGCGATCGCGCCTCGCCGCGGCTCACCACTTACAAACGAGCCCTTCCGCGAAATGCTTCTGCCAATCGGCTCCTTTCGGTACCAGCCCGTCATGCGGGCGGCATAGACCATGTGCCTTTGGATCGCTTCCGCGCGGCCGCCTGCCTGACTCGACATCGCGCGTCGCTTCCAACAGCAAGTTACGCATGGCGATGATCGCCTTGTCCGTGGAGCCGAGATTTTCCATGGTGCGGTCGCAGATCATTTTGCCATCGACGCCGCCCATGGCTTCCTGGAGCGCGAAATCTTGCGTATTGACGCCGACAATGCCGGTGAAGTTGCTTTTCTTCTGCATTTCGCGGTCGATTAGGTAGTCGTTGGTCGGATTGCGCTTAAGAATGAAGCCCCCGGGGATCAGATCGTCTTTGCCTCGGCCGGCAGATTTTTCCATCTGCTCAACATATTCGGGATCGAGTCGTGCGCTCTCGTCCACGCCAGCCTTCCAGTTGTAGACAAAGGTCTGTTCGTCGTCGATCGGCACCCAGATATGGCCGTCGTGCTTGGGAACGTGATTGCTTGAGCGGCCCGGATTACGTGCGACCCCGGCGCGCATCTGTTGCCATGGCATGACATATTGATAGACGCGCACATAGGTGCCGTCTTCCTGTGCATCGCGGTGCGAGACGTAATAATAACCGTAATCGGTCTTTTCGACGTCGAGGCGTGGCGCGCGGTCGCGCTGGCGGAATTCGAGCTTGTCGCCCAATTTGTTGTTGTGCAGGTAGGACGAATGCGCGGTATCCAAGCCGCCTTCAAGCGCCTGCAACCAATTGCAGTGTTCGTAGGTCTTAGACACATGGCGATGGGTCTCCGGTGCGCGCATCCATTCGTAGTCCGGCGGCTCCGGCATCATGTCTTGGGGCCCGAGATAAGCGAAGATCAGGCCGGCCTTCTCGAAGGTCGGATAGGCCGTGATCTTGATATGATCCTTCATCTTGCTGGATATCGGCTCGGTCGGCAGATCGACGCAATTGCCGGCGGCGTCGAATTTCCAGCCGTGATAGACGCAGCGCAGGCCGCATTCCTCATTACGGCCATAGAACATCGGCGCCCGGCGGTGCGGACAATAGGCGTCAACCAGACCGACGCGGCCTGAGGTATCGCGGAAAGCAACCAGATCTTCACCCAACAGGCGCACCCGCACCGGAGCGCCGTCGGGCTCCTGCACTTCCCTAGACAGCAGAATCGGCTGCCAGTAGCGGCGCATCACTTCTCCCATCGGAGTGCCGCGGGAAACTCGAGTCAGACGGACATTATCTTCAAAGGACAACATGATGCGCGCTCCTCAGGCTTGCGGTTGCGTCATAAAGCTCGGCCCTGGTAGGTGTTTATTATCAAAACGTATAACTGAGTTAATGTATCGTACCCATCTGGAGGGCCGATTGAACAGACTAATTCTTGAAATTTCCGCCGACGTGTTGTCGCCGGACTAGGCGAAAGCCCTGGTTTCTCTGCCCAACAGCCCGAACCCTCGAACCGCATGAAGGCTAGGAATTGCCGATTCCGCCATCGCCAGGAGGCTCCATCGGGTGCCATGAGACTATTGGGAGTCTGACTCCTCGTCCTTCTTGAACATCCGCTTGCCGGCACCCCAGAGCACGCCGGCCACCGATACCGAGGGCGCATCGCCGGCTGCGGCGATGCCGCCGCCCGCGATCTCCTGTTCCAGGTTCTTGGCGAAGCGCGCGATGATCTCGTCGGCCACCGCCTTCATAATGCCGACGCCGCGGCCGTATTGCGCAACCGATCCCGACAGGGTGACGTCAGAATTCGCGATCACGCGGGTCGCCCCGTTGCCGGCATCTTCGAGGCGGATGCGGAATTCGGCCGAGGCGCGGCCTCGCCCCTTGGCCTCCGCTCCGGCGCCTGTCACGCGCACGCAGCGGTTCGCCTCGTCGATCTCCTCGATGGTCGCGACACCCGCAAAGGTGAGCGCCACCGGCCCCCCCTTACATTCACTTTTCCTTTGTAGGTGCGCGCATCAACCGTTTCGGTGAGTTCCGCACCCGGCAGGCATTTGGCGATACGCGGCACATCGAGCAGGACGTGCCAAGCATCGCAAATCGGCAGCGGAACCTCGAAATTGTTTTCGAACGAAAGAGCCATCAGATAATTGTCATGAATGTGCGCGCACCGGCACCTGCATGCTGCCCAAGGTCTCGAATTCGAAATCGATGGTGTCGCCGGGTTTCACTGGGCCGACGCCCTGGCACGTGCCGGTCATGATGATGTCTCCGGGATGCAGCGTGTAGAAGTTCGAGCCCCAAGAGATCTGCTGCTTGATATACATGATCATGTCTTTGGTGTTCGATTTCTGGCGGCTTTCGCCGTTCACCTTAAGCTCGAAATTCAGATTCTGCGGATCGGCGACCTCGTCCTTGGTGACCAGCCACGGACCCAACACGGAATAAGTATCGATCGACTTGCGCATCGAACGGTCTTCCTTGCCGCGCACCACCATATCCATCGCCAAGGCATAGCCGACGATGTAATCGTAGGCCTTGTCTTCCGGGATATCGGAGCCGGTCGTGCCGATGATGACGCCAAGCTCGGCCTCGTGGTCGTTGCGGCGGTCGGGAAAGCGCGTCGCGATACCTTCGGACGGGCCAATGAGCGACGAATTCGCCTTCAGGAACAGGCCTTGCACGAGCACGCTATCGACGCCGCGTTCGGGAATGCCGCGCGATTGCGCCGCCACCGACATGTCGGCCGCCATCTCGTCTCGATGCGCCTGATAGTTGGTGGGTACGCCGATGATCTTGGACGGATGCGCGACCGGGCTTTTGAAACGCAAGGTATCGGGATTGAGCGCCAGCGCTTTGTCCGCCAGGGCCTCCATCTCCGAACGCCAATTCTCGAGATTGGCGATCAGCGGATCGCCGACTGGAAATGGGTAGCGGATCATCGGCAGCTTATCGAGGATGGTGGTGATGTCGTGGACGCCATCCTTGCGGACGATTCCGATACGGTCGTCGTTGAAGCGGCAGATGCGCATGTCGAAGTCTCCCTTATCTATTTCGCAGTTTGGTTGGCGCCATTGAAAAACGTCATGACGGCGGACGCAAACATTTCCGGCGAGGAGGTCATGGCGGAATGACCCTCGCCTGGTAATTCGACGATTTCGGTTCCGGCGATCCCGCCTCGGATGCGTTCGGCCGCGCGCAGCATACCGGGACGCGAGGTGCCGCCCACCATTACCGCGAGCGAGCTTTTGAAGTTCACGTACTTCGCCGGGTCGAATTCATAATCGCTCACCAATGAAAGTTCGCGTGGAACCGTCGGCGCCATCGAGCGCCAGCGACCCCAAGCCTTGGGATTCGTCTTCTGGCGTTCGACTGCTTCCGGCGATGAGCCCAGGAAGTCGCGCAGATAAAGGGTGATCATTTCGTCGATCTCGCCCTTGGCCAATAGTTCGGCCATGGTACGGATCAACGGCTTGCGCGGATCTACCCCATCGATGCGCTCATACAACGGCATCGGCGGCTCATACAACATCACCGAGTGGAGCTTCTCCGTCTGCCACATGGCTTCCAGGCAGACGAGCGCGCCGTAGGAACGCGCGAACAGATTGACCGGCCCGGTCTCGGCATGAATGGCATCGATGACGGCGAGCATGTCACCCGCCTCGTCCATGAAGCCTTGGGGGAAATCATCGCTCGACTCCCCGCGCCCGCGCCGGTCCACTCCATACAGCGTGAAACGTTTGCCGAGCATCGGTGAGACACGGCCGTAGCGGCTTTGATCATCGCCGGTACCGCTGACCAGCATCATGGGTGGGCCCGCACCTTCGACGACAACGGAAATGACGATGCCGTCCGCCGACGTTACTTTCATGTTTTCGACCCCCAGTTCCGATTGGTTTCAAGTTTGTTGCCGATGGCGCCATTCTTTTCAACCGGGGCTTTCAAGCCGCTTAACTTCCGTTCAGCGAAACACTACCGGCACCAGTGTTTACCTAGTTAATGGCGTTTCCTATTGTCACGGAAAGCGCTCGCCGGATGGGCCGATCGTATAAAGGGAGACGAGTTCATGCCGATACCCATAGATACGCCGCGCCAAGGCCCCCTTTCGCATATCCGTGTGCTCGATCTCACGACGCATCTGGCCGGTCCCTATGCGACCCAAATCCTCGGCGATCTCGGCGCCCAGATCATCAAGCTTGAGGCGCCGGGCGGTGAAAGCACCCGCCACATGCCGCCGCATTTCATCGCCGGAACAAGCACCTATTTCCATTCGATCAACCGCAACAAGCAGTCGATCGTCGTAGATCTGAAATCGCCCGAAGGAAAACAAGTCGCCAAGGATTTAGCCGACGAATGCGATATCCTGATCGAGAACAGCCGTCCCGGCGTGATGCAGCGCCTCGGGCTCGCCTACGAAAATCTGGCGCCCGGCCGCCCCGGCTTGATCTATTGCTCGCTCTCCGGCTTCGGGCAGGACGGACCGGACCGCGATCTGCCCGCCCTCGACATCATCGTCCAGGCATTGTCCGGCGGCATGAGCATGACGGGCGAAAAAGGCGGCAAGGCGGTGCGCGCCGGCCTGCCGATCGGCGACGTGTGCGCCGGTATGTATTGCGTGATCGGCGTGTTGGCTGCACTCGCCCGGCGCACCGAAAGCGGCGAAGGCGACTATATCGACGTCGCCATGCTCGACGTCCAGATCGCCTTCCTCTGCTATCAGGCCGCCGCCTATTTCCACACCGGCAAGGTGCCGGGACGACAGGGCCGCGAGCACGACATGATCCCGCTGATCAATTGCTTCGAGACCAAGGACGGCGTCGAAGTCGTGATCGCCGCCAACTCGGCGACCGGGTTCAAATCGCTGTCGGATTTCTTGGGCGTGCCGGAGCTGCCGGAAGATCCGCGCTACAAGGAACCGCGCGAACGCCTGAAGAACAAGGAGTCGCTCGTCGCCACGCTGCGTGATGCGTTCAAGACGCGCACGGCAGCCGAGATCATGGCGCACCTGCGCGAACAAGGCGTGCCGGTCGGCATCGTCAACACGGTCGACACGGCGCTCGACAACGAGCAGGTGAAACATCGCGGCATGATCTTAGAGCTGAAGGGCGAAAGCGAAGAGGAACGCGCGCGCGTCGTCGGCGATCCGATCAAGATCCGCAAGGCAGGACGCACAGGCCATACCTATGCGCCGCGCCTGGGTGCGGATTCGCGCGCCATCCTGCACGAGATCCTGCGTTACGACGCGGCCAAGATCGAAAGCCTGCTCGCATCCGGCGCGGTACAGGAAAAGGGCCTCGCCAAAGCGGCGGAATAAGGCCTAAAACTAGCCCCTCGATTTCCGATCAAAAAGGTAGGGAGACTATGGTCGATTACAGATTGTTGAATTACGGGGAAAACGTCGCGGAAGCCCGCCCGGCGGTCTGCGTCGGCGATGCGATCCTCGATATCCAGGATGCGCTGGCCGATGTCGGCAACCCCAAGAGCTTCGTCGCCACCTCCACCCTCACCATCCTCGAGAAGTGGGATGCGGCGGAGCCGGTGCTCGAACAGATCGCCGAGAAGCTCGCGGGCGGTCATGCGAAGGCGAAGAAGCTCGCGTCCGTCAAATTGCAGGCGCCGCTACTCTATCCCTGGGCGATCTTCAATGCGGGTTCGAACTACTCCGAACATCAGGCAGAGATGGGGCAACAGGAAGCAACCGATAAATCGGTGACGCAGCCCTACATGTTCTTGAAATCGCCGGCGCACACGGTCATCGGTCCGGACCAAAATATCCGCATCCCGCATGTGACCAACCAGGTCGACTGGGAAGGCGAGTTCGGCGTGGTGATCGGTCGCTACGGCCGCAATCTGACGAAAGCGAATGCGCGTTCGGTCGTCGCCGGCTATACGATCTTCAACGATCTGTCGGCGCGCGATCTCGGCGCGCGGGCCGATTGGCCGCGCTTCCGCACCGACTGGTTCGGCCACAAGAGCTTCGAAACGTCGGGCCCGATGGGCCCCTGGATCGTGCCCGCCAAGCAGATCAAGGATCCCTACCAGTGCCGTATCGAGACCTTCGTGAACGAAGAGCGCAAGCAAAACGCGCTGGCAGGCGAGATGATTTTCAACATCGAAGAGCAGATCGAATATATCTCGGCGCGGCTCACGCTGCGTCCGGGCGATCTGATCTCGACCGGAACGCCGTCCGGCGTCGGCCGTCCGAAAGGCACTTTCCTGAAGCCGGGCGATACGGTCCGCATAGCGATCAGCGGCATCGGCGAGCTTAAAAACCCGGTCGTCGCGGGGGTTTAAGCGTCTTCATTGCGCAATGTCAGAGGCCGGGCCGCAAGGTCCGGTCTTTTTTCTGTTTAGCACTCTCATAAAGCCGTCATGCGAGAGCTTGACCCGCACATCCATCTTTACGACGCTTCAACGAAGAAGCTGGATGGCCGGATCAAGTCCGGCCATGACGACGCAATTGGGAGGCCACCATGAAACCGATCCTCAATATCGACGAACTCGCATACGCGCCCTGGGGGCGCGGCGACACATTCGAAGCCAAGATCGGTGCCATCGACATCAAGATCGGCGCGCAAAAAATGGGCTACAACATCACGATCGTGCCAGCCGGCAAGCGCGCCTTTCCGCGTCACAGCCATCACGTCAACGAAGAGATGTTTTTCGTCATTGAGGGCACCGGCGAGTTGCGCGTCGGCGATAAGATTTTTCCGATCAAGCAAGGCGACGTCATCGCCTGCCCGCCGGGCGGACCGGAAACCGCGCACCAGATCGTCAACAATTCGAATTCCGAGCTTAAATATCTATCGGTCAGCACGATGATCTCGCCCGAGCTGTGCGAATATCCGGATTCTGGAAAATTCGGCTCGTTCCACCATCTGCCACCCGGCCCGGACGGCACGCCCCAGCGCATGCGTTTCATCAACAAGGCGCAGACCAATATGGACGATTATTGGGACGGTGAGGTCTAACCCGGCTACGTCACACGGTCGATAAAATCGCCGATCAATTTGGCGAAAGCGTCAGGCTGGTCGATCGCCGACAGATGCCCCGCAGTTTCGATCACCGCGAGTTCGGAACCCGGGATCATCTCGTGCATCTGGCGTCCCTGCTGCTGCAGCGGCGGACGCTCCTGATCGCCGAAGCAGATGAGCGTCGGCACTGAAACGGCAGGAATCAAACCTTGGAAGCCGACGGTCGAGATGGCGCCCAGCGTATCGTGATAGGCTTTCGGCGTGACCATCGCGACGGCCTCGGCCAGCGCCTCATGCGCTTTTTGCGGGGTGGACGGAACCAGGCGGCTTTTCGCGTATTCCCGACCGAACGTCAGCATTGTCTTTCCCTGCATCTGCTGTTCGGTCTCGGCCATACGTTCCTTCGCCGAAGCGCGGTTGTCGTAGAAACTGTCGGCGATCACCAGAGACGCGATGCGGCCCGGGCGTTCGGCATACATCTCCAACACGATCGGCCCGCCCATCGATATACCGACGATGTGGGCGCGCTTGATTTCCAATTGATCGAGCACCGCATTCAGATCGGCGGCTACGTCACGGACCGTGAACGGGTTTTTGTAGGACGACTTGCCGTGCCCCCGGCAATCGACGGCGATGCAGCAATAGCGATCCGTGAGTTGCGCCATGACCGGGCGCCACATATCCGAATTGGCGCCGAGCGAATGGACAAGCAGGATAACCGGCCCGTTGCCCTCTCCGATGTAATTGAGGGTTTCCCCGTTGGCGAGGATGCTCGGCATTTCCTTCTCCTAAAAGGGTTCCGTCCAAGGCCGACATTCGACTTCAAGCGACCAGCAGCTCTTATGTTGCATGTGCGTTTGATAATAAAGCTCGGCCAGCGCGTCCATATCCACAAGCCCGGCTCTATCGACGAGCGACGGATCGCGCTTGCGAGTCTTCGGATTGTCGATGCCGCCGTCGATGGTGAAATGCGCGATATGTATGCCCTTCGCCCCCAGCTCGCGATGCAGGCCGCTCGCCATGTGCTTCACGCCGCCTTTGACCAGCGCATTGGCGGCCAGGAGCGGGATCGCCGTGCGGCTCGAATGATTGCCGGTGAAAAAGATCGAACCCTGTCCACGCGGCACCATCCTTTTCGCCGCCTCGCTCGCCGTCAGAAACGACGACATGGCATTGATACGGATCGAACGTTCGAATTCGTCAGCCGCCATTTCCAGAAACGGTTTCTGCAGCCGGTCGCTGATATTGCAGATGGCGCAGTCGATGGGTCCGAGTTCGGATTCCGCCTCGGCGAATAGGTTCGCCATCTGGCTCGCATCGGCGGCATCAACGACGTAAGCCTTGCCCTTGATCTCGCGCGCCAACGGCTCAATCAGATCGAGTTTGCGCGCCGTCAGCGCCACCGCATAACCGGCCGCGGCGAAGCGCCGTGCCTGCGCGGTTCCGAGCCCCTCGCCCACGCCGACGATAACAACGGATCCAAGCGTGGCCATCGATCGCAGCTCAAGCTTCCATCTCGGGAACCGGCGTCAGCGCCGGTTTGCCGGTGAGTAAATTCTCGATATTGCTGCGTATGAGATGGACGCGGCGACCTTCCAACTCCTGCGAGCGCCCGGCGGCATGCGGCGTGAGCAGCACATTGGGCGCCGTGCGCAAGGCCGGCGGCACTTCGGGTTCGCTTTCGAGCACATCGAGCCCGGCTCCGGCGATCGTGCCGTTATTCAAAGCCGCGATAATCGCCTCGGTATCGGCGACCGAGCCGCGCGCGACATTGATGTAATAACCAGCCTTGCCGATGCGCTTGAGGATATCGGCGTTGATCATGTGATTGGTTTCGGCACCGCCCGGGGTGCAGGTAACGAGATAGTCCGCCCAATCGGCCAATGACGCGACCGAGTCGAAATAGCGATAGGCGACACCCTTCGCCGGCTTGCGGTTGCGGTAGCCGACCGTCATGTCGAAGGCCTCCGCCCGCTTGGCGAGCGCCTTGCCGATGCTGCCCAGACCGACGATGCCGAGCTTCTTGCCGCTCACCATCGGCGTCGAATTACCGACATCGTCCCAGGTGCCGCCCTTGGCGAGCGCGTTGAAATCGGCGAAGCGGCGCGTGACCGCGATCATCAGGCCGATGGCATGATCGGCAACGCAATCGGCGTTATTGCCGGCCGTATTGCAAACCATGATGCCGCGCGCCTTGGCCGCCGCCGTATCGACGGTTTCGTAGCCGACCGCAAAGGTCTGCACGACCTTGAGGTTCGGCATCAATGCCATTTCCTCGGCGCTCAATCCAACCATGCCGCTGGTCAACACGGCCTGGATCTCGGCCCCGTGCTCGGCGAGGTACTTCTTGCGCTCGTCCGCGTCATAGGCGTGGCGCAAGGTGTAGGCGGCATCCAGCGGATCGATCATCTCGGCATGGAATTCGCGCGTCACCAGCACATTGAGCGCGCGCGAATCCGCCAGCGGGTATTGCACGTCACTCATTATTGCCACACCGCGAAGGCCATGCCGCTGCCGGTACCCGCTTCGGAACGATAGCAGGGGACGTAATCGAGCAGGTTCATTTTGAACTCCGTATCGGCCAACGCGCCGGCCGTGATGATCCAGTTTTTGATCTCCGACGTGCCGGAGCGGAACATGATATTGGGCTCGGCGAAGAGCGTCTTCTCGTCGCGGTCGCGCATTGCATCGATCATGCGATGATCGAATTCTTCGTCGACAACAAAGTGACTCATGCCGCCGGACGCGCAGACCGCAACGCGCAGATCTTGGTCCCACGAAGCGATGGCGCGGCCCAAGGCCTTGCCGAATTGGTAGCAGCGTTTCGGCGTCGGCTGGTTGGGCGGATAATAGGTATTGGCCAATACCGGCACAATAGGCGGAACCTTGCCCTTGAGGATGCGCATGGCGATGAATCCATAGGCATGGCCGATATTGCGCGGGCCGTCCTTGCCGACCGGCTGTTCGCCCAAATAGGCAACGTCGATCTCGGCGTCGTTGGCAGCCGTCACCATGTGGCGCGCGAGATCCCCTGCCACCTTATAGGTGATGTCCTTGCCTTCCGGATGATATTGCAGCATCGCGTGCTCCAGGCCCACTTCGCGATAGCCCGCCATGTCGTCCGGGGAAAACGCATAATTGACCGCGCTGTTGCCGCAATAGACGGCGAAAGAGGGCTGGACCTCCTCCTGGAACCATTCGCGCTGATCGTCTCCGACGATGACGATCACGTCGGGCTTTACCGCCTCAAAGACCTCGCCCAGCCTATCCATACCCGCCTGACACCGGTTGTAGCGCTCAGTACGGACCTCGAGCGAATTCTCCCTCTCGAAGAAGGGATCCTTGCGCAGATCGTGCAGCTGCTTGAAATTGTAGGTTCCGTCGCGGAAGGCGAGTTCTGGATTGTTGCGGTCCACCCGCGCGCGGCCATCCCAGGCTTCCGGCGGGGTTGCCAGCAAGGGGCCGTGCGTCGTACCAACGCCGAGAACGATTTTCGCCATTCCACCTGCTCCTTCGATTTAATGTGAGAACCGCAGCAGAGGCTGCGTCTTCTTGTCCGTCATCTTCCAGCCGCCGGCGCTCTTCTTCCAAATCTCGATGGTGCGCATCACGCCGCCGATCGCCGCGTCCGTCGCAGGCCCTTTGGCTGCGGTCTTGGCGTGGCAGGCCACGATGTTGGCCGTCACCTCGGCGGTAATCACATCGATCACGCGGACCGTCAGATTATTGATCAGATGAATGGAGACGCGCGCGGGATCGCGCGCCTCAAGCTCCTTTACGACCGCGTCGGGGCCACTCGCAGCCCCTTCCATGCGGTGCCAGATGCCGTCCGTCGTGAACATCTCGGCCGCCTCGCGGAAGCGGCCGGCATCGACGTGATTGTAAAAGCGGGCGGTCGATTGCGAGCAATCCCATTCGATGGCTCGGCGCGTGGTCTCATCCATTTGCGTTCTTCCCTATCGGTTGTGGTGTCGGCTGTTTGGGGCGCATCGCGCGCGGCGTCATTTCCTCAACCGGGAGATCCGGCGTCACGAGCGGCTTCCAATCGTTGGCGAGGCGCAATTTGGCGCCCGTGCGATCCTGCAATTCGTTGAAGCTCATCCCATCGATGATCTCGCGCACGATCATTCCGTCGCCGGTGCGTTCGATCACCGCGATGTCGGTGAAGACCTTTGAAACGCAGTCCCGGCCAGTAAGTGGAAGCTTGGTTTCCTTCACGATCTTGGGCGCGCCATCCTTGGAATTGTGCTCGCACATCACCAGGATTTTCTTCGCCCCATAAACCAAATCCATCGCGCCGCCGACCGCCGGGGCCCCTTTGGAATCGGGCAACCGCCAATTGGCGAGATCGCCGTTCTCCGCCACCTCATAGGCGCCGAGTACCGCGAAATCTAGATGACCGCCGCGGATCATCAGGAAGGAATCCGCATGATGGAAAAAGGCGCCGCCCGGCAGCATCCGCACCGGCCGTTTGCCGGCATTGACCAGTTCGGGATCGGGCTCTTCGCCGGGTTTCAGATTTCGCATGCCGAGCAGGCCGTTCTCCGAATGGAAAACGATATCGCGATCGTCGGGCATGAAGTTGACGACGGCGAGCGGCATGCCGACCCCGAGATTGACGTAAGACCCATCGGGAATGTCGTGCGCGACGCGCCAAGCGATTTCGTTGCGATTCAGCAGCTTTGTCATGCGTACAATGCCTCCAGCTGAACCACGCGATCGACGAAAATCCCGGGTGTCACTATATTTTCGGGATCGAGATCCCCAAGTTCGACAATCTCGGAAACCTGCGCGATGGTCAACTCCGCGCCCATCGCCATCACCGGGTTAAAATTCCGCATCGATTTGGAATAGACGAGATTCCCCCAGCGGTCGCCCTTATAAGCCTTCACCAGCGCCACGTCGCCTCGGATCGCACGCTCCATAACGTAGTCCTTGCCATCGAAGGTGCGTGCCTCCTTGCCTTCGGCGAGCGGCGTACCCCAGGAGGTGCGGGTATAGAAGGCCGCAATGCCGGCGGCGCCGGCGCGCACCCGCTCGGCGATGGTTCCTTGGGGGACGATCTCCAGCTCCAGCTTCCCGGACTCGTACAACTCCTCAAAGATCACCGAGCCCGGGACGCGGGGAAAGGAACAGACGATCTTATCGACACAGCCTTGCTTCATCAGAAGGCCGATACCGAATTCGCCCGAACCCGCATTGTTGGTGACGATGGTCAGCCCGCGCACCTTGCGCGCCGCAAGCGCGCTGCACAATTCGCGGGGCTCGCCGGTCATGCCGAAACCGCCTATCAGGACGATCGAACCATCCTTGATTCCGGCCACTGCCTCATCGGCATTTTGTCGACGTTTGTCTATCACACTGAGGTCTCCCAGCCTCGATTTCTGTTTGCCCGGGATTCAGGACTGTCCGGCGCACCGGGTCAAGTCCGACACGGCAGGTTCGCGCCGTTGACAGCCCCCAGCCAGCATGCTTCGTAGTGCCGTTCCATCTCGAAAATTAGGGGAAGGCCATGGCCGAAACAGGCAATACATTCGCGGACGAGGGAGCCGAGAAAACGTTCCGCGCAGGGCTTGCCAGGGGCGAGTTCAATATCCAGCAGTGTGGGAACTGCAAAAAACACGTCTTCTATCCGCGCACGCTGTGCACCCATTGCGGCTCACCCAATCTTGTATGGAAAAAAGCGGCTGGCACTGGCACCGTTTATTCGACCAGCATCGAACGCTACAAGCCCGAAGCCGGCGGCGACAAAAACATCGCCGTCGTCCAATTGGATGAAGGCCCGCGCATGCTGACGCGCATCACCGATATCGCACCCGCCGACGTCAAGATCGGCATGAAGGTCACGGCGCATATCGGCGAGGCCGACGGCATCAAACTCATCTATTTCCGTCAAGCCTGAGGGGGACGACATCATGGCTCATCCATTACGCGGACAGACCGCGGTTGTCGGCGTCGGCCTCACCAAGTTCGGCGACCTGCCCGGCAAGACCCATCTCGAACTGTTGGCCGAGGCGTCCCATGCGGCCTTGCAGGATGCGGGGCTGAAACTCACCGATGTGGATGGTCTGTTCGTTTCCTCGATGGGGCGCGTGTTCCACCCGCTCCAGGTCGCTGAATATCTCGGCGTGAAACCGTCGGCGATCGACGGCACCAATGTCGGCGGCTCGGCCTTCGTCAATGCTATCCAGCATGCCGCGATGGCCCTGCATACCGGCGTGTGCAACGTTGCGCTCATCGCCTATGGCAGTTCCAACCGCTCCGACCGAAAATCCGGTACGCGCGGCCCCGGCGGCAACCCGAACGCGGGCGTGATGTACCAGTCGGAATACAAGCCGATGCTTCCGGTCGGCGCCTATGCCTTGGTTGCCAATCGCTATATCCACGAATACGGGTTGACGCGCGATCAGCTCTCGTCGGTGCCGGTCAGCTTCCGCAAATGGGCGCAGCTCAACCCACGCGCCGAAATGCGCGGGCCGTTGTCGCTCGAAGATGTCGCCAAAGCGCGTCCGATCTGCGATCCCTTCACGCTCTTCGATTGTTGCCTCGTCTCCGACGCGGGCGCGGCCCTGGTCATGACGCGGGCCGATCGGGCACGGCACCTGAAGCAGAAGCCGGTCTATATGCTGGGCATCGGCTCGGGCACCAGCCACGACCAAATCTCGCAACTCGCAAACTTCACCGTCACCGCCTGCGCCATGTCGGGCCCGCGCGCCTTCGCCATGGCCAGCCTCAAGCCGTCCGACGTCGATGTCGTCGAATTCTACGATGCATTCTCAATCAATCCGATCCTCTTCATCGAGGATCTGGGTTTCGTGAAAAAGGGTGAGGGCGGGGCCTTCTTCGCCTCGGGCGCCGCGGCGCCGGGCGGCAGGTTGCCGGTCAATACCAACGGCGGCGGGCTGTCGTGTGTGCATCCCGGCATGTACGGCATGTTCGTGAGCATCGAAGCGGTCGAGCAGTTACGCGGTGAAACTGGTGCCCGTCAGGTCGAAGGGGCCGAGGTAGCGCTCGCCAACGGCAATGGCGGTCTGTTGTCCAATCAATCGACGGCGATCTTCGGTACGGCGGCGACGCTTGGCGCCTCCGCGCGCACCACCAAACGCGCCGCACCGAAAAAAACAGCGAAAAAGGTCGCCAAAAAGTCGGCGAAAAAGGCTCCGAAGAAGGCAGCTAAAAAAGCCGCCAAGAAGGCCTCGAAAAAAGCTGCGAAAAAGGTCGTGAAGAAAACGGCCAAGAAAGCCGTGAAGAAGCCTGCAAATAAGGCCAAGCGACGCTCATAAAAACCGTCCCGCGCGGTTCCAATCCGCGCTTTGCGAACAGCGAAAGGCGTCATGGTCATCCATGACGCCTTTCAGCTAAGTATCATACACACATGTGATGTAGATCACTGTCCGGCCCAGTGGGATCGGCGTAGGTTCCGCTCGCATTCAGCGAGAAGCCCCATGCGCGTCCAGACTTTTTTGAAAGCCCTTGCGAACTTCCTGTTCGCCCCGCGTTACCACCCTGAGCGCCATTACATGCGCGGGCCAGGTCCCAAATCTCGCGCGGTAGCGGGTCTGCACTGAAGGCAACCCGCTACTTGCCCGATCGAGTGCTAGCGCGGCCCCATGAAATCGCGTTTCCCGACCTCGACGCCGTACTGACGCAGGATCGCGTAGGCGGTCGTCGTGTGGAAAAAGAAGTTCGGCATCGCGAAACCGAGTAGATATGCCTGCCCCTTGAATTCGCGCGAGTTTGGCCCGAACTGCATGGTCACCGTTTTGTCTTCGGTGCCATCGATTTGTTCGGCCTTCAACCCTTTCAAGAACGTCAGGGCTGCGGCGATGCGCACTTGCGCATCCTCGAAGGTAGCGTCCGCCTCGGGAAGTTTCGGCACTTCGACACCTGCGAGACGGGCGCAGGCGCCGGCGGAATGGTTGGTTGCCTCCCGCACCTGGCGCGACAACGGGAACATGTCTGGATAAATGCGCGAGCCGAGCAGCACGGCGGGTTCAATTTTTTTCGCGGTCGCGAACTCAGCCGCCTTTTGCAGAACGCCGGACATGCCCGTCAAGAATTGGATATAGACGGGAACCGAGGCCTGATACATCGAGAGAGACATGAGGGTTAGTCCTTCCTGTTGTGTTGAGTTGAGTTGAGTTGAGTTGAGTTAGAGTTAGAGTTGAGTTGAGTTGAATTAATTCCATAGCCGCTTGGTCGCACGTTCGGCGCCTTCGGCCATGGCGCGAAACTTGGCCCAGACGATACTGGGTGCAACAGTCGGCGGACGCACGCCGAATGTGCCGAACCCGCAGTCGGCGCCGGCGATCACCCGCTCGCGCCCGACGACGCCGGCCCAGTTACAGATGCGTTGCGAGATCAGTTTTGGGTGTTCGACGAAATTGCTCGTCGAATCGAGCACGCCTGGGATGAGAATCCGGTCGTCGGGAATTTTGACATTCATCATGTCTTCCCATTCGTGTTCATGGCGCGGATTGGCCGCCTCGAACGAAATCGCGCGCGCCCGCGATTTGAAGGCGACCGGCGCTATCTTGGCGAGCTCGATATCGTGGGTATGCGGCCCTTCGTAATTGCCCCAACACAGATGCATGCGAATGGAATCGGACGGAATATTGCGGGTCGCATCATTCAAGACCTCGATATGGCGCTCCGCGATCTTCAGGAATTCGTCGTCGCTCAAGTCCCTGTAGACATTGTTGCGCGACGAGCCGAGATCCGGGCAATCGAGTTGCAACACGAACCCGGCGGCATAGATGGCTTCGTATTCCACCCGCATCGCGGCGCCCAAAGCCGCGAGATAATCATCCTCGGTTTTATAATATTGATTGCGGATGAAGCGCACCAGGACGCCCGGCGACGCCGTCGGCACGAAAATATCGTGCGCCCCTGCCACCGTGGCGGCGGCCTTGAGCCGCACCAGATCGTCCTGCAATGGCTTGATGTTCCGGTATGCGACCGGGCCAGTGCAGATGGGAAAATCCATGATCTGGCTCATGTTGCCGCGCGCGCGTTTCTGCATCTCCGCATAATCGGGATAATCGAGATTATCGATGCTCTCCGGCCCAGCGCCCGATCCGGCGGGGGCGACTTCCATGCCGGACAGACTGCGCATGACATAAAACGTATAGGCGGTCTTGCTCATCTCGCCGTCATTCACGATATCGATCCCATTGGCGACTTGCTTGGCCACCGTATCCGTGACGGCCGCATCGATCTCGGCACCCAACACGGCGCGATCGACGGTTTCGCCGCGTCCGTCGGCCAACAGCATCGCAAGCAGCTTCGCAGGACGTGCGAGACTGCCCACATGGGTGGTCAGGATGCGGTCCGTGCTGGATTTCATAGCCCGAGCTTCTCCCGCCCGATGCGCGTTGCGGTCGCGACGCGTTTTTCGAGTAACGGCGCCATGCGTTCACGCATCGCGGCGACGATCGCCGGCTCCGAGGTTTTGACCGACCCGCCCGGAAATGGTGGCGCTGGATCGTATTCAAGCGCGAGTTGGATAGCTTTAGCCGCAGCCTCGCCCCAAAGGCGCGCGGTCAACACCAGTGCGAAATCGATGCCGGAGGTGACCCCACCGCCAGTAATGATATTGCCGTCCTCGACCACACGCTCGGCCACAGGGATCGCGCCCAGCAAGGCCAGTTGATCGTGCGAAGCCCAATGGGTGGTCGCCCGCTTGCCCTTAAGCAGGCCGGCGGCACCCAGGATCAGCGCGCCAGTGCAGACAGAGGTGATGTAGCGCGCGCCCCTGGCTGCTTTGGCTACAAAAGCGATGAGTTCCTCTTCGTCCATGGCGGGAAGCTGGCCGGGCCCACCCGGGACGAACAGAATGTCGGGCGGCGCGTAGTCGGCGAAGGTCGCGGTCGGCACGATCGCGAAACCGCCCTGCACCGTCACCGGTTCGATGCGGTGCCACAGCAAATCGATCTTGCAGCGCGGCGTGTTGAGAACATCAAATGGCCCGATCAGATCGAGCGAGGTGAGGTTCGGGAACAGGACCATACCGACGCGCAAGGGCTCGACTGGGTCGGACATGTTTGTCACTCTGCGGCTTTGGGTTTGGCTGCGATCGCGTCGTCGTCCATCACGGCCGTCTCGGACGCCGCCACAATCACATGACGCTTTCGCGCGACCCAGATGACGATCAGGAACCCGATGGCGGCGGCTCCCGCCACCGGCATCTGCAGCCCGAACAGATGAGAGAGATAGCCCATGCCCATCGCACCGGCGGACGGGCCGGCGCGTCCATTGAGGCTATAGAGGCTGATCACACGCCCGCGATGCGACGGTGCCACCGAACTTTGGATCAAGGATTGCGCGGCATTGTTTGAGATGCTGTTGGTCAGGCCGAGAATGACCATCACGCAGATCGCCGGCAGCACAATATCGAGCGAAGCGAAGACCACGGTCATTGCACTCAGCACGAAGCTATGGACGATGAATATCCGAGTCGTGCCGGCGATGCGGCCGCGATTGGCCATCCACAGGCTTCCTATCATGCCGCCCAGCCCGAACGCCGACATCACCATGCCGAGTTCGGCCGGTCCCGCCCTGAACACTTCGTCAATGAAGCCCGGAACGAGATCCGGTAGCGGGCGCACGAGGATCGACAGCAAGAGAGTCGCCAACAAAACCGGGCCAATGCCCGGATGGCGCGCGACATACTGCACGCCATCGACGACGTCCGCGATGATTCCGCGATCCGCGTTATTGCGCGGCGCGCGATCGGGCAGCTTGATGATGTAGAGCATCACATAGAATGGCAGATAGCTCGCCGCATTGGCGACGAAGGCGAGGCCGACGCCGCCATGCGCTATCAGGAATCCAGCGAGCGCCGGGCCGATGAACATGGCCGTCGTGAACTGAAAGGAATTCACGGAAATAGCGGCGGGCAAATCCTCGCGCGGCACGAGCGACGGTGCGATCGTCATGCGCGCCGGCATATTAAAGGAGAGCACGACACCCGAGATCAGCGTGATCGCGAGCATGATCTCGACCGTGATCGTACCCATCAGCGTCATTATGGCCAGCAGACCATTGGCGACGAAGGTGATCGCCTGGGTAATCCGCAGCAGCTTCAGCCGATCGATGCGATCGACATAGGCACCGGTGAAGGGAAGCATGAATACCCCCGGCATGGCCGAAGCAGCCGCCATGATCCCGAGCCAAGCGCCCGAATGCGTCATGTCCCAGGTCAACCAGCCGATGCCGATGCGCTGCATCCACATGCCCGTGGTCGAAAACCACGAAGTCAACGAAAAATAGGCAAAATCGCGATGGCGCAAAGCCCGCGCGAGGCCCTGATGACGAAGATGTTCGATGATGCGCGAAAAGACGGTCACGTGATCAAATCACCGATCAGGGCTGCAGCGCACCGGCGAATCGCCGAAGCTTGCGAACCCCTCCAAGGAAAAGGGCCGCTCGCGCGGCCCGTTTTTGTTTATGCGTTGCCGCGGCGTTCGCGGAACAATCCGAGCTTTTGCTGGACCGTCCTGTCCGATCCAACAAAGAAGTATGTATCTTCGTCAGCCTCGATCCGGTAGGCATCCCAGCACGGAGCCACGAAAATATCCTTCGGACGGAAATCGAAGGTTCTTTTGCGGTCGCCATCGCCGATGGTCACACGTCCCTTGCCTTCGACGCAGGTGAAGATGGCGCCTTCGGTCGATTGATAGCGCTCGGTCTGGAACCCCTTCGGCAGACGTTGCATGAAGGTCGAAATGGTCGAGAGCGATGTGGCACCCGTCGTCGGATCGATGAATTCCATCTTCAGGCCGAAATAGGGATCGACATCCGAATCCTTCGCCAGCGCCTCCATCGTGTCGCGCGTACGCGCGTACGGGTAATGGAAGATCGGCGAATTCACGTTCTGGTTCTCATAACCTACGGGACGCAGATTGTTGCCGTAGCGGCGCAGACTGTCGCCGGCGGGGGCGCCGGCGGGGAACTGGTCCTTCGGATAGCCTTCATGGAAGATCGGTCCAAGGGCATGGACCAGCGGCATGTCGAGGATATCCTGCCAGATCACCGGCCCGGTGCCTTCGTGGCCATGGTCGTGCCATGACCAGGTCGGCGTCGTGACGTAATCGCCGTATTCCATATAGGTCTTTTCGCCGTTGACCGACGTATAGCCGCCGCTGCCTTCGAGGATGAGGCGCAACGCGTTCGGCGTGTGGCGATGGGCGGGGGCAACCTCGCCCGGCATGATGAGCTGCAGGCCCGAGAACAAGGTCTCGGTCGCCTTGCATTGGCCGTCAAAGGCCGGATTTTCGAGCATCAGGACGCGGCGCTCGGCTTCCTTGGCCGTGATCAGACCGGCAGCCTCGAGTAGGCTCGCGCGCACCTCGTCGTAATGCCAGATATAGGGCACGGCCTTGACCACCGGCTCGGGGGTCAGGAGGCCATGATAACGCTCCCACAGCGGCGCAAGATTCTGGCCTTTGATTCGGCCGTAATATTCCTGGCGGGTGGCGGTGGTGGATGCGCTTTGGGGTGCTGCGTTCATGATTAAGCCCTCTGGCTGTCTTTAACGATTAATGTGCACCCGCAGACCTCAGGTTTCAACTCTTTGGGATAGATGCGGTCGCGCGCTCGTTCCAACGCGCACGCGCGTGATGGGAAACCCGGGTTCCGGGCTCGGCGCCTGCCCCTGAATGCCCGCCTACTCGGGCATGACCATGGGCATGACGATGTCTGACGGGGTCATAGCGTTGCCACCCCCTCCGACCCAGTCTAGCCTGCGCGCCGTGGCAGACACCCCGACCCCCAATCCGCCGGCCATTACCGCTGGGGATCCCCCTGACTCGGAACCCGCGGCGCGCTGGGCCGATATCGTCACCGGGCGCTTCGGGCTCTATACCCTGGTCATCAATCTCGGAATTTTCATGTGGGCCATCAACAATCTGGTGGTCGCAGGCGTGATGCCGACCGTCGTCGCCGATATCGGCGGCATGCGGCTCTATTCTTGGACCTTCGCCCTGTTTTCGATGGGTTCGGTCATTGGCGCGGCGGCTGGCGGGCCCTTGCGCGATATCTTCGGGGCGCGCTTCGCCTATGCGGGGGCCGGGACGGTCTTTTGCATCGGCCTTGCCGGAGCGGCACTCGCCCCCAACATGGAAGCGCTGGTCGGTATGCGCCTGATTCAGGGATTGGGCGGCGGGGCGGTTTCATCACTCGGTTATTCGTTGATGGCGACGCTGTACCCCGAGCGCCTGCGTGGCCGCATCCTTGCCTTCACTTCGACCGCCTGGGGCGTCGCCACCACCATCGGACCGGGCTTCGGCGGCATCTTCGCGGAATATGGCCTGTGGCGCGGCGCCTTTTGGGGCATGATGCCGCTCGCCTTGCTGTTCATCGTGATCGCGCTACGCTTCATTCCGCGCTCGACTCAAAGCCGCAGCGCCGCGAGTTTTCCTTTTGGGCGATTAGTCGTTCTCGGCGGCGCGGTCGTGACGCTCTCGGCTGCGTCGCAGACCGACGCTATCTGGCTGCGCGTTCTCTTGGTCTTCGTCTCGATCGCGCTGACGGTGATCGTCTTTAAGCTCGACGGTCGCGCCGAACGTCCGATGTTTCCGCGACTTGCGCTGCGTATCGGCAGCGAAACCGGCGCACTTTATTGGATCATGGGACTGAACAGCGCTACGGTCGTCGTCTATGCGACCTTCCAGACCCTCCAGCTTCAGGTTTTGCACGACGTGCCGCCGATCGTCGCCGCCTATCTGTTCATGCTGTCGTCGCTGTGCTGGTCAACCACCGCCGTCATCGTCGCAACTTGGCGCGGGCATATGGAAACGGCGGGCATTGTCCTGGGATCGGTCACTCTGGTGATCGGCACAGCTGGCCTTGCCTATTTCGTCGTGCCCGGGCCGGTTTACCTGATCGCTATCTTCATCGCCATTTCCGGCGCCGGCATCGGCTTCATGACCAATCTGCAAATCCAGCGCGCAATCCGCAGTGTGCCGGATGGCGAAAAAAGCATCTCCGGGTCTTCGGTCCAAGGCATCCGTACTATGGGCGTCGCGTTCGGAGCCGCCGCCGCCGGACTCGTCGCGGTCGCGGCCGGCCTGAAAAGCGAAACGCCGGGCGCCGAGGCGGTCGCCGGCGCGATGCGCTGGGTCTATGGATTCGGCGCTGCCATCGCGGGCGTGACACTTATCCTCGTCCTCGGCCTGATCCTCGCCACACGAAAGAAACCGGCATGAACGACACGCGTGCGATGGCGAGCGGGAACTGGCGCGACATCTTCACGGGCCGGCTCGGCCTTTATAATCTGCTGCTCAATCTCGGCACCGCGCTGTTCGCCATAAATCAATTCGTGGTCTCGACGATCATGCCGACCGTCGTCGCGGATTTGGGCGGCGTGCGCTATTACGCCTGGACCTTCGCACTATTCGCGGTCGGCGCGATTATCGGAGCGGCCAGCTCCGGCTCGGCGCGGGACGCTTTCGGCGATCGCGGCGCCTTCGTCGGCGCATCGGCGCTCATAACGATTGGGCTCGCCGGCGCGGCGCTCGCCAACGACATGCTCGTACTGGTCTTCTGGCGGTTGATCCAAGGTCTCGGCGGCGGCGCGATCGCCTCGCAGGCCTACGGCCTGATCGCCGCCATGTTCCCGGAGAATTTGCGCGGACGCGTGCTCAGCCTGCTCTCCACCGTCTGGGGAGTGGCCACCCTGCTCGGGCCCGGCTTCGGCGGCATCTTCGCGGAATATGGCAATTGGCGCGGCGCCTTTGCTTGGCTCGTACCGCTCGGCCTGATCACCATCGGACTCGCTTGGCGCTACGTGCCAGGCTCGGACGCGCATGGGAAACTGTCACGCCTGCCTTATGTCCGCCTCGCGCTGCTGGCGTCGTCGGTGCTGTTGCTATCGCTAACTTCGCAGGTCGATGCGATCTGGGTCCGCGCCGCGCTGATCGGTGGGTCATTGGTCTTCGCCGTCCTGGCGTTCCGCCGCGATGCGCGCGCCGAACGAGCGATGTTCCCGCGCCAAGTCGTATCGCTCGCGAGCGAAGTGGGTGCCGCCTATTGGATGATGCTGCTCTTCAGCATCGTGGTGACTTTTTCCAATGTCTATGCGCCGTTGTATCTGCAACGGCTGCATGACATCTCGCCTTTGACCGCCGGCTATCTGTGCGCCATCCCGTCTTTTACCTGGACCTTCACCGCCATCGCGGTGGCGACACTGCAAGGCGCCAAACAAACCGTCGCGATCTCGATCGGCGTCGCCTTGATCTTCCTGGGTGCAATCGGCCTCGCGCTCACCGTCGTGCCGGGGCCGGTGTGGGCAATCACCTTGTCCATGTCCGTGCTTGGGTTCGGCGTCGGCGCCATGAACAATCCGACGATCCAACGCACCATCCAGGCCGTGCCGGAGGCCGAGAAGCACATCGCCGGCACGTCGGTGCAGACCATGCGCACGCTCGGCATCTCGTTCGGCGCAGCGGCATCCGGGCTGATCGCCGTCTCAGCCGGGCTCGTCGCCGACGATGTTTCCCGTGAGCTCATGGCCCGCGCCATGAGCTGGGTTTACAACGTCAACGTCGCCTTCGGCTTGCTGACCTTGCTGACGCTATTCCCGTTCCTCGCCGGCTACCGCAGGCGGATGGCGATGCGCGATTAACACTCGGCCACCTATTTTTCTGGACGTTCCTTGCCGCCCGCCACGTCGATCAGCACGAAGGCAACCACGCACGGTTCCTTATAACGATTGAGCCAGTTGTGGACGGTCGCGCGCTGCACCAGCGCGTCGCCCGCTTTCATATGCACGGTCACGCCGTCGTCGACTTCCATATCGATCTCGCCCGACATGACGAGGGCGAAATCGATGGTCTGGGTGACGTGGCGGTCGCCCGGCGCATTCGGCTCGAACTCGACGACGCGGAAGATCACGCCGTTCGGCGGCGGCGGGCGCGGAATGGAGCGAGCCCCCATATCCTCGGCGCCGAATACCTTGTAGGGAAATGCGTCGTCCATCCAAATCAGAGCCGAGCTGATGCCGGGTGTGCGGCGCGCGATGTTGGAAGCGATATCGTCGATGCTGATCACGGCTTTGCCGTTGGCGTCGTGGCCGGTGACGATACGGCGGACATTGACCGTCATGATTTGAAACTCCTTGGGTGTGATTAGCGGAAACGCGCGAGATGCGTGGCAATGGCCGTGTTGAAGTCTTGCGGTTTTTCGAGATTGCACAGATGTGCGGCCCCTTCGATCAGCACGCACTGCGAATCGGGCACAACCCCATGCATGGCGCGCGCCTGATCCGGGAAATCGCCGATATCCTGCGCGCCTGCCAAGAACAGCACCTTGTTGCCGTCGAGTTCGGCCAGGCGCGGGCGATAATCGACACTGGTGACCACATTCACCCCGGCAATGTAGCCGGCGAGTTGCGTCACCTCGACCATTGTCCGCACCTTGGCGATCCAGGGGTTATTCGCAGCGTGCGCCGCTGGCGTGAACCAATGGCCGGTGAAATCCGTGGCGAGCCAGCCCATACCGTGATCGGTGGCACCCTTATTTCGCGCCGCCCAGCGTTCCATATGGATCGGATGGCTATTGGCGCGCGAATCGCACACCGCGATGGACGCGGTGCGAGCCGGATGGTCGAGCATCAGCGAGAGCGCGATGACCCCACCCATGGACAATCCGACGAAATGGCTTTTTCGGATGTCGAGCGCGTCCCACAGGCCGACGACGTCGGCCGCCATCATGGATGGATCGTAGGGACCGGGCGGCACGTCCGAGCCGCCATGCCCGCGCGTGTCGTAGCGTAGGATGCGGTAGTCGTTCTTGAATGCGTCCACCTGCGGCGCCCACATACTGAGATCGGTGCACAACGAGTTGGAGAAGGTAAGCCAAGGCGCCCCGTCCTTCCCATCGATCTCGTAATTGATCGTCGTTCCGTTGGTCGCGATGCGCATCGCACTCACTCCGGCAGGCGTGGCGCACCAGGCGGCAATTGCGGATCGAAGGCGAGACAGCCGAGACCGATCATCGTGTAAAAGCCAACGATGGCGACGATATCCACCACACCGACTTCCCCGATCGCTGCGACCGTGCGCTTTTCCAGCGCCTCCGGAATGGCGCGGGCGGCCAGCAAATTCATGACGTAGTCGTAGACCGATTCATCGCTGGGATCGGCAAAGACGGCGGGGCGCTTGCGCGCGCGCACGCCCTCGACGAACGCCTCGCCGAGGCCGAATTTGATCGCGTTTTGCGAATGCACGGTCCAGGCATAGCTGGCGTTCCAGTGGCGCACGGTTACCGCGATCGCGAGGCTGGCGTGACGCCGATCGAGATTGCCGCCGCTCCGCAGATAATCGCCGAGCGCGTTGGCCTTGTCGGTCAGCTGAGGATCGTGCAGGTAATAGCTATAGGGCCCGCTAAAGGGTACGCTCCCCCGCGCACCGTACAAGATATCGGCGATACGGGCCTGTTCGGGTGTCGCGGTCGCAGCCGTAACCGGTGAAATGATCGACATGAATGCGCTGCCCCCTTTGTTATCTATCGCCTTGTAAGGACCGATTGTGGCTTGGCACAATGACCTCCGCAAGGACGAGAGAGCCGCTCCATGGCGTGGCTATTGATCGTTGTCGCGGTGAGCGCGGATACGGTCGCATCTGCAACCGAACGAGACGCCACGCATCTCGGTGGCAAAGGCGCTACGATCCATGTATGTCCAATGGGTGCCGGCGAAGAACGTGACAGACGGCATCGCATTCGAGCCCGACAGTGCCTGTCGCGCGGCCTTGCATACGATCGAAACGCGCGGTCCCGAAGCGGAAACGACCCCGGACGGCGGCAATTCTAAAAGACTGTGCGAAATGGTCCGCAAGGAAACATCGTGAGGAGCAGATTTCCATGAACAGACTGGAGGGTAAGGTCGCGGTTGTGACTGGCGCCGCGCAGGGCATCGGCGCCACCTATGCCAAAGCGTTGGCCGGCGAAGGCGCCAGGGTCGTCATAACCGATATAGACGATTGTTCCTTAACGGCAAAAGCGATAGCTGACAGCTATCAGGGCGCCGAGGTTCTGGCCTTGCGCACGGACGTAACGAACGAAAAAGCCTGCGAGGAGATGGTGAGAGCTACCGTCGCGCGCTTCGGGCGGCTCGATATTCTGGTTCCCAACGCGGCGCTCTTCGGCAAGCTCGGCTACAAGGGGTTCGAGGATATTCCGGTGTCGGAATTCGATGCCGTCATGGCCGTCAATATCAAAGGGCCATGGCTCTGCATCAAGGCCGCGACACCTCAGATGAAGAAACAGAACTACGGCAAGATCGTCAATATCGCATCGGGCACGCTGTTTAAGGGCTCGCCCAACCTTTTGCATTATGTCAGTTCGAAAGGTGCGGTGCTCGCTATGACCCGCTCGCTGTCGCGTGAGTTGGGCGATTACGGCATCAGAGTAAATTCATTGGCACCCGGCCTGACGATGAGCGAAGCCGTGATCGCGCAAGACGTCGATCATCACGATGCCCATCAGCGCACGGTCAATTCGCGCGCCCTCAAGCGCGAACAGATGCCGGACGACCTGGTCGGCGCACTCCTGTTCCTCGCCTCGCCGGACAGCGATTTCATGACCGGCCAGTGCATGGTGGTCGACGGCGGCTCGGTGAATCATTGAACATCGAGCGAGAGTCTCATGCTTCGACAGGCGCAGCATGAGGCTAAACTAATAAACGCCTCACCCTGAGCTTGTCGAAGGGTGCCCTTTTGGCTTTCGCTTCGGCATGCCACGCCGCATAACACGCGCATGAGACGTCTGGAGACTTTCGAGCCGCCGCCGGCGGCCGTCTATGTCATGCTGGTTGCGGCAACCGCAATCTGGGGGTCTGGCATGGTCTTGGGGCGCGGCGTGATTGCCGACATCCCGCCCATCGGCCTGGGATTCTGGCGCCTGACGGTCGCCGTGCTCGTGCTGCTCCCCCTGGTGTTGCCCGAGCTTTGCCGGCTCGCCCCAACGATACGGCGCAATTGGAAATTCATCACCTTGCTCGGTATCCTGCAGGTCTGGCCGCAGACAATCGTTTTGCTGGCGCTCAATTACACGACCGCGATCAACGCGACGCTGCTCAATGGCGCGCAACCGGCGATCACCGCGATCTTGACGGCCGTTCTGCTACGCGACCGGGTCACGCGTGGCCAGGCCATCGGCATTGCCCTCGCCCTGATCGGGATCGTCGTGATGGTCTCGCGCGGCGACATACATGTCTTCCTCTATCTCGACTACAATCGCGGCGACTGGCTGGTGTTGCTGGCTGTCGTGATGTGGGCGTTATACACCATCAAGCTGCCGGCCGTGCCGCGCGAAATGGGACTCGCTACGACGCTGTTTCTCGTCAGCCTTTCCGGCACGCTGACGATGACACCCTTCTATATTTACGAAACGCTGTTCGTTCGGGCGATGCAGTGGAACACCATCACGGTCGCAACGACGCTCTATATGGGCATCGTCATTTCCGCCATTTCCATTTTCGTTTGGAACATGTGCATCCGCGCCGTCGGCCCGCAAAAGACCTCGATATTCCTCAATCTCAATCCGGTTTTCGCGGCCTCGTTCGCCATCGCTTTCCTGGGCGAGGAATTGTATCTCTATCATCTGGCCGGCGCGGTCCTGGTCTGCGGCGGCATCACGATGGTCATCCGGATGGCGCGCCGCCGGACCATTTCCCCCGCCCCAGCCGAACCATGAGCGGGCGGGGCGGACGCGCGCGGACTTGAAGGATCGTTGACGGCGTCTATGATGCCCTCAAGGATGCAAGAAATCGCCCGGGGAGGGGCATTGCCATGAAATTCGGTCTGTTCGACCATGTCGACCGCAACGATCTCACGCTGACCCAGCTCTTCGACGAGCGGATCGAATATGTCCAGCTCGCCGATCAACTCGGGTTCAGCTCGTACCATGTGGCCGAACATCACGCGACACCCCTCAATATGGTGCCGGTACCCAGCGTCTATCTCGGCGCGCTTGCCCATGCCACCAAGAATATTCGTCTGGGTGCGCTGACCTATCTTCTGCCGCTCTATTCGCCGCTGTGCCTGATTGAAGAGCTTTCCATGCTCGACCATCTGAGCCACGGTCGCCTCGATCTCGGTGTCGGACGCGGCGTATCGGCCTTCGAGCTCAACTACCACAATGTCGACGTCAACACATCGCGCGAAGTGTTCCAGGAAGTCCTCGACATCCTCGTGAACGGCTTCACGCACGACCGGCTCAACCATGAGGGCAAACATTTCAACTACAAGAACGTGCCGATGGAATTGAAGCCCCTGCAGAAGCCTTTCCCGCCGATCTGGTATCCGTCCTCGAACGAGGCCGGCGCCCAATATAGCGGGACCAACGGCTATCACTACGTGACTCTCGGTCCGACGCCAGAGGCTGCCAAACGCATCACGGCCTATCGTTCGGCATTGAAGGCGCGCGGCACCGTCACCCATCCACTGCCCGGATTCGATAATGGCGCGGTCGCAGGCATCAATCGCCGAGTTGTCGTCGCCGATACGGACGAAGAAGCACTCCGCATCGCCGAACCCGCCTTCAAGATGTGGCACACGAGCCTCACTAAACTGGCCCGCGAGAACGCGGGCGGGCCGGTCGACGCGATCCACGAGATCGCGAGCCTGAGGAAATCCATGGATGAAGGCGTCTTCATCGTCGGTTCGCCGGACACCGTGCGCCTCGAAGTGGAAAAGCAAATCAAGGACATGAACTGCAATTACATGGGTATCGCCTTCCATTTCGGCACGCTCAAGATCGCCGAGGTCAAACGATCGCTGAACCTGTTTGCGAGCGAAGTGATGGCAAAATTGCCCAAAACGGCCACCGCCGCAGAATAATTGGCGAATCCGTTGCCCACCGGCTTGGTGGGCAGTATCCTTGCGCCAACTGGGTTTTTCGGGAGAGACGTTATGCAACAGCAGCCCCCAGTATCGTTGAGCCACACCGGCTTTCACGTATTCGATATGGAAAAGATGATCGGGTTTTATACCCGCGTCTTCGGCTTCTTCGTCAACGACAAGGCAAATGACGGACGCATGGTGTTCCTATCGGCCGATCCGAAGGACCATCATCAATTGATCATGTTCAATGGCCGCACCGCCGACAAGGATCACACCCATTTCAGCCATGTCGCGTTTCGTGTGCGCGATATGGATTCGCTCCGGGCGCTCGCCAAACGTCTCGCCACGGAGACTGAAGTGCGTGATGTGCGCACCTGCACGCATGGCAATGCCTGGTCGATCTATTTCAAGGATCCGGAGGGCAACGAGGCCGAAGCCTTCATCGACACGCCGTGGCACGTCGCCCAGCCGTTCTACAAGCCGATCGACAATATGTTCGATAAAACGGACGAGGAACTGGCCGCTTGGACCGACAATATGCTGAATGAATTCCCGACCAAGCGCCCGTTCGACGATTGGCGCAAGGATATGGCTCGAAAGCTCGGGATGGAGTGACCGACTAGACGCGCAGCTTCAAACGCGCGTTTATTTCGCGGTCCCGCTTGTCGACATCTTTGCGGATTTTCTTCGTCCAGGCTTGGGCGCGGTCCTGCGCGCGCGCAATCTGTTCGGCGGATAATTTCTTTGCCGTGTTTTCATAGCCGTCGCGCGCCTTTTGCCGGCCGCCGCCGTCGCCATTGTCCATCGTCACCAGGAACCAAGCACAAGCCCGCTCCAGATCGGCTTGGGATTCACCATCGGCATAGGATTCGGCCAGCTTGCACTGAGCGCGCGATAGCCCCTGATTGGCGGCTTTGCGCAGCCATGCAATCGCCTCGGTGCGATTGCCGGTGACGGGACGTCCATTGTCGTCGAGCCCATTGCCGCACAAAACGCCAAGATTGAATTGCGCGATCGCGTCCCCCTGCTCAGCCGTCAACCGCACGTGGTCCATCAGGTTGCTCATGGGATCGGTTCCTTTGGGCGAGACCGGCGTTAAGATTCAGCCCTAAAGACTGAGATAGTATTTATAGAACAAAAAGCAAATCAACTGGGACCACTTCGCCGTCCATTGCAAATAAATTAAAAATAATTTACATAAAGAACGCTGATTTCCTTGAGAATTTTATTTTCCAGCACAAATTGAATACTGAGATTTTCTTCATATCGACAAGGAAATTTCCACATGTCGTTCAAAAGCTGGTCCACTACGCCGAAACCCGAAACGGCCGTCGCACCCACCGCCGACAAGGCTAAGGCCGTCGCGACGAAGCAACCAATGGCAACACCGGCACCCGACAAAAAGTGACAATCGGCGGGAATGCGCCTTAGGAATGCGATGACGACACGGACCATCCAAAAAACGGTGATCTTCACTCGGCCTTTCCTGATGCCGCGATTGGGCGCGGTTCAGCCGGCCGGCAGTTATCTGGTCGAAACCGATGAAGAATTGCTGATGGACGTGTCGTTTCCCGTCTATCGTCGGGTCCGGACCCTAATGCACCTCCACGAAGTGTCTGGCGATCCGCGCATCACCGGAATCGCGAATATCGATCCCGACGAACTGGAGGCCGCTTTGCTCAGGGATGCTCTGCCGGAATAATTGCACCGCTATTCGCGCGGCGCGCTCTTGCGCGGGATATTGGAGGCCGGATCCCCCGACCATGGTTTCTCGCTACTTGCCGACATGGCGTAGATCACGCCCATGACCAGCACGAAAATGACGAGCCAAAGCACGGCCGGAACGGTCGACAGCTTCCAACGCAGCAGTTCCAGCTGACTGGGATGAGACGGCCGCGCCGTTCGCACGGCGGCCTGCTCGGACGACGACTGCCTTTCGCCACCGTGACTCGGCAGGAGCTGAACCAAACCAGCGGCGACCAGCGCGCTGTCGACCTTTTCCCAGCCGCCCGCCGCCCAGCGTTCGATCATTTCGACCAAGGCCTGCACAGCGTGGTCGCCCGACAGTCCCGACAAACGCTTGGCTTCCCGCCACGGATCGAACCCCAATCGGGTCAAAGCCGAAAAAACACTGACCGTCATGCCGTTTTCCTGCACGCCAACTGGCGCGAACAGGAATTCGTTGAATTCTGAGTGGGTCAAGGAAAAACTCGGGTCACCGCCCATAATATTTTATCTTTTCTGAAAATTACTTAACCCCGATATGGGAATTATTTTTATAGAATCAAGTATTATTCAAAGCATTATACTTGATTCTTCAAATTATTAAGACCATTTATTCGTTAGGTTTCGCACCCAAAGCGTGCGCGACGCCCTACGGCAGCAAGCCGACCCATTCCCCGCACTACGCGATTGAGGAGCAACCCATATGTCGGCCAAAGACGTCAGATTCGGCAACGACGCGCGTACGCGCATGCTTAACGGCATCAACGTCCTCGCCAATACGGTCAAAGTCACCTTGGGACCGAAAGGTCGCAACGTCCTGATCGACAAATCCTACGGCGCACCGCGCATCACCAAAGACGGCGTTTCGGTCGCGGGCGAACTCGAACTCGACGATCATTTCGAGAATATGGGCGCGCAGATGATGCGCGAAGTCGCGACGCGGACCAGCAACGAGGCTGGCGACGGAACAACAACGGCAACCGTGCTAGCGCAATCCATCATGCGCGAAGGCCTCAAGGCCGTCGCCGCCGGGATGAATCCCATGGACATGAAACGCGGCATCGACCTCGCAGTCATCGCCGTCGTCAACGACATCAAGGCGCGCGCGAAGAAGGTTTCGACCTCCAAAGAAGTCGCCCAGGTCGGCACGATCGCCTCCAACGGCGACGAAAAGGTCGGCGCCATGATCGCCGAAGCCATGGACAAGGTCGGCAATGACGGCGTTATCACGGTCGAAGAGGCCAAGACGCTCGAAAGCTCGCTCGAGATCGTTGAAGGCATGCAGTTCGACCGCGGTTATACGAGCCCCTATTTCGTGACCAATGCCGAAAAGATGAATTGCGAAATGGAGGATCCCTATATCCTCATCTACCAAAGCAAATTGTCGAACCTGCACCCGATGCTGCCGCTGCTTGAGGCCGTTGCCAAAAGCGGACGTCCGCTGGTGCTCATCGCCGAGGATATCGAAGGAGAGATCCTCGCGACCCTCGTTGTCAACAAGCTGCGCGGCGGATTGAAGGTCGCGGCCGTGAAGGCTCCAGGCTTCGGTGATCGCCGCAAGGAGATGCTGGAAGACATCGCGATCCTCACCGCAGGCACGGTGATCAGCGAAGACATCGGCATGAAGCTCGAGAACGTCACCCTCGACATGTTGGGTCGTGCCAAACGCGTCACCATCACCAAGGAAAACACGACGATCGTCGACGGAGCCGGCAAGAAGAAGGATATCACCGCGCGCGTCACTCAGCTGCGCAAGCAGATCGAGGAAACCGAGTCCGACTACGACGGCGAGAAATTGCAGGAGCGCCTGGCGAAACTGTCGGGTGGCGTTGCGGTCCTGAACATTGGCGGGGCCACCGAGGTCGCGGTGAAGGAACGCAAGGACCTGATCACCAACGCGCTCAACTCGACCCGCGCGGCCGTCGAGGAAGGCATCGTCCCGGGTGGCGGCGTGGCACTCCTTTATGCGACGCGGGCACTCGATAAGCTCAAGGTCGCCAATCCGGATCAGCAGGCGGGCATCGCCATCATTCGCCGCGCGTTGCAGGCACCGTTGCGCCAGATCGTCGAAAATGCCGGCCTCGACGGCTCCGTCGTCGCGGGCAAGCTGCTGGAAAGCAAGGATCCGAATTTCGGTTTCGATGCCCAGAAGGAAATCTATCTCGATCTCGTCAAGGCCGGCATCGTCGATCCCGCCAAGGTCGTGCGCAATGCGATCCAGGGCGCGGCCTCGATAGCCGGGCTGTTGATCACCACCGAAGTCATGGTCGCCGAATGCCAGCACGGCCACGGCGCGCTGGACGTCTCGGAAGGGATGGGCGGCATGGGCGGAATGGGCGGAATGATGTAGCAGACATCCTCCGCCGAAGCCGGCGGAGGATCTACAGGCTTCCCGGGCTCAACGTCCTGCGGAAGAACGTAAGCTCCTTAGCCCAGGCATCTTCAGCCTGGCGCTCGCGATAGCGTTCCGGATTTGTGAAATTCTGGAACGCATGTCCCGCCCCATCGTAGCGATGGAATTCGTGCGGGATTTTGTGCGCCGTCAGTTCGGCGTCGATCTTGTCGACATCGGCGGGCGACGGGTTCTCGTCTTCATTGCCAAAAAACCGATTACCGGACATTTGATATTCTTGGTCAGCGCCAATGGGCTCGGCCCGTCGTGGCCGCGCGGCGAGAGGATGCTGCCGCCCCAAAACACCCCGCAGCATCGAAAGGCGTCGATCTTGACCGCGCCCAAATAGGCCGTGCGTCCGCCCATGCAATGGCCGGCGATCCCGATCCGGCGCATATCAATCTTCGGGTTCTTCACCATATAAGCGAGTGTCGCCTTGATGTCGGTCAGCGATCCCGCATCGGTCACGCTGGTGCGACGATCGGGATGATCGGCGCCAGTGCGATGGTACCCATCCCACGCCATCGCAGCGAAGCCATTCTCCGCCAGCCGGTCGATTACCCGCTCGGTAAAGGCATCGAGGCCGGGCGCATGCTGGCACAAAACGAAGGCCGGATGGGGGCCGTCGCCTTTCGGCATGCCGGCGAAAACCTTAACCGACTTGCCCTTGACTTGCAGTTTCTCCCAATGCGCCATCGTAGGCCCTAGGCTAGCGCGGCGAAACCGGCGCCATCATCGCCCCATCGCCCTTGGCGGCACCCACGCTGAAGGAGCTATCCAGCAGCTTGACCTGTGACTCGGTCAGATGCACATCGGCCGCCTCGGCGTTTTCCTCGAGATGTTTCGGCTTGCTCGACCCAGGGATCGGCAGGACATCGAAGGGACGATGCAGGCACCAAGCAAGCGCGATCTGCGCTGGTGTAGCCCCCACCTCGGTCGCGACCTGATTGAGGGCCGCCAGCATCTTGACGTTGTGATCGAGATTTTCGTCGGTGAACCGCGATTGACGGCGTCGGAAGGCATCGTTCTGTGGCAGATCGTCGTGCTTCTTCACCTCGCCCGCGAGGAAGGCATAGGTGAGCGGTCCATAGGCCACGAAGGTGATGCCGAGTTCCTTGCAGGTCGGCAACACGTCCTTCTCGACGCCGCGTTCCATTAAGGAATATTCCATCTGCACGGCGGCGATCGGATGAACCTTGTGGGCACGGCGGATCAGATCGGAGGTCGTGTTGCACAGACCGATCTCCTTGACCTTGCCCGCCTTCACCAGACCGGCCATGGCGCCGACCGTATCTTCGATGGGCACGTTCAAATCCATGCGGTGCTGATAATAGAGATCGATGTGATCCATCTGCAGGCGGCCGAGGCTCGCGTCGCACGCCTGTTTCACATAATCGGGCTTCACATTGACAACGGCGCCTTGCGGCGTGCGGATCATGCCGAATTTGGAAACAATCGTCGCTTCGTCGCGACGGCTTTTAAGGATGGTGCCGAGAAAGATCTCGCACTTGCCTTCGCCATAGACGTCGGCGCCGTCGAATTGATTCATGCCGATGTCGATCGCCTCATGCGCGACCGCAACCATGTCGGCGTTATTGGGATCGAGCATCTTATTGCAGCCTAGCCCGAACAAGCCACTCAACAGCTCGGTCTTTCCGATTTTACGAGATTTCATGCGTGAATTTCCTTGCCCTTGATTTTCGATATGAATGAAACCTTAGCATGCGGCGTCCCGCCATCAAGCGCCGGCAGCAACCGTAAGTGCGGGACAAGGTGGTCGTATTTTGCGTATTTTCACAGTCATGCATACAAGCGTCATCGCCATTTTTGCCCTGCTGCTCGCGGTTGCCGCGTTCAATCTGGGACTTGGGCTGCAAGCGACCCTGCTCGGCGTGCGTGCCGGGCTGGAAGGATTCGATCTAAATGCGGTCGGCATCGTCATGTCGGCGAATTACTTGGGATTCATACTGGGCTCGCTGTTCAGCCCGAAGATCGTGGCGCGGGTCGGACATATCCGTGCCTTCGCGGTGATGGCGGTGATGGCTTCGTCGGTGACTGTTCTGCACGCCATGTTTCTCGCACCTGGACCTTGGATCGTGCTGCGCGCGATCACTGGATTCAGCTATGCCGGGCTGTGCATGGTGGCCGAAAGCTGGCTCAACCAACGCGCGGTCAATGCCGATCGCGGGATCATGCTATCGCTCTATATGGGTGCTACGCTCGCTGCATCGGCGGCCGGGCAACTGCTGCTCAATATCTGGCCGCCCACAGGGTTCGAGCCGTTCATCCTCGTCTCGATCATCCTGTCGCTGTCGCTGGTTCCCGTGGCGCTGTCCACCAGCCCGGCCCCACCGCTCAGTCCGTCGCCGCCGATGCCGATCCGTGCACTGTTCCGGGCAAGCCCAGTTGGCGTCGTCGGATGCTTCGTGACCGGTCTGCTCTACAGCGCCATCGGCGGACTCGGCGCCGTATTCGCACAATCGATCGGGCTCAGCATCTTCGAGATATCGGTTTTCATGATGTTGATCGTCGTCGGCGGCACTGCGGCACTCTGGCCCTTCGGCTGGCTAAGCGACCGCATCGATAGGCGCGCGGTGGTGGCCGGATTGTCGCTGGCGGTCGCCATCACCGGGGGCGCGATCATTGTCGCGGTTTCGGCGTCCGGTTCCACGCTGCTGCTCTTTGTCCTGGCGACCCTCTATGGGGCCGCCGCGATGCCGATCTATGGCGTCGCCGTGGCGCACGCCAACGACAAGCTAGCGCACGATCAATATGTCTCCGCCTCCAGCACCCTGCTGCTGTGTTACGGCATCGGTGCGGTATTCGGACCGGTTTCGGCCTCCCAAGCCATGGTCTGGCTCGGACCGGCCGGCCTGTTCACCTTCATCGCCACGATCGGGGCCGTCGCGGCTCTATTCGTTCTCTTACGCAAGATACAGCGTCCGGCCACCTCCGATGCCGGTAAGGGTGTATTCGTCGCCACGCCGGTCACGACCCCGGCGGCACTCGGTCTCGCTCCCCTCGCAAACGAGGGTGATCCCGGCGAGGCGGAAGGTAGACGCTAAGTTTATTTGCAGACCGGGATCGCGTCGCGCTCTGCATCGAACAGGCGGCGCGGCATGCCGCTCGACATCACTTTCACATAATCGTCCGCGGCCGTCATATCCTCGACGCGCACGATTTCCGAGGTGCAATCCTCGAGCGACGCGGAACGGGCCCACATCTCATCCGCCGCAGTGGAATCGACAAGCATCTTGTCGAACAACGCCTCCCACCCCTCGCCGTGGGCGCGCGCCATGATCGAATTGGCAGCCAGGCGGTTGGCACGCATATCTTCGGCATAGGAAGCGAGAAAATTGGTCGCCGCGTCGCGCGCGCGTTCGTCGAGGTTCCGATGCTGATCCGCGCAAACGCGCATGACGCGACCGATGGCACGCGTATAGACGCTGCGCACGACCACCCGCAACTCGTTATCGCTCAAGCAATCGAGCGCCGCATGGGCCGGCGTTACCGCCGAAACCAAGGCCGCAATCAGCGCGACCGACAATCTAATGCTCATGGTCCCCTCACTTATCGCCGCTCCTATAATCGGGAAAATGACCCGCGACAATGAATCGTGGCAAAATAGCGCTCTGTGCCGCTATTCGCCGAAAAAGTGAGGTCCTTGATCAAAGCCTAGGCGGTAGGTGCGCCGCTTTTTACTTCTCGCAATGCCTTCAGCACACCGTCGAAGGGCAACAGGATGGCGCCGTGACGTGCAGGCGCATCCTTGGCCGGGATCAGGGCACTCAGTCCGACCCATTCGCCTGTGGGGGCTGGACCGCCCTCCTTGAGCATCTTTTCGACGATCGCGCGCACGCGTTCGATTTCTGCCGCATCCTTGCCGATCGCCGCTTGGGCCATAACCGAAGCCGAGGCCTGACCGAGCGCGCAAGCTTTGATATTCTGCGCATAGTCCACGATGCGCTCGTCCTCGACCATGAGTTCGATTTCCAAGGTCGAGCCGCACAAGGGAGCGCGCACATGAACGCGCGCCTGCGGCGCCGCCATCGGGTCGACCCGGGAGATATTCGCCGCCAGACGCAGAACGTCTTTATTGTAGATGTCGTTGATCATGTCTCCGCTTAAATATATGCAGCGGCACCGAGGATTGCACGAAGCCAAAAAATGCCATGAAGGTCGCCGATTTCGATTTTGAGCTTCCGGGCGCGCTGATCGCCCAGGAACCGGCGCGGCCGCGCGATTCGGCGCGTTTGCTGCACGTCACCGATGCACTCGCCGATTTGCGCATAGCCGATCTGCCGAAATTGATGCGCCCGGGCGACGTCATGGTGTTCAACGACACCAGGGTCATTCCCGCCCGCCTGGCCGGCCATCGCGGTACGGCGAAGGTCGAAGTGACCTTGATGATGCGCCAGGATAATACGCAAGGCTCAAGCACCTGGACGGCGTTAGCCCGCCCCGGCCGGCGCCTGAAACCTGGCGATCGGATCGATTTCGCTCCCGGTTTCACCGCCCGCGTGATCGAGAAACGCGAGAACGGCGATATTCTGCTCGCCTTCGATATGAGCGACGCCGATCTGCGTCTGGCGCTCGACAAATATGGCATCATGCCCCTGCCGCCCTATATCAAGCGCCCGGACGAGACCGCCTCGTCCGGCCCTGACCGAGCC
>CAMDWJ010000028.1 GCA_945877815.1 Caenispirillum bisanense
TTTCCACGGAGATTCCAAGCCAAGCCCAAGGGCCAAAACGTCCCCAGCTTCCATCGACCAACCTCCCATGCTGAAACCAACCCAGCATGAAAGGCGCAAAACCCACTTTCAACAGTTCTTCAATTCCATTCCAAACGTCGAGGAGCCAGTTTAATCAGCCGATGTACCGATCAGGGCTTCCGAGTAAAGCTGCCGCAGCACGTTCTCCCTATATTCAAGGTGACTATAAAATGAGCTGCGAATTTTGACGATGCTTTTTTGAGCAAAATTATCCACAATGAGTCTTATTTGTTGTGGATCGTGGCATAAATGTTACAAGCAGGCTACGTTTTGTCCCACATTTCGATATGCATTCCGGAGAAAGAGTATGGAGAACCGCAATCGCCTCTTCGACGACGTGGCAAAAGTGGCCGGCAGCGCTGCCGGGACCCTGTCAGGCCTTAAAAATGAGTTCGAATCGCGGACCCGCCAAAAATTGGACGATATCGTCGCGCGACTCGATCTCGTCACCCGCGAGGAATTCGATTCGGTGATGGCGGTCGCGATCAAGGCCCGCGAAGAACAGGAAGCCCTAACGAGGCGGCTCACCGAGCTTGAGGTAGAGGTCGCTCGCCTCAAAGGCGAACGGCCCGCCTGATTTCGTCGAGTTATCCCCCACTTCCTGTTTTCGGAAGCGAATTCCATCTTGCACGCAGAATCGTCTTCTGGCACGCTACTTATCGTGCAGCAATCGTCGTGAAACCCCATATATGGGGTTAGCCACAACATTTAGCTGCACTTGGGCGGACAACCGGGAGAGCATCTGTGGCTCGCATGGCAACCCTCGAAGATATCCGCCGCGACCCGCCCATGGATACAATCGAAACTGTCATTCGCTCGCAAGGCTGGCGGTTCAGCCGGGTCGAGGACGATGAAATGGCGGCCGAGGTTCAGGGTCGCTGGTGCGACTACAATCTACATTTCGCCTACGCGGGTGAGGTAGAGGCAATCCATCTGACCTGCGCCTTCGACCTGCGCGTTCCGGTCCGCAAGCGCCAGCTTGTCTTTGAACTGCTGGCTTTGATCAACGATCGCATGTGGCTCGGCCATTTCAGCCTGTGGAAGGTCGAGGGGCTGCCGATCTACCGTCACGCAATACCCTTGCGCGGCGCCGAGGGCCTAGCGCCGGAACAGGTGGAAGACCTTCTCGATGTAGCCATCGCTGAATGCGAACGATTCTATCCAGCCTTCCAATATCTGATCTGGGGTGGAAAATCGCCGGAAGAGGCCTTCGACGCCGCCATCATAGACCCCATCGGCGAAGCGTAACTCCTTCATGCTCGATTCGCTCCTGCTCGTGGGCTGCGGCAAGATGGGCACGGCCCTCCTTGCCGGCTGGATCGCGCGTGGTTTGGCGCCATCCGACGCCTTCGTGATCGAAGCCGATAGCGCACAGCGCGACCGTATCCGGGCGATGGGCGCCGCCGTCTGGACGACACCCGAGGCGCTTACGAAAGATTTTCTGCCGGCCACCGTCGTTTTCGCGGTCAAACCACAGAGTATGGATGCGGTGGTTCCGGCCTATGCCCGATTCGCCAGGACCGCGCTTGTCGTCTCGATCGCCGCCGGGAAATCGATCACCTATTACGAAAGCCTGCTCGGTGAGAACGCCGCCATCGTGCGCGTGATGCCGAATACACCGGCTGCGGTTGGGCGCGGCATGTCTGTCTGCGTCGCCAATGCCCATGTCAGCACAACACAGCGCGCGCGCACCGGCGATCTGATGAGCGCCGTCGGAGATGTTGCCTGGATCGAGGACGAAGCCCTGATGGATGCCGTCACGGCACTTTCCGGGAGCGGGCCGGCCTATGTCTTTCTCCTAGTCGAGTGCATGGCGCAGGCCGGCATCGCGGCCGGCCTCGACGCGGCGATTGCGATGCGCCTCGCGCGCATGACCGTGATCGGCTCGGGCGAATTGATGCATCAAATGCCAGACGATGCCGCAACGCTGCGGCGCAACGTCACGAGCCCGGGGGGCACAACCGAGGCCGCACTGAAAATCCTAATGGCTAAGCCTGGCCTCGAAGACTTGATGGTAACAGCAATCGACGCAGCCCGGCGCCGAGGGCGCGAATTGGCTGGTTGACGGTTTTCTAGTGGATCCGAGCCAAACCGGGGCCAAGAATATCGCGTAGAGTGGACAGGGCGCGCGCTTCGAGTTGGCGGACCCGATCCTTGGACAAATTCAACTCGCGGCCGATCGAAGCCAACGTCCGTTTGGCGCCCGAGAAATATCGATTGCGGATGATGAACTGCTCGCGCGCAGGCAAACGGGCGAGCGCAAAGGCGACGACCTCAGTCATCAATTTGCGCTCGCTTTCCAACACGAGGCGATCTTCAACGCTCGGCTCCTCGTCGGCGAGACGATCTATCCAACTTGTCTCGCCCGCGCCGGTCGCCACGGGCACGTTCAACGACGTGTCGCGATGGGTCACGCGACGCGCCAGCGCGCGCACATCGGCTGCCGTCGTTTCGAACCGGTCGGCCAAGCGCTGGATGATTTCGTCGCTCAGCGCATCGGCGGTCCCGATCAGGGCCGTCAGACGACGCAGCTGCAGGAAAAGGGATTTTTGCGCCGAGGTGGTGCTGAGACGCACGAGCGACCATGAGCGTACGATATGATCGAGCATTGCGGCACGGATCCACCATACCGCATAGGTGGTCAAGCGGACATCTTTGTCGGGATTGAAACGGCGGACCGCTTGGACAAGCCCGACCATTCCTTCCTGAATAAGATCAGACATCGGAACGCCAGTGCGCCGATAGGCCTTGGCGATCCGCACGACGAAGCCGAGATGGCTGGCGACGAGCTTTTCCTCGGCCGTGGCGTCGCCAGCGCCGGCCCGGCGTGCGAGTTCGCGCTCTTCCTCACGGTCAAGTTGCCATTTGGCCGAAGTGCGACCAAGTTGTTTGGCGATCGATATAGCCATATCCTAGTCTAGCACCAGCCTCGGAGAACGGCCATGGCCACCAAATCCGACGTCGATTGGACGATCATTTCCACCGCCCTGACCCTTGCCGAGACCCGCGGCTGGCGATCCGTCACTTTGGCCGAGATCGCGGCGGAGTCGGGCCAGACCCTCGGCCGAATCGCCGGCGAGTTTCCGACCAAAGACGCAATCCTGTTCGCCTTCAACCAGCGTATCGATGCCGAAATCCTCGAGGATTTCGTCGACCGGGACTCATCGGTCCGCGACCGGTTGTTCGAGCTGATGATGCGCCGGCTCGACGCGCTGGCACCGCATCGCTCCGCTATCCGCGCCATCCTGCGCGATACCGTTGGCGATCCATTGGCGACATTGTCGGGTCTCTGCGCCGTGCATCGCTCGATGTCGCTTACACTTGAAGCTGCCGGGGTTTCGGCCACCGGTCCGCTCGGCCTCTTGCGCGTCAAGGCGCTGAGCGCCCTTTATCTACGCACTCTATATATATGGCTGCGCGGCGACGATGGCGGAAATGACCGAATAATGGCCGAACTCGACAAATCATTGGCCCGCGCCGAGCGGCTGGCCACGTCGCTCGGACAGCACGCGCGCCCCCGCACGGATCGGGCGCCGGGTTCCGAAAAAGCCGGCTCGGAGACGACGGCCTAAATCGGCAGGACGACGCGGGCACGCAGACCGCCGGCAGGCGAATCGCCGAGGACGATATCCCCGCCGTGACCGCGGATAACGTCACGGGCGATCGTGAGGCCCAAGCCCACGCCGCCGGTTTCGGGATTGCGTGAATTTTCGATGCGATAAAACGGCCGGAAGGCTTCCTCGCGCATATCCTCGGGTATTCCAGGACCGTCGTCGTCGACGACGATCTCGACCGTCTCGCCGCGACGACCGGCACGCACTGACACATGCTGGCCGTAGCGATCGGCATTCTCGACGAGATTCGTCACGCAGCGCTTGAAGGCGTTGGGCCGCACCGGGACGACGATATCGCCTTCGGTATGCAGATCGATGATCGCGCCCTTGCGGCGCGCCTGCACGATTACTTCGTCCAGCATCTTGGAGACGTTGGTGGGCGCCGGCGTCTCGTCACCCTCGCCGCGCGCGAAGGCCAGATAAGCGTCGAGCATGCGTTCCATCTCGGCAACGTCCGATTTGAGATAGTCGATCCCTTTCGCATGCCCCATCATTTCGAGCTGCAGCTTCATGCGGGTCAAAGGCGTGCGCAAATCGTGCGACACGCCCGACAGCATATCCGTGCGCTGGCCGATCTGGCGCTTGATTCGGTCGCGCATGGAAATGAATGCCGAAGCGGCAAGGCGCACCTCGGTGGCCCCTTCGGGCTTGAAGGTCGGCGAATCGCGCCCTTTGCCGAAATTATTGGCGGCGGCGGCGAGGCGGCGAATCGGCCGCACCTGATTGCGCATGAAGATCGCGGCGACACCGAACAGAATCATCGCGGTCCCGACCATCCAAATGACGAAGACATAGATAGTCGAGCTGAACAGACGCTTGCGGTTGGCGACGACCTCCAACACCCCATCGGACAATTGAATGGCAACGATCACCTCGCGATCGGAAGTATCGCTGTCGACCTTAAACGGCTTGCTGAGGCTCTCCTTCAAGGCCTGAACGAAATCCTCGTCGATCCCGCTTCCGCGCGGCTCGGAAACATGGGCGAGGATCTCGCCATCGCGGAATCTCGCCTCGATCGCGAACGCCGCCGAAGCAAGACTCAGCGTGCTCGATCGTTCTTCGCGCGACGGATATTGTTGCAGCAGCTCGACGATCGCCACGACGTCGCCTGCTAGGCCGCGGGCGAGCCGGTCGCTCACCTTCTGCCAATGGCTTTGGTAAAAGACGTAGGCCGAGACCAGCTGCAGCAAGACCAGCGGCATCACGATGATCAAGACCGACCGGCCGAACAGGCTGTGCGGCAGATATCGTTTGATTATGCTGGTCATGATGGGGTTCCGAGCATCGGATGCGCGATCTTCTCAGTCGGGGCGGAGAATGTAGCCTTGGCCGCGCACGGTTTGAAGGTAGCGCGGCAATTTGGGGTCCGGTTCGATCTTACGCCGAAGACGGGTCACTTGGACATCAATCGTTCGCTCGCCGCCGCCCGGCGCCAATATGCGGGTCAATTCCTCGCGGCTGAATACGGTGCCCGGCCGCTCTGCCAATGTATGCAACAAACGCTGCTCGCCTGTTGTCAGCGGGATCGACTGGCCCGCGCGGCTCAATTCGTCGCGGTCGAGATCGAAGACGACCTCGCCGAGCCGAGCCGTCGGGGGTGTCAGTTCGGCCGATCGAGGGACGCGGCGCAGAATACTGTGGATGCGAAGCACCAGTTCGCGTGGCTCGAACGGCTTGGCGAGATAATCGTCGGCACCCGCCTCGAACCCCTGGATGCGGGCTTCGGCCTCGCCCATGGCTGTCAGCATAAGGATCGGGATCGAATTGCGGCTCCGCAGCGATTGCGCAAACTGCAGCCCCGATTCACCCGGCATCATCAGATCGAGCACGATCAGATCGAAAGCAAGGACGTCCATCCTGTTGCGCGCATCGGCTGCCGACTGTGCGGCGCTGACGCGAAATCCCGATTGGGTAAGATATTCGCGCAATAGATCACGCAGTCGCGCATCGTCGTCGACAACCAGAATATGGGCGGCCTCGGCGTTCATCGGGATCGGTCGAGTCGCGCGATATCGTCGGGATCGTTGATCATGCGGCGCAGCACACGTTCGAATCCAGCGACCGCGTCCGGCCCGACATCGGAGAACGCCTCGGAAATTCTTTTGCGCTGGTCGGCCGAAACGCTCAGTTCAAGTTCGCGGCCCTTGTCGGTCAAGGTCAGATGGCGATGGCGCTTGTCGCGTGCGCCAGGATCCTGGCGCACGATCCCATCACGGATCAGCTGGCTCAGAACCCGTCCAAGGCTCTGTTTGGTGATCTTGAGGATCGCCAACAGTTCGTTCACCGTGATCCCCGGATTGCGACCGACGAAATGGATGACGCGGTGATGGGCTCGGCCGAAATTGAGCGCGGTCAAAAGATTGTCGGGCTCGGCGATAAAGTCGCGGTATGCGAAGAAAAACAGCTCCATCGCACGACGGACATCGTCGTCGCTGGGAACCTCATCTAAGATGCGGGCAACAGGGGACAACGAACCGGCCATTGACATGCTAAAAATTATGTAAGTGATATTGACATATATGCCAGAAACCGGTATTCGCTGCAACAACCTTTCGTAAGATATCAACAAGCAGAAAGAATATTGCGATGGCGACCACCAATTCGATACCTTTCCACGAAATGGACGGCTGGATCTGGTACGACGGCAAGCTCGTCCCGTGGAAAGACGCGAAACTCCATGTGCTTACCCATGCGCTCCATTACGCAAGCTGCGTTTTCGAGGGCGAACGCGTATATGGCGGCCAGATTTTCAAGCTGCGTGAGCATACGAATCGCCTGATCTATTCGGCTGATCTGCTCGGCTTTGAAATTCCCTATAGCGCCGACCAGATCGATGCGGCGTGCAAGGAAACCGCAAAGGCCAACAAAATCGACGACGGCTATGTACGGCCGGTCGCGTGGCGCGGTAGCGAGCAAATGGGCGTGTCGGCGCCCGGCACCAAGATCCATCTCGCGATCGCGGTGTGGACCTGGCCGTCCTACTTCTCGCCCGAAGCGCGCACCAAGGGCATTTCCATGGTGACGTCGAAATGGCGCCGCCCGGCACCCGATACCGCACCGGTTCATGCCAAATGCTCGGGCCTCTATATGATCTGCACGCTGTCCAAGCACGAAGCCGAAGCCAAAGGCTACGACGACGCGCTGATGCTCGATTGGAAAGGCCGCGTCGCCGAAGCAACCGGCGCCAACATATTCGTCATGTTTGGCGACAATAAAGTGATCACGCCGCCGACAGATTGTTTCCTCAACGGCATCACGCGCCAGACGGTCATGGAGCTTGCCCGCAAGCGTGGCTACGAAGTGGTCGAGCGCCACATGGAACCGGCGGAACTGAAGAACGCGAAGGAAATCTTCGTAACTGGCACCGCGGCCGAGATCACCCCGGTCGGCAAGATCGACGATATGACCTTCACACCCGGCGCGATTACCAAGGCATTGATCGAGGATTACGACAGCCTGGTCGGACGTGTTCCAGCGAAAGCGGCGAGCGCGGCGGAATAACGGAGCGGCGCCAACGCAATGGCGGTGGACCGGCTCAAGTCACGCATCTGGGTTCAGGCGCAGATCCGCATTTGCGATATTGCGAATCTGCCCGCCTATATCGTCAAGCGAGGCGATCCGGATGCGGGCGCGGTTATTTTGCAGCTGAGCCGGCTCGACGGCACCTCGCACGTTTTCAGCCAAGCCCGCCAAGCCGATGGCACGCCGGCCTGGGCAAAGGCGTCGGGCAGCGATGCCGAAGGCCGGCTCGCCGATGCGGACGCCCAAGCCTACATCGAGCGGCAACGCAAGTTCGACCCGGATATCTGGATCGTCGAAATCGAAGACCCGGAGCGGCGCTACACTCTGGACGCCAAGATCGTGTAACATGATGGCTCCCGCGAGGAGCTATTCATGTCGATCATGCGTTTCGTCTCAACCCTTCTTTTGGCGACCATCGCCGCCATTGTCGCTGCCACCGGTTCCGTATCGGCCCAACAGGCCCGCCTCGCATGTGGCCAAGGCATGGTCCAGAATCATGAACCCGCGTTCAAGCGCACTGCGATCGCGCGCGTGTCGGTCGGCGCCGATCTCGTCCCCATCCGGTTCATCGGACATGCGACATTCCTGATCCGCTCGCCCCAAGGCGTGAACGTGATCACCGACTACAACGACTATTACCGCGCCGGCGTGGTGCCCGACATCGCCACCATGAACACCAATCGCGGCAATCACAGCACTTTGCATATCGAGACCGGCGTCACCCATGCGCTGCGCGGCTGGGATACGGGCACCGGAATCCCCCACCACGATGTCACTTTCAAAGATGTGCGGGTCTACAGCGAGCCCACCAACGTCATGCCGATCGGCAACCGCTATACCAACGAAACCGCGATCTTCGTTATTCAGGTCGGCGGAATCTGTATCGCCCATCTCGGCCATACTGCGCATGCGCTCAACGAGGAAACGGTTCGGTCCCTCGGCACCATCGACGTCGCAATGACGCCGGTCGATCGCGTGGTCACGCAAAGTTATGACGAAATTTTCCACAACATCCGCCTGCTGAAACCGCGCATCGCCATCCCGATGCACGATATCGGCTGGACGACGCAGCAATTCCTGGCCGAAGCGGTAAGGTATTTTCCAATCAAGCGCGACGTCGGCGACAGTATAGAGATCGGTCGCGACACTCTTCCCCGCGATACGGAAATCTGGGTGATGCAGCCACGCGGCCGCTTCGGAACCTATTAGCCGTGCGCTTCCCAATCCAATTGGGTGCGGCGATCGTCGCCTTCGCCGCTCTGGCGTCGATCCCGGCCGCCGCCCAGGATCAAGGCGCCCCCCTGCCCTGCGGACTCGGCATGGTCGAACGTCCGGCACTCGTGCGGCCGGTCGCATTCAGGACAGCCCAAGAAGCGGCCGGTGAATTGCGCGTGACCTTCGTCGGCCATGCAACCTTTTTGCTGGAGACCCCCGAAGGCGCCACGCTCGCCACCGATTACAACGGACACAATCTGCCGCGCCGCACGCCCGAAGTGGTGACAATGAACAACTTCCACATCACGCATTACACGGATTTTCCCGATCCAGGCATCGCGCAGGTACTGCGTGGTTGGGACGCAAAAGGCGGGATCGCGCGCCACCATCTGAAGATCAAAGACCTGCGAATCTACAGCGTGCCGACCAACATCCAGGATATCGGACGGGGACCGACAAACGGGAATTCGATCTTCGTGTTCGATACCGTCGGGATTTGTCTCGCCCATCTCAGCCATCTGCATCACGATCTGACACCGGAAGAAGTTTCGCGTCTCGGCCGCATCGACGTGTTGTTCGTACCCATCGACGGCTATGTCACCATGAGCCACGACGAAGTCCTAAGCGTGATCGAATTGATCAAGCCCCGTCTTGTCATCGTCATGCATTGGGATCTGTTCGGTGGACCCGGCGCATTTCTTACGCGCGTCCGCGGCAGCTATCCGCTCAAGACCCAAGATTCGAACGTCATTACGTTGACGCGCGACACGCTGCCGAAGGAAACCGAAATCCTGCTCATGCGGCAAGGGTCGTGAGACCGCTTTAAAGCTTCGATCCCGGCTCTTCGATCGCGCGGCCACTGAGATGGTCGATGATCGCGATATAGGCCGAATCCACATCGTCGACCATTGTAAAGAGCTTCAAATCGTCGGGCTCGATCGTGCCGTGTTCGACAAGAGCCTCGAAATTGATCACCGAGCGCCAATAATCCATGCCGTACAATACAAGCCTCATTGGCTTCTTGACCTTACCCGTTTGCATCAAGGTTGCGACCTCGAACAATTCATCGATCGTGCCGAACCCACCCGGGAAAATGACGATCGCCTTGGCGAGATACATGAACCACAGTTTGCGCATGAAGAAGTAATGGAAGTTGAAGGCAAGGTGATTGGTGATAAAGGGATTTTCGGCTTGCTCGAACGGCAGCGCGATATTCAATCCAATGTTGAGGCCACGGGCTTCGGACGCCCCTCGGTTTACCGCCTCCATGATGCCGGGACCGCCACCTGAACAAACGACGAAACGGCGACCGCCTCCCTCTTCGGCGAGACCCTTCGACCATTCGGTCAGGCGGTAGGAGAGCGTGCGAGCATCTTCGTAATATCGAGACATGCGCATCGCGCGTTCGGCGGCGGGGAGTCCCGCCCCGGCCTCACGCGCAATGACCAGTCCTTTTTCGGCAACCTCGCGCGGCACGATGCGCGCCGATCCGAAAAAAACGATCGTGTCCTTGATGCCGAAGCGTTCGAACCGCGCGGCCGGCTCGATATATTCCGACAGAATACGCAATGGTCTCGCATCTCGGGATTTCAGGAAATCAGGGTCGCTATATGCGTTGAGAAGACGGCGTGGCGTATCGGCCATGAGATACCTTTGTGTGTGCTAGCTCTACTTATTCCAGCGCGCGGCCGCTTCGTCATCGTCGCCATGCGCCGCAACCCAGCGTTCGCCATCGGAGGCCTCTTCGTTTTTCCAGAAGGGCGCCTTGGTCTTGAGCCAATCGACCAGGAATTCGCACGCTTCGAAGGCGGCGCGGCGGTGACGCGAGGCTGTCACCACAAGAACGATATTGTCGCCGGGCACGAGCCGGCCATAACGATGCACGATCAGCGACGCCGAGATCGGCCAACGCGCAAGCGCCTCGGCCTCGATACGGCCCAATTCCTTCTCGGTCATACCGGGATAATGTTCGAGCGTCATGGCGCTGATAGCATCAGGCCCTTCTCCGCCGCGCACGACGCCAACGAACGAGGCGATACCGCCGACATCCTTTCCCTCCTTGCTCACATGCGCGATTTCGGCGCCGATATCGAAATCCTCGCGCTGAACCCGAACGCCCATCTCAGCCTCCCGTCACGGGAGGGAACAATGCGATCTCGTCGCCGGCATGCACCGGGTGATCGAGCCGCACATGTTCCTGGTTTACGGCGACACGAACGGCCCGCATGTCGCCCAAAGCCAGCTCGTAATCCGGACCGCGCCTCTTCAACCATTCGATGAGCTTGCCGACATCGGTGACGGCTGGCGGCGGTGAGACGTCCTCCTCGGCGCGGCCGATCTTCTCGCGGATCGAGGCGAAATACAGAATATTCATCCCATCAACTCGCTATAGGGCAGGAAGTCGACGAGGTCGCCGCGCCGCACTCCGGTATTATCCTCGGCAAGCTCGACAAGTCCATCGGTTGCGACCATGGAGGTGAGAATGCCAGAGCCTTCTTCGGGGAATTTGTCGACGACCAGGCCCTGTTCCGACCGTATCAAGCGCGAACGCAACCATTCGCGGCGGCCAGCCTTCTTCTTGAAATCGAAGCCGGCCGCAACCCTGAAGGCGGCGGGTGCGGCATCGGCGGCACCCGCCAGACGCATCACGATCGGCCGCGCAATCAAAAGGAACGTCACCATCACGGCGACCGGGTTTCCGGGCAGGCCGATGAACGGCACCGGTCTGTCGAGGGTGCGGATGTGGCCGAGCGCGATGGGACGTCCGGGCTTGATCGCGAGATTCCAGAAATTGACCGCACCGAGGGCCGCGACGGCGCTGCGAACGTGATCTTCCTCGCCGCGCGACACGCCGCCCGAGGTCACCAACAAATCGTGCGATCCGGCAGCCCGATCGAGCGCACTTCGAATCCGTTCAGCCTTGTCCGGAAAGATCCCCAGATCCGACACGGCGCAGCCGAGCCGCTCCAACATCGACATGAGGGCATAGCGGTTGGCATCGAAGATACTGCCGGGGTTCAAAACCGAACCCGGTTCGCGCACCTCGTCGCCCGTCGAAAAGACCGCGACGCGCAAGCGGCTATAGATCGCTATCTCGGCAAAGCCCAGCGAAGCCGCCATGCCAATATCCTGCGGACGCAGTCGCGAACCCGGCTTCAGGACGACATCGCCACGCCGCACATCTTCGCCGGCATGGCGCCGATTGGCGCCGCGCTTGATGCCGCCCGGCACGATCACGTCGGCCCCGTCGGCACGGCAATCCTCCACCATGAAAACGGTATCCGGTCCGGCTCCGTCGATCCCGTGCGGCATCGGCGCACCGGTAAATATCTGTGTTGCATGTCTGCGGGCGAGCGGGTGTGCGAGCGGATGACCAGCGGCAACGCGCGCCACGACCGGCAAACGTGTCTCGCCGGCCGTCGCGAGGTCGTCGAACCAGACCGCGTAGCCGTCCACAGCGCTATTGTCGTAAGGCGGGATATCGGCCAATGCGACCAGATCCTCAGCCAAAATACGCCCCAAAGCATCCCGCGTGCGCACTCGCTCGATGCCGGCCGCAGGCACTAAGGTCGCGTTGAATTTTTGCAAGGCGTCGGCGACGGTCCTGCGTTCATCACCGGTGCGGAAACATTCGTCGAAATCGTTCATGCTAGACGGCCAGCAATCGGCACTGCCGGAGAATGAAATCAGCGATGCCGCCAATGTCGGTGATATCCAAAAGCGGAACGCTCAAGCCGTCAAGTTGGATGTCAGACGCCACCGCGACGATATGCGGGTCATCCGGCTGCAACAAAGGTTTGCCGACGATCGGGCGATGGATTTCCAGCTTGGGATGCGCTTCCCACTTGAATCCCTCGACCAACAGAAGATCGACCGGCGACATCCGCGCGATCAAATCGCACAGCGGCGGTTCGGCCGCACCCTTGAGTTCGTGCATCAGAGCCCAGCGGTTCGCCGACGAGATCATCACTTCGCTGGCACCCGCAGCACGATGCTCGTAGGAATCCTTGCCCGGCATGTCGATGTCGAAGGAATGATGGGCATGTTTCAAGGTCGAAACGCCCACGCCACGCGCTGTCAGCGCTGGGATCAGGCCCTTGAGCAGTGTGGTCTTGCCGCTACCGCTCCAGCCCGCAATGCCGAAGACCTGCATCGCGGTCAAAGCGCATCGGTTGCGGTGGGTCTGCGGGATGGGCGAAGGCTTTCATTGTCGAGGTGATCGACATGGCGCAGCCCCGCCCGCAAATAATCGTATCCGGTCACCAGGGTCAGGATGGCCGCGATCCAAAGTCCCCATACGCCGATCTCGGTTGTCGACAAAGGTCCGAAATCCGGCCCGGCCATGCCCACCATTAAGAAGCCAAGCGCCAGCATCTGCACAGTCGTCTTCCATTGCGCGAGTTTGCTGACCGGCACACCGACATGGGCGGTCGCCAAAAACTCCCGCAGACCCGACACGAGAATCTCGCGGCATAGGATCACGACGGCGGGCAGTATCGCGATTCCGGGAATGCGTCCGGTGGCGACCAGCATCAAGAGCAAAGCCGAAACCAGCAGTTTGTCGGCCACCGGATCGAGGAAACGGCCCAATTGCGATTGTTGCGACCAGGCGCGGGCAACATAGCCGTCGAAAAAATCGGTGATGCAGGCGACCGAATAGATCGCGAGCCCAAGCCAGTTGCCGAAGGGCTCGTCGAGATAAAAGGTCGCAATCACCAACGGGATAGCGGCGATGCGCGACAGCGTCAGAAGATTGGCTAGGTTCGTGAGCATGATATTGTTGTTTTGCCTTCAGCCTTCCGGATGGAACCAGTCATAGATGCGGCGCGCAAGGCCCTTGCTGATGCCTTCGACCGCCTCAAGATCGGATAGCCCGGCCTGACCGACGGCGCGGGCCGAACCGAAATGGTGTAAAAGCGCCCTCTTTCGCGCCCCGCCGACATTCTGAATATCGTCGAGCGGTGATTTCTCCATCGATTTCGCGCGTTTCGCACGATGCGTTCCGATGGCGAAACGATGCGCCTCGTCACGTAGCCGCTGCAGGAAGTAAAGCACCGGGTCTTGCGACTCGAGCCGGATCGGATCGCGCCCCGGCAAAAACAGCCGTTCCTCGCCGGCGTTGCGGTTCGGGCCCTTGGCGATTGCGCACACGCACACGTCGCGCACCCCCAATTCCGCGAAAACTTCGAGCGCGATACCCAATTGGCCGAGCCCGCCGTCGATGAGGACGAGATCCGGCCATTGGCCGGAGGTCCGGTCGGGATCCTCGCCAAGGGCACGGGCGAAACGCCGCGTCAGAACTTCACGCATCATGGCATAATCGTCGCCCAGCGGCGCCCCGCGCTTGGCCGCAGGAAAATCGCCGCCGGTCCGGATGTTGAACTTGCGATAGGCATTTTTGACGAAGCCGTCGGGGCCCGCGACGATCATCCCACCGACCGCATTGGTGCCCTGGATGTGGCTGTTGTCGTAAACCTCGATGCGTTCGATCGCCCCTTCGATCCCCATGACAACAGCCAATCCGTCGAAATTCCGTCGCTGCGACGCGCTTTCGACGAAACGGCGCCCGAGCGCCGATGCCGCATTGGTCGCTGCCAACTGGATCAGATTCTTTTTTGACCCACGTTGCGGAATTTCTATGCGGACGGTATAGCCCGCGCGTTCGCTCAACGCCTCCGTCAGCAGAGCCTTCTCGGCGACCGGATGGCTGAGCAAAAGCAGTTTGGGCGGTATCTTGTCGGCGTAAAATTGGCCGATGAAGGCTTCGAGGATCTGGGCCGGTTCGGCGTCGCCGGCGTGGCTCGGGAAATAGGCGCGATTGCCGTAATTCTGGCCCGAGCGGATGAAAAAGACCTGGACGCACGCTTGTCCGCCGGCGACATGCATCCCGATCAGGTCCGCATCGCCGATATCGGCCATATTAATGTCCTGGCGCGACTGGATGGTCGCCATAGCCTTGATGCGATCTCGAAATCCCGCCGCCTTTTCATATTCCTGCGCGTCGCTGGCCGCCTGCATGCGGACCGCCAACTCGCGCTGAATCTCCTGTGAGCGTCCGGTCAAAAAGGCGCGGGCCTGATCGACCAATTCGCCATAATCGGCCTCTCTCACGATTCCGACGCATGGGCCGGAACAGCGCTTAATCTGGTAAAGCAGGCAGGGCCGAGTGCGCGCATCGAAAATCGTGTCGGCGCAGGTCCGGAGCAAAAAGGCGCGCTGCAGGACCGCGAGGGACTCATTGACCGCCCCAGCCGAGGCAAATGGTCCGAAATATTGGCCCTGGCGGGACCGCGCGCCGCGATATTTGACCACGCGCGGATAGGAGTGATCGCCGGTCACCAGGATATAGGGGAAGGATTTGTCGTCGCGCAGCAGGATATTGTAACGCGGCGCCAGCCGTTTGATCAGATTAGCCTCAAGCAGCAGCGCCTCGGCTTCAGTGTGCGTGTTGACGAATTCCATGGAACGGACCTGCGCCACCATCCGGCGGATACGCATGGATTGGCGGGCGAGGTTGGTGTAGTTCGCCACTCGTTTCTTGAGATTCTTAGCCTTGCCGACATACAAGGCGCCACCCTCGCCGTCGAGCATGCGATAGACGCCTGGATTTCCCGGCAACGAGCGTAAATAGGCACGGATAACATCGACACCGACGACGCCCTCATGCGCCGCTTCCAAGGCCTCGGACAGGCCCATTTGCGCCTCGTCTTTGCTCATTTTCTTCTCACGATACGGGCATTTTCATGCACCGCGAAAACCGTGCAATCACTATCCACCAAAGCTGTGTGTATGCTTGTTGATAAGCTACTCCGGCACGGTAATTCTTCAATAAATCAGCGGCTTTCTACGCTTTGCCCACAAAATGTGCAATCAAGCTAAGCCATTGAAATTAAAAAACTTTCTCGTTGTCAACTATGACAATCGTATGGTAAGGAAAAGACACACAAGGATGTGACGCAAAATCACGCGGCTTTGCCGCCTGTGCACAACTTTTCACCCGCAGGGCTTTGGAAAAGCTAAAAAATCAACCACTTGCGATCAACTCTCAACGAATGACGCGACTTCAGCGCGTTCGCTCGATCTCGACCCCCGCGCCGGCTGCATCGGGAAAAATATCGAGCTTTTCGACGCGGACACGCGCCGCATGGACACGTTCGTCCAGCAGACAAATTTCCGCAATTCGCTCGGCCAGGGTTTCGACCAGACTGACGTGACCGCTGGCGACCATCGCCCGGATCCGGTCGGTGAGGGTTTCATAATCGACAACGTCGCCAAGTTTATCGAGGAACGGCCGGCCATCTTCAAGGATCGCGAGATCGACATTGATCTGAACGCGTTGGGGCTTGCGCTTCTCGTGCTTATAAACCCCGATCAGGCATTCGAGCACAAGATCACGCACGAACATATGCCGAACGGACGATGCCTCGTCCGCCATCTGCAAGGCGTGCACCACCTTATCGCTGGTTCCCGTCATATACGCTATTCTTCGGGCTTGGCGTTTGCGGTGGGTTGCGCCCAGCCAAGATGCTGGCCGGCATCGAGCAATATGATTTGGCCGGTCATCGATGGGCTTTCAAGGATAAAGCGCACCGCTTGGCATATCTCGCCGACATCTACGGCACGTGCCAAAGGCATGGCACGATATTGGCGTTCAAATTGCGCTTCGGTCTGGCGCGGCGAAGGCAATACGGGTCCCGGCCCGATCGCATTCACGCGCAGTTGTGGGGCGAAAGCTTGGGCGAGGGTTTGCGTCAGGGTCCAAAGTCCTGCCTTGCTGAGCGTATAGGACGTGAAATAGGGCGTCAGATTGAGCACGCGCTGATCGACGATATTGATGATATTGCCGCCGCCAGGCGGAAGCCGCCGCGCCACGCATTGGCTCAGCACGAAAGGCGCCCTCAGATTGACCTCGATATTGGCATCCCAGATCGCACGGTCCTCGGTCATGGCCGTATCGTTCTCGAAGACCGACGCGTTATTGACCAACAGCCGCACCGGACCGAGGGCTTGTTCCGTCGCCTCGACCAGCCCCCGGACCGCGGCCTCGTCGCGCAAATCCGCTCTTACCGCCGCGGCGCGTCCACCCGCGGCCGCGATGGCGGCCACCGTCTCATCGGCTTCCTGACGCGAATTGTTGTAATGCACCGCGACCGACCAACCGATGCGCGCTAGATCGCAGGCGATGGCGCGGCCGACGCGGCGCGCAGCGCCGGTAACGAGTGCGGTTCCGGTGGTCGGTTCAATCATGCGGCGGAGAATGGTCTACCGCCCGGGCCGAGGCAAGCGGGCGACCGGTGGCTCAATTCATAAAAGAGCGCGTTCTTCGAGCAGATCGCGATTGCGCACATAAAGAGCCTTTTCCCGGCGTTCGATCAGCTTCTCGCGGATCAGACGCGACAGGATGCGGCCGACCGTTTCGCGCGCCAATCCGACGCCGTTGGCGAAGGTCGACTGCGTGGGGAACGGATGGATAACGAACCGTCCCGACGATCCCGGATCCGGCTCTGCAAGGCGCAGGAGTTCGAGACAGACCCGTTGTTCCGCGCCCAACAGGCTGAAATCGGCGATACGTTCGTCGCCGCGCCGGACAATCGAAGCCAGCCGCTGCAACAGTTGCAGGCAAATCGGCGGATGAGTGGTCACGAGATTGATGAAAATCTTGCTCGGGATGACCGCGATCGTGCAGGGCATTTGCGTCACCACTGAGGCGGATCGGGGTAACCCGTCGATGGCGGCCAGCTCTCCGAAAACCTCGCCTTCACGCAAGGTCGCGTAATCGATCACCTTTCCGGCGACCGAAAAATTCATCACATGCGCGCGCCCGGCGACCAGTACATAAACATCGCTCAGGGTTTCGCCGCGATCGATGATCGCGCGCCCCGCATCGTAGTCGCGCCAGCGGCATTTCGCTTCGAAATCCCGCCGCTCGGAATCGCTCAGCGACGACAAAAGAGGAACGTGATCTAGCGTCGGCATGCTCCCCTCCCGATCCGGTCCGAGCCGAGCCGACGGAAAATCGCCCGGACTGATCCGGACATACCAAACGTATCGATCAAAGCGGATCGCATCTTTTTATTTCCCCCACCCTAAGCCTGCCGACCTCAGGGCGCGGGGTCAATCGAGGCTTTTAACTACGTAGTTACTGCTCCACCACCGAAGGCGCGAATATTTCTTCCACCGTTACGCACCCGCGTGTAACGCCATGTTCGTGCGACATTTGCGCCGTCATCTCAAAGCCTTGCGGTTGCCAACGATCCCTTGCCGCAAGATCGGATTGAGGCACTTTTATCTATTGTTCCATCGTACTCGGAGCGAACAACTCCTCCAATTTCATGAGGCGCGGCGTCAGCCCCTGCTCAAACGAGAATTGGGCAGCCCGTTCCAAAGCCTTCCGATTGTTACGCACGCCGTGATGGAGCACCTGGGTCGCCAACGCCTTTTTAGCCTCAGGCGGCAACAAGCCGGTTTCGGTGTGGTATTCGGTGTGCTCCAAGCGCTGGGCCTCGGCGATCTCGTTGGCCTTCTCAAACGCCTTGTAGATATTGAGCACAGCCCAGGGATGCTTCTCGGCGAGTTCACGCTTGATCACCATGCCATGGTTGATCGGATAGAGCCCTTCCTTCTCGCGAAACCGCACGGCTTCGGCATATTTGTCGGGAAACAGCGGCTTGATCTGCGGGTGGTTGGCGAGATCGGCGCTGGCGCGATCGAGCGCACTGTCGCCGCGCGCGGGATTGTAGGACATGACCGCATCGAGACGCCCTTGCAGGATCATTTCGCCGATGTCGGTATCGCCCGGCACCTGATGGATGATCACACCCTTGGGCGGCGTGAAGCCGACCTCGCCACGATGGCTATGGGCGAGCTGCCGGTCCATCCAATGTTCCATGTCGCGATCCTCGACACCGAAATGGTTCTTGAGGACGCCGCGCGTCCATAGGGCCGAGGTCTGCTGATATTCCGGCACGCCAACGCGCTTGCCCTTGAGATCCTGGGGTTTGTCGATGCCGGAATCTTTGCGCACCAGCATGGCCGTATGAAACAGGCGCCGCGTGGTAAAGATGGGTAGCCCGACGAAGCGATCGTCGCCTTGGGCCACCGCCATCATCAGCGTCGACATCGACATTTCCGATACGTCGAATTCCGCCGAGCGCAATTGGCGCCAGAACAATTCGGCTACATGGACCTTGGTCGGCACGAGATCGATACCGTCTGCCTTGACCTTGTTCTCGAAGACCGGACGCGTGCGCGGATTCGAGGACATTCCGATGCTGAGACGAAGTTTCACGGAAGATACTCCTATGTGTTCAAAACGCCGGGCGCAAAGAGCTCTTCAAGCTTCATCAGCCGCGGGGTCAAACCTTGTTCGTGGGAATATAGCGCGCAGGCCTCCAGAACCTTCTGATTCGCGGCAAAACCGTGACGAACCAAGGGTGTGGCGAGCGCCAACTTGGCGTCCGGGCCGAGCAAGCCGAAATCGGCGTGATATTCGGTATGTTCGCGCCGTTCGGCCTCGGCGATATCGTTGGCGCGCTGAAAAGCCTTCAGCACATTCAACGCCGCTTCTGGATGTTTCTCCGCGACGCTGCGCTTGATGACCATGCCGTGATTGATCGGATAGAGGCCGGTCTTCTTGTAGAAACGCACGCCCTCGGCATGCGGATCGGGGAACAGCGACTTGATGTCAGGATGGTTCTTGAGATCCGCGCGGCTGCGATCGACCAGATTTCCGGCAGCACCCCGGATATAGAAGATCACCGCATCGAGCCCGCCCGAGATCATCATCTCGCCGATATTGGTTTCGTTCGGGATGTATTTGATGGTGACACCCGGCGGCGCCTTGAAGCCGGTCGCCCCCGCATGGCTATGATCGGGATTGCGCTCCATGTGGAATTCGAGGTCGGTCGGGCTGACGCCGTATTCGTGCTGCAGCACGCCGCGCGTCCACAGCGCGGCGGTCTGCTGATATTCAGGCACGCCGACCTTTTTCCCTTTCAGGTCTTCCGGTTTATTGATGCCGCGATCCTTGCGCACCAGGATCGATGTATGGAACATCTGGCGCGTGGTGAAGACGGGAATTCCAAGCCAGCGTTTGTCGCCGCCTGCGATCGTCATCATCAACGACGACATCGACATCTCCGAAATGTCGAAATCGGCGAACCGAAGTTGGCGCCAAAAAATTTCCGACGGATGCAAAGCGGTGGGGACGAATTCAATCCCCTCCGCCTTAGCCGTGCCTTCGAAAATCGGCCAGGTGCGCGGATTCGAGGCGAGCGCCGCGCTGAGTTGAAGAACCATCCTTATTGCTCCATCACCGACGGCGCGAACAATTCTTCGAGCTTCATGAGACGCGGGGTCAGGCCTTGCTCAAAGGAGAACTGCGCGGCGGTCTCCAGAACCTTGCGGTTGGCCTTGATGCCGTGCGTCACCAGCGGCGTGCGCAATTTCTTGGCAACGTCCGGCGGCACCAATCCGCTCTCGACATGATATTCGTTCGCCTGCCGACGCTCGCGTTCGGCGATCTCGTTCGCCTGATCGAATGCCTTCAGGATGTTCAGCACGACCCACGGATGCTTGTCGGCGATCTCGCGCTTGATGACCATGCCGTGATTGATCGGATAGATGCCGGTCTTGTTGTAGAAACGCACCCCTTCGGCATGCGGATCGGGGAAGATCGTCTTGAAATCGGGATGGTTATAGATATCCGCCGTGGAGCGATCGACCAGATTATTGGTGCCAGCGAGGTAATGCAGCGCCCCGTCGAGTTTGCCCTCCAACAGCATCTCTCCCATGTTGGTCGTGGTCGGGATGTAGGTGAGCTTCACGCCGGGGGGGGCCTTGAAGCCCATCTTGCCGCCATGGCTGTGCTCCGGGTTACGTTCCATCCACCATTCGCCGATGTCCTGCGCGGTGACGCCGAACTCATGCTGCAGAACGCCGCGCGTCCATAAAGCTGCGGTCTGCTGATATTCCGGCACGCCTATCTTCTTGCCCTTGAAATCCTCGGGCTTGTTGATGCCGCGATCCTTGCGCGCAAGCATCGCCGTATGAAACATCTTGCGCGTCGTGAAGACCGGGATGCCGACCCATCGCGTATCTCCGTTCGCCACCGCCATCATCAGCGAGGACATCGACATTTCGGAAACGTCGAAATCGCCGAAATGAAGCTGGCGCCAGAAGAGTTCCGACGCATGCAATGGCGTGCAGATCAGATCGATGCCGTCGGGTTTGACGCGGCCGTCGAAGATTGCCCGCGTGCGCGGATTGTTGGCCATACCGACGCTGAGTTGGATATCCATGTTTACTCTCTCCCTATTAATCCTAGTAACCGCGTTTCCAATCGACGACGTTGTTCAACGGCTTGCCGTCGATATAGGCGCGCAGATTCTCGCAAAACGTATTGATGCCGATCCCGACACCCATGCCGCCCGGCCGGGCGCGCGGCGAATTGTGCGGCGTAATGGTCACGCGCGGATGGTTCCATAGGCGCGGCGGCGGAGGCCCGTCGTGCTCGCCCGCATAAACATCGAGCACGGCGCCCTTGAGCTGGCCGGCATCAAGCGCATCCAACAAAGCGGTCTCGTCGACGATTTCGCCACGCGCCACATTGACGACAATGCCGCCGGGCTTCATCGCGGCGAAGGCCGCCTTGTTCATTAGGTTTTCCGTGTCCTTTGTGAGCTGGACGGCGACGACCGCGTCATTGCTTTGAGCCAGCATCTCCAATAATTGATCGTGCCCGCCCATAGTAGAAAATCCCTCGGGCAAAGGATCGCCGGAACGGACGGTATGTCGCACGCCGATAACCTTCATCCCAAGCCCGGCCAGCAGCTTCCCCGCCACCTGCCCGATGCCGCCCGCGCCGACGATGCAAACGGTTCGTCCGGCAAGTGGCACGGGGCTATAAGCCGAACGGTTAAAATTGCCCGTCTGGATATCGAGGAAGGCCTGTTTGAAGTCGCGCGCGACATGCAGCAAGCCGGCCACGGCATATTCGCCAATCGGATAGGGGGCCACATCGGCACGCGATGTCGTTACCATGACATCGCTGCCCCATAGATCGCCGCGCCAAAGATTGTTGGCGCCTGCAGCACGCTGATGCACCCATTTCAGGCGTGGACTGCGCGCGCGAATGTCCAGGGGATAGGGAAATGCGTGAACGACAATTTCCGCCTTCACCAGCGCAGCGTCCCGGTCGGCCTTTGGAACTACCTCGTCCTTCTTCACTGCAAAGGAACGCACCGTTTGCGCGGGCCAAGTTTCGGCTATTTCGCAACTGAACCAATCCCCAGCATCGATCAGGTTCACCCGGGGATCGACGGCCCGGATGCGTGCGGCGTCCTCTTTGCTGAGAGCCGAAACCGAGACGACTTCAACTTTATCCACGCACCCTCCAGAATTCCTCTACGGCTTGGTCGCGGACACGACACCCACGAGGCAATCGCGGGTCACGAGTACCGCTAGCTGTTCCGCACTCCATCCTTCGGTACCAGAGGGACGTTTGGGCAAAACCAGATAACGCATATCGGCATTGGAATCGTGAACGCGTACGATCACCGATTCCGGAACGAGCGTGCCGAATTCACGCAATACCGCCCGCGGTTCGTTAACCGCGCGGGCGCGATAAGACTTACTTTTGTACCAATCGGGAGGCAAACCAAGAATTGCGCGCGGATAACACGAGCACAGCGTGCAGACGACGAGGTTGTGCACCGTGTCGGTATTCTCGACGACGATCAACTGCGTTTCGCCCATATCGATACCGAACTCGCCGACCGCGTCACTGCCGTTTTCCAACAGCCGGCGCTTGTACTCGGGATCGGTCCAGGCCCGCGCGACGATGCGCCCGCCCATGCCATCGTCGATTTTATCGAGCGCTTCGAGATGTTCGCGGATGTCGGCGGCGCTCACCAATCCCTTGTCGACAACGATGGCGCGCAAGGCTTCGGCCAGCAAAGGATAAAGGTCGGATTCGCGCACATCGTGCACGCTGTCGTCGGAATATTTCAGGACGGAGCCGTTGCCATGATCGTGGGGATGAGCGTGATCGTGGGAGTGGGGATGGGAATGCCCATGAGTATGATCGTGCGGATCGTGCGGACTCATGACGCCTCCGCCCGGGTCAGCCAATGCTCGAATATCTCCAGCTCAAGGAGATCATGTACCGGTCCGTTATATCCCGACCAAATATCCATCTGGCGAAAACGCACCCGGTAGAGATTCCGCTTGGGCAATCCGCTGAAACCATAGGCGCGTTCCTCGGGGTTGGGAAATGCGCCACAATAACGTTCGACCACGCCTTCCTTGCCGCGGATGTAATGAGGTGTGCGGCGATGGCCCGGCGGATGGGCGGAGATAACGCGCACGCGGTCGCCGAGAATGTAATAGGGATCAAAACTGGGCGCGGCGGCGTTCACGATTTCGCCTCACGCTCGCCGATCAGCTGCTCCATGCGCTCGGCAACCTCGGCACTCGGCGCGAAACCCTTCTCATCGAGCAGAACCGCGAGCGCCTCCGCCCACCGTTCGAAATAGGGCCGATCGTACAGTTCCTCGGGCAGATCCTCGATAGTACGGCGCAATTCGTCGACGGTCATGAGACCACGCGAGCGCAAGGCTCCCACGGTCGCCGTGATCAGTTTGGCCCATGGCTCGACGGGGTGCGTCGTTGGGTCGATCGGCCCGGCGGGGTCGCCGCCGAGATCGTGATGCCGCTTCATGATATCTTCCCTGTCGGCACCTAAAGTGCCCCGCCGATCCGGACATGACAACCCTTCGCTGCGACCTCGAGCGGACGGCGGTGTGTCGATTCAGCGACGGTCGGGGTTCAGCTCGCGCGGCACGGTAAAGAAGGCGAGATGATTCATCATTTCGGCGAATTTGGGATCTTCGGGCGATTGCGGCGTGGGAAACGACATCGAATATTCCGAATAGGGCCCGTCGCCGCAATAAAGTGCCCGAACCGACATCCTGGCCTTGGTCGGGCCCGCAACAAGCTGTGTTGGATCAGCGCAGATGGTCTGAGGGCGAACGGAGGTGGCAACGTCGAACATAACCACGATCTTGGAACTGGCGCTCGCGTCCAGCTCGACCCACCGGAACGGATTCCCCAGCGTCTTGAAATTGCGGTCAAACGCATCGAGCAGAGCCGCCGCGACGAATTGCCCCCGACTCGGATAGGGATCGCCGACGATCATAATCGGAATAACGCCCTGCTTCGCCGCATGGGCGAGGAATTGGAACGGATCGTCCACGTAGTAGATGGTCCGCCCGCCGATCACACAGCCCGTCAGGGCTCCCACGACAATGGCGAGGAGCCGTTTAGTCCAATTACCCACCGGCGCTCAGGAACTTTTCCGGGGGACGTGACCTTCCCTGCGCAGCATCTCATCCTGCCCCGGCGGCGGATTGTCGATCGCATCCTCGATCGAGAATTCCTCGCGCCACTCTTCCGGCGGACGGGCGGTTTCCTTGGCGCCGACCTTGTCGAGGCCCCAGAAAATCTCCAGCACATGATTGTCGGGATCGCGGAACTCGACGGCGATCTGCGCGCCGGCGCGGCGGCGGCCTTCGAAATCGACCTTCACCTTGTGACGATGCAGATGGTCGCGCGCGCGCAGCACTTCATCGACCGTATCGACCTCGAAAGCGAGATGATGCAGTTCCTTGTTGGCAGAATCGGCCGCCATGCCGCCCACCAATCCGATGCCGTGATGATCGTTATTGAAGCGCAGGAAGGCCATGCCACCCTTCATCATGGTCTCCGGATAGATGTCCGAAACACGCATGCCCATGACCTGGGTATAGAAGTCGATCGAGCGTTTGATGTCCTTCACCATGAGAACCATATGGCCGAGCTTCTTCAACTCGAACGGCAGATCCGCCGGCGGCTGAACGTTCTTGAGCTTCTGAACCTCGGGGCTCGCGATCCCTTCGATGTCGACCACTCCGCGCGGCATGGCTTGTCTCCTGCTAATTCATTATTATGATAACAAATATAAGGCCGCTCCGAACCGAGGTCAAGAAACGCGGCAGGCTCATTTGGCCCCATTTCACCGGCCGAACTCAAGCGTTCCGGCGCCGGCACTTGGCAAACCGGTCGCCTTGCAATTCGTGCGTTAATATTCGACAAAAACGCCAACAGACGGAGGAACAACCCAATGACACTGCGCAACAAACCACCCTTCCGCGCCGACCACATCGGAAGTCTGCTGCGCCCGCAGGAACTGCTCGATCAACGGGTCAAATGGATCAAGGGCGAGCTTCCGCTGGCCGAACTGCGCAAGCATGAAGACAAGCATATCAAGGATGCGATCAAACTGCAGGAAGATGTTGGGCTCCAGGCGATCACCGACGGCGAATTCCGCCGCGAAAGCTTCCACTACGACTTCATCAGTAAGGTCGAGGGTGTCGAGGCGAAATGGGACTGGGAGGGTGCTTTGCGCACCGCCGAGAATGCCAAGGCCCACACCGGTGCCGCGCCCTTCATCCCGAAAGTGCCGGGCAAGATGAAACTGCCGAAAGGCGGCATCGAGGTCGAGAACTTCAAATACGTACAATCGCTGACCAAGCGCACGCCGAAGATCACGATCCCCTCGCCGACCATGATGCATTTTCGCGGGGGCCGCGACGCAATCAGCAAAACCGCCTATCCGTCGATGAACGAATTCTTCTCCGATCTCGCGCGCATCTATCGCGAAGAGATCAAACTGCTGGGCGAAGCCGGCTGCAAATACGTGCAGATGGACGACACCAACCTCGCCTATCTGTGCGACGAGAATTTCCGTCAAGGTGCCAGGGATCGCGGCGACAATCCCGACAAGCTGCCGCAGATGTATGCCGAATTGATCAATGAGTCGGTGAAGGATCGCCCGAAGGACATGAAGATCGGCGTGCATCTATGCCGCGGTAATGCGCGCAGCATGTTCTTCGCCTCGGGCGGCTACGAGCCGGTGGCCGAAGCGATGCTCGGTCTCACCAAGGTCGATGCCTTCTTCCTAGAATATGACGATGCGCGCTCGGGCGATTTCGCACCGCTGCGTTTCACGCCCCAAGGAGATATGCAGATCGTGCTCGGCCTCGTCACCACCAAGAAGCCTCAGCTCGAAAAGAAGGACGACATCAAGCGTCGGATCGAGGAAGCGTCGAAATTCGTCGCGATGGAACAACTGTGCCTGTCGCCGCAATGCGGTTTTTCGTCCAACGCGCTCGGCAATCTTGTCAGCGTCGACGATGAAAAAAGGAAGCTCGGCCTGATCCTCGAGACAGCACAGGAAGTCTGGGGCTGAAAATCCCGGGGCTAGAATCAAAAATGGCCGGGATTTCTCCCGGCCATTTTTTTGTTTCAACCGTCGGAGAGTTTTATTTGCGCGTCGCCGACCAGTTCGAACCCTTCATCGACTTGCCATCGACGGTTCCGCTATAGCGCGTACCGTTTGCGGTGAAGGTGATCTCGCTGCCGTTTATCTTGGCATCCGAAATCGCCGCCGTTCCCAACGTGCCGCCCAGCATCTGAAACGTCTGCGTCAGGGTCAGGTCTTGATTGCCGATCCGCCAGGCACCATCCACCTTCGCCGGCACGATCCACAAAAGCGCGGTGCAGTAATTCGAGCAATCATCGGTGACCGTGGCCGTTTCGTCGGCCCGCCAATCGCCCATTGTGAACGAGTTGGACACGATCCGTGTCCCGGGTTTCAGATTGAGAATGGTCGGACGGAGTTTCTCGTTGATCGACGGCAGCAGAAACATCGTGATGACATTTGCCTTGGAGAAATCGCTCTCGAACAGGTCGGCCTTCGCGAAGGTCGCGCGACTGGCGACACCGGCTTCGGCCGCCATTTTCTTGGCCAAATCCACCATCTCCGGATTGTATTCGATGCCGTGCGCGGTCAGGCCGCGTTTAGCCGCCGTAATAACCGTCCGGCCGTCGCCGGACCCCAGATCGATGAGGTAATCCTTCGGCGTCACCTTCGCGATATCGAGCATTTTTTCGACCAGCGACTGCGGAGTCGGCACCCATACGACATCCTTGCCGGGCTGACCGACTTTTGGCTCGAAGGATTCGGCGGCGAGCGCCATCGGCGCCAGCGGAAGACTCAACAGCAGGGCCAGCGCCACCGAGCGAAGGCGCAAATTAGACGTTATTTCCAAGAAAGAAGTCATGATAGCTGCCTGTCCAATCGTTGTTGTCTTAAACGGTCCTGCGACCGATTTCCGTTGCTGTCTAGACCGCGCCGAAATACCGATCGAGAAAATCGAGCTGATCGCGCTTGAAGCCGGAGGCGACGCTCGGTTTGTCGCCGAACTCCATGTACGAATCGCCCTTGGAATCGTAGAGCGGCCAAGCCGGCAGACCGGCCCCATTCGGATTGCCTGTGGCGGCAAAGCGAATCCATGCATCCATCATGGTTCCCGAAAGCTGGGCATCGGTGGCATCGTATTTGCCGTTGCTTGTTAAGGTTGGTTCGCCAAACACGTATTCGACTTCTTCCGAATGGAACGGAGGGCGGCCAAGCCCCGGGCGCTCCCTGGTAAAGACATAACGGTAGGCGGGTTGCCCCGCCGCTGCCATCTCGCGCGCCCAGCGCCGCGCGCCGTATTGGAATTGGGCGTCGCCAAACATCCCGGCAAGGCCGTTTTTGATATCGGCCTCGGTTTTCGCCGGATAGACCTCCAGCGCCTCTTTGACCTTTCCCTTCGCGGAGAAATTCTCTTCGACGACGCTACGATAATCGTCGAGCGTTTTGACCGGCCAGGATCCGATGAACGGCGTTCCCTCGTCGGCTTGGCTTCCGACCAGAATCGGCATCTTGTTGAACTTGCCGGACCTGACAGCATCGTCTTCATCTAGCGGAATCACATAGCCGTCGCGGATCGGGCGCAACACGCGCGGCGTGGTCAAGCCACGCATCTTGGGAATGAAGTCCGGTTGACGCGCCAGAACCTGTTCCCAAGTCATACCGCGCATTGCCGCCAAATCGTCGCCCAGCATGAGCCCAGCTTTTTCCGAATCCGCCAGGCTCGCAAGCGGGCGGAACGACCCTGGGCTTTCCAGGATCGCGCGATCGAACAATCCATGGGCCAGTGGCGAGACAAGCAACAGGCCGATGCCGGCCGAGCCGGCCGAGCAGCCGAATACAGTGACGCTTTTCGAGTTGCCGCCGAAGGCCTGGATGTTCGTCTTGATCCAACGCAAGGCTGCGATCATGTCCAACAAACCATAGTTGCTCGAAAATCCGTTCGGCGATTCCTTAGTCAGTTCGGGGTGGCCGAGAAAACCCATCAGGCCCGAACGATAATTGAAGGTCACCACGACGGCGCCGCGTTTAGCGAGCGCCATGCCATCGCTACGCGCATCGGAACCGCTGCCGCGCACGAAACTGCCGCCATAAAGCCAAACCAGTACGGGCAGGCTCGCTTTATCGTCCCGCGCCGGAGTCCAAATATTAACTGTCAGGCAATCCTCGGATATTCCGGGCGAGCGCATTTTATGGTCATAGACCTGGGGACAATCGTATCCCCACTGCGTTGCCTCGCGCGCCGTGCGCCACGGTTTGAGTGGCACCGGCGGCGCCCAGCGCAATACGCCAGCGGGCGCTGCCGCGAAGGGGATGCCACGGAAGATCCGGATCTCGCCAGCCTCTCCCACTACGGGACCAAATTCGGTTTGCACCGGATCGGTCAGAGCCATTTGCACTTGCTTGTTCATGCGCGCATCTTGGCGTTCTAACCGATTTGAGTCAAAGTAAAGGCAACAGGGAAACGGCGAGGTCGAAAACATGACCACTGAGCGTGAAAGCGAAATCCTTACCCGTGTCGGACCCGGGACTCCGATGGGCACTCTCATGCGGCATTACTGGCTGCCGGCCCTCAAATCGACGGAACTCGTCGCCGACGGCGATCCGGTGCGTTTCAAATTATTGGGCGAAAACCTCATCGCCTTCCGCGACACAGTGGGCCGAATAGGCGTGATGGACCATCGCTGCCCGCATCGCTGCGCCTCGCTGTTTTTCGGACGGAACGAGGAAGGCGGCATTCGCTGCGTCTATCACGGCTGGAAATTCGATGTCGAGGGCAAGTGCCTCGATATGGCAAACGTGCCGCCGCATCAGGATTTCAAGCACAAGGTCCATGCCAAGGCCTACAAGGCGACGGAACGCAACGGCCTTGTCTGGGTTTATATGGGCGAGCGCGAAACGGCGCCGCCGCTTCCCGCGATCGAATCGCACTTGCTGGCGGAAGGCGACGTGACCATCGATATGGCCATGCGCGAATGCAACTGGTTGCAGGCGCTCGAGGGCGACATCGACACGTCGCATTTCAGCTTCCTGCATATCGGCTCGTCCAAGCTCGAGGAATTGCCCGAAGGCGATCTCAGCCGTTATCAGATCCTCAATAAGACCCCGGAATTCGCCAGCGACGAAACACCGTGGGGCACGATGTACGCGGCCTTCCGCCCGGCGATGGCCGGGCAAATGTACTGGCGCATCGCCCATTTCATGTTTCCATGTTTCACCATGCAGCCGAACGGCGAATTCGCCCGTCAGATCGGCGCGCGCGCCTGGGTGCCGCTCGACGATACCCACGTCATGTTCATCCAGGTGAATTGGACCGGCATGAAACGCGCGACGAGCAACACCGCAACCGGCAAACCGCTGGCCGGATCCACGGGCGCCTTCGAATGTCTGCCCAACACCACCGATTGGTTGGGACGGTGGCGCATCACGCGCAATATGGGCAACGACTACAAGATCGACCGCGAAGCCCAGCGCAACGACGTCATCTATACCGGCATCTCCGGCATCCACACGCAGGATCAGGCCGTGACCGAAAGCATGGGTGGCATCGTCGATCACACTCATGAGCATCTGGCCCCGAGCGATCTGATGATCACGCAGACAAGGCGGCGCCTGTTGCGCGCCGTGCAGGCGTTGCAGAACGATGGCACCCTGCCGCCCGGGATCGAGGATCCCGCCATCTATCTCGGCGCGCGCGGCGGTCATTTCTTGTGGGATGCCGCGGTCGATTGGCGCGACGCCTATGGCGAGCAATTGCGGCGCGCGCAGAATCCGACTGGTCGGCTTCTGCAAGCCGCCGAGTAATTCTAGGGCCCGAGCGTCACTTTCGTGTCATTCGCGATGCGGCGCAGAACGGCATGCCCGATGGCGACGCCGCTCACGGTGCGCAAATCGAGCCCATCGAACCAGCGCGCGGCAGGCCGCACGACGCTGACGCTGCGAATGGGGCCGAGCCGCCCGCGAAAGGTCTCGCCGTTCGGCGACAGGAGCGGCACGAAGGCACCGTAGGCTTCCGGCGTCGCCGCCGCGAATGCCCGCCAGGTTTCGTCGCCGGGCGCCCGGTACCCTCCCTCGATTGTCAAAGTTAGCCCGCCGCGCGCGGCACCCATGACAAGATGCGCCTCGCAATATTCGATGTCGGGCGGATCGAAACCCTCGATGACGAAGGGCCTTCGCGCGGTAAGCGATTCGAGGCGCTCGAGCGGCAATTGGTTCGGCAGAGCCCCGCTGAAATGACCGATACGAAGGATGGCCGGATCGCCGGGACTCACTCGGCGCGCATTTTTTTGATCGGCACAGGGCACTAATGCGAAACCGGCGCTCGTAACCTCGGCGCGGTCGAGCCGGACCGTAAATCCAAGATCGGTGACGGTTTCCAGGGAACGTGTCTCGCTCCAGGAAAATTGGACCGAAAGTGCCAGCGGCTCGACCGCCCGCGCCTTGGATGCGAGCGAGGACGAGGTGGCGAGACCGGCCACCAACGCGACCGCGATGAGGTTAGCGCGGGCCACCGGGCGGCGGGCCCTTCCCCGGTGGCGGACCTTTGGGACCGCCGGGGCCACCTCCACCAGGTCCGCCGCCAGGGCCCGGCATACCCGGTTGATTGAGGGCTGCTACTCCACGATAGCAGGCCGGGCCATAGGGAAAGGCCTCGGTCGCATAATAGGCATAGCTGCCGTCCGGACGCGCCCTGCCGTTGCACCGGTCGAGATCGCCGTGGCCCGGCACGAATTTATTGGCGACCCAGACGTTGCGTTGGCTGTCCTCGCGGCGCCAACTGCTCGCCATTTTGCGTACATTGCCGCAGGTACCGTCCGTGCATTCATAGGGGGAAAGGATCGGATAGCCGTCGAACGCATAGCCGACGACCAATGAGACGCGGCCTTCGACGCGGTCGAACAAACACACCGGCAGGACGTGGAAATGGTACATCCCGCCACCGCCTGTATGGCCGCCGCAAAAATCGAGCAGCTTGTCGAGGTAGGGATCGGCCGTGCCATGTTCGGGCGCTTCGTTCGGTCCGAAGACCGGCAGACCGTTGACGGCGATTGCGATGGGTCCGAGCAGGGGCACTTGCTGCGGATCGGCCGCCGGCTGAGGGATACGGGGCAAACGCCAAGTATAACGTTGCGCCTGCAACGGATTGGGCGTGATCGCGACAAATTCGAAATTAGGGATGCCGTTGCTCTGCACGACCACTTGCGTGTCCGTGCACCTAACCGACATCTCCGGCTTCGCGTAGCGCGAGCCCGCCGATCCGCGCGTTACATCGACGAAATGACCGGCCTGGACGCAAGTCTCCTCCGCCGATTGCGCGGACTTCGCGACGGATCCCATCGCCACAAGGATAACCGAAACCGCGATGGTTCGAACGATATGGTCCATATGTTGCTCCCCCACAGGTGATCGCAGCATACGGCCGCCCGGTTCGGCAAGTCGAAATCGTTGCAAATCCGTGCGCCGCCAGTTGACTTGAAGACGGCTCGGGCGTACTCCGTGCCATTCAGAATACGCCCGCGATTCGGGACTGCCGATGCACCTGTCCACGGCACAAAACCACGCACCACATTCCGCCACAACCATGTCTGCTCGGTCTGTTCGAGCCCGTCCGCGCGCGGCGATCGAATAGCGCGGGATCATGACCGTCTATCTTCCAATCGCAGAAATCTCCGTGAATGTTTTCGCGTTGCTGGCGATGGGGGGCGTGGTCGGCCTGCTGTCCGGCCTATTCGGCGTTGGCGGCGGATTCCTGATGACGCCGCTTTTGATCTTTTTCGGAATTCCGCCGATCGTCGCCGTTGCGACCCAAGCCAACCAGATCGTCGCGACCTCGGTTTCCGGCTCGCTCGCCCATTGGCGCCGCGGCAATGTCGACCTCGCGATGGGGGGCATGTTGCTTGCCGGCGGGATTGTCGGATCGAGCGGTGGGGTCTGGCTCTTCTCCTATCTGCGCGAGATCGGTCAGATCGATCTGGTGATCAAGGGATCCTTCGTCCTATTCCTCGGCACCATCGGCACTTTGATGCTGATCGAAAGCGTCAAGAGTTTCATCAAGCGGCGGCGCGGCGCATCGCCACAGAAACGACGCCATTACTGGATCCATTCGCTTCCCCTGAAAATGAAATTCCGCAAGTCCGGCATCTATGTCAGCGCGCTTCTGCCGATCGCGATCGGCGGCCTGATCGGATTTCTCGTCGCTATCATGGGCATCGGTGGCGGTTTCATCATGGTGCCGGCAATGATCTACCTGCTCGGCATGCCCACCATCATGGTCGTCGGCACGTCGCTGTTTCAGATCATTTTCGTCACCGCCAATGTTACGTTCCTGCAAGCGGCGACCAACAGCAATGTCGATCTGGTGCTCGCCGTCATCTTGATGGCGGGTGGCATTATCGGCGCGCAATTCGGCGCGCGATGGGGCAACCGCCTGAATGCCGAGGCGCTGCGCATTCTGCTCTCGGCGCTCGTCCTCATGGTTTGCGTAAAACTCGTCTACGACCTCGTCGCGACGCCCGTCGATCTTTACACGGTCGTCATCGGGGGATGAGCGCGATCCACCCGACCCTCAATCGCGCAAGATTCCGCGTCCTTGCGACTTTCCTTGCCGGACTCGCGAACCTCGGCACTTCCGCGACGCAAGCCCAGACGCCGCGCCAACCGATCGTCGTCGAGGTCGCCCAGCCGCAAATCGAGATCGATATCGGGTTCAAAGGCTCCGACCTACTGATCTTCGGCCAGGTCGAGGCCGGCACGGACGTCATCGTCGTCGTCCGCGGCGAGACGCGAACCGAGACCGTACGCCGCAAGGAACGCTTCTTCGGCGTCTGGACGACCGGAAAATCGCGCACCTTCATCACCGTTCCGTCGTTCTATGCATTGGCATCGAGCCGTCCGATCGATCATCTGTTCCCCGACGAATCCGCTCTGCAACGCTACGAGCTTTCGCCGCAAAACATCAATTTCACGCCGCTCGATATCGTGCCCGGCGATCCCACCACGGATATCTTCCGCGAAGCGCTGATCTCCAACAAGTCGGGGCAAGGGCTTTATGACGATCAGCACTACAACGTCAAATTTCTCTCCGATCAGTTGTTTCGCACGACGATGTATATGCCCGCCAATGTGCCGATCGGGCGCTACACGGTCCGGCTCTATATGGTGCGCAGCGACCGGGTCGTCGCGCAGCGCGAGACCTATTTCATCGTCGACAAGGTGGGCATCGAAGAAAAAGTCTATCGTTTCGCCCACGAACACGGGGTTTTATACGGCCTCTTTGCTGTGGTGCTGGCGCTGCTGGCGGGCTGGCTGGTAACCTTGTTCTTCCGCAGGGGACCGTAACGCCAAAGGAACGTATGTAGATGGCGGAAGAAATACTACAGCACGCGAAACGCACCTTCCTCGTCGTCGTCGACGACAGCGAAGAATTGAACAAGGCGCTTCTCTATGCGTGCCGCCGCGCCGAGAACAACAGTGGCGATATCGCCTTGCTGTTCGTTCTCGATCCGGTCGAATTCCAAAGCTGGCTGTCGGTCGGCGAGTTGATGCGCGCAGAGCAACGCGAGGCGGCGGAAACGCGCGTCAACGTCGTGGCGCAACTGGTCAAGGAACGCATCGGGCGCGAACCAAAGATCATCATTCGTGAGGGCGTGCCGGTGGACCAGGTTCTGCAGGTCATCGACGAGGACAAATCGATCACGACACTGGTGCTCGGCGCCGCCCCCGACAAGGAGGGGCCGGGACCGCTGGTCACCCAATTGACTGGGCAATTGGTGGGCAAGCTGCACGTGCCGCTGATCATCGTGCCGGGCACCCTGTCCGACGATCACATCTTGAATATCACCTGAGGCTCAGCGACCGCTTGGCATCGCGGCGCGGACAGGCTATCTAGACGCCGCCGAACCACTGACCTCGATGCGGAGAGGTGCCAGAGTGGTCGATCGGGGCGGTCTCGAAAACCGTTGTGCGCGCGAGCGTACCGTGGGTTCGAATCCCACCCTCTCCGCCAAATACCTGAAATAATACAATAATTTCAATAGGCTATAATATATCCTTTGCTGTACCCACCCGTATACCAGCCTTTGAAATCGGGGCGGGTTGGTTCCGTCGCCGGTTTCGTATGTCGGTTTTGCGAAACGATAGATTTAGCCATAATGGACGCGCGATCAATCGGGGGCGCAACCATGCTTATCGTGTCATGCAGCCGTAAAGCGGACGAAATCAGCTTCCGAAGCTTCAGACTCGGATATTTGATGCTTTGGGCATTGGCGCTGGTATTCCTGCTCGGCGGTGCCGGATTTTATGCCGCGATGACACTTAATGTATTCAGGCCCCCTAGGCACCGTGTCTGACAATTGCTACTGCCAGAAGCGCTCTCCCGGGCCAAATCCAACAATTGCGGATAGATACATGAAAACGATCAGCCCCCACGCGCCCGTTAGCACTAGCCAGAATGAGGAAAAGATTAGGCCGAGAAAGACGGATAAACAGGATAGAAAGCGATCCCATTTCGTTTCGTCTGAACGCAGATCGATTACCGCCAAATATGTCAGGCGATAGGGAAACCAGAAAATGAGTCCCGCTCGATACAACGCATCGAGCGGATTGGTTGCGAGATATCTTACAAGTTCCTCGGTAGCCTCCCTCACTTCCTTTAGTCCGCCCCATAGGCTCTTAATTAGGGATGCTGCAATTAGAGCAATCACGGCAAGAACGACGAACGCCACGCTAACAAGAGCTGCATCTTTCAAAAACGATAGAACCGCGCCGCCGCCAAAGAGCAGGGCGGCTAGAATCAAGATCAACACCAAGTTAGTCATGCTTGCCCCCTTCTCAATTGGGACAGCCGCTAGAGCCGCTACCCCTTCGAGCGCCGCCAATCCCACGGCCTGACAAAATCCCCGCGCCAAACCCCTACCCGGTTTCGTTCTGCTTCGGCCTCTGCCGGTACATAGTCGGTCGAATACTGGCGATAGACGAGCGCCCACTTGCTCAGCAGGTCTTCGGCCTGCGCGGCTTCCCAGCTTGGCAAGCTCACCTCCCCGCCCTTGCGGGTGCGAACACGAGGGCGTTCAACTTCGACCTTGCCGCCATGGAAGCCGACCTTGCCTTTGGTCTTGCCCCAGCGGTGCCCATCCTTGCCATCGCGATGGCCATAGCGGGGACCGCACAGACCATCAGCATCCTCTTCCATCAGGCGGGTCAAAGTGGCAATCCCCGCCGTAAGACAGAAACGCTCAAAGCTGGCACTGACTTCTTGCCAAGCATCTTCGATGATTGACGGCTGAACTACAGCGGACGATGTGGTAGATTTCTTCATGGCGTTGCTCTCCTTTGCGGATTCGACACCCCGAGCCTACTGGCTCAAGGTCAGCAACGCCTGCCTTCCTATTTCAACATTGACCGGGACATCCCCCTCGCAGAAACGAGGATACTCAGCGACGGGGAGGCAGTTGACGTTGGGGGGTAAACCGCGCTGGCGCTGAGTTAAGTCGCTACCAATGAAGGAGCAAGAAATGTCGGGCGGAATTGATGAGTATAAAGGTCGCGAGTTCGATTGGGCGGTCGATACTGTCATCGAGAATCCGAATGAAATGGGCCTCCTGGACGAAGACGAAGAGGAGGAGCCTGACGCGCCGGGGGCAACCTTTCTGGTCAACGCCGTCTGGGAATTTGTTATCGCTACGTTCAAAGAAAACGACCTGATACCACCGAATAAAATTAAGCTGATCGCTGCGGTTAAGAATAGCCTTTCATGAAATAGCGGCTAGTAGTCATGGTCGCCGTCGTCTGTCTAGAACTGGAGGCCGGCCAGGATCAATCCAATGACGGCAGCGATAATTATTTCGGTCATGGGACACCTCGTCAATTAGGCTGCATCAGGCTTGGAAACTCCTACCGGGGATTCTGCCTGACGTTCTGGTGGAAGCGACACCGGAGATGGCACAGAACGAAGAACAACGATATTGCTCGTATGAACTTGCTCTCATTTAGCGCCCCTTAGCTGAGCCATCATGCGGCGATCATCGTGTTATGTCCAAGCGGTTTTCTCGAAGGCCATTCGCCGCTACGCCCTTCCCAGACTCACTGGCGCGGATTCGCCCTTCTCTGCACCCCCCAAAGACTCCGCGCGCGGCTTACGCGAATCCTGAGTCAAACACGGACCTCGCAGCGCAACGCTGAAGGGCGGCATCTCGGGAACGGGATTGGTCAGAAATTCAGGCAAGACAAAACGATAAAGAGCAACGCGCCGCCGATTATCTCGATCATTGCGCGTCTCCTCCTTCTATCAGCGTGGGGCTGGCCAAATGCTTACGGTGGAGAACGAAGAACATGGCCGGCGTCTCAAGGCTTCCCGCAGCCGCTCTTCGTTAAGTCTACACGCTTTGATCCGGCTGATCTGAAATCCTCAAAAACCGAGTCAAAGATGCATTCCGATACAGGTGCGAACGACGAACTGGTCCCCTTGCTTGATGCTCTGACCTCCCACGTTGAGACAGGAGTTTCAGGGGGCGATTTCTTTATATCGATCATATACATCCGCAAGAAACGAGAATGGTAAGTAAACGAATATGGGATCACCCCAACCATCCCATAGGTTGGGGTGGCCGTATTTGTCCCACTGTAAGTCCCGTATCCAGAGCTGCCGCTGTATGTTTCACTCTGAGAGCTGGTGCCGCCGCCAGTCTGTCCATACATAGGTGCGGCAACACTAACGGTTTCTGACCCGGCGACCCCATAGCTGAAAAAGATTGCGTAATCAGCCTTGGCAAGAACTTGCTCTTCAACGAAGCCTTGTTGCAGAAAACGACGGCTTAACGACGCTGCCTAAGTTGCAAACTCGGCGCTACCCTTCTGCTCGTTATAGGGAACAATTATATAGGTCTTTCCGCTACCCGGTAGAGCGCCAAATTTATTTACGTCGGTTACAACACTGGCGCACCCCGAAAGACTGATCGTAACCAGGATTGTGGATACAAAACTACGCATAAGGGCCGGCGAAGATTTTCCCGAGATCCAGGACCTTCACACCGGCAAGCGCTTGAGGATTTTCCGTGTCCATCTCAACCTATAAAAAGCATGTCATATTTTTAGTTTTATTTTTATTTTTGTAAATGGCATGAAACGCTAAAATGATGGCTAGCCATCAGAGAAATAATGGTCGGGAGTGTTAGGGGCGGATCGCCCAGGCCGCACCCGGCTCTACGCCGAACGCGATGCTTTCGCCGACCGTCACAGGATGCAGAGCTGATATCTCGGCATTGAAATTGGCCGTCCCACATTCGAGTAATATTGTTCGGCGAGCACCCCGAAAAATGGTGTCAGCTACGCGCCCCTGAATGGTGATCTCTCCGTCTTTGACGGGCGTCCCGCTGTCGATCACGCGCAGATTTTCGGGACGAATCATCACGAGTATCGACTCGCCGGCCTGCGACGGCATATCCGCGCGACAACGGCCGGACCAGCCCTGCCCCGAAACATCGAGCACGAACACATCGTCTCCAATACGTTCACAGCCACGAACGGCACCTTCGAACAAATTGGGAGAGCCGAAGAAATCCGCCACAGCGCGTGATCGCGGACGATGATAGATATCATCGGGAGCGCCCACTTGCAGGATATGCCCGGCATGCATCACGACGACCCTGTCGGACAATGCCATCGCCTCCGCCTGATCGTGGGTAACATAGAGACTGGTAATGCCAAGCCGCTTCTGCAAAGCGCGGAATTCATCGCCCATTTGCGTGCGCAAACGCGCATCCAGATTGCTCAACGGTTCGTCCAGCAAGAGAACCTCAGGCTCGAACACCAATGCCCTCGCGATGGCAACGCGCTGCTGCTGTCCGCCTGACAAGGCCGGAGCAGGCCGCTGCGCGAATTGCTCCATCTCGACGAGTTTTAAGGTTTTCGTCACGCGATCTTTGATCTCAACCGCGGATTTCCGGCGAATACGAAGCGGGTAAGCGACATTGTCGAACACAGTCATATGCGGCCAGATTGCGTACGACTGGAATACCATGCCAAGCTGCCGACGTTCCGGCGCCAGGAAATAATTCTTCGAGGCATCGCTGACGACTTGGTCGTGAATACTGACCAACCCACCCGTATTACGCTCGAGTCCGGCAATCATGCGCAATGTCGTCGTCTTCCCGCACCCTGAATGACCGAGGAGCGTGACAAACTCGCCCTCTTCAACGGTCAGATCGATGTTATCCACGGCTATAAAAGTGCCAAATTCACGACTTACTTTTTCCAGCGTTATAGCGGGCATGCGGCAAGAAACTCCGGAAATTAGATCAGAGAGTGGTTATATGGTGCTTCAGAAGCCGCAGCTGAACCCAGCGGAAGACGATGACCAATAGCATCATGAAGAGCGCGATGACACTGACCTGTTCGGCCAAACCGTTCAGCCAAAGCTTCATCACAATGACGGATAGAACCTCGGACCCGACCGAATAAAGCATGACCGATGCAGACAACTCGCGCAAAATTCCAAAGAACGTCAGCACCCAACCAACAACGAACGACGGCCAGGCTAGCGCTATGAGAATACGCCACAACGTCTGGAAGAACGTGGCGCCGTGCACACGCGAACATTCTTCTAGATCTAAGGATAGCTGCGCATAAGAGCCAACCATGACACGTACGGCGATTGGTGTCCCCAGTGCTATATACGCGAGGAACAAGGCCCAGATCGTCCCGTAGATAGGGATGGATTTTGGTAGGATCGCAAATGCCCATAGAAATCCGATGCCGAGCACCATGCCAGGCATCATCCATGGCAGCCACGCCATCGTATCGATCAACGTACGACCGCGCCATCGGGTTCGTACCGAGATATAAGCAACGATGGCGCCTAAAAACATCGTGACTGTCGAGCCCAGAACGCCGAGCACCATGGTATTGCAAAATCCGCGCCAAAACTCTGGGTTTGTGCCGACTTTTACGTAGTTCGCCAGCGTGAGCATGCTGGGGTCGTAAAAACCGAAAAACCGGAAAAAAGAACCGACCGCCAATTGCCCAATGGGCAGTACGACAGTGACCACAAAAAACAACACGCAAATTCCAAACGTAACCCAACGCCACGGCCCCAATTTGGTTACGTTCGGTGAGTAGCCTTTACCAGTGACTGTGACGAAGCTGCGACCACGCAGCATCCGCCACTGCACAAGAACCATAAGGAACATTAAAACCAATATCGCAACGCTAATCGCAGTCGCGTACTGATAGTCGGGCTGAGGCCCGCTACGATAGTTGATGGCATTGAAGATTTCTGTGGTCACCACCGTAATGCCGGCTGGCGAGCCAAAAAACAATGGGGACTCGAAGCTCTCGATGCCGCGAATAAAGCTTAAGATGAACGCATTCGTCAGCGCGGGAAGCATCAGCAATAGCGTAATACTGCGGAATGTACGCCAGCGCGACGCGCCGCACATACGACTGGAATCCTCGAGCGCCGGATCCATTGCCCGGAATACATCGACGATGAATAGAAATAAGAAGGGCGTCGAATGTTGCATCAAGTGCCAAATGATGCCGCCGTACGAGAACACATTGATCAGAGGTTCTGTCCCCCCGGTCATGGCCATATAAGCCTGATTGATAAGACCGACCTTCGGATTACCGAGCATGCCCCAGGCCATCGCCGTCAAGATCGATGGCACGAAGAACGGCAGCGTGATGAGAACTTCGAGTTGGCCGCGAAACGGCGTGTCGGTTCGCGCAATAATCCAAGAAAACAAGACGGCCAAAGCGAGCGAAGGAATCGTTTTGGCAAACGATATCCCCAACGTATTGAGAAGGGCGATCAGATTGTGCGTGCTTAAAAGCTCGCGATATCCGTTGAGATTGAACTCGCCCGCCATTCCCGGTGGGGTCGAATGAAGACTCCCGTAGATCAGCATCGCCAGCGGATAGAGCGTCAAGAAACCCAAAAACAGAATAAGCAGAATCATGCCGATATTGCGCGGCGTGAACCCCCAAGATTTGAGGCGCCGATATCGATCTTCATAACGGCCCTCGCGGATATCCCCCGCTATTGCATTGACGGTCGTCATCTGAATTACCTAGATGCTTTCCTGTTGGCGCTCATCTCCCGTAGATCTCTTTAGCGAGTTTCAAACGTTCCGCCTGGCCTTCGAGATTCTGCCGACCGAGAAGCGGCGCATTCACCAAATGACGGAGATTGGCCGGGACCTTATCCCCAAGATCGCCGGTCGAAACGGGGAAGCCTGCCTTCGCTAAGACCAATTGAGCCTCGGGCTCCAACACAAAGTTGATATAGACGCGGGCGGCATTGGGGCGAGGTGCGTTCTTGATCATCGCGCCGGAGAACGACGTATAAGGTAGTCCCTCCTTCGGGACGACGCCCCTTATCGGCAATCCTTCGAGGCGGCCCACATCGGACATGGCCGTCTGGATGTACATGGCAAATTCGCCCATGGCGACGCGGCGAGGGTTTTCCCGCACGGTGCGGCTGAACTGGAGGTTCTGCGTTGCTAGCTTCCTATGGAAGTCTTCGCCGAACTTCTCCAAAGTTACAGAGAACCATGTATGACCCGTACCCGACGATGACATTTCGTCGCTGATGATCTTCCCTTTCCATTTTGGATCGAGGATATCAGCCCAGGTTTTCGGTTCCTGTCCAGGCGGCACGAGCTTGGAATTGACGGTAATGCCATATGCATTGACGAACAGCGGCACCTCTTCGACGAAGGTCTTTTCGAGAATCACTTTAGACATGTTCGGGAGTGTGCCCGGAACCTGAAAGGCATTGGCCTGACTCAAGCCCGTATTGGCGGTCGCGCCGTTCACAGTGACGTCACCGATCGCGTGCCCCGTGGCGACTTCCGTTCGCACACGCTCGGCGATCTCGGAACCGCGGCCTTCTAGCATCTTGACGGTGATGCCGTAACGCTTTTGAAACAGCGCGTTAATCTCCTTGAATTCGTCCCCACCGCCAAAACCATTGTAAACGGTAAGTTCTCGTTCCTTTTTCGCCGTGGCGACAATGTCGTCCCAATTCTGAGCACTAACTGCCATTGAATAGATAGCGACCAAAAGAGCCGCGGTGACGAATGAAATCAGGCGCGTCATGTTAACCTCCCTTTTTATTACCTATGAATCTTCTCGAGGTAGGCGACAGTAGTTTCGGGCGTGGAGAGCAAGACCTCACGTTTCTCGCTAGAAGACCTCAACATTGCATTGGCAATATTCAACGTATCCCGACCCCACCGGCCATCGGGAAATACCGGACGTTTCGCGCCGATCGCATCGCGAAGTTCAATCAATTCCGCCGCACAGCGACTATCCACGGGAAACGACAATTCCTCACAGCCATTGGCATCGTAGACCAGCAATCCCGTTTCGGACTGCCGTATAACACCGCGATCACCGCTTACCACGGTCAGTCCATAGAAGGGTTGTGCGTAGGACACAGCATTATCGCGCGATTGCGCCGACACAGCAGTTTGCATCTGGTATTTTTCCTTATCAGACATCGGGCTGGTCCGGCGCGGACGCACCTTGCGGGTAACATTCAGTGAGCGTCGCTGACCGCTTTCGCCAACACCATAAGTCAGCTCGGCGCCATCGAAATATCCGTAGCCGTTCAGACTCATTGTACCGGCAACGCCGTTCTCGAACGCCAGGAGTGCGGAAAAATGGCCTTCGGTGGCAAAATTCTGATCACGACGACCCGTAACCGCCCGCACGGAGCTTACGGGAAGCCCGACGATAAAGCGTTGGATATCGACCGCGTGGGGAGCTTGGCGGAACAAGATGCCGCCGCCAAGTTCGGTGCGTAGTTCGTCAGCGAGTCGCGGCCGCTGCAGCCAGTCGGTAAAAACCATCGTGTTGATTTGAAACACCGCACCAATACGCCCACTATCGACAATCCGACGGATGGCCCGAATCGGCGCTTCTAATATTTTTGAGACCATCAGGATTTGAGTGCGAGCAACATCGGCGGCAGCGATCATCTCATCGCACTCCGCGAGCGTCGTGGCCATCGGCTTCTCGCAGATGACGTGCTTGCCTGCGCGGGCGGCCGCGATCACATGATCGCGGTGATGTGGATTCGGTGTCGCAACCCAAACCGCATCGATATCACGACTGGCACAAAGCGCTTCAGCCGTTTCATAAGCAGGGAGATGAAAGCGCGCAGTAAATGCTTCGCGCGCTGCGGCACGCATATCGGCGGCTCCGGCCAGGTCAACGCCATCGACCAGCGCAAATACATCGAGGATCTTTCCCGATACCCGGCCGAGGCCAATCACACCAACGCGAAGCGAAGACACTGTCCGTTTTCTCCCAGCTCGGTCCCGGTTTCGCCAAGACCCGGAGCGACTATTCGCCAATCAACAGGCGAACAGCGACCAAACCCTGCTCGATACCAATGTTTTTATTGTTAGTGACCCGGATCGATCACTCGGCTGCGGATTTAATCATATCGCCACCTTCCGGAAGAGCGTTGGCGAAAACCTCGACCAACTCTTCATAGATCGGCGAAAAAGCTACTGCGTTGCGACCCGTGACCTTACGGAAGCCGTCAGCATGCATGTTTTTTCCGCGTTCGATCGGAAGCTCGATGTTTTTGGCCGCCGGATCGCGGATAACGCCCAGCGGATCCTTGCCGCTTTCCATACGTTCGAGTTCACGCAGAAGAATCCTGCGATAGAGCGCTATACCCTTATCGCTGGCGCCCAGGCACTCTTTGGTACGATCGGCGATACGGCCCTGCGTGACCCACGCCATGATGTCCTGCGCATCCGTGAAATTGAAATTGTATTCGCCGTCTTCGTTTTTGACCTTCACGTCGTAGACGGGGATTTTCTCCAGAAGATGCGCCGGAACCACGGTGCCTACCGGCGGCACATAGACGCTGTACCAAAGGTGCAGGGTATTTTCGTTATCGATCGGCACGCGAATTTGCATAGATCGCTGCTGCCAGCCGCCCTTATTGCCCGTCATAAGCATGTTGGGGAACACCACGGGATGCCCGACAGTCCAATCCTGTGCATCTTCAGACTGACCGACATAAAGCCTGCGTTTGACGAAACCATAATTGGTTTCATCGAAGGCGATACGCTCATGTTTCCGAGTATGAGCCGTCTTCCATCCTTCGTTCTCGCGCAGGAATTCAACCATCGCGCCATGCAGCCACTCGGTGTGGACGGGATCGGCGGAATTTTCCATGCACTGCAGCCAATTGCACGGAATCACCGTTTTGCCGACGGCGCGAATTCCGTTCGACATTGTAAATGGATCGTATTCGGGCAGTTCCGGGGCTGGCAGCGGGCCAAAATAAGCAAAGAGCAGGCCGCCAAGTTCTTTTACGGGATAAGCCGCGACCGCTTTTTTGCCCTTCAGGGCGGTTTGCCCCGTTTCGAACGGCTGGTCGATGCACACGCCTTCATGATTAATCATCCAACCGTGATACGAGCACCGGATGCCGTGTTCAGTTGGAATACCATTGGCGAACGAGGCACGACGGTGCGGACAAGACTCTCCAATTAGCCCGAGCTTTCCCGTGCGGTCTTTGAACAACACGAGATCTTCGCCGAGGACGCGGACGCGAAGAGTCCACCGGTTGGCCATCTCCTCCCTGCCGGCAATTGGATGCCAATAGCGCCGCATTAAGGCGCCCATCCGGGATTCAGGACCGATTTCCGTGAGAAGACGATTTTGCTCGGCGGTAATCATAATTCCTCCAGGCCTCAATAATTTTACGCAGATTTCACGCGTACGAGAGGCATACAGACAGGTCGGATCACGAGCCTATCATGACAAGTTTGATAATAGGAGGGGAAATATTATCAAGAGATCGGCTAGGATTAGCGCTTAAGAATGCCGAAAATACGTTGGGCTCAGCACGCCATTGTCCGTCGTCAGAACATTTGGCGCAGGCCGTAGTTATGATTAGCGGAGTACGAGCCTCGTCTTGGGTTGATGTTATGCGGCGACCAAGTGGAACTGCGCGGCTTCGGGGCTTTTACGGTCAGGCGGCGCGAGCCCCGGGTCGGGCGCAATCCACGGACGGGCAATGCCGTCGCCGTGGCCACCAAGCGTGTGCCGTTCTTCTAAACTGGCAAGCGGCTTCGTGCAGAACACACTGCCGGCGATCGTGCTTGTGCTGCTAATCAAGGAAGTACCGCTCGGTGTTCAGATGCTTAAGACCTCCATCTTGCAGATTGCACCGGAGTTGGAGGAGGCGGGCGGCACGTCAGGCGCACGCTTTAGCATGATTTTTCGGCGAATCACGCTGCCGCTAATAGCGCCGATGTTCGGCAGCGTTTTCATTCTATCCTTTGTAGCCGCATTCCGCGACATCAGCGCGACCATTCTGTTAGTCGGGCCCAACACCAAAACGATGGCGGTAATGATGATTGAGCTAGCGGAAGAGGGGCGCTTCGAAGCAACGGCCGTAGTAGGCGTTGTATTATCTTTCGTCGTCCTGGCTTTGACACTCGCAATGAACTGGCTGCGCGGACGCGTCGAGATCAGGGGCTGATATGACTGACAACCGTCCCCCGATGCTTGAAGTCCGCGATCTGCACAAGACATATGAAAGCCGCAGAACCCCTAGGCCCGCAGTGGACGGCGTTAGCTTTACCGTCCGCGCGGGCGAGTTCTTTACACTTTTAGGGCCATCGGGTTGCGGCAAGACGACTACGCTGCGCTGCGTCGCAGGTCTAGAAACACCAGAGAGCGGCACTATCTTGATCGATGGGATGGAAGTGTACTCGCGCGACTCGCGGACGCAGATCCCAACCAACCGGCGTGACATTTCGATGGTATTCCAGTCCTATGCGGTATGGCCACACATGACCGTCTCAGGCAACGTGTCATTCCCGTTAGAGGCGATGAATACACCGCACGCTGAGGCTCGCAAGCGCGTTATGGATGCGCTTGAAGTCGTAGGACTTGCGGACTTCGCTGATCGCCCTGCGACGCAACTCTCTGGCGGTCAACAGCAGCGGGTCGCCTTCGCGCGCGCGATCGTCAAGAACGCCAAAATTCTCCTGCTCGATGAGCCGCTCTCGAATCTGGACGCTCAGCTTCGGGAGCAGATGCGTACTGAATTGCATGCACTGCATAAACGGCTCGGCACGACGACGCTCTATGTAACCCATGATCAGGACGAGGCACTACGCCTCTCGGACCGCGTGGCGCTTATGCGTGACGGCTCAATCATCGAACTGGACACGCCTCGCGCCCTATACCTCTCACCCGACAAGGAATTCACGGCACGCTTTATCGGTCAGGGAAATATTTGGGACTGCGCTATTCGGGAACTCCATGAAGGTGCGGCCGTAGTAGACTCGAAGATCGGCACCGTGATCGCTATGGCTGGGGCGCTTACTCCCAAATCGTCTCGTTTAATGGTCCGACCCGAGCACATCTCTCTGCAGTCGTCTCGCCAAAATTTGAGCCCGAACGAGTATCACGGCCAAATCGTGTCGTCTGCCTTTTCGGGCAGAACGCTCGACTATGTCGTCGTTGTGAATGACATGGAACTCCGCGTACAAAGTCCCTCAGTGGAAATCCGCAGCGCAGGAGATTATGTTACGGTCGTACTTCCGCCGGAACGCTGCGTTCTGCTGCTCTCTTGATAGCGTCGAAAATGGATAATTTGTGTCAAAAGACTCCTATTAGGATTCTGAATCTAGATATTCCGTCCATTTGCTGACCTGCCCCCCTATTTGTCGGGGATGTCCCGGTCAATGTTGAAATAGGAAGGCAGGCGTTGCTGACCTTGAGCCAGTAGGCTCGGGGTGTCGAATCCGCAAAGGAGAGCAACGCCATGAAGAAATCCACCACATCGTCCGCTGTAGTTCAGCCGTCAATCATCGAAGATGCTTGGCAAGAAGTCAGTGCCAGCTTTGAGCGTTTCTGTCTGACGGCGGGGATTGCCACTTTGACCCGCCTGATGGAAAAGGATGCTGATGGTCTGTGCGGTCCCCGCTATGGCCATCGCGATGGCCTGGAATCACTCCGCCGTTGACACGCCCCCCTAAATCGTAATCTTTCACAACAAGATCAATGCGTTGGGAAGCCTTCGGGATGGGGTCAATGTTGGATGCTATTTTGCACAGATTACTTATCTTCTGTTCATCAAACGGCTCGATGAGTTGCACACACTTGAGGAAGCCAAGGCGCAGGCGCTCGGCATCGGAGGGATAGTCTCTCACTGAAAAGGTTGGCGCCAACAGTCCCGGTCAGGTCGCGGTAGCTGCCGCGACCTGACCGTCGTGAAGTTTAGGGTTTAGAAATCGGTCCAAACGGGCGTCGAAATGTCGGACTGTTCTTTTCCGTTCAAGGTTCGCCGAAGAGATTCACCGGGTTGTCCCAGAGCATCTTCTTCATGGCGTCGCCGCCGATGACGTTCTGCCAAGCCAGGGTCCGGTCGACGGATTCGGGGAAACGGGATTCCGCGTGCGGATAGTCCGATCCAAACATCAAGATGTGATCGCCCATCGAATCGATGACGTTCTTGGCCAAATGCGGCCCTTCGTGCTGTTCGATTGAAGTGAAAAACCGGCCGCCGGTAAGGTACTCGCTCATCTTGTGTTTGAGTTCAGCGACATATCCGACGTAGATCGCCTGGTCGTCCATGCGGTTTGCCCAGAACGGCAGCCAGCCGAAGCCCGATTCTAATACCGCGTAGCGTATTTCCGGGAACCGGTCCATCAGCCCGCCGCCGACGAACGAGGCGATAGCCCGCATCGCGGCCCACGGATGGCTGGCGCAGCGTCCGATGAACGGATTCGCCCAAAGATCGCGATAGCCCGGATATCCCGTGGCGAAGCTGTGATGGATTACGCTCAGCCCATGTTCCTGCGTCGCCGCCCAGATAGGGTGCAGATCGGGATGATCGAGCGGATAGTCGAGCGGCAGGCTGGGGTGTACGGCCACTGCCCAAGGCGACTTGCCCCAGCGTCGAATTTCCGCAACCGACTTGTCGATCGAGAGCGGCGACACGGTCAGGCAGGATTTCAGACGGCGTGGATCGCGGCCGCAAAATGCATCGAGATAACGATGCTGGGCGAAGACGAATTCCATCTCGGTCTCGGGATCGGGATGTCCGACGCCGCCGCTGCTGACCAGAAAGTGGACGTCCGAGCCTTCGTTATCCATGTCGCGGAGCCGCGCGGCAGCATCGTCATCGGCGCCACCCTCGGTGGGGAAGCTCACGCCCATGAATTTCTGGAAGTGGCGCTCGGCATTCGCGCGCGGCCCCGCCTCGCCCAGATAGCGTGGGATGCTGGTGCTCCATCCCTCCTGCTTGGCGAACCGAAAGCGGTGGCGGAACGGAGCTTCGCGCTGTTCGCCCGCCCAACCGATCTTCACGTCCATGTAATGGGCCTCGAGATCGGGAACCAACGTCCTGAGCTTAGCCGAAAGATGGGGTTGGAGCGCCTCGGCTGAGGGGCCGACATGAGTGTCGGTGTCGTAAACCTTGAATCCATTACGCATGTATTAGCTCCTGAAAAATATCCGAAATTCAGTTCGTTTCATTCGATCCCGCCATTGTCTATATTGCCGCGCCGAACGCTGCGTCGATCCGCTGCGTCTTGCGTCTCAGTATCAATTGAAGCGGAGCGATGATGCACAAAAGCACCACGACGAGCATGACCGATATGGCTGCGGTCGTTTCGCCATTTCCTCTTTTCCACGTCTCCCACATCAAGCCGGCGATCACGACGTTCGAGGTGGATGCGAGAAAAAGCGGCAATGTCACGTCCTTCATGGCCTGCGAACCGCACCAGACGATTCCATTGGCGAAGGCGGGAAGGACGAGCGGCAAGACGATGCGAAGGAAGGTCGTAAAGCGTGACGCGCCGCTCGCGTAAGCGGCGTCCTCCAGCTCCGCAGCCACCTGATACATCACCGATGTCATCATGCGGACGCCGAACGGCAGATAGCGAATGATATTGCCGATGATAATAACCGAGAGCGTGCCATAAAGCGGCGTACCGACGCTCGTCAGCAAAAGCGCCAAGCCGATGACGATGCCCGGCAACAGATGGGGCAGAAAGGCGAGAACGTCGATTGTGCGTGCCAGGAACCCGCGGCCGCGCACGATCACCCAGGCGACGATCGAGGCGAGCCCCATGCAGCAAGCCGACGTCAGGACCATCAGGATCGCGGTGTTCGCGACAGCGAGGGGGAATCGCTGACCGTTGAACAGAGCGACGTAATGCTTGAGCGTGAGCGTCTGTAGTGCGGTCCACGAGGGACTTTGCAGATAAGGCAGCAGGCTGGTCCAAATCAGGACCAGCAAGGGCAAAACCAGCTTCAGAACGATGAAAAAGACAAAAAACGTCACCGCAAAATATTTTGCGAATTTCGTCAGCTTGTATTCCTTGGGGCGATAGCCTTTGCCGGTGATGACGGCATAGCGGTCGGCCTGGCGCATCAAGCGAAAATAGATCAACAACAAGCTGAAGCCGATGATGAGGCCGAGAATCGCATAGGTGCTCGACAGGCCGTAATTCGGCAGATCGATATCACCGCCTGCCGTCTTGCGATAGACCGTGACGCTCAAAAGGTTAAAGTTCGCGTTTGTGCCGAAGACCAGCGGTATCTCCAACATTTCGATTGCCGTCACGAAGAAGTAAATGAAGATTGACAGAAGGCCTGGCCGTAGCAGCGGCAGTACGACGCGGCCCATCACTTCCGAATGGTTTGCCCCCGACGCATAGGCCGACTCTTCGAGGCTGGGGTCGAGCCCGCGCATGACCGACGACAGCATGATAAACATGGTCGGCCCGATGGACAGACCGGCCACAAAGATCATCCCGCCTAGAGAATAAACGTTGAATGGGCCAAAGTCGTCGGCGATATCGAACAGGTCGCGAATGAACACGTTGATGACGCCATTGGTCGGGTTCAGCAGAAATGTCCAACCGATCGCGGTGATGAAGCCGGGCATCGCCATCGGTAGGAATATGACGATATAGGCATATTGCTTCAGCGGCATATCGGTGCGCTCGACAAACCACGCCATCGCGATGGCAATGGTCATGCCCAGCAGGAGAGTTCCGCCTGCGAAAACAAACGTGTTTGCGAGCAGCTGATAGGTAAACGGGTCGGCGAAAACTTCGACATAGTGGATGAAGGTCAGTTCCCGCGCGGCATCGAGCGGATGCGTACCGTCAGGCACGAGGCTGGTCAGCAGCAAGATAGCCAGAGGCAACGCTGTCATCGCGCTCAGCAGGAGGAGCAGGGGTAGATAGCCGAGGCTTCTTTTGATCAAGATCCGGGTCGCCCGAATTGTAATTGTTGCGCGCGCTGTGCCTTGCGATCAGCGATTAGCGAAGACGGCCCGCGGCTACCGCATCGAGATCTTTGCGGATGTCGTTAGCGTCCTCGAGTTCCTGGACCGTATCTGCGCGCCGCACCTTGAGATTATTCTTGGCGTAATACTCGCCGAACGGACCCGCCGAACCCGGCCAGGCACGAATCATTCCTTCGTCGACCAGGACTTTCGATTCCATGCCCTCGGAGGCGAGCCATGCGGCCCAAAGTCGCGCGAGATTCGGATGCGGCGCGCCTTTGGCGACATAGACCATCTGCTGCGAAACCAAGGCCTGGGGTTCCGGATAAACCAATCCGATCGGCGCGCCTTTTTGTTTTTCGTATAGTGCCGAGGACAGCGTGAGCATGCTGAGTGGTGCTTCGCCGGACACGACTTTGGTGGCGGATGCAGGCTGACCGTCGGAATAGATCGGCCGGTTGGCGACGACCTTCTTGGCGAGTGCGATGACGCCGTCGCGGCCGATTGCGGGCAGGAGGCGCGCCAGCGGAGACAGACCCGCATCGACGATAACTTTGCCTTTCCACTTCGGATCCGCCAGACCCTCCCAAGTATGAGGAACGTCCTGCTCGGAGAGCATATTCGTATTATAGGCAATGCCGAAGACGCCGTGGCTGAACTCGAGGCCATAGTCCTTGTATTCCGGAACGACGTTCGTGGCGGCGCGTTCGAGCAATTTCGCATCGATCTTGTCCGGGCCGGCAAAGGTCTCGATCCAATCGACCTTCTCGATCAAGTTATTCTTCACCAGGGCCGGCAAATTTCGATCGAAGGCAATGAGTACGTCGACGGTGACTCGTCCGCCGCGTTTCTCGGTCATCATGCGCGAAGTAATTTCGCCGCCGGCGATGCCCACCCTCTCGACCTTGATATTCATGCCGAAGCGCTTGTTGAACAAGGCGGCTAAGGCGGCCGTCGCTTCCTGCTGGGGGGAGTTGTGCCAGACCACGATCTGGCCTTCTTTGATGGCGGCGGCCTTGACCGTGGCGAAATCGTCCGCCCGCGTCTGAGATGCCAGCATGGTCATGCAGGCAGCTACCGTCATGGCCGTAACGGCCATGCTCGTCGATCCGAACTTCATTCTGCTTCTCCCCAAATATCCGATTATTGATATGGATCCTGCGTTAAATTCTCACAGGTTTCGATACCAACGTAGCATCCGCCATATTATGAGGCAGGACTATCATCTCGTCGTAGTTTGGCCGAAGATACGCCGTGTCGCCGATCATAAATTGTTCGGCCTTGTCATAAGACCTGACCCGAACTTCTTGGTCCTTGATTCTTATCGTGTAGTCCCAGGCGTCGCCCTGGAAGATGCGCTGGCAAATCTGGCCGGCCCAAGGATGACTGTCGCGCGGGCTCCGCGTCAAAGCGATGCTTTCGGGTCTTATGAAGATGACCACTGGGTCGCCGGCGCGGAACGTGCCGTTACCCGCGCGCGGGATCTTCACCTGCATGAACTCGACTTCGCCGCTCCCGCTTGCCGAGCCCTCGAAACGATTCGACACGCCGATGAATTGGGCGCCGTAGGGCGTTTGCGGTCGATCGTAGAGATGCTGCGGGTCGCCGAATTCGACGATGTGCCCTTCATGCATGAGCAAAATGAGATCGGAAATGGCGAGGGCTTCGCTCTGGTCATGGGTCACGAACACGGTGGTGATGCCGATTTTCTGCTGAATGGTGCGGATTTCCTCGCGCATCTGCTCGCGCAGCTTGGCATCCAGATTGCTGAGCGGCTCGTCGAGGAGCAGGACTTTCGGTTCGCGGACCAGCGCTCGGGCAAGCGCCACACGCTGTTGTTGGCCGCCCGACAATGCCGTGGCGGATCGGTTGGCCAACGAATCCAATCCCACGATTTCCAGGATCTTTTCGGTGCGTTCCTTAATTTCGCGCGCCGAGGGCCGTGGCTTGGTCACGGTCAGGGGAAACGCCACATTGTCGAATACGTTCATGTGCGGCCAGATGGCGTAGGACTGGAACACCATCCCGATCGGGCGCTTGTTCACAGGCACTTTGACGCCGGCCGCACTTGAATAAACGAGTTGGTCGCCGAGCTGGATCTCGCCGGATGTCGGCTCCTCAATCCCAGCTATCATGCGCAGCGTCGTCGTTTTGCCACAGCCGCTCTGGCCCAGCAACGTAAACAGCTTACCTTCGGGAATCGTAAAGCTGATATTGTCGACGGCGTTTTTGCTTCCCAGCCGTCCGAATCGCTTGATAAGCGACTTAACTGCAATCACCGCGTTTCTCCGCGCCCGACGCCGGAATACGCCCGTGTCCCTGTTTATTTTATTCGCCTTAGCCGAGGCAGCTGGCGATAGTGGCCAGTCTACTGGATAAGCACGTGTCTCATTGTTAAAAGTACGCTGTGGCATTTCCGTGTTCATGTCAATCGTGCAGTGACTTATTTCGACTTCTCAAACTCAATTAGGCCGCTGCCCACGGAAATTTTTCTCAAAGGTTCTGGTCCCAAATCCTAGTCATGTCTGCGATACAGGGATTAGATGCAGGCGACATAAGGCGGGCCGGTCGCTTATGGAACTGCGCCTTTTCGATTTTCTCTATTGCAGGTGCGGTTCCACCGTCAAAGGATGATCAATCGCTTTGTTCGACAATCTCATCAACATCGTCTGGCCGGTTTCATGGCGGTCGGATTTTTTTTGAATAGGGAGTAGGTAATGAGGGACGCTTCACACATCAACGAGCTGCGCGACTTGGTCGCACGATCCTGCCGGATCATTGGGATGTTGGAACTCTCCAACCCAACACAGGGACACGTAAGCACGCGCATACCGGGCGAGGACAAGATATTGATTCGGGCCCGCGGACCCATGGAAGCCGGCCTGTATTATACGACGCCGGACGAAGTCATCACGGTCGGTCTCGACGGGAAGTTGATCGAGGGCCCCGCCGGCCTGGCGGTTCCGCAGGAAGTCTTCATTCACACCGAGATGTATCGCGCGCGTCCCGAAATCAATTCTGTCATCCATATCCATCCCTCGACCGTGGTACTGTTCACGATCTGCGATGTGCCTCTGCTGCCGATCTTGGGGTCCTACAATCCGTCGGCGTTGGACCTGATCATCAACAACCGGATCAGCCAATACGACCGCAGCATTTTGATCCGCGATAGTGCCCTGGGGCGCGAACTCGCGAGCGCGGTGGGCGCGACGGACGTCTGCATGATGCGTAGCCATGGCATCACGTCGGTTGGGCGCGACGTGCAGGAGGCTACGTTCAATTCGATCAATCTGTACGATCTCGCCAAAATGAACTACCAGGCTCTGCTGCTGGGCGAGCCGCGTCCGATTCGGGACGACGATATGGCCGTCTTCCGTAACATGAGGTCCAAGGAAGTGCCGACGCCCGAGAAGCCCGGCCGGCCTTCGGATATGGTCTATAGCCTCTGGCGCTTTTATTCGCGGCGCTTGGCGGATCAACAATAGTTCATCCACGGCCGACCGTTCGCTCTACAAAAACGTGAAAGTCCCTACGCGCATCATGGTCCGCAAATTGTCGCACGCGGGTCTGCACGAATCGGCCCAGACATTAGCTGATACAATTTTCGGCGCAGATCTGATTGTTTTCAAAGGGGCGGTTCATTAATGTTTCACCAGCGACCCGCAGACCTTCGTCCGCGAGATCGTGAAGTTCTTCAAGGAGGAGACATAATCATGGCCGAGGCAGCACAAGCCGGCGCACCGCGCCGCAAGCAGCGCCCCCCGCCGAAAGTGGCCGGCGTCGAGACGATCGAACAGATCACGCCGCATGTCGTGCGCATCACCTTCCAGGGCGACGAATTGGCCGAGTTCGGCCCGCCGCGACCCGGCGGCCATATCAAATTGTTGTTCGTGCCCAAGGGCGCGACCTGGGATCGCTTCGATCCTGAACAGCCGCGCCCGACGTCGCGCACTTACACGCCGCGCTTTTATGATCGCGAAACACGCCGTCTCGGCGTCGAGTTCGTGTTGCACGGCGACGGGCTCGCCGCTAATTGGGTGCGGAGTGCTGCGTCCGGCGATCAGATGTATTTCAGCGGGCCGGGCGGCGGCTATGACGTGCCGGCCGACGCCGCCAATATGATCGTGGTGGCCGACGATACGGCCGTGCCCGGTGCGGGCATGGTGATTGAGGCGGCCCCTGCGGGCTGCACGGTCACGGCATTGTGCGAAGTGCTCGATGCCAAGGAAGAACGCCCGCTGAGCCCCACGGTGAAGCTGGCGCCGCGCTGGCTGCATCGCGAACGCGCGCAGGCCTGCTCGATCTTAGAGCGTGAAGCCATCGCGCTCACGGCACCCGCCGACGCCAATTGGTGGATCGCCTGCGAAGCCAACGCCATGCGCCGTATCCGCACCCACCTGTTGAAGGAACGTAAGGTCGATCCGGCCAAGATCCATACGCGCGGCTATTGGCGCCTGGGCGAAACGAACTATCCCGACCACGATTACGGGAACGATTAACGACGCCGCCCGAAAAATAAAAAAGCCCGGTCTCGCGAACGGGCTTTTTCTGGCTCCTCGACGTTTCAAGTGGATTTGAGGATCTCGGGCAGCGGAGCGGCTATTAGGTAGATGACGGTTATGAATGTGGCGGTTTTCCGGTGTGTAGGGCGGTGACAAAACAGGCCATTGGAGCGTCGGCGCTGCGCTGATGCGGGCGGTGTAAAAGCCGGCCAGTGGCTAGGCTGTTTCCTTTTGGGGGCGGTCGGGGATGTTTTCCGTGGAAGTTTATGCCGCCGTTCGGCGTTTTGTATTTGTTGATGGGAACAGCCGTCGCGAAGC
>CAMDWJ010000029.1 GCA_945877815.1 Caenispirillum bisanense
TGTCGGCCGCTTCCTCAAGCTGTTCACCGAACTGCCGTTGGACGAAATCGCCCGGCTCGAAACCTTGCGCGACGCCGAGATCAACGACGCCAAAACGATCCTCGCGAATGAAGTCACCAAACTCGCGCACGGCGAAGTGGCCACCCGCGAAGCCGAGGCAACCGCACGCGCGACCTTCGCTGGCGGCGGCGCGGGCGAAGCGCTACCCAGCATCGAAATCGCACGCGCCGATCTCGATCAGGGCATCCCCGTCTTCGAGGCCTTGCGGCTCGCCGGGCTCGCGAAATCCAACGGCGATGCGCGACGGCTCATCAAGGGCGGCGGCGCCAGCTTGAACAACGAAGTCATCACTAACGAGATGATGCAGGTCACGTCGAAGGATTTGCAGGACGGCGCGATCAAGCTATCAGCCGGCAAGAAACGCCACGTTCTGGTGAAGCCGGTAGCCTAAGCGCCTAAGACGCCTTGGGGCACCCGATGGGCGCGACCTCGTCCTTGTCGAATAGATTGAAAATATTACGGGTGAATCCGGGCGTCAGCACGGTGAGCGGGTTCGCCGTCACGTCTGGGTCTTTCTCGTTGCCGGCGACCTTGTAATTGATGGCGAAAATCCCGCCTTCGCCGCCGAACAGGCCGCCCACCAAGGGTATTTTGCCGAGCACGCCGTTGAGGACGTTGGCGGGAATGATGCTGCCCTCGACGTCGATCGTGTCGTCCCGCGAATTCGTCGATCCCGAGGCGGTCAGGCCGATACTGATACCGTTGGCCTTGGCATTCTCGAAGCGGGTAATGCCGTCCTTGCGCGTGAAGGGAACCCGAAGGGTATCGAAACGGATACCTTCGCCGCCCAGGGCATCGAGCAATCCAACGATGGAGGCGACGTTCAGGAGTCGTGCCATGATCGGCGCATTGCGGATTCGATAATCGTCGATCGCGACTCGCCCGCCGAGACAGGCCGCGGGCACCATGCCCACGTAGGAGCCGATGATGTTCAAACGCCCGCCAACGACATTGTCGTTGATGTCGAACGCGCGCAGCACGCCACCCGCATTGTCGGAGATCAGCGACACCTTGCGCCCCGCGCCATCCGGAACGACCTCGATCTTGAGCGAACCACCTTCGGACATAACGCCACTGAGCCGGGCTTCGCGCACCACAAGACCGTCATTGAAAATCGTTCCCTCGGTCTTCCCGAGATAGCGTTCGTCGTAGAGACGCACTTTGTCGACATTCACCGAGATCGCCAGACTGTCGCCGCGCGGCTTGCTGGGATCCTCAGGCGTTTCGTCTTCCATATATTGCTTGAGATCGAGCTGGCGGCCGCGGAGGTCGATCGCCCATCCGCCCGCGCGCGGAAACACGTTTCCGGCAACATCCGTGGCACCCGTGACGAGACGCCCGATCTGCGCGGAGGCGAAACTGCCGTCCGACGCGAACGCGGCATTTGCGTCGACGGCGATGTCCTTGCCCGCGAGCGAGATTTTTGGGAGGCCGACAATTTTGCCTTGGTTCAACGCGGCCTCGATGGAGGCGCGCGCCGCCTCTCCGCCCGGCTTATCATATCCGAGCGGAGCAACGGAGAGACGCGCCTGATCGAGCGCGATATCGGCATTCACTGTACCGGCCCCACCGGGTGCGATCGTCGCCACAAGCTCCGCGCCGATCGGTCCCGATAACCTGTCCGGCCCCAAGAGCGCCCAATTGGCGCCTATCTTGGCGCGCCAGACATCCGCATCGGCCAAAGTCTTCACGCGATAGCGCGTCTCGAACTGGACCTTCTTGCCGAAATTCTGGCGCCATTCGATCTCCGACGGCAGCCCGCCCAGGACCGCTGTTCCCTTCACGTCCATCCCGGCATTGTCGACGACGAGCTTGACGTCGCCGTCCGCCAAATCCAATCCGAAGGCGATCGCCGGCAAGCCCGCGCCCTTGATGTTGGATTCGGCGTTGATCTTGATCTCGTCGACAGTCAGCCGGTTCTCGGCGATGAATCGCATCTTCAATCGGGTATTGGTATCGCCGGTGGCGGCGCGCGGCGACAATCCAACGGCGCGGGCAAACCGGAACGGCTCGGAATCCAGAGTGGCCAGCGTGGCCGCGAACGGCCCAGCGATGCGCAAGTCGAGATCGGTCCACTGGTCGTGCTTTTCAAGATCCGAGATGATGACGCGTCCTTCACGCACGGTCAGCCCGCCCGCCTCGCCACCCAGAACCGCGATATTGAATTTGTATTGGTCGAAGGTCGCCTTGGCCGCACCCTTTAAAATCTTCGGCAGGGGGGGAAGATAATCGACCACCAGATCGTTCGCATTGATCTCGCCGTTGATGGACACGAGGCCGAAGCCGCTATCCTTGCTCCAAGTCAATGCCGTCGATGCGCGCATATCGGTGATGCGTCCGCTCGGCATGTGCTTGGTGACCCAGATGCGCGGATTGCTGCCGAGCTTCGCCGGCCAATATTTGGCGATATCGTCGAAGGTAAATCTCGTCCCGACAGCCGTGATATCCAGATTGAACGAATCCTCGGTCGGGCGCGCGGTCACGCTGCCTTCGACATTGGGCCGGTCGAGCGCCAGCCTGTAGATCGGAATATCGAGCTGTCCGGTCTCAGTCGAAAACGAGGCGCCGAACACGCTAAGTTCTCGAGCCGGAAACGTATGATCGATGGGCGCCGGCAATGTGACGCTACCCTTGTCGCCGAAACCCAATATGAATTCGTCGATCTTTACGGTTCCTTCGGCCGCCTCGAAGGTACCGCGGATTCGGCTCGACTCGACGGCAACATCGACGACCACCGGCGCAGTCATCGCGATGCGGCCCAACCCGCCCGCGAGATTAAATTCCGATCGCTTCATTTCGCCGTCGCGGCTGATCTCCATCAACAATATTCCGCCGAGCGGCACGTCGAACGGCTCAAGCATGGCCAGACGCTCGCTGACGCTGGCCAATGCACTGGGACGCAATTCCGCAAAACCGAGCGACACGGTAAATTCCCCGCTGCCCAACCGATATTCGGCATTGACCTGCATCGATGCGATCTGATCGCCGACCTTGAGATCGAGGTCCGTAATACCGCTCAGTCCGGCGGGGGTGCGCACGATGGAGATATTGACGTCCGGCGCCGACCATTGAATTCCGAGCAACCGGTCGTCGATCGCGAGATGCGCGTTCAGGATGTTCACACGCTGTAGGTAGTTCAGCGGCTGGCCAGCTGCTTGGCCGGTCAGAATTTCGCTCAATTTCCAGGCAGCGCCATCGCTCGCCGTTACCGCTTCGCCTTCGGCGCCGAGATCCAAATCCCCGGATTCATTTCGGGTGATGCGCAGACTGGGACGCACGACCGACAGACTGCGCGGAGCAATCTCGCCTTGCAAAAGCGCCGAAGCGCTGAGCGAGACGTAAAGTTCGGGCACTTGAAGGATCACATCCTTTTCGGAATCCAGAACCCGCGCACCCAGCAATTTTACGTTGAGTGTCCGGGCTTCGTCCGACCAGTCGAGGATCGTATCGTTGAGCTGTACGGCGTATGAACCGTCCGAGGCCGAAAGTGCCACTTCAAAATACGGGGTCAAATAGGCAACCGAGATCGGTCCGGCGGACAGGCGCCAGAAGAAGATGACTCCCGCAACGAGCATGCCCAAAATAAGCACGCCAACGAACTGCAGGATTATGCGGAACGATCGCCGGAACATGGGCTACCTACGCCGCGCCCGCGGCTTGACCAGACTAAGGTGTTCGCTCAGTGTGCGCCGATTCGGAGCGATTGAAAATGCGCGAGTTGGGCGGAAGCGGCGCTGTCACGTCCCTGCCACGGCCGGCCGACATCGAACGGTGCAGAACCGGAATCGAGCGTTGGATCGAAGCCGCGGACGGGGAAAATCCGCAAACCGCGGCGAGCGTGCGCGGGCTGCTGGCCAAGGCCGCGCCGCGCCGTCTGGCTGAGGCAATCTTCGGCAACAGCCCCTTTCTCACCCGGATTGTCGAGGCCGATCCCGCCTACGCGGTCCGGGTTTTCGAGGATGAGTTCGAGAATCTGCTAGCCGAAGTCGCGAACGATCTTGAAACGCTCGGTGGCGATACGCCGGCCGAGGTGAAACGGGCATTGCGCATCGCTAAGCACCGCGTCGCACTCGTCATCGCGGCGAACGATATCGTCGGCACCCGCGATACAGCCGTCATCGCCCGGGCACTCAGCGATTTCGCCGACACTGCCATCCGGGTCGCGGTTCGCCACCTGCTGCGCCGCCTGGCGCGCGCGGGCACCATCCGCCTGGGCTCGGAAACCGACCCGGAGGTTGGGTCCGGCCTCATCGTACTCGGTCTCGGCAAGCTCGGTGCCCGCGAGCTGAATTATTCGAGCGACGTCGACCTGATCGTCTTCTACGACCGCGATGCGATCGAGAGCGAGAAACCGGACCAGATCCAGCGCGCCTTCGTCACCCTGGCCCGCGACCTCGTCGCCCTGCTGTCGGAGCGCACCGAGGACGGATATGTCTTCCGCATCGATCTGCGCCTGCGCCCCGATCCCGGCGCGACGCCGGTCGCACTGTCGGTCGAAGCGGCCGAAACCTATTACGAAAGCCTGGGTCAGAACTGGGAGCGCGCCGCCATGATCCGCGCCCGCCAGGTCGCGGGCGACGGCCACGCAGGCCAGCGGTTCCTCGATTTCCTACGTCCCTTCGTGTGGCGCAAGAATCTCGACTTCGCCACCATCCAGGACATCCATTCCATCAAGCGCCAGATCAACGCGCAATATGGCGGCGCCGCCATCGCCATCGCCGGGCACAATATCAAGCTCGGTCGCGGCGGCATCCGCGAGATCGAATTTTTCGCCCAGACCCAGCAGCTGATCTGGGGCGGGCGCGTTCCCGCCCTGCGCACCCCCGGAACCATCGACGCGCTGAATGCGCTGGCACGCGAAGGCCAGGTCGCCGACAAGGCCGCGCACGAACTAGGCGAGTCCTATTGGTATCTGCGCCGCCTCGAACATCGCCTGCAGATGGTCAACGACCAGCAGACTCACGAGATCCCGGATACGCCCGCCGAGATCGAAGCCTTCGCCACCTTCATGGGCTATGCGGGGCGCGGCGAATTCGAGGCCGATCTCGAACGCCACCTGCGCCGCGTCGAGGCGCGCTATGCCGCTTTGTTCGAGGATTCGCCGGCACTGACGGCTGCCGGCGAAGCGGGCGGCGATCTGATCTTCACCGGCATCGAGGACGACCCCGGCACGATGGAGACCTTGCGCCGTCTCGGCTTCGCGGCGCCCTCGACCGTCGCGCAGATCGTGCGCGCCTGGCATCACGGCCGCTACCGCGCGACCCGCACCGAGCGTGCGCGCCAGATCCTGACCGAACTGATGCCGGCGTTGCTGTCCGCCTTCGGGCGCACGCCCGACCCCGACGCCGCCTTCACCCGCTTCGACGAATTCCTGGCCGCCTTGCCGTCTGGCATTCAGCTGTTCTCCATGTTCCACGCCAATCCCAATCTTTTGTCGCTCGTCGCCGACGTAATGGGTGGGGCGCCGAAACTCTCGACCCATCTCGCGCGCCATCCCTCCGCCATGGACGCTGTGCTGAGCCCCGATTTCTTCAACCCGCCGCCCAGGGCCGCCGCCCTTGGCGCGGAACTCGGGCAAGCACTGGCCGAGACGCGCAACTTCGAAGATATCCTCAACGCAAGCCGGCGCTGGGCCAACGACCGCAAGCTACAAGTGGGCGTCCAAGCGCTGCGCGGCCTGATCGATTGGACCCAGGCGGGTGCCGCGCTCAGCGATATCGCGACCGTCGCCATCGCCCATCTGCAACGCGCGGTCGCCGACGAATTCGCCAAGGCGCACGGTCGCATCGCGGGCGGCCAGTGGGTGGTGCTCGGTATGGGTAAGATGGGCGGGCGCGAGATGACGCCCAGTTCCGATCTCGATCTCATCTTCGTCTACGACCATGCGCCCGAGGCAGGCCCGTCGGACGGCAAGAGCCCCCTCGATCCCGGACGCTATTTCGCGCGCCTCGCGCAACGCATCATTAACGCGATCACCGCGCCGACCGCGGAGGGAAAGCTCTACGAGGTCGATATGCGCCTGCGCCCGTCCGGCACCTCCGGGCCGATCGCCTCGCATATCTCGGCCTTCGTCAAATATCACGAGGAACAGTCCTGGACCTGGGAGCATATGGCGCTGACCCGTGCCCGCGTCGTCGCGGGCGATGCCGCCTTGAGTGCCCGCGTCGAAGGCGTGATCGCGGCGACCCTGACGGCGGCGCGCGATCCCGACACGCTTCAACGTGACGTCGCTGAGATGCGCGCGCGCATCGAAAAGGAGCATCGCGCGGCCTCGCTGTGGGATGTGAAATATCTGCGCGGCGGCCTGGTCGATATCGAATTCGTCGCGCAATATCTGCAACTGCGCCACGCGCACGCCGCCCCCCACATACTGCATACCAGTACGCGCGAAGCCTTGGCGCAACTCGGCGCCGCCGGATTCCTGGACAGCCGCGACGCCGACATCCTGCAAGGAGCGCTCCGGCTGTGGCAATCGATGCAGGGCATGCTGCGCCTGACCTTGGACGGCGACGTGCGCGCCGAAGATCACACCGCGCTGCCTGAAGCGCTCAAGCAAGGATTGGCGCGTGCCGCGAGCGAACCGGATTTCACGCGGCTCGTGCTGCGCATGGAAGAGACCGCGCAGGCCTCCTATGCTGTCCACCAACGCATCATCGAACAAAATTGAGGAGACGAAGACATGGCGATCGAGGTCGGCGACAAAGCCCCGGATTTCTCCCTGCCCACGGACGGCGGCGAGAAGCTCACGCTCAAGAAACTCAAGGGCCAGCCGGTGGTCGTCTATTTCTATCCCAAGGACGACACACCCGGCTGCACGATGGAGGCGCAAGCCTTCGCCGCCGCGCACAAAAAATTCGAGAAGGCGGGTGCCGCCATCGTCGGCATTTCCAAGGACTCGGTGAAGCGCCACGACAATTTCAAGAAGAAGTACGAGCTGCCCTTCACGCTGGTGTCCGATGAAGAGGGCAAGGCCTGCGATTCCTTCGGCGTGTGGGTACAGAAGAAACTCTACGGGCGCGAATATATGGGCATCGAGCGCGCGACCTTTCTGATCGACGCCGAGGGCAAGGTCGCCCGCGTGTGGCACAAGGTGAAGGTCAAGGGCCATGCGGACGAGGTTCTGGCGGCAGTGAAGGAGCTTTAGACAATCATCCTTCGACAAGCTCAGGATGAGGTACGAGTGAGCCTCATGCTGAGCCTGTCGAAGCACGAGGCTCACGGTGGGTTGAAGGCATCGGAACAATCCCCCACTGTGCCGCCTATAAAAACGGGAGGAACATCATGGCCACCACGAAGATGCTGCCCTCGCGCGCCGACCATGTCGGCAGTTTCCTGCGCCCGAAGGCCGTCGCGGAGGCACGCGAGAAATGGCGCGCCGGCACCCTGCCCGCGAGCCAGCTCAAAACCATCGAGGACGAAGCGATCCGCGGCGTCGTCGCCATGCAGGAGAGTGTCGGTCTCAAGGCCGTCACCGACGGCGAGTTCCGCCGCGATTATTGGCACAACGACTACATGGACGGTTTCGAAGGTCTCGACATGCGCGACGAGACCTATGGCATGGCCTTCCAAGGCGGCATTTCGGTCGGCACGCCCTATGTGTCGAAGAAGCTCGGCGATCACGACGGCGCGATGCATCCGCATTTCAGCTTCCTCAAATCGGTCGCCAAACAGACGGCGAAGTTCTGCATCCCCGCGCCCGGCATGGTGTATATGCGCGGCGGCCGCAAGGCGGTGAACGAGACCGCCTATCCCGATCTCGACAAGTTCTGGGACGATCTCATCGGCGCCTATCAACGCGACGTGGCGGCAATGGAAAATCTCGGCTGCACCTATCTGCAGTTCGACGATACCAGCATGGCCTATATGTGCGACGCGAAGTTCCGCGAACAGGTCAAGGCGCGCGGCGACGATCCCGACAAGATGGTCGAGCGTTTCGCCAAGGCGACCAGCCAGGCCATTTCCAAACGCTCGACGAACCTGCTCGTCACCACCCATACCTGCCGCGGCAATTTCAAAAGCACCTGGATGATGCAGGGCGGCTACGAACCGGTGGCCGAGATCATGTTCGCCAATCTCGATCTCGATGCCTTCTTCATGGAGTTCGACGACGACCGCGCCGGCGGCTTCGAACCCTTGCGCTTCTTTCCCAAGAACAAGACGCTCGTGCTCGGCCTCGTCACCACCAAGGTCGGCGCGCTCGAGAGCAAGGACACGATCAAGCGGCGCATCGACGACGCTGCCAAATACGTGCCGCTGGAGCGCCTGGCACTCAGCCCTCAATGCGGGTTCGCGTCGACCCATCACGGCAACGCGGTGAGCGAGGAGGACCAGCGCCGCAAGCTCGACCTCGTCGTCGAGATCGCCGACGAAGTGTGGGGCGGCAAGTAATCATAAGTATTCATAAGTAGTCATATGTAATCAGGAGTACGCCATGGCAGACCTATCCTCATTCGCGATCACCAAACGCTGGCCGGCCGAACATCCCGACCTCCTGCAGCTTTATTCCGTGCCGACGCCCAACGGCGTGAAGGTCTCGATCATGCTCGAAGAGATCGGGCTTCCGTACGAAGTGCACAGCCTCAAATTCGGCGCGGAGGGGACCTCGGCCCCCGAATTCCTGTCGCTCAATCCCAACGGCAAGATCCCGGCGATCCTCGATCCCGACGGGCCGGGCGGCAAACCGCTCGCTTTATTCGAATCGGGCGCGATCCTCATCTATCTCGCCGACAAGACCGGCAAGCTTCAGCCCAAGGACGCCGCCGGCCGCTACGAGACGATGCAGTGGATCTTTTTCCAGATGGCGGGGATCGGGCCGATGTTCGGTCAGGTCGGCTTTTTCCATAAATTCGCCGGCAAGGATTTCGAGGACAAGCGGCCGCGCGACCGCTACGTCGCCGAATCCAAACGCCTGCTCGGCGTTCTCGAAACCCGTCTCGAGGGCCGCCTCTGGATCATGGGAAACGATTATTCGATTGCCGATATCTCGATGATCGGCTGGGTGCGTAGCCTGGTCGGCTTCTACGGCGCCGGCGATCTGGTCGAATATGCGAGCCTCAAGCGCGTGCCCGATTGGCTGGAGCGCTGTCTGGCACGTCCCGCCGTGCAGCGCGGCTTGGATATTCCGAAAAGGCCGGGCTAGCCCGGCGGGCCGAAACGCGCCTGAATGCATAGACGGCGCGAAGATCTGTGCATTTCTAGGCATTTCTGGGCATCGCGGCGAAAAAGCCAATGATTTCAATCATCGGCGCAGGGACCCTGTGTGCATGATCTTCGCATCGTCTAGGCATGATCTAGGCATTTTGTGTGCATGATCTTCGCATTTGCTGTGCATCGAGTGTGCATTTCCGGGCATCCGGCCCCGCTTGAACCCCGATGACGCAAGTCGGCGGGCTCACGCCTCAATGAGGCGCCGCGCCTAGCAAAATTCGTGAACGGGATCGTGCGAACAGCCTAGCCGATTAGGCCGGGCCAAGTCAAGAATTTAATTCTAATTAATCGACGATATATTATAATAGCGCGAAGGCCGCGCGGGCCGGATAGTAGAAGCCAGCTCTATTTGGAGAAGAGTTTCCGCAGGAACGACATGACCGGTCCCGGTGGGTTCTCAGCGAGGATCTGCGCCGGGGTTCTTTCCACATATTTATCGCCGAGACAGAGCTTGCGGTCCGCTTCGCTGAGTGCAGCCATTTATCGTCTCCTGGGGGAGCCCATGAAGTTTGCGCTGCTTGTCGGCGCTCCCGTGCCTGAGGAAGCTAAGGCGCATTCCGGCGCGCGCGCAAGGAATTGATGGCGGAGTTAGCCCAGACCGATCGTTGAAACGCCGACGCCTAACCGATACCGGCGCGCTTCGCACTATTCGCCAATCCGTCGCGCGCGGCGTGCGGATTAATCTCGCCTTCGGCCATGTCGGTCATTTCCTCGATGGCCTCGCTTTTCTCGTCGAGGCTGCGGCGCAGCATCAGAGCGATCTCGCGTTCGCCCAGAGTTTCGGCGTAGCCGACGAGGCTGCCATAGCCGGCATCGCCGTAATGCGAGAGTTTCTGGATCGCGGCCAGCAACACCGCATCGCGCAATGGGCCGGCCGCGCCTCTGTCGGCGCCGGTCAGCGCGGCCTCCAACAGGCACGTCATTCCATCGGAGCGTTTCTCGGACGGCTCGACCTTGAGGATCGCAAAGGCCTTCTCCAGGCGCTCGATCCGTTCCTGCGTATATTCGACACCTTCCTCGCACAAGCGCTTGAGGGACTGGGTGCGCACCGCGCGGGCCAAGGCGGGCCAGGTCGTCAGCAAAAGGCGGTCCGAGCCGAGCGCATCGGCCAATTCCGCAATCAAGATGTCGCGGAGATTCATATGAGGCGTCGGGTTTGAATGGGGCATGCAAATCCAACCGCCGGTCGCCGCGAAGGCTCCCTCTTCACGCGAATTTCATGAAAGCCCGTTATCGGACGCGGGTTCGTCGGTTATTCCAGATCCGCGCCGGCACTCGGCGTGCTCGTCCCCTCGATGCGCGCCGCAAGGGCAGCCGCCATGAAATCGTCGAGATCGCCATCGAGCACGCCTTGGGTGTTCGAGGTTTCGACCCCCGTGCGCAGATCCTTGACCATCTGATAGGGCTGCAGGACGTAGGATCGGATCTGGTGGCCCCAGCCGATGTCGCTTTTGCTCGCATGCGCCGCGTTGGCCGCTTCCTCGCGGCGCTGCAATTCGGCTTCGTAAAGGCGCGCGCGCAGCATGTCCCACGCCATGGCGCGGTTACGGTGCTGCGAGCGGTCGGTCTGGCACTGCACGACGATATTGGTCGGGATGTGCGTCAGGCGGATCGCGGAATCGGTTTTGTTGACGTGCTGGCCGCCCGCACCGGACGCGCGGTAGGTATCCACCCGCACGTCCTTCTCCTCGATCTTCACTTCGATATTGTCGTCGACCACCGGATAGACCCAGACCGAGGCGAAGCTGGTATGGCGGCGCGCGTTGGAATCGAAGGGCGAGATGCGCACCAGGCGGTGCACGCCGCTTTCGGTCTTGAGCCAGCCGTAGGATTCGGTGCCCAGCACGCGGAAGGTGCACGATTTGATGCCGGCCTCCTCGCCGCCGCTTTCCTCCATGTATTCGACCTTGTAGCCGCGCCGCTCGGCCCAGCGCGCATACATGCGCTGCAAAATCTCGGCCCAGTCCTGCGCCTCGGTGCCGCCGGCGCCGGCATGGATTTCGACGTAGCAGTCGTTGGCATCGGCTTCGCCGGACAGCAAGGCCTGGACGCGCGCGCGATCGGTGCGCAGCGACAAATCGCGCAAGGCCTGCTCGCTTTCCGCGACGACGGCAGCGTCGCCTTCGGCTTCGCCAAGCTCGATCAGCTCGATCGCTTCGGTGAGTTCGCCCGCGATGCCGTCCACCGACTTGATGCCTGACTCAAGCCGGTTGCGCTCGCGCATCACCGCTTGCGCCTGCGAGGGATTGCTCCAGAGCGAAGGGTCTTCGGCGCGTGCGTTCAGCTCGGCCAGACGTCGGACGGCGGCATCGTAGTCAAAGACGCCTCCTCAGCAGTTCGATCGACTGCTTGACGGATTCGGAGAGGGTTTCGATTTCTGCGCGCATGGCAGGGGATTTAAGGGTTTTGGACAGAAGGTTCAAGGATGGCGATTCAAGAATGACAGTTCAAGCCAGGCCAAGAAAAACCAGCATCGCCCGATCGAGACGCACCAAGTCCGTGTCGTCGAGCCGCCCGATCCTGGCACCCAACCGTTCCTTGGATACCGTCGTCAGCTTGTCGACCATCAAACGCGACGGAACATTCAATCCGTTGCGGGCGTTCGGCGTGACCGGCAGGCGGAACAGCGGCGCCTCGGTTTCGTCAGACGTGAAGACGCATACGGTGACTGAGGCCGTGGCGTCAAAACGATCATCTTGTACGATCACCGCGGGGCGCGGTTTGCCGGCATACCCCGCGCCGGAAACGGTCCAGATTTCCCCGCGCGTCATGCTTCGTCCAGATCACCGATCCCGTCGATGAAAGCCTGATCCTCGCGCTCGTGCCGACTGGTGGCCACGGCCACCGACTGACGATGCGCCTCGAACCGGAAGGCGGGCGTCCGCGTGTCTGGCACCCAAATCTGAATGGGCCGCAAGCCGCGCGCACGCATACGTTCGCGTGACGCCTGGACCTTGGCTCGCGTTTCACGCTTACGCTTAGTGCTATCGGTCTGTGTCATAGCGCCCGCTCTTCGGTTACATGTAACGTAGTTCGTTGAGGCGCTCGGCGCAAGAAAATCCGGACCAAGTTCAATACCCCTCATCCTGAGCTTGTCGAAGCATGGGGGTGCCGCCGGCCCATCCTTCGACAAACTCAGGATGAGGCGCCACCAGCCGCCACCGTCGTCATTGCGACAAGCGTGTTGAGATTTATCTACAGAGAGATATTAGGGCCACGGCGAACGCCGGTACGTCGGCAAAACCCATCGCAGTAACCCCAACTCACAAACATTCCTATTAGCGCAAATGGAAACACCATTAGAAGATACGCTGGCGTCCCGAACAATGCGGCCGCTATAAACATTCGCGAGCCAGCGTCCATTGCGACAGCTGCGGAGGCCAACCCCCAAAATGCCATACCGACAACCATCACGACGGCCACGCCCATATCCACCGAGCACGTCGAGCTGTAACCATTCCACGCGCGCCAATCGACCACCCAATCGAAGCAAATAAGAAAGTTAGAAAGCCGAAGAATCCTGCGGCGAATAATGCTCCACCTACCGATCCAAAACCGAAGACGGAACCGCATATCGCGGCAATGGTAGCCGCTTAGAAACCATAGCCTAAAGCTTCTTGCTTGGACCGGCCGGAAGAAGCGTCGTCAGGCATCGGAAAAATTGTCGCAGAGTCCTCGCTCATGCGGTCAATATACAACGAATGGGCTTCAGGAGAATTCAGCGAATCGTATAGTTAATACAGCCCGCCGGTCCCCGTCGTCGCCGGCGCCCCGGCTGAAGGCGCCACAGCGGCGGAGCCTTCGCCGTAACCTTCAAGCACGGGCGAACGCTCGCTTGGCACCGTATCGGGCTTGAAGGCTTCGAGGATCACGTTGCGCTCGCCGGGGCGCGCCGGCACACCAGTCTCGGCATTGACGCGCACGAGGCGGATGCCGGGCGGCACGCGGAAGGCGACGGCCGGCTTGTCCTTAAGCGCCGCGCGCATGAATTCGCGGAACACCGGGGCGGCGACGGACGCACCCTGCTCCTCGGGCCCCAAGGAGCGCGGCTGATCGAACCCGACAAATACGCCGACGGCCAAGTCGGCGGAAAAGCCGACAAACCAGGTATCGATTTCGTCGTTGGTGGTGCCAGTTTTGCCGGCGATCGGCTTGCCGACCTGTTTGATGGTCACGCCGGTGCCGCGCTGCACCACACCTTCGAGCATCGAGACCATCTGATAGGCACTAGCCGCATCGGTGACCTGTTTGCGGTCGTCCGGCAGGCTCGGCACCGGCTGCTTGGTCCAGAATGGAACCTCGCAGGTGGCGCAGACGCGGGTGTCGTGACGGAAGGTCGTCTTGCCGTGGCGGTCCTGGATTCGATCGATCAAGGTCGGATGGATTTCCTTGCCGCCATTGACGAAGGCGGCATAGCCGGTCGTGAGCTTCAGCAGCGTCGTTTCGGCCGCGCCCAGCGACATCGACAGAACCTGCGGCAGCTTGTCGACCACGCCGAAGCGGTGCGCCGTATCTGCGATCTTGTCCATGCCCACCGTCTGGGCGAGCCGCACCGTCATCAGGTTGCGCGATTTCTCGAGCCCGAGCCGCATGGTCGACGGCCCGTAGAAGGTGTTGGAATAGTTGCTCGGCCGCCATTTGGGCAGTCCCGGCCCTTGGTCCATGACGAAGGGCGCATCGAGGATGATGGTGGACGGCGTATAACCACGCTCCAGAGCCGTCATATAAACGAAGGGCTTGAAGGCGGAGCCGGGCTGACGCTCGGCCTGCGTCACGCGGTTGAACTGGCTGCGTTCGAACGAATAGCCGCCGGCCATGGCGAGAACGCGGCCGGTATGCGGGTCCATCGCAACGAGCGAACCCTCGATCGTGGGTATCTGGCGCAGGCCAAAGGTCGGCTTGGCGTAGTCGTTGCCGTTGGCATCCTTGAGGACGCGTTCGACCGCGACGACATCGCCGACGGCGAGAACCTCAGACGGGCTTTTCACTGCGGGGCCGCGCTTTTCGCCTTCGAGCCATTTGCGCGCCCAAGTGAGTTCGCTCATCGGGATTGCGCCGGTGTTGCCGTCGGCAATCCCGATCGCGGCATGATCGCCCGCAACGGCGGTCACGATCGCAAGTTTCCAGGGCAATAATCCCGCCGGCGGCTTCACGCCGGCCAGCGCCGGCATCCAAGCACCATCGGCGATCTGACGTTTCGCGATCGCGCCGCGCCAGCCGTGGCGGCGGTCATAGGTGATCAAACCCTCGCGCAACACGCGGTTCGCGATCTCCTGCAATTTCGGGTCGAGCGTGGTGCGCACATAGAGCCCGCCCTTGTAGAGCTGGTCCTCGCCGAAACGGCCGGCGAGTTCGCGACGCACTTCCTCGGCGAAATATTCGGCATCGACATAGCGCTGCTCGTCCCGCTCGCGGATAGTGAGTGGCTCGGCCACGCTTAAGTCGTATTGCGCTTGGGTGATGATCTCGTCTTCCAGCATGCGGCCGAGCACATAGTCGCGCCGCCCCTTGGCGATCTGAGGGAATCTGACCGGATGATAATTGTTGGGCGCTTTCGGCAAGGCCGCGAGATAGGCCGCCTCGCCGACCGTGAGCTGATCCATCGACTTGTTGAAATAATTGTAGGCCGCCGCCGCCACGCCATAAGAGCCGAAGCCCAGATAAATCTCGTTGAGATAGAGTTCGAGGATGCGGTCCTTGGTCAGCGCGCGTTCGATGCGGAAGGCGAGAATCGCTTCCTTGATCTTGCGCTCGACGGTGACATCGGATGTGAGCAGGAAATTCTTGGCGACCTGCTGCGTGATGGTCGAGGCGCCCACCGGACGGCGGTCGGAGGCCAAGTTGCGGACGTTGACGACGAGGGCGCGCGCGATGCCGAGCGGATCGATGCCGGGGTGCATGTAGAAATTCTTGTCCTCGGCCGAGAGGAAAGCCGAGATCACCATCCGGGGCATCGCACCGATAGGCACGAAAACGCGCTTCTCGGTCGCATATTCGGCGAGCAGGCTGCCATCGCTCGCCTGGACGCGCGTCATCACCGGCGGCTCGTAATCGGCGAGCTGGCGGTAATCGGGCAATCCCTGGCCGAATTTGTAAAAGACGTAGACGCCGCCGCCGGCCACACCAAGGCCGAGCAACACCAGAACGCTCGTGAACAGGACGAAGGTGCGGAGCATGTCTTGATGGGTTCCGTTCGGTCGCGATCCGACAGGTATTTATCCACCGTCAGAAGTCTATCTCAACCCCACGCAACCGCGCAGGCATCTTGGCTCGTTTTGGTATCAAATGATTGTGACCCCTTTAGGGCGCGGGGCGCGGTGACACAAATCACACCAGGGGTTCGGAGGCAAGGGATTCTCCGCACGAAACCTCATCCTGAGCCTGTCGAAGGATGGCGGCGCCCCCATGCTTCGACAGGCTCAGCATGAGGAATTCAGTCAGCCCCGATCGGCGCGCTGGTTGTTGCCGAAAAACCGTGCGACGGCCTGGACCAGGGAGTCCGCCATCCGGGCGCGGTAGGCCGGATCGGTCAGGGCGCGTTCGTCGAGCGGATTGGACAGGAAGCCCATTTCCAGCAGAACCGACGGTACATCCGGCGCCTTGAGCACCGCGAAGCCGGCGAAACGATGGGCCTGCGGCAAAACCTGCGAGACATGGCGCAGTTCGCCCACAAGATGCCCCGCGAAACGCGCCGATTCGTTCATCGTCTCGCGTTGCGCGAGATCGATGAGGATGTTGGTGACGTTCGGATTTTCGGACGTGAGATCGATGCCTGCGATCAGGTCGGCCTTGTTTTCCTTCTCCGCGAGGTCGGCCGCCTCCTTGTCGGAGGCTTTTTCCGACAGGGTATAGACCGACAGACCGCGCACGCCCTTGGCGGTCAAGGTATCGGCGTGCAGCGAGATGAACAGATCGGCGTTCTTGGCGCGCGCGATGGCGATGCGCTCGCGCAAACGGACAAAGGTGTCGCTCTCGCGGGTCAGATACACGTCGTAGCGCTTGGTCGCCTCCAGCCGGCGCTTGAAATCCTTCGCGGCCGCGAGGGTGATGTCTTTTTCATAGATTCCAGAGGGCGCCAGCGCGCCTGGATCGGCGCCGCCGTGTCCCGGATCAATGACGATCACGCGGCGCTTGTTGCGCTCGGGCTTGCGCGCAGGCGCGCCGGGCGGCTGGATGCCGGCCGGGATCGACACTACGGCGGAAGCGGATTTCCCCGCTGCGGGCGGCGGGCTCGGAGCCAAGGCCGCCTGTTGTTGCGGGGGCGGCGGTGCCGCGCGCGAGGCGGCCAGGAAACTCGCCTGATCGGTCGACATCAGATCGAGCACCAGCCGATAGGCCTTCCCTTCCGATGGCGGCATGACATAGGAATTGGCGACGCGCGCCGGCTGCTTGAGATCGAGGACCAGGCGCGAGGCGCCGGGCTGAACCAAGCCGTATCGTACGGCATCAATGACGCCGCCCTTTTGCGATGCGTCAGAGGGAAAGCGCCACTCGATTTCGGGTAGATCGACAATCAGACGATAGGGATCGGCCACGGCGAAAATACTGACTTCGACCTTGCTCGACAGATCGATGACGAGACGGGTCCGGTCGGAATGCACGCCGACGCGCAGATCGGTCGCGGTCGCCATGGCGGCGGCGTGCGCGTCTGACGGCAGGCAACCGAATCCCGTCAGTGCCGCGACCATCAACGCCACAAAGATTTGCCGAGCCTTCGCTTGCATTCCTGCCCGTACCGGCCATTTCACCCGTTAATGCTCCGATTCGCCCCTACCATCAACGAAAAGGCTCCAAGATGCCGGTAAGATGCAGCAGCGCAAAAAGAGACAGCGGCCAAAAACATTGTCGAACCGCTTTTGCGCGAGTATGTTAACGGCGTCGCCACGGCCCACGATGCACCATAGCAACCGGACCAGACGACATTATTGAAATTTCGCGCCGATGAGAGCAGCCAAAAACATGACACAACCGGTATCCATTATGGCGATCCGGTCCCTCCGTTCAGTGAACGGGGGAAGTGATTCGTTTGGCTCCATCGGCTTCGAGCAGCAATCAACCCGGCGGGCAACGCGCTCGCGACGCGGCGCGCACCCCGGGTACCGGAGTTTACCAACGCATGAAACGAATGTTAATCGACGCCAGCCACCCGGAGGAAACCCGGGTCGCGGTCCTAGACGGGAACCAACTTGAAGAATTCGACGTTGAATCTTCGTCCCGCAAGCAGCTCAAAGGCAATATCTACCTCGCCAAGGTAACCCGCGTGGAGCCGTCGCTTCAGGCGGCTTTCGTCGATTACGGCGGCAATCGCCACGGTTTCCTTGCCTTCAACGAAATCCATCCCGACTACTATCAGATCCCGGTCGCCGATCGCGAACGGCTGATGGCCGAACAGGCCGAAGACGACGCCGAAGCCGAACGCGCCGAAGAAGCGCAGGAGCAGGCCGATGAGCGCGCCCAAGAGCGCACTGGCGAACGTGGCGAGGAACGCGCAGAGCAACAAGCCCACGATCAGGGAGACGAACATGCCCATGCCCATGGGTTTGCCCATGAGCATGAGCAAGCGCACGAGCACGAGCCTGATCATGAGCACGAACAGACATCCGGCGAAGCCATCCCCGCTGCGATGCCCCAAGGGGAAAGCGTCGAACGCGAGGTTGCGGAGGACGACGACGCCGAAGACCGGCCCGAAGGCGCGATCATCGAAAGTGTCGAGACTTATGGCCCGGCCAAACCGGTCGAGACCCTCGGCGGCGACGAAATGGACGATGCCGGCGAGCAACGCCGGCCGAGCCAGCGCGCGATGCGCCGATACAAGATCCAGGAAGTCATCAAGCGCCGCCAGGTGCTGCTGATCCAGGTGGTCAAGGAAGAACGCGGCAACAAGGGTGCCGCGCTCACCACGTACCTGTCGCTCGCCGGACGCTATTGCGTGCTGATGCCCAATACGGGCACGGGCGGCGGCATTTCGCGCAAGATCGGCCAAGGCCAGGACCGCAAACGCCTGAAGAGCATCATTTCGGATCTCGAAGTTCCGCCGGGCATGGCGATGATCGTTCGCACCGCGGGTGCGGATCGCGGCAAGGCCGAGATCAAGCGCGACTACGACTATCTGCTGCGGCTGTGGAACGACATCCGCAACCTGACGCTCGCCTCCAGCGCTCCCGCGCTTATCCATGGCGAGGCCAGTATCATCAACCGCGCGATCCGCGATCTTTATACGCGCGATATCGAGGAAGTCGTGGTCGAAGGCGACGAAGCCTATCGCATGGCCAAAGATCTCATGAAAATGCTGATCCCTAGCCACGCGAAAAAGGTGCAGGCCTACAAGGACGACGCCAACGTTCCTCTGTTCAGCCATTACGGAATCGAAAATCAGCTCGAATCGATGAATTCGCCGACGGTGCAGCTCAAGTCCGGCGGCTATATCGTCATGAACGCGACCGAAGCCTTGGTCGCGATCGACGTGAACTCGGGCCGGGCGACGCGCGGACGCAACATCGAAGAAACCGCGCTGAAGACGAACACCGAGGCCGCCACCGAGATCGCTCGCCAGTTGCGCCTGCGCGATCTGGCCGGCCTGATCGTGATCGACTTCATCGACATGGACCATACGCGCAATCAGCAGGCCGTCGAACGGCGCCTGAAGGAAGCGATGCGGCGCGACCGCGCGCGCATCCAGATCGGGCGCATCAGCCCGTTCGGCCTGCTCGAACTGTCGCGCCAGCGCCTACGTCCGAGCCTTGCCGAAACGGTGACCGATGTCTGCCCGCATTGCGGCGGCACCGGCATTCTGCGCTCGACCGAATCGACCGCGCTGCATGTCCTGCGCGGCATCGAGGAAGAAGTGATGAAGCGACGCGCGCGTGAGGTCACCGTGGCCATGCCGACCGGCGTCGCGCTGTATCTGCTCAATCACAAGCGCATGCACATCAACGATCTCGAAGCGAAATTCGACACGCGCGTGATCATCACGGCCGACGATTCGTTGATCCCGCCGAAATATACGATCGAACGCACGCAGAACATGCGCGACGATGCCGAAGGTTCCGAAGCCGTCGAGGGGACGCGCGAGCGGCCCGAGCGCGCCCAACGGCCCGAACGCAACGAACGGCACGAACGCAACGAACGCAATGATCGGGGCGACCGCCAAGAGCGCGGCGAGCGGTCCGAACGCAGCGATCGTCACGAACGCGGCCCGAGACCCGAGCGCGAACCGCGCGACGAACATCGCGACGCAGCACCCCGTCCCGACGGCGGCGATGCAGCCGCCAACGAGGAAGGCGGCGCACGCCGTCGCCGTCGCCGGCGCGGACGCAGGCGCGGCAACGAAAATCAGCCGGGCGAAGAAAGACGCGTGGCAAATGGCGCAGGCGCCCCTGAGGGCGAGGAACGGCGTATCACAAATGTCGGCGCGCCACGTGCGTTCGACCAGGACCGCGGCTTCGAAGATGACGACAATGCGTCGAGACATGTCGAAGTGAGCGGCGGCGCGCGCGAGGCGACCGACATCGGCGTTGCGGGCGATTCAGACGACGACGACGGCATGCCAATATTGCCGGGCGCCCCGGCCGGCGATCCGGCCAGACGCCGACGGGGACGGCGCGGCGGACGCGGACGCAACCGCGGCCGGCGCGAGGATGGCGAACAGCCGCGCAACGAAGGGCCCCGGATCGCGGGCGAGTCGCAACTCGACGCCGATAGCGGCGAGACCGATGCCGATGCGGAAACGGCCGGAGAAACGACGCTTCCCGGCGCTGCGGGCGAAGGCGGACGGCGGCGACGCCGGGTTCGCCGTCGCCACGGCCCGCGCGATAGCGAGCCAGGCCAGCCCGAAACCGGTCTGCCGGCGGCCGCAAGCGTTGTCGCTGCAGCACCGACCTTATGGGCTGCAAGCGAAAGCACATTCGAACCAGCCGAGCCGCACGAAGCCCAGTCCGCTTCGGCCCAGACGTATCAAGAGCCTGCCGCGCCGGCCTATCAGTCGGCCTACGAGCCGGCCGAGCCGGCGCCTCAGCCCATGCCGCAGGTCGCCCCGGTCACCGCCCCCCCCGTCGCCCCGCCACAAGTCGCAGAGGAAGCGCCCGCGGGCCCGCCTCGGCGCGGCTGGTGGCAGAAGCTGATGGAATAAGCGGAAAACCCGCCCGAGACTATTTGAGCCAGTTCTTCAGTCGCCGCGCGGCCTCGGCCGTGTCGGCGTTTGAACCGGCATAGCAAAAACGCACGAACCTATGCCCGAGCCGGATGTCGAAATCGACGCCCGGCGTCGCGGCGACGCCGGTCTCCTCCAACATGCGCCGACAGAATTCGGTGCTGTCGTTGGTCAGATGGCCAACATCGGCATAAATATAAAAGGCGCCGTCCGGCGGTGCGATCTGGCGGAAGCCGGCGCGCGGCAATTCCTCGAGCAGCAATGCCCGGTTCCCCGCATAGGACGCGACATTGGCGTCGAGTTCCACGATACAATCGAACACTGCGAGTGCGGCCAATTGCGACAGCGTCGGCGGTGCCACGAAGAAATTCTGCGCCAAGCACTCGGCCGAACGCACGAGATCCGGCGGCAGCACCATCCAGCCGAGGCGCCAGCCGGTCATGGAGAAATATTTCGAGAAGCTGTTCACGACGATCATGTCCGAGCCAAACGCCAGCGCGGTCGTGGCCGGCGCATCGTACGTGATGCCATGATAAATCTCGTCCGAGATCAGGCGGATGCCGCGCAACGCGCACCCCTCGACCAACGCCCTCATCGCGGCGGCGTCGAGCATGCTTCCTGTCGGATTCGACGGACTCGCGACGACCAGGCCGTCGAGGGGGCCGGCGGCATCGAGCAAGGCCAAGGTCGGTTGGAAGCGCGTGGCTCCATCCACCGCGATCTCGGCGATTTCAATGCCGAGCGGCGTGAGGATGTTTTTATAGGCGGGATAGCTCGGACACGTGAGTGCCACCCGATCGCCGGCATCGAATGCCGACAGAAAGGTCAGCAAGAAGGCACAGGACGATCCCGTGGTGATCGCGATGCGCGCAGGATCGACCGACAGTCCGTAGCGGGCACGATAGTGTTGCGCGATCTTTTCGCGTAGCGCCGGCAACCCCAGCGCCTCGGTATATCCGAGCTTGTCCGATCGCAGCGCCGCCTCGGCGGCGCGAATGACGCGTTCGGGCGCTCCCGTGGAAGGCTGCCCAACCTCGAGATGCAGAACGTCCGCCCCCGCCGCCGCGCGTTCGTTGGCGGCCCTCATCACGTCCATCACGATAAACGGCGGGATGGCGCCTCGGCGCGCGATCTTCAGAACCATGTCACGAATCCTATTCGCTGATGGTCAGCGCGATCCCATGTCCGCGCGGATCGGATACAGCCGTACATGCGCCGGGATTGCGCGGCATGCCGTCGGTGCACGAAATGGCGTTGACGAGCCCGAGCGTCGGCGTCGCGGCAACCGAATGCCCGCGATTGGTGAGCTGCAGGACATCGTCACGCGACACTTCTGGTTCGTGATAGGTGATGTCCGGCGCCCCGCCATGATGCACGCGCGGCGCGCGGATCGCCGCATCGAGCGGCTGGTCCGCAATGAGGGTACGCGCGACGACATTCATCAGCGCGGTGGGGGCCGCGACGCCACCCGACGCCCCTGCGGCGAAGAAAAATTGCTTGCTCGATTCGTTCATGGCAAGCATCGGCCCCAACGAAACCGGCCCACGTCCTTGCGCATTGGGTAGCGCGGACATCAGGATGCCGGTGCCGCGCGCCATGCGCCCGGTTCCGAAACTATTGTTCATCGTCAGAGCGCACGAGACCGCAGAGCCGGTGCGGTCGACGATCGAGAAGCTGGTTGCCGCCGGATTTTCGGGGCGTGCTGTCGGAACCGGCGATAAATTGGCTGACGCCGTATGGCGCTGGCGATCGAAGGAACGCGTCAATCTATCGATGGTCGGCGAAGAAACCAGCGCGCTCAAGGAATCGGCGGAGCTGTAATCCTCGCGCATCCAGCGCCCTCGATCGGCATAAGCACGCATACCGGTTTCGGCCAAGGCGTGCAGCCGATCGGCCGAAGCGCCGCTGAACCTGCCACCGTCGTCGAGCATGGCAAACATTTGCGCCTCGACCCCGCCGGCCGCTGCTGGGGGCGGGGCAAAATGGGCGACGCGGAAACCGAACTTCACCTGAACGGTCGGCCGCCATTCGACCCGATAGGCTTCCAGATCGCTGACCTCGAGCGATCCCCCCGCTGCCTTTGCGGCCGCCGCCAATTCGCGCGCCATGACACCGCGGTAGAAATCGGGCGCGCCGCCAGTGCGGATCGCCGCCATAACTCGCGCGAGATCGGATTGAACGAAGTTAGCTCCCTCGCCGACCGGGCGCCCGGTCTTGTCCGCGAAGACGCGCCGGCTTTCCGGATCTTCGAGCAGCGGCGCCACCACGGGGCCTAGATCGGCTATGAACGTTCGCGACGCCAGCGCCCCGAATTGAGCCTGGCGCTCGCCGGGCGTCACCAGTTGCGACCAACTGAGTTTCCCGTATCGTGTATGCAGCACCCAAAAGCCGAGGGGACTTCCGGGTACCGCGCTCGGCCGATCCGCGCTCGCCGGGACGTTCGCGGGCGCACGCGCTATGAAATCGAGCGCTTCGGCCTTCCCCGTGACCGCGTCGAAAACCACGCACGTCCCACCGCTGCCGAGGCTTGCCGAAGACGGCGAAACGACCGCCAGGGTGAAAAACATCGCGACTGCGGCGTCGGCAGCCGTCCCCCCCTGCGCCAATGCATTGCGCGCCTCGACTACGGCGCGCGGTTCGTCCCCGACCACGGCGCCGGCGAAACGTTTGATCACGGTTTCCCTAGGCTGCGGGATTTCGCCCGATGGCGAGCCGCAAGCCGCCAGGGGCAGCAGCAGTCCTAGAACGCCCAAAGCCCCAACCCGCGCACAGATTTGACGTATTTGACCTATGTGCCTCACGAACCTACCTTGGGTACCTTGTGGGAAGGGCGTTTGTTGAATGTCGAAACGCGTCGGTCTATTGATTTCGTGTGCCTTATTCTTTGGCGCGATATTGTCGCCGGCGTCGGCGCAAGCCCAAAGGATGTCCTTAATACGGGACGCCGAAATAGAAAACACCATTCGCGCCTACTCAACCCCCTTGTGGCAGGTTGCTGGGCTCACGCCCGACTCGATCAGCATTCATCTGGTCAACGACGACAGTCTGAACGCCTTCGTCGCCGGTGGCCAGAAATTGTTCCTCCATACCGGTCTTATCATTCGCAGCGAGAATGCCTCCCAGTTGATCGGCGTAATCGCGCATGAAAGCGGCCATATCGCGGGCGGCCATCTTAGCCGCACCGGGGATGCAATCGACACGGCCATGACCTCGTCCACCATCATCGGCCTGCTGCTTGGCGGAGCAGCAGCCTTGTCGGGCCGCGGCGATCTCGGCGCCGCTGTCCTGCAAGGATCGCAACAGGCGGGCTTGCGATCGTTTCTGTCCTTCAGCCGGGGCCAGGAATCGGCTGCCGACACCGCGGCCATGCGTTATCTCGAGGGCACGGGACAATCGGCCAAGGGGTTCGCCGAATTCTTCGATATTCTCGGCGAGCAGGAATTGTTGAGCGTGTCCCAGCAACAGCCCTATGCCCAAACCCATCCGCTCAGTCGCGACCGTGTCGAGGCGGTCCGAGCCTTCATCGCGAAATCGGCCAACTCCAATAAACCCTCCAAACCCGAATTCGAGATCATGCATGCGCGCATGAAGGCGAAACTGATCGGCTTCATGAAACCGCTTCAGACAACGTTGCGGGCCTATCCCGAAACCGACCTGTCCCTGCCCGCCCGCTATGCCCGCTCGATCGCCTACTACCGGGTTGCCAACTTGGCGAAAGCCACCGCGTTGGTCGACGAATTGATCGCCGAAGCGCCCAACGATCCTTACTTCCATGAATTGAAAGGACAGATGCTGTTCGAAAACGGGCGCGGCGCGGAAGCCTTGCCGGCCTACGAGCGCGCGGTGGCACTCGCGCCGGATGCCCCCTTGCTGCTCGTCGGACTCGCGCACGCCCAGATCGAACGCGGCGATCCGTCCCTGCGTATGAAGGCAATCGACAATTTGCAGTTCGCGCTCACCCGCGAACCCAACGAGCCGTCCTCATGGCGCCATCTGGCGACGGCTTACGGGCAGAACGGACAGATGGGGGAAAGCTCTCACGCGCTGGCCGAGGAGGCGCTGTTGCAGCGCAAGTACACCGATGCGATCGGTCTTGGCCGACGCGCGCAAGGCATCCTACCCAAGGGATCGCCGAAATGGCTGCGCGCGTCCGATATCGTCGCGTTGGCCGAAGAAGGCCTGAAAAAACAGAAGAATAGATAATGATGCGTCGTTTCGGTCGTGGCTTCGTGCTGGCCGGTCTGCTGTGCGTCCATTTAGGGGGATGCGTGGTGCCGCAAGCCGAAGTCGGCCCTGAAGGGACATTAGAGGTGTTCGGACCCATGGCCCTGGCGCCGGGTCCGACACTTCCGGACGATTGGGTTCTAGAATCGGACGCTGCCCGCGCGACGGGCCGCAACATCGCGGTCAGCGGCGGAGACGGTAGCGCCACCTTGACCCTAACGACCGGCGCCAGCCGCTTCGTGCTCGCCCGTCGGGTTAAAGCGACTTTGCTGGCAAGTCCCTATATCGGATGGTCCTGGCAGATGACGCCCGCGTCCGGCCGCGAAGCCGATATCCGTTTGCTCATTGGCTTCCATGGCGGCAATCCCGAAAGCCGCAGTTGGGGAAGCGAACCGTTCGCCCATCTCGGAACGAACCTGCCGCCATTCGACCGCGCTATCGCCATCATGTGGGGCAGTAGCGCGCTCGAACGCGGCTCACTCTCCACTGGCGCGTCGATACCGGAATATATCGCGCGCGGCGGCCCCGAACATGCCGGCCAATGGTGGAGCGACAACCTGGATCTCGCCGCTCTTTACCGCAAAGCCTGGCCGAACGACCGCATCGAACGCGCCCGGATCATGTTCGTCGGATTCGCGGTCGGGGAAAATACGGCAGCCGTCCAGGCGAATTTCGGAGATATCGTTCTGTATCGCTAGGCGCATCGCGGTTGTCCGCAAGGCTCCGCTCCGCCATCATGGCCGCGCCCAGTCCTAGAAAGTTCCGTCATGCCTCTGATAGCCTTCATCTTGCTGTTCCTCGCAATCGCGGCTGCACCCGCGCCGACAAATGCGCAAACCTTGAGCGAACCGCAGAAAAAAGAAATCGAGACGCTGATCGGTGCATACCTGCGTGCCCATCCGGAAGTGATTCTGGAATCGGTCCGTGCGATGCAGGAACGCGAACAGGCGATGCAACTGCAGCGCCAGCGTGACGGTCTGGTGTCGCGGCGCGGCGAGATCGAAAACGATCCGGCGTCTCCCGTCGTCGGGAATCCGCAAGGCGATATCACCGTTGTTGAATTCTTCGATTACCGCTGCGGCTATTGCAAAGCCGTGCTTCCGACCATGCTGCGCCTTTTGAAGGACGATCCGAAGATCCGCTACGTCATGAAGGATTTGCCGATTCTGAGCCCCGAATCGCGGATCGCGGCGAAACTGACGCTGGCGGTTTGGAAATCGGAGCCGAAACGTTACTTGGATCTTCACAGCAGACTGATGGAGGCGCGCGGTGATCTGACTGAGACACGCATCTACGATATCGCCAAAGCCGTCGGAGTCGACGTCGTGCGCGCGAAGCGCGAGATGAACACCGCCGAGATCGAAGAAATGCTAATGGCGAATATGAACCTTGCCCAAGCGCTCGGCATCAGCGGCACGCCGGGTTTCGTGATCGGAAACCATCTTGTCCCCGGCGCCATCGATTATGACGCGCTAAAGGAGTTGGTCAGCCAGGCACGTCGCGGATTGTGATCTATTTGACCGGCAGGAGCGCATAGCGGTATCCGCTCGACGCGCGAATCAGCAAGAACAGGTTTGAGCGCCCTTCCTTACGCGCATCCTCCAAGTGCCTAGTCAAATGACGCGGTTCCCAAACATCGCGCAAATTGATCGAGACAATGACGTCGCCCACCTTCAGTCCATTGGCGACGGGGCCCGCAGGATCGACCTCGCTGACGACCACGCCGATGCTGCCCCAAGGAAGCGCGAATTTCTGGCGAACCTCGTCGGCGATCGTTACGACCGTCATGCCTAGCTCCGGATAGGCGTTGAAGATCGGCGTGGCGACGCTCCATGCCTGTGGGCGGGCTGTCGCGCGCAAGGTCAATTCGGTTGTTTTGCCGCTTCGGAGTACGACGACCGCGATCTTGTCGTCTGCCTTGGTCCGGGCGATCTGCTTGAGTAAATCGTCGAACGTACCGATCTTGGCGCCGTTGAATTCCACGATGAAGTCGCCACGGCGGAACCCGGCCAAAGCACCCGGTTCGCCGACCGCCACGTCCTTGACGATGACGCCTTTGGCATAGTTCGGCCCCAATGCGGTCGCGGCGCGTTCGTCGAGCCCCTGCACTTCCAGGCCCAGGAAGCCTGGATCCGCGCCATGGGCAAGCGACGGCAGGGACGCTGCCAGAGCCAGCATCAGACCGAGAACCGCCTTTGCGCCCGCAAGCGGACCCAGCATCCCCCTCCTCCTTGCGCGTATAGGTGCGGCAGGTTATCAAAACCACGTGCCGGGTATATTACGGCCTTCCGCCAAAGAAGCAATTAACGGCATGAAAATCCTATCGGTTTTCGGTACCCGCCCCGAAGCGATCAAAATGGCACCGGTGATCGGGGCGCTCGAGCGTCATCCTGGCATCCAGTCGTTGGTCTGCCTGACAGCCCAGCATCGCAGCATGCTCGACCAGGTCATCGATTTGTTCGGCCTACGCGCCGATTTCGACCTGAACCTGATGGCCGACAATCAGGGCCTGACCCATATCACTTCGGCGGTCCTCAAGGGACTGGAACCGATATTGCGCGAGGTGCAACCCGACCGCGTTCTGGTACACGGCGATACCGCGACGACATTGGCCGCCTCTTTGGCCGCCTTTTACAGCCATATCCCTGTAGGTCACGTCGAGGCCGGCCTGCGTACCGGCGATATGATGGCACCCTGGCCCGAGGAGATGAACCGCCGCGTCGCCGATGTGATCTGCGATATGCATTTCGCGCCGACCGAAAGTGCCCGCGACAATCTGCTCAAGGAGAGGATCGCGGCCGACGGAATCTTCGTCACCGGCAATACCGTGATCGATGCGCTGATGCAGGTCACCCAGCGGCTCGATCGCGACAGCCGGCTGGCGGAAGATATCGCGCGCGGATTGCCCGAAATCTCAGCCGAACGGCGGCTCGTTTTGGTGACCGGACATCGCCGCGAGAATTTCGGCGACGGGTTCGAGCGCATTTGCAACGGCTTGCGTCGGCTCGCCGACGAGCGTCGCGATATCGATATATTCTACCCGGTCCATCTCAACCCCAATGTCCGCGAGCCGGTCCTGCGTCTGCTCGGCAGCCATCCCCGAATCAAACTGCTCGATCCGCTCGATTACCTTCCCTTCGTCTATCTCATGAACCGCAGCCATTTCATCATTACCGATTCGGGCGGAATTCAGGAGGAAGCGCCCTCGCTTGGTAAACCCGTTCTCGTCATGCGCAAGGTCACGGAACGCCCCGAGGCGGTTGCCGCCGGCACGGTCAGGCTCGTCGGAACAGACAGCGACAAGATCGTGACAGAAGCATGCAGGTTGCTCGACGACGAGCGCGCTTATATGACAATGGCCCAGGCGCATAACCCGTATGGCGACGGCCGCGCGGGCGAGCGTATCGTGCAGGAGATTGCCAATGCCCACGCCTAACCGTCCCGCCAAGGGCGGCTTCGATCGCGTCTCGGTGATCGGGCTGGGCTATGTCGGTTTGCCGACCGCCGCCGTTATGGCGAATCGCGGAATGTCCGTTATCGGCGTGGATGCCAATCCCCATACGGTGGAGCGGATCAATCGTGGCGAGGCCCATATCGTGGAGCCGGACCTCGACATATTGGTGCGCAGCGCCACGACCACCGGCAACCTTCGTGCCGTGACGAAGCCCGAACCGGCCAATGCGTTCATCGTCGCGGTTCCGACTCCGTTCAAGGAAAACCACGCGCCAGATCTCGCCTTCGTCGAAAGTGCGGCGCGCAGCCTCGCCCCGGTGCTTGCCAAAGGAAATCTGGTCATCCTGGAATCGACTTCGCCGGTCGGAACCACGGAAATGATGGCCGGCTGGCTAGCAGCCCTTCGGCCAGATCTGGGCTTTCCCGGCCATAGCACACACGTCGACGTTCATGTCGCCTACAGCCCGGAACGTGTCCTGCCGGGCCGCGTATTGATCGAGCTTGTCGACAACGACCGCGTGATCGGCGGCCTCACGCCGGCCTGCGGGCAGCGCGCGAAGGATCTCTATTCGCTGTTCGTCCAAGGCACTTGTTTCCTCACCACTGCGCGAACCGCCGAATTGGTGAAGCTCGCCGAAAACGCCTATCGCGATCTCAACATCGCCTTCGCAAACGAGTTGTCGCTGGTTTGCGAGAAGGTCGATGTGAATGTCTGGGAGGCCATCGAACTGGCCAATCGCCACCCCCGCGTCGAAATATTGAAACCCGGGCCCGGCGTCGGCGGTCATTGCATCGCCGTCGATCCTTGGTTCATCGTCGATTCGGCGCGCGATGTCACACCACTGATCCAGGCCGCGCGCGGCGTCAACGACGCGAAGCCCGCGCACGTGGCCCAACTCATCGCCGAAGCGGCACGCGGGCGCAATCGTCCATCGGTTGCCTGCCTCGGTCTATCCTACAAAGCTGACATCGACGATTTGCGCGAAAGCCCGTCGGTGGAGGTGGTCGCTCACCTCGATGCCGCCGACTTTACGGATATCATGGTGGTCGAGCCCCATATCGACAAATTGCCGGACGTGCTCGCGAAACGTCCGAAGCTTACCCTCACCGATCTCGACACCGCATTGTCGAAATCCGAGATTGTCGTTTTGCTGACGGACCACGCACCGTTCCGTTCGATCGACCGCGCCCGCTTAGCCGGCAAATCGGTGATCGATACCCGTGGCATATGGCGCTGATATGACCAAGACCGCACTCATTACCGGCGTGACCGGACAGGACGGAGCCTATCTCGCGGAATTCCTGTTGCGCAAAGGTTACGTGGTTCACGGCATCAAGCGCCGGTCCTCATCCTTCAATACGGGCCGCGTCGATCACATCTATCAGGACCCGCACCTCGAAAGCCGCAATTTCGTTCTTCATTACGGCGACATGACGGATGCGACGAATCTCATCCGCATCGTGCAGCAGGTCCAGCCCGACGAGATCTACAATCTCGCGGCGCAAAGCCATGTCCAGGTGAGCTTCGAGACCGCCGAATATACCGCCAACAGCGATGCCCTCGGCACGCTGCGTCTGCTCGAAGCGCTCCGCATCCTGGGGCTGGAGAAAAAAACGCGGTTCTATCAGGCCTCGACCTCAGAACTTTATGGTGACGTCGCTGAAACCCCGCAGACCGAAACGACACCGTTCCGTCCGCGCAGCCCTTATGGGGCAGCCAAGCTTTACGCCTATTGGATCGTGGTGAACTACCGCGAGGCCTATGGCATCCATGCTTCGAACGGGATTTTGTTCAACCACGAAAGCCCGATTCGCGGCGAAACCTTCGTTTCCCGCAAGATCAGCCGCGCCGTCGCGGCCATCGAAACCGGGCAAGAAAGCCGCCTGTTTCTCGGCAATCTCGATGCTCTTCGCGATTGGGGACATGCTCGCGATTATGTCGAGGGGATGTGGCTGATGTTGCAACAGGCCCAACCCGACGATTATGTGCTCGCGACCGGCGAGCAGCACTCCGTTCGCGAATTCGCCGAACTTGCCTTTGCCGAGGTCGGAAAAACCATCACGTGGCGCGGCACCGGAATCGACGAGATCGGTATCGATGCCAAAACCGGCGAGGTTCTAATCGCGGTCGATGCGCGCTACTTTCGCCCGACAGAGGTCGAATCCTTGGTCGGCAATGCCGCCAAAGCGCATGCTAAGCTTGGCTGGCGACATAAGACGAGTTTCAACGAACTGGTTCGCGATATGGTTCAAACCGACCTCGATCTCTATCGGAAATCCCATGGCGGACGATAAGCTTACGTCCCCCTACGGGTTGGCCGGCAAGCGTATCTGGGTCGCCGGCCATAGCGGTATGGTCGGCAGTGCCACTGTGCGCAGGCTTGCCTCGGAGAATTGCGAAATTCTCACCGTCCCCCACGCCAAACTCGACCTGCGCGATCAGGCCGGCGTCGGCGCCTGGATGAAACATGAAAAACCCGATGTCGTCGTCGTCGCTGCGGCCACCGTCGGCGGCATTCATGCGAATTCGACGCGGCCGGCCGATTTCATCTACGACAATCTCGCCATCGAGACCAATATCATCCATGCGGCATTCCAGCTCGGCGTCGAGAAATTGTTGTTCATGGGATCCGCCTGCATCTATCCGCGCGAGGCGGAACAGCCGATGGTCGAAGAGGCATTGTTGACCGGCCCTCTCGAACCCACCAACGAGTGGTACGCCATCGCCAAGATCGCCGGCATTAAGCTCTGCCAAGCTTACCGCAAACAGCACGGAAGCGATTTCATCTCCGCGCAACCCAACAATCTTTACGGCCCGAACGACAACTTCGATCTTCAAGGTGGGCACGTCATCCCGGCATTGATGCGCAAGGCCCACGAGGCAAAACTCAGTGGCGCTCCAGCATACGAACTTTGGGGCAGCGGCACGCCGAAACGCGAATTCCTGCATGTCGACGATCTCGCCGACGCCCTCATCCATATTCTTAAATATTATTCCGGTCCGGTGCCGCTCAACATCGGTACCGGCGAGGAAGTGACGATCGCCGAACTCGCGCGCACCATCGCCGATGTCGTCGGCTTCACCGGCAACCTGAAATTCGACACGTCCAAACCGGACGGCAGCCCACGCAAACTATTGGACGATACCCGGATGAAGAAGCTGGGCTGGCGGGCGTCGATTTCGTTGAGAGACGGGCTTGCCGAAACCTATCGCTGGTTCCTCGATCACGAATCCGAACGGCGCGGCCACTAGTCCAGCAAGGTTTGGTAAGCAGCGAGCGCCCGGTCGGCATAATCTTGCCAATCGTATCCGTGGGCCACGACGTTGCGGGCGTTTGTCCCCATGGCCAGGCGCTCTTCAGGCGAGCGGATCAGTCGATCGAGCGCCGCCGCTATGCCCTCGACGGATTTTGTCGGCACGACGAGACCATCGCGCTCGGCACACAATGGCCCCTGCGCGGCCGGCGACACGATGGAGGGCAGCCCGCTTGCCATTGCCTGTAGCAAGGTCAAAGGAACGCCGCCTTCCTGCAACGACGGCAGGCAAAAAATATCGGCACGCGCATATTCGGCCGCCAGCGCTGGCCCCGGTAAGGCTCCACGCACGACGACATTGGCGCTTTGCTCGACCAAAAATGCGGCGACCTCGGGATCGACCGGGCCGATCAGATGAAGCTCGGCCGCCCGATCCACCGACGCGAAGGCATTGAGTAGCCACGGAACCCCTTTTTGAATACCGACACGACCGACGAACAGCACCCGCACCGGACGTCCCGTGTCCACGGCGCGCGGCGCGGGCGCGAAACGGGCAAGATCAACACCATAGGCATTCACAATCAGCCTATCGCGCGCGATCCCTTCGGCTACGAAAGTATCGGCGGCATAAGAAGTCGGCACTGCAATTGCGTCCGCGGAATCGTATTCAGCCAGTTCACGTTCGATGATACCGGCTTGCGTTCCTTCATAGACCAGACCGAAATCATCGTAGGCTTCTGTCAAAATTCGCATCTGGTTGCGGATATGTGTCGAGCCGCGCTCGACTACGACCTTTAGTCCTGCGGCCCGCGCCGGCGCGATCGCTTCGAGTGTCGCCGAACTCCAGCCGACGAGGATGTCGGCATTCGAGATTGCCGTCTGCGCCGCGTATCGTGCAAAGGCCACAGCAATCGCGAGATCGGGTTTCGTTCCGATATGCCATCGATCATACAGCCGACGACGCAGTTCAAGCAGGGGCCGGCTGCGAATATCGATGCCCTCGGAGACAAATCGCCTGGCGAGAAGTGCCGGATAGGTGGTGACGAGTCGCCCCATCGCGCCGCGCCGATGCAACCCGTTGGCAAGCTCAAAGGCGTGCCAACGGCCGTGAACGGAGATATTGACCCTCACGGCTCTGCCGGTACCGAATTCGGTGCCCGTCCCGATGCCACGGCTTCGAAGGTTTCAACGAGACGATCGACGTGAGCCTCCCAACCGAACCGGGCAATCGCACGGGCTCGGCCATTTTCGCCAAGCCGACGGCGCAATTCCGGATCCGCATCAAGTTGTCTGAGCGCATCGGTGAGCCCGGAAACCGAAAAGGGACGGAAATACAAAGCGGCATCGCCGCAAATTTCGCGATTTACCGGCGTGTCGGCGACCGCCAATGGCATGCCAGAACTCATGGCTTCAGCCATCGGATGGCCGAAGGTTTCCGAGACCGACGGAAAGACGAAAACATCGTGGGAGTTATAAAGATCAGGAAGAGCCAGATAGGCATGGCGGCCAAGCGAAATACTTCCGCGTGCCTCGGCATCGTCGATCAATACTTGATCGAGCGTGCTGCCGGCCATGCCCTTGAGTTCCTCGGACGACATGGTGATCCTTCCATGCGCCGGCAAGCCATCCTCGTTCAACCGGTCGACCGCCTGGCAAATCAGACCCGGCACCTTATGCGGGTAATAAACAGACACGTAGAGCATGCGTAGAACGCCGTCTTCGCGCCAGTGTCGTTGGCGTGAGGACGGCTTGAACATCTCGTTGATCGTGCCGTACGGATTGACAGTGCATTTTTCCAGGATCGCCGGTTGCCATAAGCCGAGCGCGTCACGCATCGCATGAGTTGGCGTTATGATATGATCGGCATTGCTTGCCGACCAAAGCATGAGTTTGCGTCGCAGAAAACGGTTGGCAACGTAGGCCAACCCTTGAGTCGCAGTCATATGCGACAGATAAAACGGGTCGAACAGCCCGCCCTCGCGCAACAGCAGAACTTGCTTCACCTGCGAAGCAAGCAAGCCAAAATTCGCCGACGAAAATAGAACATCCGGTTTTATTTCGGAAACGATCCGACGCCACGCGATTTGCTCCCAGATGAACCGGCGAATGGGCGAATATCTGCCAATATCGAGGTGTCTCACCGAAGCGCGTTCGCGCGTCATGAATTCCGTGGGCACGCAGACTATGACGTCGATACCCCGTCGTTCGAATGCATCCAACAGATTGTTCGTATAGGTGACGATCCCACCCATTCGGGCCGATAGCGCATTGACCAGAACCTTCACTGCACTGCCTCCGTAGCCCGATCGAGAATCAGCTTCAAGCGATCTTCGTGTCGAAAGTGTCCCGCAAGAACGGCTCGATGGCCGTCGCGCGCGATGCGAAGGCACGTCTGATCGTCAGTTAGCAGCGCCTTGCATCGCTCAATCAGTTCCGAGTCCGAACCAAAAAACACAGCTGTTTCATTTTCCTTAAATAGACCGGCGATCTCGGCATTACGCTCGTGCAACATCAATCCGCCCATGGCCGGAATTTCGATCGACCGGCACGTTTGCAGATCTCGGTTTTCCTTGCGAAGGAAACACAGATTGACACGGCTTGCGCAAACGACTTTCGCATATTCCACGTCGTAGACCGGACGATCCTCGATACGCAGCCCAGGCGGGCGATCCCGCAATCGCTGCCATCCGTTTCCCCACACACGCACATCGAACCCAGCGCGCGCCAGATCGGCCAGGCTTTGCGCCCGGGCTTGTTCATAGGTGCCGACAAAACTCACATCCGACCCGAAGGTCCGCCTATCGTGGATCGAAACCGGCACCGGGCGATGGACCGCGGGGTCGTAGGAATTATCGACAAACAAGACGCGAGCGGCACCTTTGGCCGGCATCTCGTCCGCGCGCGCATTGGCGGATTTGGTCGTCACCCATAGATCGAATAGAGGCAAGGCGTGTTCGGTCCAACGTGACAAATGATGCGGGTTCATCATGTCGTCCTCGGCGTACCAAATGATCCGCACGTGCGGCAGCATTTTCTTGGCCGCCCGCAATGTATCGGCCCGGACGGCAACAGCCCGGTCGAGCCAAAGAATGTCGTGCGGGGCCTGCGACAGAAGATGTCGGATAGCTGGATTGGCATAGGCTAGGTCGCCCGGAACGCGGAGCCGATAGCGGACACGTTCTATCAGGCTTGGCTTATCTTCGTAGGTAGCTCCCTCCGGATGGGTCGGAACGACGGTCACGACGTGCCCCATCTCGCGTAAAGTGCGAATCCGCTGTAGGGTCCGCGATCCCGGCGCCGTCATACCGACGAAAACGATGCGAAGCGCCGTCATAAGACAGCGTCCAATGCCGTTTTGAGACCGTCGATATCGGCGCGAAAATCCCATCTCGCAACGCGCGCGTGAGCTGCGCGCCCAAGCTCCTCGGATCGACCGATCAATTCCGGCAAGGCGCGCGCCAATCCGGCGATATCGCCGGCCACCGACCGGAATCCGGTTTCGCTATCGACCAGATCGTAGGCCGCGCCCACCTGGTCACTGGCGATTACACCGGTGCCGCAGGCCATGGCTTCGTTGACCGCCAATCCCCAGGGCTCGCGCTCAGCGGTCAACGCGAAGAGATCCGCCGCCGCATAATAGGCCGGCATCTCGCTCTGATTGCGAAAACCGGCAAAAACGACGTCCGGGCCGGCCGCGCGCTCCAAGGCCGGGCGCAACTCGCCATCGCCGACAATCAATAGGATCGGCCGCTCGCCATCACCCCAGGCCGCCGTCCGCCACGCCGTCAGGAGATGATCGGCGTGTTTGCGTGCCGTGAGCTTGCCTGCGTACAGCAAAATTTTACGGTCGGCCGCGATGCCGTGTCGACTTTTGACCGCAAGTGCCGCTTGCGGCGTCGCGCGTTGGGCAAAGTAGTCGTTATCGATCGCGTAGGGCATGTCGAAGATGCTGTCCGGCGCAACGCCATGATCTTCGTAATAGGCCCGATTGCGCGACCCGACCGCCAGAAAGGCGCGACACCGTCCGAAGATCCGACGCAAATACAGACGCTTGAGCCATCGGCGCGGCACCCCGCCGTCCGGCATCGCGCCCGCCCAATTCTCGCCGCGCATCAAAACCGGACGCCGCGCTTGGTCGGCTAAGCCCAGCGCGTCGCGCATCAACCGGCTTTCCCAACCATGCATCCAGATCGCGTCGGACTCGCGCAGCAATTTCGCCAGATCGATTTCGGAGGCAAGCTTACTTTCGTATCCGTCGCGAAGGGGGACGTCCCATTCGACGTCGACGCCGAACCCAGCATCGCGATACCGGCCAGACGAAAAATCTTGCTCGAACACGACCGAGAGGAGGATACCGGGATCGCGCGCGATCAGCCGTAACAACGGCGCTTGATACTGGATCGGATGGCTGACGAGATAGAGCAGGCGTGTGGTCACGAACCCGCCTCGGCGGACGGTTTCATAGTGCGGCCCGACACACCGACTTGACGGTAGCGTTCGGGCGAAACCGATTTGATCACCTCGGCCGTTTGTCGCGCCGTGAGCTCCCACGAATAGCGCTGAGCCCGCACCAAAGCATTGCGTGCTAGCCGGTGGCGCTCGGCATCGTCGGCCAGCAAGGCACTGATCCGATCCGCCATGTCGGACGCATCGAGCGGATCGAAGAAGACGGCCGCATTACCTAGAATCTCCGGCATGGCGGCACTGTTTGAACTTGCGATCGGCGCGCCGCAGGCCATCGCCTCCACCAACGGATTGCCGAACGTTTCGACGGTCGAGGGGAAAACGAACAATTTGCAATTCTGATACAAAGCCAGCAGTTGTTCGGTACTGCAAGCCCCCAGGAACTCGACCGCATCCGTCAATCTCTCGGCGGCAATCGCGGTTTTCAACTCGATCATATATTCTTCGTCAATGGCTCGTCCGGCAATCTTAAGGACGACGTCGGGAAACTGCTGGCGCACGGTCGCAAGGGCGCGAATCAGGGTATGCAGATTTTTCTGCACATAGATGTCCGAGACCGCCAGCAAATAGTCGCCGGTTCGTCCGCCTTCGGAAACCCGAAAGACGTCGTTGACGCCGTGATAGACGACGGAGACCTTATTTTGCAGCCGGTCCCCGACGCCAAAGCTGAGAGCCGCGCGCGCATAACGCGATACCGCGATGGCCCGCCGGCAGGTCATCAGCGATAGGCCTGTCATGACCGTCAAGCCGGCCCAATACAGACGTTTCAGGATGCGGCTTTCGCGCCCGGCAACGGCGAGCGAGTTGCGCAACATGATGATCTGCGCTGGGGCAGCAAGCGGACCGTAGTTGGCGAGCGATAGTGTTACGTCCACCCGCATGACGCGGGCGAAAATAGGCAATGCCAATTGTTCCCAAACAAGGTTCGAAAAGAACCCGTTGGGAAAATCGAGTAGATGAATCCTGATCCGTTCATGGATCGTACCGAACAAAGAAAATTGGTCGCGATGGATGAAAAGATGCAGTTCCAACTCGTCATCCGCCGCGAGCAAGGGCATGATGTTGCGAAGGTACGTCACCCCGCCCCCGCTCTTGGCATGGATGCCGTTGACGAGAACCCGGAGCCGGTCGCTATTGAGAAACGCGCGTTTCATCGGGCCTTTAATATTTCAAACGCAATGAAAGACAAGCCGTTCGTTGCGCCGTCCGACAGGTCGGTCCTGATTTTCCGTCGCGGGAGCATCGGCGACGCCGTAGTCAGCGTGCCCGCCCTCAACGAAATCGCACGCCGCCACCCCAACGCGCAACGCTGGATTTTGACCAATCTGCCGGTCATGGAAACCGCAGCTGCATTACAGACTGTCCTTAAGAATAGCACGCTCGTCCACGGCTTCATAAGCCTACCGCCCGGCGGCGGTGGATTGGCGAGCCTGTGGGCCGTGATCCGGCGTATCCAAGCGCTTGGTCCGGACAGGCTCATCTATCTCTCCGAGCCGTCCGGTTTTTCGGCCCGCATCAAGGAATGGCTGTTTTTCCGCCTGTGCGGGATTCACGACATGGACGGAATCTACCCCGCGGGCGGTTTCGGCACCTATCGGCAGGTGGCCGATGGGCTGTGGGAGGCCGAATCGTCGCGCTTGCTGCGCGCCATCGGCGCCGAATCGGCCATTCCAGACTGGACCTTTCCCTTCCTCGACAGCGAACGGGCCGAGGCTGCATCGCACATCGCGGGCTGGCCGGGGCGGTCGCGCTATATTTTGTTCAGTCTGGGCGCCAAATTGCCTGACAAGGATTGGGGCGACGCGAACTGGACTCGCGTACTCGCCGCACTATCGCAAAGCGCGCCCGACCTCGGACTCCTCGCCATCGGCGCAGCCGACGAATCGGCGCGCACACGGCGTGTGCTCGCGGCGTGGCGCGGGCCGACACTCGATCTGTGTGGCCGCACACCGCCCCGGATCAGCGCCTTGGTCGGCGAGGGTGCCGTCTTCTATCTCGGGCACGACAGCGGACCGATGCATCTCGCAGCTCTCGTCGGAACACCCTGTATCGCTGTCTTCAGCGCCCGCGCGAAACCCGGCGTGTGGTTCCCGCGCGGCCAACGCAACCGCATCTTCTATCCGTGGGCGGCCGAACCCGGCACCCCGGCGCGGGCCGGGTTCCGCTCGGCCGGCACCTCGATCGGGACCATCGAGCCGGATCAGGTTATTGCCGCGGCCATAGAACTTTTGGCAACGCCCGCCCGCTCGTGATATTGGGACACCATGTGCGGAATTACCGGACTCGTGGGCGCCAGACCCGTCAATCGCGCCACTGTCGCGGCGATGACCGATGTTCTGGCCCATCGCGGGCCTGATGATTCGGGTCTCTGGACTAGCCCCGACGGGCGCGTGATCCTCGGCCACCGTCGACTGGCCATCATCGATCCTACTCCGGCCGGCCATCAACCGATGCAGGCCGGCAGCCAAGTCGTAACCTTCAACGGCGAAATCTACAATTATATCGAACTGGCCGAACGCCTGAAGAGTGCCGGCTTGACGTTTCAAACGCACAGCGACACCGAAGTCCTGCTCGCCGCCTATCGCCATTGGGGCGAAGATTGCGTGCGCGAGTTCAACGGCATGTTCGCTTTCGCGATCTACGATTCCGACCGTCGCGCCCTGTTCTGCGCACGCGACCGATTCGGCGAAAAACCGTTCCTGTTCCGCGCCGCCGCCGATCATTTCGCCTTCGCCTCGGAGTATAAGGCCTTGCTGCGCGTCGGCAGTATCGCCGATCGCATCGACGAGGTACGCCTCGCGCGGTTCCTGTTCCATCCGTCGCAAGGCCTCGATGACGGATTGGACACCGTTTTTGCAGGCGTCTCGCAATTGCCGCCCGCCCACATGCTGACCCTCGATCTCGATAGCCTCGCTTGGCGCATGCGACGTTATTGGGATGCTAGCCCGAATGCCGCGCCCGCCACACTCGGTGAGGCCGATGCGCAACGGCAATTCCGCGACTTGCTCGTCGATTCGGTGCGTTTGCGCTTGCGTAGCGATGTGGCGCAGGGCTCTTGTCTGTCGGGCGGACTCGATTCAAGCGCCATCGTCTGCATCGCGCGCGGCCTGCTGGGCGACGACACGCCTTACGACACATTCACCGGCCGCTTTCCAAATTCCAGCGCCGATGAAGGGCCATGGGCGGACGAGGTGGTTCGCGCGGCCCACACAAGCAGCCATATCGCCGAGCCGACGCCCGGAAGCCTTCTCGATGACATGGCGGACTTCGCCTGGCACAACGAGCTTCCGACCGGCAGCGCCAGCCAATATGCCCAATGGTGCGTCTTTCGTTTGGCCAAAGAAAGCGGCGTGACCGTACTACTCGACGGCCAGGGCGCAGATGAACTGCTCGGAGGCTACGAGCAATATTTCGGACCTTATTTGGACAGCCTGCCCGCGAGCCGGCGCCAAACGGAAGACCAAGCCATCCGGGCGCGTTACCCGCTCGGGCTTGCCTCGCCCCGCCAGCGCCTGTCGCGCGCCGCGCCGCGCCGCCTCGCTCATTGGATCGCCGGCGTCGGTGGTGCCGGCAGCGATCCGGCCTTTGGTCTCGAGTGGGATCTCGCCCGACGCATGTATTACGAATTGCCCAAGCTTGATGCGGATGACGCAATCCATCCCCTCGCCGCCGCCCTGCGCCGCGACATGCTGACTGCCACCTTGCCGGTGCTGTTGCGCTATGGCGATCGCAATTCCATGGCGCATGCGCGCGAGGTGCGACTGCCCTTTTGCGACCACCGCCTAGCCGAGTTCGTCTTTTCCCTGCCCGCCGAATTCCTCATGGGAGGCGCCGAGACCAAGCACCTGTTGCGCGGCGCCATGAGCGGCATACTGCCGGAGAAGATTCGCACGCGCTGGAACAAGCAGGGATTCGTACCGCCGCAGGCCGATTGGTTCGCAGGCTCCCTCGGCGGCGCTGTGCGCACGATCATCGAAGATCCGAATTTCGGCGGGACCGGCTTTTGGCGCGCCCATTGGTGGCGCGCCGTTCTGGCTCGTTTCGAGCGTGGCGAGACCCATCTCGCCGGCGTTTTGTGGCGACCATTCATGGAACAGGCCTGGCGTCGGCATTTCGTCGCGCGGATCGCGCGTCAACCCGTTCTTCCCGTGTTCGCCGAAGCACACTGATGCGCATCGTTCTGGTCAATCACTGCCACCCCGATACGCCGCATATCTGCGCGACGCGGATGCGCGAATTTGCCCGCGCCCTCGCCACACGCGGACATCGCGTGGCCCTGGTGACCGAAAGCTTACGTGGCGCCGGCCCCGTCCCGTCGCCCCGCGATATCGCCGAGATGTTGAAGGCCGGGCAGGAACCCTCGCCCATGGTGGTGGCCTGCGCGCCGAAGCGCCGCCTGATTCTCACCGCATTGCGCCGCGGACTCTGGCCGTGGGGCATTCGCCAGGCCGTGATCGCGGATCAATATCTGCGTCACGGCGGATTGTTCGCCGACTGGCGCGCCGGCGCTAAACCTTATGCCCAAGTGTTGGCCGAGCATTTCAAGCCCGATGTGGTTTGGGCGAATTTCGGCAGCACCGATTGTTGGCGTCTCGCCCAGGACATCGCCCATGCCGCTGGTTGCCCATGGGTCGCGGACGTCAAGGATTTCTGGGCCAGCTTCATTCCCGGACCGTTGCGCAACCGCCTGGCTGCGCGCTATCGCGATGCCGCCGCCTGGACGGCGTTTTCGCAAACCCATGCCGATCATGTCCGGCCCTGGTTCGGATCCGATTTCCATGTCGTCTATAGCGGCTTCGCGACCGAAACGATCCGCGATACAGAATCCGTCGATGCCGGCGGGCCAATCGTTATGACGTTAACCGGCAGCGTCTATGGCGGTCTCGCACTGAAGCCCCTGTTGAGCGCGATTGCCGCCTGGGCGAGCCGCCAATCCGACGAGGTGAGGCGGCGTCTCATGTTCATCTATCGCGGCAACGATCTGTACGAAGTCGGTGCGGCGCTAGCGCGCGCGAAGCTTCCCATTGAGGCGAAGGCCGGTGGATTCGTTCCCATCGACGAATTGCAGGAACTGCACCGCCAATCCTTCGTCAATCTTTACGTGACCAGCGCGCGCACGTTCCATCACAAGACCATCGAATTGTTGGCAGCGCGGCGGCCGATCATCGCCTTTCCGTCCGATCATGATGAAGCCAACGATATTGTCGATCGCGCCGAAGGCATTTTTCACAATTGCCGCTCGGAGAACGAGATCGCGCACGGCCTCAGCGACGCGCTCAACCGTTTCGAACGCAATGCGGGCCCAATTCCGGCCGGACTTCGTCAATTCGGTTGGGATGCGCAAGCGGTGGAATTGGAGAAAGTCTTCGCGCGGGTCGTACGCCGTTAGGCGGCCGCTTCCATCCCCCGGCCCTCGATCCAATGGGCGTGCCAAGCCGCGAGATTATACAGTACCCAGACCGACAACGAGGTGTCGCGCCGTCCACTGCGATGATCCGAGATCAAGCCTGCAACAATAGCGCGGTCGAAACCGATCTCGGCAAGCATCGGCGACGATAATATCTGTCGTTCGGCCTGAGCGCCGAAACCGCCGCGCAGCCAGTCCGCCATTGGTGCCGCGAACCCCATCTTCTTGCGATTGATGATGTCGTCTGGAATGATCCCGGCCACTGCGCGCTTCAACAGATGCTTCGGATCGCCGCTTTTGACCTTCGCGCCTTGCGGGATGTCCATCGTGAATTCGACCAGCGCGTGATCGAGAAACGGCACGCGCGCCTCGAGCGAGGAAGCCATCGTGATTTTGTCGACACGCATCAGCAGCAATTCGGGCAAACGCAATTTGAACTCGTTGTGAATCATGCGTGTCAGTTGATCGCGTCCCGGATGGTCTCGATCGAAGGGCGCTAGGTAAGAGTGCGCGACCTCGAAACTGTCCGGTTTCAGAATCGCCGGATCGAGCATCCCGGCGCGGATCACATCCTCAGCCCCCGTCGGCATCGGTACCGTGAACCCATTCAGCAGATCCCGCTTTTGCGATTCCCAGAACGCAATCGATCCGGACCAGAAGGGCTCGCGCCCCATCGCCATACGCTGGGTTACCTCAGCATAGAGGCCGAAACGGTCCTGCGACCGCGCGAGGATACCGCCGCCCCAGGCCATGCCGCGCTGCACGGCTTGGGGCAGCGCACTCATCACCCGATGCAACGTAAGCTGCGCCATGTAGCTGCGGTAGCCGCAAAACTGCTCATCCGATCCCTCGCCCACCTGAATGACCTTGATGCCTGCCTTGCGCGCGAGTTCGGAAACGAAATGGAGCGGGATGCAGACCCAATCGGCGAGGGGTTCATCCTGCTGATGCACCAGATCAGCGACATAACCGATCATGTCGGCCTCGTTCACCAAGACTTCGTGATGATTGGTCTTGAACAGCGTGGCGATGCGGCGCGCGTGGTCGAGCTCGTTGAGATGTTTATGATCGCTGAACCCGACGGTGAAGGTATTGACCGGCTTATCTGTGAACCGGTCCATCAAGGCGACATTGGCCGAGGAATCGATGCCGCCTGACAGGAACGCGCCATAGGGCACGTCGGACATCATATGCGATTCGACGGCTTTCTCGAGACGCTCACGTACCCCGTCCACATAATAGTCGAAACGCTCGCTTTCGCTGAGGCGCGCGACGCGCTCTGGCTCGATGCCACGGCCGGGTGCCGCGTCCCAATAAAGCTGGCTGCGCATCGTGCCGTCGGCTTCGATTTCCAGATAGGTCGAGCACGGCAGCTTATAGATGCCGTCGAACATGGTGAGCGGGGCCGGCGTCGTGAGATAGGTGAGATAGTGATAGAGCGCGATCGGGCACACACGGCGCGGCAGGCGCGTATCGGCCAGGAGCCCCTTGATCTCGGATGCGAAGTGGAACTCGCCGTCGTGCCGCGTGAAATAGATTGGCTTGATTCCCACCCGGTCGCGGGCAAGCGTCAGGCGACGCTTGCGGTGGTCCCAAATCGCGAAGGCGAACATGCCTTGCAATCGCGGCAGTAGCCCGTCGATACCCCAGTGCTCGTAACCGTGGATCAGAACCTCGGTGTCGGAATGGTCGGTGCGGAATTTGTACCCGGCGGCCACGAGTTCGGCGCGCAACGCCACGTGATTGTAGATTTCACCGTTGAAGACGATGAACATCGAACCGTCCTGGTTCGGCATCGGCTGGTTTGCGATTTCCGAGAGGTCGATGATGGTGAGTCGGCGGTGGCCGAGCCCGGCCGAGCCGTCCGGCGACATCCAGACGCCCTCGCCGTCCGGACCGCGATGGGCAAGCGCCCCTGTCATGCGGGTGAGCAGGCCGCGGTCGGCTGCACCCGCGGCTCGATAGGACAATATCCCGGCAATCCCGCACATGGGCCGTTTCTATACTGGCGGAGGGCTTCCACCAATCCCTTCCCACCGAACGGGGTTAACGGGGCCCAGCGCACCGCTGCCGGGCAATTCCTACCTGCTTCACACGCTCCAGACGCCGGACCTTGTGGAAGCTATCGTTCCGGCCTGTGTGAACCACCATCTCCAATACGGGAAACACGTCATGGCCGCCAAGAGTCGGCGGGACTACCTAGAGACATCCTTCCAGACAACCGCTGCCGAAAGAGCCGAAGTACCGTCATGCGTAAGGTCGATGCCATCAATCACGTCTTTCCCAAGGTTTATTGGGACAGGATGCGCACGCAGATCGACCGCAAATCGGCGCTGACCGACGATGTTCGCCTGGGTCCGGCGCTGATGGATCTCGATGCACGATTCAGGCTGATGGATATGTTCGACGGCTACGAGCAGATCCTGGCACTGACCGCGCCGCCGCTCGAGGCCCTATTTACCCCGGAGGTCGCGATCGACATGGCGCGCCTCGCCAATGACGGCATGGCCGAAATCGTAGCACTCCATCCGGATCGTTTTCCGGGCTTCCTCGCATCGCTGCCGATGGCAACATCGGATGCCGCCGTCGCGGAGATTTATCGTGCCGTCAAGGATCTCGGCGCGCTTGGCGTACAGATCTTCACCAACGTCAACGGTCGCGCCCTCGACCTCGCCGAATATTTTCCGATCTTTCACGCCTGTTACACGCTCGACGTGCCGATGGTCATGCATCCGGTACAGGGTGGCGAGATGTCGAAACATGTCAACGAAGTGCGCGCGCAATACGGAATCTGGATGACGTTGGGCGAGCCGTTCGAGACGACAGTCGCCCAGGCCCGGCTCGTCTTTTCCGGCCTGATGGACAAGCTGCCGGGCATTAAGATCCTCACCCACCGTATGGGCGAGATGATGCCGATGGTGACAGACCGTTCGGCCACGGACCAGCCGGCCTTCGGGCGTGTGACCGATTTCGAGCGCCGCCCTAAGCGCCTCAAAAAACCGCACGCGGAATATTTCAAGGATTTCTACACGGACACAATGCTCTGCGGCACGCGCGAGACGATCGAACGCGGACTCGCACATTATCCGCGAGATAGGATTTTGTTTGCCAGCGGAGCCGCGATCGATGACGAAAAGGACGCGGATCGCATCGGCAGCAGGATCGCGCTCATCGATTCGCTCGAGATCGATCCCGCTTGGAAAGAGGACATCTACTGGCGCAACGCGGCGAAGATCATGAACTTCGATCGCCGCCACGAGATCATTCCGAAGCGGATCAGGGCGTAAAATGGCCCATCTTGCCCGGACTTGGTCCGGGCATCCACGAGTCTTTTCGCGCTATCGCGCTTTTCTCCGAGGATAGCCGCAACAAGTGCGGCCATGACGATAAAATATCTATAACTCTCTTACGCCGCGTTCAGCGCCTTCCAGACCTTCTCCGGCGTCGCCGGCATGTCGACGGGCACTTTGCCGCGTGAAATCAGCGCATCGGCGACCGCATTCATCACCGCTGCCGGGGCGCCGACCGTTCCGGTTTCTCCACCGCCCTTCACGCCCAATGGATTTTGATTGGTCGGGATCGGATGCACGTCGGTTTCGAAATTCGGCACGTCGTCGGCACGCGGCATGCAGTAATCCATGAAGGACGACGAAATCAGCTGTCCGCTATCCTTGTCGTAGACGATGTTCTCCAGCAGCGCTTGCCCGATGCCTTGCGTTACGCCGCCATGGAGTTGGCCCTTAAGAAGCAGAGGATTGATGACCGTACCGACATCGTCGGCAACGATGAGACGCGCCAGCTCGACATGGCCGGTTTCGAGATCGATCTCGACTTCCGCTATCTGGCAGCCGTTCGGGAAGTTGCCCGGCCCGGGGTTGAAATCGCCGACCGCTTCGAGCCCAAGGCCGAGATGCGGCGGGAACCTCATCGGATCGTACGATGCCTTGGCGACATCGGTGATACCGACCTTCTTGTCGGTTCCCTTCACGGTGAAATCGCCATCGGCGAATTCGATATCGCCCTCGGCCGTCTCCATCAAATGGGCGGCGATTTTCCGGCCACGCTCGATGATCTTGTCGGCGGCGATCTTGAGCGCCGAACCGCCAATGGTGATGGAGCGCGACCCGTAAGTGCCGCGCCCGATCGAGACCGCGTCCGTGTCGCCCTGGATCAACTTCACGGATTCGAAATCGACACCGAGGAAGGCCGACGCCAATTGCGCATAGGCCGTCTCGTGCCCCTGGCCGTGGCTGAAGGTGCCGGCCAGGATGGTCACCGCGCCGGAGGGATCGAAGCGGATTTCCATCCGGTCGTTGAAGATGGTGGCCGATTCCAGATAACACGCCATGCCGCGCCCTCGCAGCTTACCGCGCTTGGCCGAGTCCGCACGCCGCGTCTCGAAGCCCGCCCAATCCGCCAATATCATCGTATGGTCCATGACCGCTTCGAAATCGCCGGAATCGTAGGCATAGAACAGCGCCGTCTGGAACGGCATTTGAGCCGCCTTAATCAGATTGCGCCGCCGCATCTCCACCGGATCGATCTTCATCTCGCGCGCCGCCTGATCGATCAGCCGTTCGAGCATGTAGGAGGCTTCGGGCCGACCCGCGCCACGGTACGGCGCAGTCGAGGCGCAATTGGTGAAGATGCCGCGCGTCGATGCGCGGATCGCGGGGATCGCATAGACGCCGGACGACAGAGTGACGGCGAACATCGGCGTGATGCAGGCGTTCTGCGAGAGGTACGCGCCGACGCCGAAATCGGAATTTGCGCGCAGCGCCATGATCCGTCCATCCTTGTCGAAAGCCATCTCGACCGTCACGATCTGGTCGCGGCCGTGCGCGTCGCTCTGCATCGATTCAACGCGGTCGCCGATCCATTTGACCGGCCGGCCGACTTTTTTCGCCGCCCACGGCACCAGGATATCTTCCGGATACACTCCGCCCTTCATGCCGAAGCCGCCGCCGACATCGGGCGAGATCACGCGGAAGTTGGTTTCGGGCATATGGAAAATCTCCTGGGCGAGCGACTGGCGCAGCAGATGCGGCGCCTGTCCGCTGTGATGCAGGATATAGCTGTCCGTCCCGGCGTCGTGGATGCCGACCATGCCGCGCGGTTCCATCGAATTCGTGGTCACGCGATTATTGATAAGACGCGCCTTAGATACGTGCGCGGCTGCGGCAAAGGCGGCGTCGACCTTGGCGGCATCGCCGAGCGCGATGGTGAAGGAATGGTTGTCCTTGGCATGATCCCACACCTTCGGCGCACCCGGTTTTACCGCCTCTTCGACCGAGGTGACGGACGGAAGCATGTCGTAATCGATCTCGATCAGCTCCGAGGCATCCTTCGCCTCGGCCATGCTGCCCGCGACGATGAAGGCGACGGGTGCACCGACCATTTTAACGACATCGAGCGCGAGTGCCGGAGAGGGCGAGGACACCGGCGAACCGGCAAGCAACGGAACCGGGAAGTGGCAGTGGATTTCGCCGAGGCCGTCGGCCTTGTAATCCGCACCTGTGAGCACGGCGAGCACGCCGGGTGCCGCCTTGGCTGCGGCGACATCGATCGATCTGATGCGCGCATTGGCATGGGGCGAGCGCACGACGTACCCGTAGCTCATGCGCGCCAATTCGATATCGTCGACATAGCGCCCGCGCCCCGTCAGAAAGCGTGGATCTTCCTTGCGCGGAACTGCCTGACCGATTCCGAATTTCATATCGACCTCCCAATTGGTCCGTTGCCGCGACTGTATAGATGGCTACCTCGCTTCTTCAACCGTGATAATGGCGCGTTTACAGCACCGGTCGCAGCGACCATGATGCGCGCCATGTCGGGGGAAGCGTCGGAAACATTCGATTACGTGATCGTCGGCGCAGGATCGGCGGGCTGTATCCTGGCCGAACGCCTCAGCGCCGACGGCGTAAACCGCGTCCTCGTCCTCGAGGCTGGCGGCCGCGACCGCCACCCGTTGCTCCACCTACCGATCGGCGTGGCGCGCGTCTGGAACCGGCCGGATTTCAACTGGAACTATTATTCCGAGCCGGAACCCGCCGCCGACAATCGCAATATCTTCCATCCGCGCGGCAAGGTCCTCGGCGGATCGGCCTCGATCAATATGATGGCCTATGTGCGCGGCAATGCCGGCGACTACGATCGCTGGGCGCAAAAAGGATTGCGCGAGTGGGGATACGATCACGTGCTGCCTTATTTCAAGCGGTGCGAAACCTATCTCAAGGGCGCCGACAACTATCGCGGCGATGCCGGTCCGATCCTCACTCAACCGACGCCGACCACGGACCCCTTGATGCAGGCTTGGCTCGATGCGGGGCGCAGCGCAGGATTTGCGATCACCGAGGATTACAACGGCAAAGCCCAGGAAGGTTTCGACCGCTTCCAGTTCAACATCGGCATGGGACGACGCTCGAACTCGGCCGACCGATTTCTGCGGCCGGCGCTCGGCCGCGCGAACCTCAAGCTGGTCGTCGACGCGCTGGTCGACCGGCTCGATTTCCAAGGACGGCGTGCGACGAGCGTGATCTACGCGGTGGGCGGCGAGACACGTCGCGCCCATGCGCGCCGCGAGATCGTGCTCGCCGCCGGCGCCTACAATTCGCCGCAAATCCTGATGCGCTCGGGGATAGGACCCGCCGATCCTATCGCCGACATGGGCATTCCTGTTGTGCTCGATCGGCCGAGCGTCGGCGCCAATCTGCAAGACCATCCGGCGTTCGGCATCGATTGCGCGCGCATGTCACACGGCGATCTACATAGCCAGCTCCGCGCCGACCGCCTGGCGTTCAACCTTTTGCGCGCCTGGTTCCTGCGCACCGGACCGGCGACACTGCCGCTCGCGTCCGGTACGGCTTTCGTCAAAAGTGCCGCCGAGATCGACCTCCCCGATCTGCAACTTCTGTTCCGCGGCTATTCGCCGGAAATGGGCCCTTGGTTTCCGGGCGTGATCGCGCCCAAAGCCGACGGGATCGGCGTGACGGTCTGTCATCTTCGCCCCGAGGCGCGCGGCACCGTGCGTCTCGCATCGCCCGACCCCCGCGTGGCCCCGCGCTTCGTGAATAATTTCCTCAGCACCGAAGCCGACCGCCGCGCCATGCGCTCGGCCTTCCACATCACGCGCCGCGTGCTGGGTCAGCCCGCCTTCGATTTCGCACGCGGGCCGGAGCGCCTGCCGGGTCTGAAGGTCCAATCGGACGACGAGATCGACGCCTATATACGCGAAACGGTGCGCACGGTGTTTCATCCGTGCGGCACTTGCCGCATGGGCATCGATGAGGACTCGGTCGTCGATCCGCAGCTAAAAGTGCGCGGGATCGAAGGTTTGCGCGTCGCCGACGCCTCGATTATGCCCGATGTGGTCGGCGGCAACATCAATGCGCCGGTGATGATGATCGCGGACAAGGCCTCCGACCTAATCCTCGGACGCGCACCTCTGCCGCCCGCTTAGTTACGGACGTGGGCGGTCGCCTCGATCTCGATTTTCATGTCGGGATGCACGAGGCGCGAGACCTCGACCATCGTCGAAGCCGGCCGTGCCTCGACGAAAAACTGCGCGCGCACCTCATGGATCGCCGCGAAATCGTCCATGTCAGTGACGTAGACCACGACGCGGCAGACATCGTCGAGCGTGGCGCCCGCGGTCGCCAAGATCTTGCGCAAGTTTTCCAGGATATGCGTCGTCTGGGCGCGGATATCGCCAACGCCGAAGACGCTGCCGTCGCGGTTGCGGCTGGTCAGGCCTGAGACATAGATGAAATGCCCCTTAGCTTCGACGCGGGTCGCCTGCACGAAGACGCCTGCCGGTACGGACAAATCGTCCGATTGAAGTGTGTCGTGCGCCATGCGATCCCTTTCTTTCTCTGGAAGCCTCGGTTGCCGGTTATCCTAACCGATTTGGCGACGAGGACAGGATTATGACGATGCAGTTGTGCGACGTCGGGCCGGGATTCGCGCCTCGCGGGCCCCAGCATTGAGTCTTCCGGCCGGGCCATCGATACTCCGTGAAAGACTGGGATCGAAATAACACTAAGGGAGAAGACATGCCGTTTCGTATCGAAGACTTGAAGGGATCGATCCCGCCGCTGATCACACCGTTCAAGGACGGCGCGGTGGATTACGAGTCCTATGCACGGCTGGTCCAATTCCAGATCGACAAGGGCTCGCACGGCATTCTCGTCAACGGCACGACGTCGGAGCCCTCGACCCTGACCGTCGAGGAGCGTAACCGAATTGTCGATGTCGCGATGAAAACGGTGAAGGGCCGCCTGCCCGTCGTGGTCGCTTCCGGCTCGCAAAGTCTCGCCGAGACGGTGGCGCTGACCGATCACGCAGTAAAGGCGGGTGCCGATTGCCTGCTGATCGTGACACCCTATTACATCCGCCCGCCGCAGCGCGGCCTCATCGAATATTATCTCGCGGTCACCAAGAAACATAAGACGCCATGGATGATCTATCACATCCCCGGGCGTGCTGCGGTTTCCATCACGCTCGATACGGTCAAGACGCTCAAGGAGCGTTCGCCGAGCTTCATCGGCATGAAACACGCGGTCGACAATTTGGGCTTCGTGTCCGAATGTCTCAATGCCTGGCCCGAGATGCGCATCTTCGTCGGGCTTGAAGATCTCTCCTTCCCGATGATGGCGGTCGGTGCTGTCGGCCTAATGAACGCGGTCGGCAATCTGCGCCCCGATCTGCTCGCCGAGATCTGCGAAGCCGTCTTCGCGGGCGATCTGAAAAAGGGCCGGGCACTTCACGAGCGATTGTTCGAGATCAATCAGGCGGTCTTCTACGACACCAATCCCACGCCCATCAAATATATGATGAAGAAGCTTGGGCTAATCCCGCAGAACGAACATCGCCTGCCGATGATGCCGGCCCTGCCCGAATTGGAAAAGCGCTTGGACGGCGTGCTCGAACGGGCGGGGTTGTTGTGAGTAACGAGCAGATACCCGATTCACCCCCACCCCAACCCTCCCCCGTCGAGGGGGAGGGAGGGCTTTTTTTATTCCCTCCCTCCCCCTCGACGGGGG
>CAMDWJ010000030.1 GCA_945877815.1 Caenispirillum bisanense
AATCTTTGTTTCTCGACGCGCCATTCGCCGCCCGATGCGTGCATATCGTCCGCCGGCACCGCCGCTTGATCTTCCGATTTCTTGAAATAAGGCAGGATGTCGTCCCATCCCCAACCCGCGTTGCCCATCTGACGCCAGGTATCGTAGTCGCGCGCCTGACCGCGCATATAGATCATGCCGTTGATCGACGAGCATCCGCCCAGCACCTTGCCGCGCGGATAGGAAATCGCGCGCCCATTGAGGCCGGGTTCGGCTTCGGTGGCGAAGCCCCAGTCGGTGCGCGGATTGCCCATGCAATAGAGATAGCCGACGGGAATTTTGACCCAGATATAATCGTCCTTGCCGCCCGCTTCGATCAGCAAGACCTTGTTGCGCGGATCGGCGCTCAGGCGATTGGCGAGCACACATCCCGCGCTGCCCGCTCCGACGACGATGTAATCGAAGGTGCCAAGATCTTTCATCGCCGCCCGACGCGAATTGCATGTTCGAACTGTTCATGGTGCGAGATCAAATTAGCTCCGTCATGCCTGTACTTGTTACGGGCATCCACGCTTCTTTTCTCGTTTCGCACCGACGCGCTTAAGCCCGTGGATGGCCCGAACAAGTCGGGCCATGACGGCCCTTTTTTAACCCGGATAACTCGACACGCGCGAACCATCGTCACGCGACCGGATCGGCATCGATCAGGATGAAGAATATCTTGCACGGCTTGGTTCCTCGATTGGCCCACGCATGATAAGTGCCGCGTTGGATCACGACATCGCCCGTATTCAGATGCACTTCGGAATCGTCGAGCAGCATGTCGATCTCGCCGTCCATGACGATGGCGTAATCGACACTGTTGGTGCGGTGCATGCCGGGATGGCGGGCACCGACCGGCCGGTCGACGCCCTCCGGCGTATGGCCCGGAGCCGCATGGGCGCCGGTCTCTGGCATGAAATCGATGACCCGAAAAATCGAACCCTTCGCCGGCGGCGGAATGCCGATATCGACATCGCCTGCATCCGCATCGCCGGCATTCGTGGCCGGCGTGCGATCGGTCACCCATAAAAGGGCTTGGTCGATGGCGGGCAGAGTCCGCGTGCGTTTGGGCTGCCCATCCGAGATGACGATGGCCTTGCCGTTTTTATCGTGCCCGGTGACGACCCTGCGAATATTCAAAGTCATGATGCCTCCCCCTTATTCGTGATTATGGAAGCATCTTGCGGAAGGCAAAAAGCATTGTCCACCGCTTGCGAGGAGCCGTGCTGTTGGCCCAGCGAGTGAATCAGCAAGTCCGGGGCTCAGTCATATCCAAAATGAACAGACACAAAGCTTCTTCAGCTTCGGCCACAACCGGCCCCATTTCATTCGGCTTGCACGAACGCCATTGAAGCCACCCCCATAAACAATCGCTGTCTTCCTCCATCGCCGATGCCCGCACGCCTTTACCAATCCAAGGTCCTGTCCCCTCGACCTTCAACGGCGGAATGATGTGAAACATGAACGACGCTACTTCCGGGCTATCCCACCCACACTGAGCGTAAGCAGCGACCCCATCAATTTCCAAGTATGCTGCTAGCGGACCTTCTTGACCGTGATGCGTTATTATCAATGGCAATCCCATGTAGAGGGCATCCTGAAAATTTTAATTGCCAACTAAAACCCTTCATTTGCCAAGATGTTACGTTGGTGTCGCAGCAGTTGCCGCGCCTTCTAACTCTACTCGGGCACTTCGGTAGAGTGCTATCAGTCGCGACGAAGACAAGAGCACGCAGAGGAAAGACATCGCGAAGGCAATCGAATTAGCAAAGGAGAACGAGTAATGCGCATTCGAAAAAGGCCGCGAAGCCCGTCATCAAGAAGGCCGGAGTGAAGAAGGAGTCGGTTCCTTTCGAGACCGCCGAATATTTCCAGACGCCCGAAGCGCAAGCCGAGCTTCTGGCCGATGCCTTCGAGAGCGGCGATGCCAATTATATCGCCCATGCCCTTGGTATCGTCGCCAAGGCGAAGGGGTGGACCGCGCTGGCCGAGAAAACCGGCATGACGCGCGTCGGGTTGGCCAAAGCGTTTAGCGCGAAGGGCGATCCGCGACTATCGACGCTGACCAGCACCTTAAAGGCGCTCAATCTGAAACTATCCGTCGAGGTCGCTGACGCGGCCTGAGCCCACGATGCGCGATGCAATGTTATCGATAAGGACATTGTACCGCGTCAGCTCGCGACGGAAGCGATGGCAGGCTGAACGAGAGTCATCCCGACCGGGCGGCTTGGCACGAACTTGACCCGCCAATGGGGCGGGTTTAATCCTTTTCCCTGTGCCCCTATAGCTCAGTTGGTAGAGCACCTGATTTGTAATCAGGGGGTCGGGAGTTCGAGTCTCTCTGGGGGCACCATTCTTTTCAATGCATTGAGCGATTTTTTAGAGTTTATCTAAGGTTTGTATTTCTCTTAGGCGACACCTTAGGCGACAAAAAAACGCCGAGATTTGATTCACAAATTTACTTTCCTGATGGCGAGTTCGCAGGCCGCATTCGCCAGTCCGCGTTTGTCGCCTGATCCGCGAAGGCAGAAAAAAGCCGCCCGAGAAAGGCGGCGAGTTGGACTAGGGTTACCTGATCCTTCGTGTCGGGGGACACTCATCGATCAGTCATTCAAAAATACACTTTATCTGCCACCCGCAAAGCGCGCTTAAGGTGTAGGCGTAATACGTTAGGTTAGTCATCGGACGACAACTCCGAACGCAGTTAACGCGGCCCATATTATTGCGATGCCGCAACGATCCCTGATTCAATTGACGACCACTTAGATCAGGCTACCGAGCCTGCCCCCATCGTCAACCTCTGGCTATTCGCGGCGAACTGCGATCGTCGAAACATGACGGACTTCCAGTCTGCGTTTCTAACGGTCGAGTTTTAGCTGCACGATCCGTCGATCTTCCGTCAGGTGTCATCGTTAGCTGCGTGACCAGCTACATGGGGGGAATGTCATGCAGGCGTTGTTAGTGGCGGTGTTGCTGTTATGGGCGGGCGAAGCGACAGCGGAGGAGGACAGACGTCTTCTTCCCTAATTTCGAGGCCAGGGGGCGACGATGAGCAAAGGTAATTTCAGCGACGATTTTAAAAGAGCTGCGGCGGCCCCGGGTTCTGCGGCGGTCGCCTGTTCGGGTACTGGCGGGGCTGCCGTGGGCCTGGTGACAGCCTTCACGGCTCGGGGAGTCCGGGCGCTCCGGCGGGCTGGTGCCATAAGATGTTCTCCGACCACCGCGTTTCCGGCGGGGTCCGCCACAGCTTTGCGTAGATACCCAAATATAGTATATATTGGTATCAGGAGGCTCGAATGGCCAAAAACACCTCGATCACCCTTGGCGATCACTTCGCCGACTTCATCGATGAGCAAGTAGCTCATGGCCGGTTCGGCTCGGCGAGCGAAGTGGTGCGCGCGGGACTGCGATTGCTCGAAGAACACGAGGCGAAGGTGAAGGCGTTGCGGGACGCCTTGATCGCCGGTGAGCAATCTGGGCCGCCCACCGAATTCGACAATCGCGCATTCCTCCGACGAATGCGCGACAAGCATGTCCGGTGACGTCCGCCCGGACAAACTCTCCCCTCTGGCGGAAGCCGATCTGGAAGAAATCTGGCTCTACACGTTCAAGACGTGGTCGCTCGAACAGGCAGATTCTTATCACGCTGACATCGTGGCGGCATTTGAAGGGCTCGCGGCAGGGGTGAAGGTTGGGCATGCTGTCGATGTCCGCGACGGCTATTTCAATTACGCAGTCGGATCGCATTTCGTGTTTTACCGCCAATCCGATTCCAGCCGCGCTGTCGTCCGCATCTTGCATCAGCGCATGGATCCCGCCGCGCATCTTTGAGGTGTGCGAAATTGATAAGTACGAGAGCCGGAGTCCGCCATTAGCCGTCCACCATCGAGAATGTCGCTGCCCCCCCGCCGCTCCGCCACAGGACCGGATTGCCCCGCGGCACCTAGTCTTGGCGCAACGCCCATGATAAGAACCTGTCCCAAGGTGGCCTTTTTGCGGTCGTCGCGTATTTACGATGGGGAGATTTCAATGAAACGTTTTCAAAAATTGACGTTATCGCTGGGAGCTTTGGCGCTGGGTGGATTGCTTGCACTGCCCGGCACCGCCCAGGCCCAATATCCGGATAAAGATATTCACGTCATTTGCGGCTATGCCCCGGGTACCGGTGCCGACATCATCACACGCTATTTCGCCGAAAAACTGGCCAAAGCGTCGGGCCGTACGGTTATCGTCGAAAACAAAGACGGCGCGCTGACGACCATTGCAGCGACAACCTTTAAGGCCGCGAAACCCGACGGTTATACACTGATGATCACCGCGGGCAATTCGACGCTCTCTTCGGCGCCGCATCTGTTCAAGCAGATCAATTACGATCCGAAGACCGACTTCGAACCGATTCACACGCTCATCAAGCTACCGTTCATGGTCGGTGTCGATCCATCCTCGCCGATCAAAACGCTTGCGGAATTGACGGCGACGCTGAAGGCAAAGGGCGACAAGGCGACCTACGGCTATTCCAGCGCCTTCGCGCAGGTTTCGACCGAACTTTATCAGTCGATGGCAGGCACCAATGCGCTGGGCGTTTCGTATAAGGGCACGCCTCAGGTGATGCCGGACTTGGCGTCGGGCCAGATCGACTTCATCTTCAGCGACGCGACGTTCTTGCTGGGGCAGGCAGAGCAGAACCGCTTCCGTCCGTTGGCCGTGACGTTCGCCGAAGGCACCTCGATCGCGCCGACTATCCCTGGCATGAAGGCCGCCGGCCTGCCGGGCTACGATCTAGGCGCATGGTGGCTTGCGATGGCGCCGAAAGGTACACCGGCCGAAATCATCAAGAAACTCGAAGGCCTGTTCGCGCAGATCGTTGCCGATCCGCAGACCAAGACCGACATGGTCCGCTTCGGTGCCGAGCCTTATATGGCCGGTTCCGCCGCGATCAAACAGATGATCCCCGGCGACATCGACAATTGGGGCAAATACGCGAAGCTCGCAAAGATCCAACCGCAATAGCCGAAATCTGACCGGCCCGCGCTGCTTGAATTGCAGCGCGGGCCGGTTTCATATTCACCGGAACGCCAATCATGATACGCCTTAAAAAGCCCCAAGACCTGGGCGCGGCAATCTTGTTTATCCTGCTCGGCTGCATCTGCCTGTGGTTTGGCCGCGACTATCGCTTCGGCACCCTCGCACGCATGGGCCCAGGATTCTTTCCGCTCACGCTGAGCTGGCTTCTCATCGGCTTCGGGATTGTCATCGGGGGATTGGCGTTTTCGTTCAGCGAGGGGCCCAAGGTCGCAACCCCCAATTGGCGCGGCCTGTCGATTGTTACCGTTGCGATCATTTTGTTCGGAGCATTGATCAATAGCGCTGGGCTTTTGGTAACCGCCTTCGTCGTTCCCTTAATCGCCGCATTCGCCTCCACCGAGGTCCGGCGGAAAGAAGCGCTGATCCTAAGCGCGATCGTGTCTATCGCGTGCGTGGCGGTCTTCGTCTACGGACTGCGTCAGCCAATACCAGTCTTCTTCGGGGATTATTAGCCCATGGACGTTATCGCCAATCTTACTTACGGCTTCGGGCTTGTCTTCACGTTCCAGAACCTAGGTTTCTGCCTGATCGGCTGCATGCTCGGTACCCTGATCGGCGTGCTGCCCGGCATCGGTCCCATCGCGACCGTCGCGATGCTGCTGCCGGCCACCTACGGCCTCGATCCCCTCTCCTCGCTCGTCATGCTCGCCGGCATCTACTACGGCGCGCAATACGGCGGCTCGACAACGGCCATCCTCATCAACATGCCGGGCGAAACTTCGTCGGTCGTAACATGTCTGGACGGCTATCAGATGGCGCGCAATGGGCGCGCGGGCTCGGCGCTCGCAATAGCCGCACTCGGCTCGTTCTTCGCGGGTTGCGTCGGCACGGTCTTCATTGCTGCCTTCGCGCCAATATTGGCGGCCTTGTCGCAAAAATTTGCCTCGCCCGAATATTTCGCGTTGATGGCCTTGGGTCTGATCGCCGCCGTCGTCATGGCGCGCGGATCGGTCCTGAAAGCGCTGGCCATGATTTTCGCGGGCTTGCTGTTCGGGATTGTCGGCACCGACGTGCAGACCGGCCTTGCGCGCTATACGTTCGGCATCTCAGAACTATGGGACGGCATCGGATTCTTGCCGGTCGTCATGGGCCTGTTCGGCATTGTCGAAGTCGTCATGAACTTGGAGCGTCCCCAGGAACGCAAATTGCTCGATACCAAGATCACGGGTCTGTGGCCCAACATGCAGGAATTCAAACAGTGCTGGCCGGCCGTCCTGCGCGGGACCGGTATCGGCTCGCTGCTGGGCATCCTGCCGGGCGGAGGCGCGGTCTTGGCGTCCTTTGCCAGCTACACGACGGAGAAGCGGCTCGCGAAAGATCCGTCGCGCTTCGGCAAGGGCGCTCCAGAAGGTGTGGCAGGGCCTGAATCGGCCAATAACGCCGCGGCGCAGACTTCGTTCATTCCGCTGCTGACGCTCGGCATCCCCGGCAACGTTATGATGGCATTGATGATGGGCGCCTTGATCATCCAAGGCATGAATCCGGGCGCGGCCGTGCTCGACAAACGGCCCGATCTGTTCTGGGGCATCGTCGCCAGCATGTGGATCGGCAATTTGATGCTGTTGGTCATCAACCTGCCGATGATCGGCATGTGGGTGAAGGTGCTGAAGGTTCCCTATCGGGCGTTGTTCCCCATCATCCTGGTGCTGAGCCTGATCGGCATCTACACGATCAACAATAGCCTGATGGACATCTGGCTGACGGCGTTCTTCTGCCTGCTCGGCTATATGTTCGTGAAGTTCGATATGGAGCCGACACCGTTCGTGCTGGCCTTCATCCTCGGCCCGCAGATGGAGGACAATCTGCGCCGCTCGATGACCCTGTCGCGCGGAGACCCGATGATCTTCGTCAATCGGCCGATCACGCTGACGCTGTTGCTGATCGCCGCGTTCGTCCTGCTTCTGGTGATATTGCCGTCGATCCGCAAAAAACGCGAAGAAGCGTTCCAGGAATAAATAGCCGCCCGGTTGGACGTCTAATAGGTCCCGCAGGGATAGGTCCGGGTCACATTGGCGCGGACCTGTTCCGCGTTTTGGCTCAGGCGCTCCGCGATGATCTGGGTCATCGCGAGGCCGATCGTCGGCTTACGACAGCTTAATTCGAACGCCCGTTCACGCGGCAAACGGATCAGTTCGCAATTTTCCAGGCAAACCGCGGTAGCCATGCGCCGATGCGCCTCGGAGAAAACGCCGATCTCCCCGACGATTTCGCCGGCACCGATAACGGCATCGAGTTCGACGACCGAAACCGAGCCGCTGATCACCACGTACAAATGGTCGGCATAGTCGCCCAGACGGAACAGGACCTCGCCTGCCGTGAATTTGGTGCACCCGAACTCCGCCTCCAGCTCGGGCAGAATCGATCCGATGGTGTCGTGGCGGACCTCGTTCTCGTCGGTGCGGCTATAGGCCAGAATTTCCGTCCAGCGGCGAAAACTGCGCGGCGTGGCATCCAGGCTTTTGCACGCGTCTTCCAGCGAATGGCCGTCGGCGCACAGGGCCTCGATCTTGGCTACCGTCGTACGCAGCAGGGTAAGGGTTTCGGTGTTCATGGCCCCATCGTTTTCAAACTTTCGGCCTTAGCGCGGCCGTTGATGTCAGCTTGTACGACCAGTCGCGGCCCGAGGCAGTGATCGAGATCACGCCACGACTGATCACCTTCGAAAGGGGCCATATGGGCTAGATAAAAACGGCGGGCTTCAGGAACAATCCCTGCCCTGCCGTTTGCGTGACCTCGTAAAACGGCTACTTCGCCCAGGACAGATAGTTCGGCAAGAATCCTTTCGGGCTCATATGCCCGCCCAGTAGGGTGACGTCCTTGTTGTGGACGACGAGGGCCGGCAGCGGCATCAGGGCATAGAAGAACCCCTCGTCGGTGGCGCGATTGAAGGCTTCGCGATAGATCGCTTTGCGCTTATCGAGATCGAGTTCGCTCGAACCGGCGACGGCAAGCTCGGAGAGCCGAGCGTCGTGGCTATAATTGCGCGAACCCGGATCGAAGAAAAAGTGGGCCGTTCCGCTGACGTCGGGCTGCCCGCCGCCATTGTCCCAGAGACTGACGACAGCGTTCACCTGGCCGTCGTCGCGCACCTTGTTGTAGACCCCGAACGGCATGACATTGGCGCTCGCGCGGATACCGACAGCGCGCAGGTACCCGGCAACCGCCTGCGTCTGTGGCGCCGACGCGCCCCAAGTGGCGAGCTGAACATCGAAACCGCCTTCGAGTCCGGCCTCCTTGAGCAAGGCCTTCGCCTTGGCCGGATCGTACGCAACCTGCTTCGAGGTGCTTTCGCACGCAACGTGCCACGGGTGGCACATTCCGTTCGGCAAAGGCTCGTTCGCGGCTTCTTTCGGGACAAAGGCCTTTCTCATCGCTTCGCGATCGATCGCGTGCAGCAAGGCAAGACGCACCCGCTTATCTTTGAACACGCCAATACCCGAGCGATTGGCCGCATCCATGGAGACGTAGATGAACTGGACCTTGGGATAGACAAGCACGCGCAGATCGGGATTCTTGCGCAGGTCTTCGGCCTGGTCGGTGTTGACCTCGTACATAATCTCGATATTGCCGACAAGCATCTGCGCGACTTGCGTCTGCTTGTCGGGGATCGGCAGGAAATGCACGCGCGCGACGCCGCCGACCTGTTTCAGATCCTTGCCGTCGGGATACTTGCCGTGCTTGTAGCCGCTCCACGTTTCTTCGATCACCCCGGCGTTCTCGCTCATGCTGACGACGCGGAACGGCCCGGTGCCGACGGGATTGCGACCGAAGGTCATTTTGTTCTCGATCTTCTCGTGCACATCGGACGGATAGATCGGAAGGTTGACGGCCATGGCTTGCATGAACGGCGCATAGACCCTCTTGGAGCGCACGCGCACCTCATATTTGCCGAGCTTCTCGACCGAGTCGATCCAGCCGTAGCGATTTTCCTTGAAACGAAAGTTCGTTTTGGGATCGCTGACATGATCGATGATATAGACCACGTCGTCGGCGTCGAATTCCGAACCATTGTGGAACGTGACGCCCTGTTTCAACGTGAAATCGATCGTCTTGTCGTCGACGCGCTTCCACGATTGGGCGAGCAATCCGCCGAATTCGCGCTTCACGTCGTCATACCAAAGCAGAGAATCGAAGACAGTGTTACCGGTCAACGTGGTCTGCGGCTGCGGATCGTAGATCAGATCGACGGTCTGGATCGGCTGCTCGACCGCGATTCGCACGGTGTCCTTCGTTTTCTGCGCGAAAGACGGCGCGGCGATAAGAGTGCTCAGAGCCGACGCCCCGACAATCGATAGAAAAGCCGTATGCGACTTCAACATGTTGTTCCTCCCGTTATGGCCGCACTTGTCTTTACGCAAGTTACGCGCGAAATCCTTGAACAATATCGAGTAATGCCTTCAGCCGTGCAATTGCCCTTGGCGCGGGAATTCGCTCATCGGTCGTGACCAATAAACCAACAAAACTGTGACGCACGTCACTGCTACAGCCGATCCGACGCGCTAATTTAGACTCGTTCGAATGCGCGATTTTGCCTCCCCCGGAGCGTATTTCGAACGACCTCCCTGTTAAACTCGCCGGTCGCATTTGCGGCCGGTTCTTTTTTATGGGGCGGGCAGTCGCTATAAGCAGGATCCAATCAGTCCCGGGGAGATCAACATGCGCGCATACGACCAGCCAGGCCGCTCCACCGTCATTGCCTCCGCCGGCATGGCGGCCACCTCCCACCCCCTATCGAGCATCACCGCGATCCGCACTCTGCTGGCCGGCGGCAATGCCATGGATGCCGCCATCGCGGCGGTCGCGGTGCAATGCGTGGTCGAACCACAATCGACGAGCATCGGCGGCGATTGTTTCTGTCTCTATGCCCCCGCCAATGCGCCCAAAGGGACCGCCCCCATCGCCTTCAACGGGTCGGGTCGGGCACCCGCCGCCGCCAAGGCCGAGTGGTACCTCGCCAACGGCATGACCAGCATCCCGTTGCGTTCGGCGCATGCCGTGACGATCCCTGGCGCGATCGACGCCTGGACGCAACTGCTCGCCCAGCACGGCACCCGCAATCTCGGCGATCTGCTGGAACCCGCCATTCGCTACGCCCGGGACGGTTTCGCCGTCCATGGCCGCATCGCTTACGACTGGCAACTCTGCGGCGAGATGTTGGCGCAGGACCCGACGGCTGCAGAGAACTACTTACAAAACGGAAAGGTTCCCGCACCGGGCGCCGTGATCCGTCTTCCGCTCCTTGCCCGTACGCTCGAAACCGTCGCCGCCAAGGGGCGCGAGGGCTTTTATTCGGGCTGGGTCGCCGACGATATCGTCGGCTATCTGCGGAGCAAGGGCGGCCTGCATACGATGGCCGATTTCGATTCCGCCATCGGCGATTATGTAAAGCCGGTATCGACCAGTTATCGGGGTTACGACGTTTATGAATGCCCGCCCAATGGTCAAGGCATCGTGGCGCTCGCTATGCTCAATATCCTGCAAGGGTTTGATCTCGCAAGTCTCGATCCGCTCTCGGTCGAGCGGCTCCATATTGAAATCGAGGCCGCTCGCCTCGCCTATCTCGATCGCGACGCAGTGCTGGCCGATCCGAAATACTCACTGGTGCCTGTCGAAACCTGGCTGTCGGAAGCGCACGCCGCCGAATTGCGCCAACTCATCGATCCCAGGCGCCGGCGCAGCAACCTCCCGCCCTCCGCGCTGCCGCCGCACCGCGATACCGTCTATCTCACCGTCGTTGACAAAGACCGCAACGCCGTCAGCCTGATCAATACCTTGTTCCATCCCTTCGGTTCGGGCCTGTGCGCGCCGCAAAGCGGCGTGATGCTGCAAAATCGCGGCGCGGGGTTCGTCGTCAATCCAGGCCATCCGAATTGCATCGAAGGCGGCAAGCGGCCGCTGCACACCATCATCCCGGGCATGCTGATGAAAGACGGCCGCGCGCAGATGCCCTTCGGCGTCATGGGCGGGCAATATCAAGCCTGCGGTCATGCCCATCTGCTGACCAATATCCTGGATTGGAACATGGATCTGCAGGAAGCCGTCGACTTCACCCGCGTCTTTCCCGACAACGAAGACACGCAAGGCCGGGTACAAATCGAAAGCGGTTTGCCCCAAAGCGTGTTGACCGGGCTCGAGCGGCTCGGCCATCGCACCTATATTCCAAGCCGCCCGATTGGCGGCGCGCAGGCGATCTGGATCGATTGGGAACAGGACGTCTTGCGCGGCGCCTCCGATCCGCGCAAGGACGGCATGGCGATCGGTTACTAAACCAGCCCCCACCACGATGATCCAGGCCCGGCTCGCGTTTTACTACGCGGCGCTGTTCGGCGCGAACGGGGTTTTTCTGCCGTTCTGGCCGGTATGGCTGTCGTCGCGCGGATTGAGCGCGGTCGAGATAGGCATCATCTTTGCCTGCACCAGCGCCGCGCGCGTCGTGACCACCCCGCTCGTCGCCCAGATCGCCGACCGGCGCGGCGACCGAAAACCGCTGATCGTCCTGCTCGCCGGATTGGCCGTGGTTTTATATTGCCTCTACCCGTTCGGCCATAGTTTCGCGGTTCTGCTGATCGTATCCCTGGTCGCCTCGACGACATGGTCTGCCGGTCAGCCCCTCGGCGAAAGCTTGACCGTGATCGTCGCCAAGGAGCGCGGCTTCGAATACGGCCGCGTGCGCCTATGGGGTTCGATCGCCTTCATCGTCATCGCCATCGCGGCAGGCCATCTGCTCACTGGTCGAGATCCCGATGTTATTTATCAGGTCGGGTTTGTCATCGTCGTGCTCATGTTCGCATCCACGCTTTGGCTGCCCAATCCGCGCGTGCCGATCTCGACCGCATCGGGCTACCCCTTGGCGCAAATCCTCCGCGCGCCCGGATTCGGTCTGTTCCTGCTCGCCGCCGGCTGCGTGCAATCGAGCCACGGCGTCTATTACGCGTTCTCGACGCTACATTGGCGGTCGGTTGGACTGGACGACACCTTGATCGGCCTTTTATGGGCTGAAGGCGTGATCGCGGAAATCATCCTCTTCGCCGCGGCCGCATCGGTAATGCGCCGCGTCGGGCCCGAACGGCTGATCCTTTTGGGCGGTTTGGCGGGGCTGATACGCTGGTCGGTGCTGGCAAGCACCGATTGGCTGCCGGCCCTGATAGTCGTGCAGATACTCCATGCCTTCACCTTCGGCGCAGCGCATCTGGGCGCGATCCATTTCATTGCGCGCGCCATACCGTCGCAATTGTCGGCGACGGCACAAAGCGTCTATGCGGCGGCGGTCATGGGAATCGCGACCGGCGGCTCGATGTTCATCTCAGGCATGCTCTTCGAGGCGGTCGGCGGACGCGCCTATTTTGCGATGGCCGTGCTTGGCGCCATGGGTGCCGCCTGCGCCGCCGCCCTGACTCGAACAAAAGAGAGCGTCTAGATCAGCTGCCGGTAAAGGCCGGGGTGCGCTTCTCCAGGAAGGCTTTGCGCCCTTCCTTGAAATCCGCGCTGTTGGAGCAGGCATCGACAAGCGCAGCGCACATTTCCATGTCCCAATCGGCCGGCGTCTTGAGAACCTCGTTCACGATTCCTTTTGTCGCTTTCACCGACAGCGGCGCATTCTCGACGATGGCCTTCACATAATCGCGGGTAAATTTCTCAAGATCGGCGTCTTCGGTCAGGCGATTGACGAGGCGGATCTGCAACGCCTCCTCGCCGCTGTAGCGCCGCGCGGTATAGAGGATTTCCTTCGCCGTCGGTCCGCCCACGGTTTCGACGACCCAGCGCGTGAAGTTCGGGCGATATCCAATGCCGAGACGTCCGGCCGGAATGCCGAACTGCGCGCTCTTAGATGCAATTCGGATGTCGCAGGCGCAGGCGAGCGCCATGCCCCCGCCCAGACAATATCCCTGGACCATTGCGATCACCGGCTTCGGGCAATCGTGCACGGCTTCGTACATCGAGAGCGAATTGCGCTCGTAGCCATGCGCCTGCTCGGCGTTCGAGCGGCGGTTCTCGAATTCGGAGATGTCGGCGCCCGATACCCAGGCCTTCGCATCCCCCTTCAGCACGACAACGCGCACGTCGGGATTGGTACCGTATTCCGCCATCACGTCACAGATTTTGAGCGCCATCTCCAGGGAGACCGAATTGCGCTTTTCCGGATTATTAAAGATGAGCCAGCCAATGCCGTTCTCAACCTCGGCCAAAATCTTGTCAGTCATGGAAATTCCCCCTGGAACGATATTGCGAACGAACATGGCGGAAGAGAGTGGGAAATTCCTATCTCGCTAGAAAACCCCGGAAATTCGTCGTTCTTAGCCACTGTTTTCGCGAGGAATGTAACAGCCCGCTTTAACAGCGACAAGCATCGGACCGCGCATCACGCACCACGCGCACCTTGCACCACGATGAGAACAACGACAGCCCGCATTATAGCTGAGGGAAGAGCTAGTCAATAAATGCGGATAAATTGCTTCTCATCAAAGAACAAAAAGAAGTCTGTCCTGCTTTTGTGCTGGTCAGATTCTTTATCCTCTCCAGATTTTGGAGAATTTCAGGCCAGTACTTTCCGCCTGGAGATACATCGTTCGGACTGTCGAAAAGCGCGGATACGGACATGGTAATCATTTGCTCATTCACGTGAAAATCACAGAGGGCAGGAGCTGCACCTAATGCCGCAAGATTCTCCACACGATCGTTCTTCGGTTGCTTGGTTGATTTAGAGACTTTCACTGACGAACTCTTCACTTCGGGGGCACTGAGAGCTTTCGATTTGGAATCATCAACGGCCTTATTCCCGGTTCTGGAAAAAGTTACCCACCAATGGCATTGTGGTGCGGCAAATGAAGAGGAAAGAGCCCCCCGGTGAAACCTGACCTCCGCTTGGCCGTCAACTTCATCCTGGGTGGATTGGGCGCCGGATGCGCCGTTGCAGCCTATCTGCTGTCCCTCGTCGGCGGGATTTCCGAGGGCGATCTCATCCTCCCCTACGCCGCGTCCGGCATCATCATGGCAATCGGGCTGGTCTGCGTGTGGGTCAAAATCGGGCCGCAGCTTCGCCCCCCTCGCATTTTACTCCGCCAGTCGACGTCGTGGATGGCGCGCGAAGCCTATGCCGCGTCAATTTTCTACGCTGCCTTGATCGCGGATTGGGCGGCACGAAGTCCGATCCTGGAGGCACTCACTGCGGCGGCGGCGGCGGCCTTCCTCCTGAGCCAAGGCAAAATCGTTCAGTCGAGCAAAAGCCGCCCGCACTGGCGCGCGCCTGAAATGCCATCTTTGATCGCGATTACCGGCTTGGCGCAAGGTGTCGGTCTGATCTGCGTATTCGCATTGATCGCACCGCCCATTTTCCGAGCCGAACCGCTGGCAGCGATCGCCGGTATCGTCCTCGCCATGATGGGCGCCTATCGCTGGCAGGAATATGTCGGAAACGCCGAAAACCAAACTAACGATATGAAGCGTATAACGATGGTGAGCCATGCCTGTCTGCACGGCCTGCCATTTGCGCTCTATCTCGCGACGTTCATCCCCTGGTCGGGATCCAAATGGGTCATGGCGGGCGGAGGTTTGGTGGCAATCGCTGGCGCGGCTTTGTGGCAGAATATCCTCGTGACCCGTCTGGGCCGGTCGCACGCCTTCGTCGGCACGCCCATCGGGCATTAGTCTTGCTCCGGTTCAATTAGAGGGACTAAATCCGCGCCATGATAAGGGACGCGATCCTTTCCGACGTCAAATCGCTGGGCGATCTCGAAGAACGCTGCTTCGAGACCGACCGCATGTCGGAACGCAGCTTTCGTCACATCCTCACGCGCGGCAAGGCAGCGCTGGTGGTGGACGACGAAAACGGACGCCTGCGCGGCTATGCCCTGGTTCTATTTCACGACAATACCTCGCTCGCGCGGCTCTATTCCATCGCGGTGGATACATCGCTTCGCGGCAAGGGTATCGCGCGCGACCTGTTGAAAGCCTCCGAAGAGCGGGCCGTAGCGCGTGGTGCCACGCGTATGCGCCTCGAAGTTCATGTGGACAACAAGGCGGCGCAGAAATTGTACAAGTCGGTCGGATACCGCGAATTCTCGATCGTTCGCCAATATTATGAAGACAAAGGCGATGCGATCCGCATGGAGAAGGAGTTGGCGTCCCATTTGGCGCGCAACCTCGACCGCGTTCCCTATTATCGCCAGACCCTCGATTTTACCTGCGGTCCTGCCTGCTTGCTGATGGCGATGGTGGCCCAGGTTCCCGATACGCGCGCGGATCGCACCGAGGAGCTGCGTCTGTGGCGCGAAGCGACCACCGTTTTCATGACATCGGGCCACGGCGGATGCGGACCGATCGGCTTGGCGCTTGCCGCATGGCGGCGCGGCTTCGACGTCGAACTATCCGTGCGCGACGAAGTTGAGCTTTTTGTAGATTCGGTCCGCAGCGACGAAAAAAAGGAAGTGATCCGACTTGTTGAAAAGGGGTTTTCCGAAGAACTCGCCGCGACGACCATTCATCTGGCACCACGTCCATTGACCGCATTGGATTTGAAGGAACGGTTGAACCGGGGTGGAATTCCGATCCTTCTCATCAGTTCCTACCGGCTGACAGGCGAAAAGGTTCCCCACTGGGTCGTTCTGACCGCAGCGGACGAACGATTCGTCTATATAAACGACCCCTACATCGACCGCGACAAGAACCGGAGCGAGACCGACTGCATCGGAATTCCCATAATTCCTGCGGAACTCGACCGTATGACGGCGCTCGGCCGTAGAAAAAACGCGGCATCCGTGATCATCTATCCGCCCCGCAAGAACATCACATCCACAACAGGCAGGGCTTAATGGCGCGCTACACGATCGTCGTCGATCGGGTCGAAGACTGGAAATGGCCGGAAGACGGATTAAGGTTGATGAGCGCCGACGCGTTCATGACCAAGGGGCCACCCGCCGAACAATCGAGCCGCATCATCATCCTATGCCGTCGCTATGTTTATCTGAGTGCCGGCTATTATTGCAGCCTGCTCGCCGAAGCCCGCGGTCAGGTGCCCATGCCGACCGTCAATGACGTCTTGAGCCTCTCGCAGAAGAGCCTTGTCACCGTAGCCGTACCCGAACTCGAAGAGACCTTGCAACGGACCATTGCGCGACTGTCGGCGCCACTCGAAGATGCTTTTTCCATTACGATCACCTTCGGCCAACCCGACGATACGCGCTTTCGCCGGTTTGCCACCGAATGCTTCGACATTTTCCGTTTTCCCATCATCCAAGTGCATGTCGTCAAAACCGGCAAGGGTTGGACGATCAAGGAAATCGAACCGCTCGGCCTGCATCAACTGCCCCAAGAATTGGGCCAGCAATTCCACAATGCACTGCGCGCGCATACGCGGGCACGCAAACCTACCGGACCTGGCTTCCAGCCGTCGCTCTACGATCTCGCGATCCTCTACGATCCCGAAGAAATTCTGCCGCCATCGGATGCCGCGGCGCTCGAACGATTCCGCAAGATCGGCGAAGACATGCGGATCGATGTCGAGTTGATCACCAAAAAGGATTACGAACGCCTCCCGGAATTCGATGCGTTGTTCATCCGCGCGACGACGGCGATCAATCACTATACCTATCGATTCGCGCGCAAAGCCGAACTTGAAGGCCTTGCCGTCATCGATGCCACCAGTTCGATCCTGCGCTGCGCCAACAAAGTATTCCTACACGAATTGATGCGCCGTCACAAAATCGCGACACCGAAGAGCGAAACCATCAATCGCGCCACCTTCGACGAAGCGACGATCAAAGCGCTCGAACAGGACCTCGGCTATCCGATGGTCCTGAAAATCCCCGATGGGTCCTTCTCGCGCGGCACGATGAAAGCCGAGAATCGCGCGCAACTCATCGAACATTCCGACACATTGTTGAAAAGTTCGCGCCTGATCTTGGCCCAGGAGTTCGTCTATACCAAATTCGATTGGCGCGTCGGCGTCTTGCGCGGCGAGCCAATCTTCGTGTGCCAGTACCTCATGTCGCGCAATCACTGGCAGGTGGTCCGTCACCGCGAAGACGGCACCTTCCGCGAGGGCGGCTACAAGACCATGCCGGTCGGCGATGCGCCGCACGAGGTCGTAGCCACCGCGGTCAAGGCCGCCTCACTGATCGGTGATGGCCTCTACGGTGTCGATCTGAAGCAGACGGATAAGGGGGTCCTGGTGATCGAGGTCAACGACAACCCGAACATCGATCACGGGATCGAGGACAAGATTACGCAAGACGCGCTTTACGTAAAAATCCTGTCCGACTTCATCCGCCGCGTCGACGAGGCGGCTTGAGTCCACCGGCAGCGAGTCCCTGCATCCCCTGGCCCAGCACCCCGCGCGCGCGCGCGATAACCAGATCGCCCCAAGTTTCTTCGTCCGGGCAGAAATGCCGTTTGAGCGCGGTTTTGATCGTCCGAACTGCCTCGTCATTCCAATCCGCGAAACCGGCGCGATGCAGGACATGGTCGGCGCGGAGTTGGCGGAACATTTCTTCCACCGGATAGGTTCCGAACTCGAGCGTCACAAACGTCACAGCGGATCCGAGGGCGTTCATCCAGCCGTAATCGAGCAGTCCGACCTTGGGAACAGATGTCGAGGTGCCGAGCGCGGGTTCCGTCATCGCGGCCCCATACCAAGCCCGCCCGCGCGCCAGTTCAGGGCTGCCGGTCGGATGGTCGCAGATCACCTCGCCGGTTCCGAAAGGACCGAGACCGGTGTGAATATCGATGACCGCGACCAGATCTCGCGCGCGCAGATCGAAATCGTCGATTATCGATTCCACCGTTCGGCGCGACCAGGACGCAGCCGTTCCGCCGTAGAACAGGCCGTCCGGATGAGTGTATTGCCCCCCGGACACCGCCATCTCCAACGCACGCGTCCCGTGCTTCGCGCCGTACGCCCCGATAAGCGCATCGGCGGCTGCTACGCTCGGTGCATCGACATCCTGCGGCAAAAGCGCCGAATGCAGTTCGTCGTAGCCGGGATTTGCGGCGAGCGGCATCGCAAATTCGACGAAATTGCGGTTGAGATCTACGCCATCCTCGTTGACACGACGAATCCAGGCAAAGCCGTAGGGGTTGAGCGCGTGGATATGCAAAACCGCCGCCCCGTTCGGTAAGGGTTTGTTTTCGATCCGTTGCATCCAATCGACTTGCACCGCCGATCCGCAGAACCCCTCGACGCCGTGCGTCGCCGAAATTGTCACGAGAAGTGCGTGCGCGTCGCGCGGGCCGAACCACGCAACATCGGTCGCGAGCATTTCACTCATGGGGCCGTTCAAGGGATGGGGATAAGCCCGAAGATCGACAGCGCCCGCCTGCGCGGCTGCGGCGAGAAACCGCATGCGCGCCTCCGCATAGGTCGCCCTGAAAAGCGAAGCCGAACGGATCCTTTCCACTGGGCGCGTTCTATGTTTCCGCGACAATGGGATTGCGCGCAATGCCCAAGCCGGTAATTTCAACCTCCACTGTATCGCCCGGCTTCATCCAAACCGGCGGCGTTCTGCGATTTCCGACACCGCCCGGCGTTCCGGTGGAAATAACGTCTCCCGCCTTTAAGGTATGAGCCGTCGAAATATAGGCGATCAGTTTTTCGATTTTATGATCCATGTTGCTGATCGAGGTGTGTTGCATGACTGTCCCATTGAGCCGAGTCGTCAGCGTCTGCTTGTAGGGATCGCCGAATTCGTCCGGCGTCATCAGCCAAGGGCCGAACGTGCCTGTCGATTCGAAATTCTTGCCCGCGCCGAATTGGCTTGTGGCGTACTGCCAATCGCGGATCGTACCGTCATTGAAGACCGAATAGCCGGCGATGTGGTCGAACGCCTCGCTTTCGGGGATATGCCGTCCCTCCTTGCCGATGATCACGGCAAGCTCGCCTTCGTAATCGAGCTGATGCGAAACTTTCGGTCGAATCATCGGAGCGCCGGCCGCGAGCAGGCCATTAGAGACCCGAAGGAACAGCATCGGTTCGGTCTGCTTTCCGCGACCGGTTTCTTCCTGGTGTTCCTTATAATTCACGCCGACGCACCAGATAACCTGCGCATCAGGAATTAGCGGCAATAAAGTTACCTTGTCGATCGCGGAATCGGGTTTCTTCCCCTTGACCGCGCGCTTGACCTTGCCGACCCAACCTTTGGTGTTGAGCAATGCGAGCAGGGTCGCCGGCAAATCGGGGGCGGCCTTTGCCAACGACACGAACCGGGCGTCGTCGGTCATGACGCCGATCCCGGGAACACGTCCTCGACGGTAGGAAATCAATCTCACGAAATTTCTCCCCTATTATAAATCACGCGAGCCTCTCCGCCTTCTATTGCACCGAGGGTGTGGATCGGGCAAGACGCGATCCCGATCATGCGTCGACGACGGAATGCGTGACAATCGCTTATAATAAGTCGGAATTGCCTCAGGATTTGGGGCGCTGCGCGATGCTCACCAGGAATTTCTCTTGCGAGCCTGCCCTGAGGAACATGAGTGCGCAGCCTAGGAGGCGATCATCCTTTTTCGCCCCGGCCATTGGACAGGAGCCTTCATCCAGCGACGCGCGCGAGCGTGCCTCGTCCATCACTTCGGCCGCCGTTATCGCATGCGGCAAATCTGCTTCCCGCCGGGCATCCTTTTCCTCCGGCCCCGTGACGCCGATATCCGGCAAGACGCCACGCCCTTGGATGGTGCGACCCGAAGGAAGGTAATAAAGCGCGGTGGTCAACCGCAACGCGCCGTCCCAATCCAGCGGCGAAATTGTCTGTACGGATCCCTTGCCGAAGGAGCGAACGCCGAAAACCGTGGCCCGACGTTGATCCTGCAGGGCGCCGGCGACGATTTCCGATGCCGATGCCGAGCCGCGATTGATCAAGACGACCATCGGAAGGCCACGGGCCACATCGCCGGGCGACGCATCGAAACGGCGCATCTCACCCTCGCGATCACGCACAGAAACAATCTTGCCGTCGTTGAGAAAGGCATCAGCGACCGCGACGGACTGCGTCAGCAAGCCGCCAGGATTGTCGCGAAGATCGAGGATAATCCCCTTGAGGCTGCTTCCGCGGTCTTCACGGATGCGCCGCATTGCTCGCCCGAGGGCTTCCTCGGATCGGCTAATGAAATGGGTGACACGGATCACGCCGTAGTCGCCCTCTATACTCCATTTTACCGGTTCGATTTGGATGATGGCTCGGGTAACGGTGACATCGAATTCTCCGACATTCTCGCGCCGAATATGCAAAACCACGTTCGTTCGCGGCGCGCCTCGCAGCCGCTTCACCGCGTCGTTGAGCTGCAGCCCTTGAATATTCTCGCCGTCGACATGCGTGATAAGATCGCCGGACTTGATACCGGCGCGTTCGGCCGGCGTATCGGCGATGGGCGCAATCACCTTGATCATGCCATTTTCGGCATTGATCTCGATTCCGAGACCGCCGAATTGGCCCGACGTAACGACCTGCGATTCACGAAACTCGTCCGGATTCAGATAACCCGAGTGAGGATCAAGCGAGGCAAGCATGGTATCGAGCGCCGCTTCGGTCGCGGAAACGGGCGTGATCGTTTTCTCGGTCCCGCGCGCTTGCTCAATACCGGAAATTGCCGCCGTCAGCAGATCGGGCTGATTGACCTCGTGTACGTAGTCGCGGCGGACCCGCAAGAATGCATCGCTGAAATGCTTGAGCTGCTGATCGCGCGTCCCGTCGTCCTTTGTCGACGTGATGAACGCTTTGCGGAAACGATCGAAATCAGGTGTTCCGTCGAGCGAGGATACCGGTCCGGAACTGAAGCCGCCGAATACCCGTGCGACCGATTTTTCACTGGTGCAACCGAGCAGCAGGATCGATCCCGCCACCGCGACCAGAAGCGCCAAGGAGACGGTGCGATGAACGCTTACGAAGGGACGTTTGAACATTGTCTCGCCGCTCCTATTGACGGCACGGCCGCTACTACGGGCGGCCCAACGGACGTCATGTTATCCTGCTGCTACGATTTTTGCGACCAGCTCCTCACGAATACGATCGGCATCTCCATTGGGAACCTGACATGTGCCTGCTCCATCATGCCCGCCGCCGCCATATTCGAGCATCAAACTGCCGATATTCACCGCCGCCGTACGGTTGAAAATCGACTTTCCGACGGCAAATACCGTGTTCATCTTCTGCATGCCCCAGATCACATACATCGAGACACTGGCTTCCGGAACCAGAGCATAGATCATGAACCGATTGCCGCAATAAATGACCTTTTCGTCCCGCAAATCGAAAACGACCAGATTGCCGTAAACTTTGGTGCAGCGGCGGACCTGATCGACAAACTTGTCTTTTTGCATGGCCAACAGATCGACCCGTTCCTTCACGTCGGGATGGGCAAGGATATCTTCGATCGGGCGGTCGCGGCATAAGTCGATCAGCTGCATCATCAGCTGGTAGTTCGAGCAGCGGAAACTGCGGAAACGCCCGAGCCCGGTGCGCGAATCCATGATGAAATTCAAAAGCGCCCAACCACGGGCATTCACGACTTCGTCCATGTTAAACTGGGCGGAATCGCCGCGATCCACAGCTTCCATCAATTCGTCGCTGACCCTCGGGAATGCCGCTCGGCCGCCGTAATAATCGTAAACAACCCGTGCCGCGGACGGTGCTTTCGGTTCATTGACGTAATTAAGCGGCATACGATCCAGACGAATGCTTTCGCTCGAATGATGGTCGAAGGCCCTTTGCACCCGCCTGTCATAGGGCAGATTAGCGGTGATATCGTTCTCACTCAGTTCGATGATGCCGTCCTGGACGTCCTTGGGATGAACGAATTTGATATCGCTGATCGCGTCCAATTCCTTGAAAAGGACCGCACAGACAAGACCATCGAAATCGGACCGCGTCACGAGACGGAATTTGTCGTTTTCTTCGGCCATTCAAAACTCCGAACCGGCTGCAAGGCTCAGGTGTTTTACCGGCCCTAATCTGAGGATTTCGTTAATTATATATGCTCGGTTTTTCCCGATTCCAGATGGCCGTCCAGTTGTTTCAAGCACTTAGGCTCTTACATGAAGGGTGTGGCGGGCCCATACCGATAATCCGAGCAAAACAAAGGCTAAGGCTTGATGGGCGGCTCCAAGCAGCATCGGAACGACCAGCAGCAGGGTCACGACGCCCAAGCAGGCCTGCAGCAACACCGCAACCGCCAAGGCGTGGTAGGCTCGCCGCACTCCAGGGATGATTACGGTTCGGTGGACTCGATACCACAGCACTACGACCAGGACGACGGCCACGGTCGCCATCACTCGATGATCGAATTGAACGGTCGCTACATCCTCGAAGGGGGCTCGCCAATGGCCGAAAGCACCCTCCGGAATCCAGCGCCCATCCATCAGCGGGAACGTATTATAGGTAAATCCGGCATCCAGACCGGCGACGAATCCGCCGGCCAGCATTGTCAGTGCGATCCAGGCGATCACCCAAGACGTGGCCCGCGCCAGGGGCCGCAAAGGTTCGTCGAGCGGCTCCACCTTGGCTTCGCCACCGAGCAATGTGAGACACAGCCAGAGCATATAGACAAAAATCAACATCGCCGCGCCCAGGTGGGCAACCAGACGATATTGACTGACGTCCGGGACATCGACCAAACCGCTCGATACCATAAACCAGCCGATCGCTCCTTGGAGTCCTCCCAAAACGAATAACGCGCCGATTCTCGGAATCAGGTGGCGATCGAGCCAACCTCGCAGGATGAACCAAGCGAACGGCACGATGAAAACGACCCCCATCAGCCGTCCCCATAGACGATGAACATATTCGAGCCAGAAAATCGATTTGAAGCCCTCGACCGTTATGTCGAAATTGATATGGCGATATTGCGGCGTCTGGCGGTAGAGATCGAAAATTGCCTGCCATTCGGCGTCATGCAAAGGCGGCAGCCATCCCGTTATCGGGCGCCAATCGACCATCGATAGGCCGGACCCGGTCAGGCGGGTAAAGCCGCCCAAAACCACCGCGCCGAACACCATGACCACCAAGCAAAGCAGCCAAATCCCGACCTCGCGGCGTTTGCCGGGGCTCGTACTCTGGGGAAGGAATTGCATGGCGGTTTTCTCGCATATTCCGACGATTAATGAAATGCACATCGTCGGCATGTTATGACCGTTCGATGATCGTCCTTGGGCTCAAATGTTTCAGCCACGATACCGGCGCGGCCATTATCGGCGAATCCGCCGGAGGCCTTGTCGTCCATGCCATCAGCGAGGCGCGTCTCAACCGGCGCAAACATTCCTTCGCCTATCCGCTGATGTCGATCGCCTATTGCCTGGATGCCTTCGGCTTGAAGTCGCTCGACGAAGTCGATTTCGTTTGCATCGACCGCCACATGGAAATTTGGCCCGAAGCCCGCTCCCAATTCGGCTATGCCGCCGCGGCCGCTCGGCGCCATCCGCGTTACGACGACAACCACCGCTGGAATTATCTGATCGAGCAAACGTTGAAGTTGGATTGGAACAGCGTCCGCCTAGTCAATCATATCGACGCCCATGCAGCCTCAAGCTATTTCGCGAGCCCATTCGATGAGGCTGCCGTCCTGGTCGCCGAAGGTGGAACCGGCATCTATCACGGACAGGGCACCAGCCTTCGCGTTCGCGACCGGGTAGGCTATCTCGGCGATACCTGGCGCGATGGAGCCGTGGTCTCCCCGCGTCGCGATCATTTCGTCAATTCGTCGTTTCTCTACGATACCGTCTCGGCGCTGCTGGGTTATGACATCTTCGGCGCTGGCCAAACCATGGCGCTTGCCGGTTTTGCCGATCGCTTCCCGTCCAGCGACCATTTCACGGTGGATCCGGACCGATTCGACGGTTTCGTCGTCAATCACGACAAAACGGTGTCCGGCATGCAAAGACTCGAAAAATTTCAAGGTGGCGACACGGCGGGCCTCATCGCGGAACGATGGGTCAACCTGGCGCGGCAGGCTCAGGCGACCCTGGAAACCGATCTGCTTTACCTTGCCAATCTCGCCCGCGACAAAACCGGTCTGTCCCGTCTCGCCTATGCCGGCGGCGCGGCTCTTAATTGCCTCATCAACGCCCGTATCCTCGAGACCGGAACGTTTAAGAAACTTTTCGTTCAGCCTGCCGCGTCAGATGAGGGCATTCCGTTGGGCTGCGCCCTGTCAGGCTATTATGCCGCCGGCGGAAAACAGCGTTGGGTGATGGAGACAGCCTATCTCGGCTGCCCGCCTGCCCCCGCACCGCTCGGCGAAATTGCCCGCACACATGGCCTCTCGGTCGGTTTCGCCGATCCCGAGGCCATTGCCGCATTGTTGGCCCACGGCGCGATCATTGGACGTTGTGCCGGCGGCAGCGAATTCGGCCCACGCGCGCTCGGCAATCGCTCCATCCTCGCCGACCCCCGCCCCGCGGGAATGAAAGACCGTCTCAATGCGGAAATAAAACATCGCGAAGGATTCCGCCCGTTCGCCCCATCGTGTCTGGCCGATGCTCCGCCCGAATGGCTGACAGCGCCCGGCACCAGTCCGTTCATGTTGCTTGCGGGACGCGTCAGCGCCGAAGGACACGCCATAGCCCCGGCGGTCATTCATGCCGACGGAACAAGCCGCGTTCAAACCGTCACCCGCGACGCCAACCCGGGCTACTACGATCTCATCAAAGCATTCGGCCTGCGCACCGGCTGCTCGGTCCTGCTCAATACATCCTTCAACGACAAGGACGAACCGATCGTCGAAACCGAAGAAGATGCGATGAATTGTATGTTGCGGACGGGCCTCGACGCTGTCGTACTGGGCGACCGGCTGGTCAGCCGCACAACAGCGACACGCTCGCCCGATGTCGCCCTCCTGCGCCACCAGATCGAAGAGCGCGTCCAAAGCAGTTATTTGCAATTGATCGAGCGCTTTTGCGATATGGAAGGCTACGTGGCACTTGCAACCCGGCTCAATGCCGAAACATCTCAAACCGCACCGTAAACCGCCTTCTCGAAAAACCGAGCATGTTCTGCGATTGGTGCCGGATCGTCAATCAGTCGCGGCGCCAACGCCCGAATACGGCTCCGCATCTCGGCATTAAAGACTTCATCGCGGGCCAAGCGCACGGCGAGTTCGACATATTCGTCGCCATTCCTGGCCACGAGATCGGTCATGCCCATCCGGCGATAGAGACCCAGCGTCACACGCGAGCGCATGAAATCGCCCGGCAAGGCAACCACGGGCGCACCCGCCGTCAACGCTTCGAAACTGGAAAGACCGCCGCAGAAATGCGGCGTGTCGAGAACAACTCGCGCCGAAGCCAAAAGGGCCATGAAGCCCGCTCGATCGCGACGCGGCACGAAACGAATTCGATCCAGAACATGAGGAATGGTCCGCTTCCAACGCGCTTCCAAGGCCTTTTGCCATTCGGAGTGCTGGCCGGCCAATAGCACCAATTCGGCATCAGGGGACCGCGCCAATATGCGACCAATCAGCGGATCGAATTCCGGGTGCAGCTTGAAGAGCGATTGCGGGCATAAAAAAACCGGGCCGCTCATCTCATCGCATCCGGCATCGGGCGCCGCGACCGACGCCGGCAGGGTATCGAGCCGAACCAGCCGTTCGGTATAAGCTATCTCGGCACCATCGGGTTCGATCGGTCGGCCCGAGATAAAATAGTCGAGGCTCGTAATTCCGGTCGTGACCGGATGCCCCCATGAGACGCACTGCACCGGGGCCAAACGCGCGAAGGCCAAAAAATAGGTCAGGGGGTCCATGCCGATATCGGTGAAATAAAGAACATCGAGTTCAGCCGCCGCAAGCGCCTCTCGCGCCGCGGCGAGGTTGTTCGGCAGCCGATCGAACAACCGCACATCGAACTTGTCGCGCGGAAGTCCTTCGATCAGTCTTTCGTTGAGGCGCGCGATGGTGTGGTCGCGCAGGAATGCCGAGGCAAAGCCAACGCGAATCCGCCCACCTTCGAGACCACCCATCCAATCGCGGCAATGCGGCGCCGTAAAGGAGAGCGATGGGCAGGCGCCGCGATAAAGTTCGGCAAGGGATTCCATCAGCGGCCGATCGTCGCGGCCATGATAGGCCAAATGAAAGGGTGTAGCTCCGACCTGCGTCAACGGATCGGTAAGCCGCAATTCCGCACCAGCCAAATCCGCCAAATTCTCAGCGATGCGCGCCCGTGTATCCTCGATCTCGGCAAGCGAGCCAGCGATGACCGGCATGGCAAGAGCCGCACGGATGCACGCGCCGGAATTGTCACGCAATGCGGCGGCACGGCCGAAACCGTCGATCGCGTCTTTCGTCCGCCCCAGGAATTCATCGAGATCGGCAAGATTGCGATGGGCCGGCGAGAAGTGAGGATCGGCAGAAATGGCGGCTCGGTAGGAGTCAGCGGCGTCGGTCCACCGTTTCAGTTGCTTCAGCACGTTGCCGAGATTGTTGTGGGCCGGAGCATAAGACGGATCACCGGTAACGGCATGACGATAATGTTCTTCGGCTTCGACGAGACGCCCAAGATCCTTGAGGAGATTGCCGAAATTGTAGTGTAGATGTGTTTCGCCGGGTGCGAGGCTGATCGCTTGCTTGAAATGCGCCTCTGCATCCTTAAATACACCGGCAAGATGAGCGACCACTCCAATGTCGCCATGAATATCCGCGCGCGAGCCGTCCAATTCTATGGCTTGCGCCAAAGCCTCAAGTGCGGATGCCAATTCACCGCGCTCGAACGCCGCGACACCTCGGCGATGCCAGACATCCGCATCGTTCATCGGCGCAGATCACGGGCGAGGCTTGCGAGCGCGAAACCCCAGGCGTCCGACGGCGATTGCCGATACAAGGAAAATCCCGGAAACCACGGCGAGCTTTCGCCCGTCGCCATCCAACGATACTCAGCCGGATTTGCGACCAGAACGCGCGCCACACGCCCGGCTGCGGCACGGAGATGGATATTGGTATTGCTGACCCCGATGTAATCATCGAGCAGATACATCAGGGCGAGCATGTCTTCGATATCGTCATTGCGATTGCTCAGATCGGCAATGCGTCGTCCTGCAGCCGCCTCTAGGCGCGCGTGTTCGCCTGATTGAGGTGCACGCTGCATATCGATCAGGGTTCCCTGCACTTGGCGCAAAGCCGCGCCAAGCCGATCGAGAGGCACTTCCTTGAACAAGACACCTTCACCACGTTGGCCGGCTCGCCATGTCAACCCGATATAGGGCGGCGGTCCGGCCTGTTCGAGCATCGTCCGCAGGAACGCGAGACGATCTGACCGAGGAGCTACGGGAAGTGCGCTAGGGCAAGTCGTGACTCCCAACAAAAACGGCAGATCGCCAAGAGCCACGCGAAATGTACGCGCAGTATCGTACGTCTCTCCGAAATCCATCATCCGTGAGACAATGTCCCCGATGCGGCCCTCGGCTCGATAGCGAATGACGGCGCCTCGCGTACGCAGAGCCGGAGCGAAGCGCAGGAAAAATAGCGCATCGCCCAAACCCTGCTCATCGACGATCTCGATGATCGTCCCCGATAGATCCACCGGCAATTCCGCCAGAGGCGTTTCCGCCCGATCGATGCCGGGACGGAACAGATAGTTCGTCCAACCATCGGCGAAGCATCCTTCGGCTAGATCAATCGTTGCGAGATTCCAACGCACGGCGGCAAAGGCCGGGCGCAACGCCAAGGCGCGCTCGTAAGACGCCCTCGCCTCCACCAGTTTGCCTTGGATACGTAAATTACTGCCCAGCCCAGCCCAAGGCTCGGCGACTTCCGGCCCTGCGGAGATGGCGGCACGAAACCGGCGCTCCGCCGATTTATGTTCACCGAGGTCGTCGAGCAGCGTCCCTAAATTATTCAGGGCCCGCACATAACCGGGATCGATCTCAATGGCGTGTTCATAGCACGCGCGGGCATCGGCGATGCGTCCGGCACGGATATGCGCGAGCGCCGCATTAAAAAACTCGATGGCCTGCTGGTGGGTTTTCGTCATGGTGCTTCGCGAGTATAGTCGAAGCCATGACAAGGTTCGACGACGCAATCGCAGGCATCGACACGGCCAATGCGGCAGACCCCAATCAAGAAAGCTTCGCGGGCCAAACCTGGCCGAAAGAGCTTCTCTACGGGCATCGCATGACTGCCTGGCTCGATCGCCTTGCCCCCGAAGCGTCCGAATCGTTGCGCCTTGCCGCTCGGGCACAACATATCGAGCGATGGCACATTCCGCGCACGAACTACGAGGACGGCAAGAAGGGCTATCATTTATGGCGCACGACGCTCTACTGCTATCACGCCGAACGCGCAGGGGAAATTCTGGTCGCTGTCGGCTACGATTCGACGACGATCGAGAGAGTTGGAGCATTACTGCAGAAAAAGCACTTACGCTCCGACATTGAGGCGCAGACGATCGAAGATGCCGCCTGCCTCGTTTTCCTGGAAAACTACTTCACCGACTTCGCCACGAAACATGACGAAGCCAAAATCGTTGATATCGTCAGAAAGACTTGGGCGAAAATGTCGCCGAACGGTCATGCTGCCGCGCTTGGCCTCGCCGGACAACTTCCGAAGAAGGCACGCCGTCTCGTCGAGGCGGCCTTGGCCCCCTAGCCCGCGTCTTCGTCGTCGCCCCCCGGGTCGGCCCTATCCAGCGCCGCTCTCAGCACCAGATAAACCTTGCCGGCGTCGGACGTCATAAGGGACGCACAAACAACGCCCTCGTGATCGCTACGTTTCGCCGCCGTGATCAATCCATCGAATTGATGGATATAGCGGTTCACGTAATCGCGGAAACCGGTATTGTCGCGATAGAGCTTGTTGATCCGCGACAGTTTGGCCCGCGTGCGCAGGCCCAAGATCTTACGCAAGAACACGCCTTTGTCGCCGCGACTGTAGCGATTCCAATCGTCCTCACTGATGTGGGTTTCCATCAGTCGATTCATATCGATCGCGACCGATTCAAGTCCCTCGTTCACAAGCGTCATGCGGCGTAGAAAGTCTTCAGTGCCGAGCTTCTTCGACTGTTCCTTCAAGGATTCAGAAATCTGCTGCGCCCGCGACGAGGCTTTCAACAATTCGTTGGTCTGACGCTTGACCGCATCCACGGCCTCGCCCGTCTGCGCACCGAGATGATTTGCCGCTGCGGTGAGATTGTCCGTGCCGCGCATCAAGGCACCGTTCCAATTCTCCATCTCGGAGATCGCCTTGCGCGACGTCGCCTCGGCGTTAGATGCGGTTTCGGAAATTGAAGACCCCGCCATATCGATCCCCGAAACAGCCTTCTCAAAAGAAGTACTCAATTCATTGAGCTGGCGTCGGACCTGTTCGCCAGCCGCCAAAAGCCGCCGCGATACGCTTGAGGAAGCTTCCCCGGCCCCCTCGGTTTCGGATCGAATGGCTGCGCCAATCTCGCGCAATTTTTCCAAATTCATCTGGGCCACGCGCGCCGAAGCACGTGCTGTCTTCTCGAAGGCCTGCTCGGCGGCGAGGGCTGCATCCGCGGCCTTGCTAGATGCTTCGGACAATTGATCCGTTCGGACATGCACGACATCGGCAGAACCTTCTAATTTGGAAATTGCCATGTCGGATGAAGCCGCAAGATCGTCAAGACGTTGGCGCACAGTTCGGCTCGCTTCGTCCATGCGATGCGTCGAAGAATCGGCAACGCCGGCCAACGATTCAGCCCCTTCGCGCAATGCCTCGTTCATCGATCGAGTGCGCTCGACCGCATGTTCAGAGGCTTGCGCGACGACATCGGCTTGACGCTGCAAACCGGACGTAACGGTCGTGAGCAGCTTCGCCGCACGATCGACCGCAAGCGCAACCTCGCGCGAACGTTCCTGCAACGCATTGCCCACCCGCTCCACCTGCGCCGTAGCCTCGCCGGATGCTCCACCAAGTTCGACAGAGCGTTTGCGCAAAGCTTCAGCAAAGGCTTGAACGTGCGTATTGGATTCAGTCGCCGCCTGAGCGAACTCTTCGGTTCGCTGGCGGAAAATAGCCCCCAATCTATTGAGCCGTTCCTCGGTCTCGGTCGATGTTTCGCTCACGGTTCCGAGATTGGTCGACAATTCCTCAGCGATACGCTGTAGACGCGAGGCAGCCTCGTCCGCCGCTGACGCCGCTTCGCGCGAACGATCAAGTAATTGATTGCCAACGGAACCGACATCCTTGATGGCATTATTGGACGCACTCGCCAGTTCTTTCGAACGCTCGTGCAAGGCTGCGGCCGATTCACTGACCTGCCGAACCAGATCGGCCGACAATATGCGCATTCGACCGGCACGATCCTCCAGCGTCTCCCACGTTTCGTCGATTCGCGACACCGCGACATCGGTAATATCCGACAATTCGCGCGAACGCTGGTGAAGTTTGGCTCCGACCGATTCAATTTGATCGGTGGCCGTCGTTGTCGTATGCGACAGATCCTTAGATTGCCGATGCAAAGTATCGTTCACCGCCCCCAACATGCGCGATGCGCGTTCAGTGGCGTTGGCAATCTCTGTCGAACGATGATCCATCGCATCGCTTGCCTTGGTCAGGTCTTCGACGGCTTTGTCCGCCTCGGTCGATAATTGCGACGATTTTTGACGCAAATTCTCGGCGACACCATTGATGCGGTTGGTCGATGATTCGGCGATCGCCGAAAGTTCCTGGGAGCGGCGCTCCAGGACAACGCCGATGGTACGCAGCCGCTCGGTCGCCTTGCCCGAAGATTCACCCAAGGAGCGCGATTCTTCGCGCAACGCATCGCCGACTTCGCTGATCTGTTTGATGCTGTCGGTTGCGGTCGCGGCGACAATGACCGCCTGTTGGATCAAGGCATCCTGCGCCTTGCACATATCGCCGTTCGACGACTCCGATGTCACATGCAGTTCGCGGATGTGATCGACAATCTGTTCCAGCTGTATTTGCAACTGTCGGGTCGCGGCGGCGGAAGACTGAGTCAGCGAGTCAATGCGCTCGCGGAAACCGTCACTGATCGAGGTTGTCTGTTGCGTCGCGCGCGCAAGTTCATCGAGATCGCGACGCAGCGCAGCCACAGCCCTATCCACGCCGGCGACGCTGGCATCGGCAGCTTCCTTCACCTCAAGCTTCGCATGATGCAGGCGCTGTGCCGCATCCTCGATCAGACCATTGGCATCCTTGGAAATCCCGGCGAGTTCATCCGCGCTGGCGCGAACCGCATCGCCCGATGCATCGAGACGCAAGGTGACGATATCGCCCACACGGGCAATGTGGTCGGCGCGGTCCTGCAGGGCCCCGCCCGCCTCGGTCATATCCGAAACCGCCCGTTCCGTCGCAGCGGTTATCTGGTCGGTCTGCTTCTGCATTTCGCTATTCGCGCGATCGACCCGGTTAAAGACGGTCTCGACCGTGCGGTCGAGGGCATCGGCCACTTCCTGAATATGCCCGCCGGCACCGCGCGCGCGCGTCGCCGCACGATCCGAGGCGCTGTCCAGCGTTTCCGCTTGGCGGCGAAATTCATCGGTCGCCAACGTCATTTTCTTGATGGTCGTGTCGCTCGCCGACAGTAAAGCGCGGGTCTCCGTGCCGATTTCGGAACCGGCCTCCCGCGCGCGCAATAGCGTGCCTTCCGTCGAGGACTGCAAGTTTTTAGCCTCGGCTTCGATCAGCCTAACGATCTCATACGTTTGCGCCGATGCGCGCGCGACCGCGTCATTCAAATTCTCGGCCTGGTGCGATAGCGCTTCACCGATCATATCGGACTGGACGACGACCTGATCCGAGCGGCGTGTCATGTCGAGCGCATAATCTTTCAAACCGACGCTCGCGGCCTCGACTCGTTTGGCCGCAAGCTCGGTGGCATTCGCCAGCATCGTCGCATTGTCCGACAAATCGCGCCCCATGGCCTGCGCGCGAGCTGCGGCGGTGGCCGAAACCTGATCCAGCGTCTGGGCGCGGTTTTGGAACAGGTCAGCGGTATCGTGCGCACGCTTCGCCGATTCCTCTGCGACGCGCATGAGTTCCTCGCCGCTGCGCTGCAACGCGTTGGTGATATCCTCGGTCCGCGCCGCCGCCTGTTGGGATACGTTGATCAAATCGTGCGACTGATGGTGCAGCACGTTTCCGGCTTCGCGCGCGCGCGCGATCGCCCGATCCGACGCCGTGACGAGATCTTCGGCCTGACGGCGTAAATTCTCGCCCGCACTTTCGGATTTCAGCGCCGCTTGATCGGACGCGGCGGCCAAAGCCATCGTTTGCGCCTTGATCAATGCCGCAGCGTCGGCCGCACGCCCAGCGGCCTCTTCCGAGCTTTCGGTCAATTGGCGCGCTTGCAGGCGAAGATGTTCGGCGATTTCGGAAACACGTCCCGTCGCCATCTCGGACGGATAGGTAAAACGGCTTAAATGCCACCGCAAGGCGCGTGCTTCGCCTTGATAGATACGCGCACGCTCGTAAACCGCGGCGACGATCCAGAGCAGCGCGATCGGCGTGGCCACGCCCGCAAAAAGCCCGCCCACTTCATGCGGCAGCAACGTCGCCAACGCGTCGAAACCGAGATCGTTGGCGATATAGAGATAGGCGCCGGCAAGCCAGCCAAGCGACAAGACCGTCGCGCCGATGGTCAGTAGGCGATAGCGCAGATAAAACGGCGGAGTCCATTCGTCGGGCTCGATTGGAGCACTGTCATAAAAACGATTGGTTTCCTTCGCCGGCGGCTCGGCGATTGATGGGCGCTCCTGACGGTCGAAGGGCCATTCGGGCGAGCGTCCCTCGGGCCAATTAGCCCCTCGATCATGGACGACCTCGATCGACGGATTAGACGCGTCCTTACGATCCGGCGTAAACGCCATGGTGGACCTCCGCTACCTTTGAATGGGCACCGCCCTCAACTTTGGCCAAAACCAGCCCATCGCATGCTACCACGCCCAGATTTCGGTAACAACGCAAGCTGAGCCACAACCGGTAGGGTAAATGTGGATAAAATCGCGGAAACCCTGGGGATAACGACCGAGCTTTGCACCCACCCGGCCGACGGGTTACACATCCTTCAGCAACCAGGAGTTCATCCATGGACGACAAAACCCGCATAGAGCTCGAGGCCGCCGCCTTTCGCGGTCTTGTCGAGCATCTGCAAACCCGCACCGATGTGCAAAACATCGATCTGATGAATCTCGCCGGATTCTGCCGCAATTGCCTATCGAAATGGTACCAGGCGGCTGCCAAGGACCATGGCATCGATATGAGCCAAGATTCGGCCCGCGAAGTGGTCTACGGCATGCCGTTCGCCGAGTGGAAAGCGAAACACCAGAAAGAGGCGAACCCCACCCAGCAGAAGGCCTTCGAGGATACCAAGCCCCTGCATGCCGTCATCAGCGGGCATTGACCCGATTTGACGAACCGCTATGATTCAAGGACTTACGGGCGCCGAGGCTGCGTCCGAACCGTAGCCTGAGGAAGACGATGACCAAACTGATCGTCGGGATGACCGGCGCGAGCGGCGCGATCTTCGGCGTCCGTCTGCTGCAAGTTCTAGCCGACACCGATGTCGAGGTTCATTTGGTCGTAAGCAAATGGGCTCAGCAGACGCTTGAACACGAGACCACGGTGACGCTGAACGAGCTTCGCGAGTTGGCCGACGTTTATTACGGCCCCGGCGACATGGGCGCGGCGATCTCGTCCGGATCGTTCATGACTGACGGAATGGTGATCATCCCCTGCTCGACCCGCTCGGTCGGCGCCATCGCACATGGGATCGGCGAACATCTGGTCCATCGTGCTGCCGACGTGATACTGAAGGAACGCCGCAAGCTGGTCATGGTGGTCCGCGAAACGCCGCTCAACGAGATCCATCTCGAAAACATGCTCAAGCTGTCGCGCATGGGCGTTTCGATCCTTCCGCCCATGCCGGCCTTCTATAACCATCCGCAATCGGTCGACGACATCGTCAATCACATCGTCGCGCGCGTGCTCGACCAGTTTTCCATCACGGCGGACTTCGCCAAGCGATGGGACGGCACGATGCGAAACCGCGAGCCCAAGGTGCACCAGTTGAAATAGCGGTCGCGAACGTCCGCGCGGGAACCGTTTTGCGAATCCTCCATACCGAATCCAGCGTCAATTGGGGCGGCCAAGAATACCGCATCCTCGATCAGATGCGTTGGCTGGCCGACAAAGGCCATGCGGTGGCACTGGCCGCACGGCCCGGCAGCGCCCTGGCCCTGCGGGCACTTCAATATGGCCTTCGCGTTCACGATCTCGCCTATCTTGGCCATTACAATCCGATGCTCATCGCCGCCGCGCGCCGGCTCGTTCAGCGCGAAAGGTTCGATATCGTCGATTGCCACGGTAGCCGCGACGGCGCGACCCATGGCTTCGCGCGCGATCTGAGCCCGGTGGTGCGGACCCGGCATCTATCGACCTCGCTCAAGCCCAAGCTGCATCGGCGTCTCCAATGGCGCTGGGGATGCGACCGGGTGATCGCGACAGCGCAATGTATCAAGGACGAAATCGCCGCGAAGGATTTCGCCGATATCCAACGCATCGACGTCATCGGCGAATGGGCGGCGAATGAATTCTTCGATATTGCGAACAAAGACGCACATCGCAAATCGGTGCGCGAAGACTATGCCGTCCCAGCCGGGAGCCCGCTCGTCTGCGTCGTCGGCATGTTGCGCGGCGACAAGGCGCAGGAGATCCTGATCCGCATCGCGGCCGAGTTGCGCCGTCGCGGGCGTCCCATAACCGCCCTTATCGTCGGCGCCGATACGGATTCGGCTGCCGGCTATGAAAAATTCTTGCTCAGGACCGCCGATGAACTCGGCGTTGCCGAGGACGTTCGGTTCACCGGCTATCGCGACGATGCCGCCCGCCTCACGCAGGCGTCCGACATTCTCGTGATCACCTCGATCGCCGTGGAGGCGCAATCACGGACAGCGCCGCAGGCCTTCGCGTCGCGCACACCGGTTATCGCCAGCGCGATCGGCGGCGTGTCCGAACTCGTCAGCCCCGGGCGAACCGGCTGGCTGGTCTCACCCGGCGATGTCGGCGCCTATTCAGACGCCATCGAACAGGCATTGGACGATCCGGCCGCGACGGCAAGGCTCGTCGATACCGCGCGCATTCTGGCCGAAAGCGAACTCACCATCGATCGGAAAATGGCCGCGACCCTCAACAGCTACCGGGCCGCGCTCTTAACGTCGGGCAGGAGCGCTCAATGAACACTACCAAAGAAGAAACCATTTTTTCGGTCCTCTCGGCCGATGGTACGCGGATCGGCTGCGCAGTCGAGGGCAGCGGACCGCCGCTCGTCATGATTCACGGCACCGGCGATACCTACAAAGGCTTCCGCCGGCTCAAGGAATTCCTGACGCCGCACTTCACTCTCTATATGATGGACCGGCGCGGGCGCGGCATCAGCGATGACGAAGACGATTATTCGCTCCAGCGCGAATACGAAGACGTGGCAGCCGTCATCGACGGGATCGGCGGTCCGGTCAATGTGTTCGCCCATTCCTTCGGTGCCATGTGTGCCTTGGACGGAGCATTGCTTGCGCACGATCTGCGTCGCATGATTTGCTACGAGCCGTCCTTGAACCGATCTCCCGGCGATCCGAAACGCGAGGCAACCATCGATGAGATGCGCCGCCTGATCGCCCTCGGCGACCGCGATGCCGTGGTCGCAACGCACCTGCGCGGGATCATCAATACGTCGGACGAGGTGATCGCCAAGCAACGCGGATTGACGGAAGCCTGGGCCGCTCGCATGGCCATGGCCCATACGATGCCGCGCGAACTGCATGCGTTGCGCGATCACAAATTCGAACCTGAGCGCTATAGCCCCATCCCCGTCCCGGTTCGTTTTTTGTTGGGCGGCAACTCCACCGGACGCGGGCCGGAAAATGCCAAGCGTCTGGTCGCGGCGATCCCTGGAGCCGAGCTTGTTGTACTCGATGGTCAGGGCCATTTCGGCTATCTGTCAGCGCCTGAACTGGTGGCGTCGAAGATCACCGAGTTTCTAACAAAATAAATTATTTCGAGTCCGCCCTGGTCGCCTTTTCGACATTTCCTGCATCAATTGGGTGTAACGCTGGCGGCCCTACACGCCGCCGCCGGCGTGCTCTTGCTGTTGATCGCGCTGGATACGATCTTCATGCGGGATTCGGTTATGTTCACGCTGTCCAAGGACCAAACCTTTGAAGCCGAACGTAAGACAGACATTTCGGTCGTGCCGTTGGCGACACCGATCATTGCCGGACCCGGGGCGATGGGAGGCGTCATCCTCGTGGCCTCGAAAGCCCAGGCGATCCCGTAGCGCTTGCAGTCATTGTCACAACCGTGCTGATGACGATGGGGTTGACGCTGCTTCTGTTCCTGGGCGCCGGGCAAATTCGCCATTACATCAGCGACACGACCACCAATGTGATCACCCGTGTCATGGGAATCATCCTGGCCGCATTGGCGATGTAGTTTCTCTTCAACGGCATCGAACAAAGCGTTTTTTCGGACCTCATTGATCATAGTTGACGATTCAACGATCGGCCGCTAGCGTCACGGGATGGCAAACGGCAGTCTCAGGCGACCCATTGTTCCAACCGGCGCGGTCAAGGACACGCCCGATACTTCGGAACTCGTCTTGGAAGATTTTCTCACCTTCCGATTGCTTATTCTAGCCCGCGCGCTGGACCGCCAAGCCAAGCGGACCTATGGCGAGTCATTCGGCCTTTCCCTGGTCGAATGGCGCATCCTCGCCAAACTGGGGGCGGTCGGAAGCGCCACCGTCAATCGCCTCGCCTCCTGGATGGATTACGACAAGGCGCAGATCAGCAGAGCGGTCGGCATGCTGGTTGAAAACGGCTATCTGAACCGCGCGACCAATGTTTCAGATACACGCAGCGCATTCCTTACCCTGACAACTGAGGGACAGGAATTTCACCATGAGCTGATGGCGTTCGGGCGGGAGCGTCAGCGCGTGCTTCTCACGTTGCTTTCGGCCGAACAGCGCCGATCTCTCTACCAAATCATGTCGACACTCACCGACCATTTGCGCAAAGACGACGATAAGGTCCGCAATATCAAGGACGACCAAACCACCGAAATTTTAAGCTAACGATTTTTCGCGGAAAGAACATCGGACCAGACCATTGTCGCACGGAGCTAAAGTAACACCGTTCCAATCCAGCGATGCCTTTGACGTCGTTCGGCGCGCGCGCTGCTAATTTGGGGAATAGCCATGGATGTAACCGAAACCAACCGCAATCTCGGCAGCGCCTATAACATGGGCCCGTCGAACCATGATGCGACGATCACTGAGGTCGGCCGCGGCACGCCGTGCGGCGAATGGATGCGGCGTTATTGGCACCCTGTTTCATTGTCAAGCCGGGTCAAACACCTGCCCTTGAAGATCAGAATTCTTGGCGAGGACTTGGTTCTGTTCCGCGACAAGAAAGGGCGCGTCGGCTTGGTTCATCCACGCTGCTGCCATCGCGGCACCGAACTTTATTACGGTCGCGTCGAGGAAGACGGCATCCGTTGCTGCTACCACGGCTGGCTGTTCGATACCGAAGGGCGCTGCGTGGACATGCCGTGCGAACCCAACAGCGGCGAAGGCTATCGCCAGAACGTTCGCCAGCCCTGGTATCCGGTCGTAGAGAAATATGGCCTCGTCTGGGCATACATGGGCCCGCCCGAGAAGAAGCCCGTGCTTCCGCTGTGGAGTAATCTCGAGGAATTGGAGCCAGGCGAACGAATTGTCGCACGCAATGGCAGCATCGGCGCCGGCGGCGACGCCACGATCGATATCGTACCGTGCAATTGGCTACAAGATTGGGAAAACGTGATGGATCCTTTCCATCTGCCGATCCTGCACACGGCCTTCAGCGGTGTTCAATTCGTGCCCGAATTCGGCATCATGCCGACGGTCAGTTGGGACTACGACGTAGATGGCGGCATGAAATACACCGCGCACCGCGACCTCGACGACGGTCGCAAGGTCGACCGCGTCACCTATGTACTGTTCCCGCATGTCCGTATCGTGCCGTCTACCGAAATGGCCGCCGGCCTGGCGGCCGGCGTGGGCTGGGTCGTACCTGTCGACGACACGCACTTCACCTTGTTCTCGGCTCAAAAAGTTTCGGCCGATTTCAGGCCCGCGCGACGCGAACGTATCCCCGGCAAGACCTGGGTGGAGATGACCGACGAAGAGCATCAACGCTTCCCCGGCGACTGGGAAGCCCAGGTTAGCCAGGGCACCATTACCCTTCATTCGGACGAGCATCTGGCGGCATCTGACCGCGGCATCCGCATGCTGCGCAAACTGATGAAAGAGCAGATCGATATTGTCGAAAAAGGCGGTGATCCGCAGGGCGTGACCTTCGATCCGGCCAAGGCGATCATTCAGGTGAAGTCCGGGAACTTTTTCGCGAAGTAAAATCTCCAAAACAGCGCAGTCGACAAGGCTGCGCTGCAATGCCTCAAAAAATACGGGGAGCAACAATGATGTTTCCGAATTTCAAATCGGTTGCGATGTCTATCCTTACGGCCGCGATCCTGGTAACTGGGGTATCGGCCAGCCATGCGCAGAAGACCAAAGACACCGTCGGCATGGCCTTCCTAGAGGCAACGCAATCGGTCGACCCGTATCTCGATCCCAAACCCGAAAACGAATTCATGTCGACCGCGGTGTTCGACAATCTTATCCAATACGACGAGAAAAATTATCGCTACGCGCCGCTTCTCGCAAAGACGTGGAAACTTGTCGATCCCAAAGCCATCGAATTCGACCTGCGCGACGACGTGAAATGGCATGACGGCCAGGCCTTCGATGCCGACGATGCCGTCTATACGTTGAATTATCTCATCGATCCCGCCGTCAAACTACGCTTCAAGAGCAACTGGGCGTTCATGGACAAGGTCGAAAAGCTCGGTCCGCTCAAGATTCGCGTGACGACTAAGGAAGCGATTCCCAACGTCATCGAAAACTTCGCCTACACGACAGTGATGTTCCCGGAACACGCGCACGGGGCACTCGACGACAAGAACGTCTTCGGCACCAAGCCGTCCGGAACCGGCATGTACAAATTGCTCCAGGTCGACCGTAACTCAGGCTTCGCGCTTCAAAAGAACCCGGACTACAAGCATGGCGGAGACGCCAAGCCCGCCAGCAATATCGGTAAGCTCAATGTGCTGCCGATACCCGATTTCGGCACCCAGACCGCCCAATTCATGGTCGGCGCCGTCAACTTGCTGCGCAATATGCCGCTGGAGCAGGCCGAAGAACTCGCCAAGAACCCGGCCTACACACTGACACTCGCGCAGAGCCTGTCCTATGTCTACATGTCGATCGATGCGGCCGGGCGCAGCGGGCTTAAACCCTTGCAGGATATCCGCGTGCGCAAGGCATTGATGATGGCCGTCAACCGCGACGAGGTTTACAAAATCCGCACGGGCAATCGTCCGCTGCCGCGTGGCGTGCCCGATGCATTGTGCTGGAAGTTCCAGGTCGGCTGCGGCTACACTGCGGCACTCCCCATATACGATCCGGAAGGCGCCAAAAAGCTTATGGCTGAAGCCGGCTATGCCAATGGCTTCGACATCGTGCTCTCGACGTTCAATTCGACCAAGGATATGGCCGAAGTCGTCTCCGGCCATCTGCGCAAGATCGGCGTGCGCGCCTCGGTTGAGGGGCTGACCTTTGCTGCCTATCGCACGAAGCAGGCAGACGGGAAGTTCAATTCCCTGGTATCGGGGTGGAGCGCCGGCGGCCAGACCGATGTGTCGAACACCCTGGATTTCTTTTTCGAACCGAGTGCCAAGGATATGTTCCAAGATACCGAACTGCACAAACTACGCGAGATCGGCCTGTCGGAAATCGACGAAGTGAAGCGCAAGGCTGCCGTCACCAAGATCATGGATCTGGCAACGGAACGCGCATACGCGATCCCGGTGGCCCCGATCCCGCTGGTGTTTCTTCACAGCAGCGATATCGCGATCAGCGGCAACAGCTTCGGCGCTTTTGGCATCATGCCCTCTCACATCAACTGGAAATAGCGACTGCGCTCGTTTCTGCGAAAAACCCCGGTCAAGCAGTTGTCTTGTCCGGGCGTTTTTTTTGTGCGACTCCCGGTTCATCGGTAATCGGAGGGATATCCATGGATCTTCAACTTAAAGGGCGCACCGCATTGGTCACCGGCGCCTCCAGCGGCATCGGCCGCGGCATTGCGTTGGCTCTGGGCGCCGAAGGCGTGCACGTCGCGATTGTCGCGCGGCGCGAGGACAAACTGATCGAGGTCGCCGACCAGATCGAAAAAATGGGCACGCGCCGTCCCGTGATCATCGTGAAGAATTTTCTCGATCCCGATGCGGCGAAGGTAATCGCAGATGCCGCGCTCAATGCATTGGGCGGCAGGGTCGACATCCTGATCAATAATGCGGGCGGCAGCCGGGCGTTCAACATCGACACCTCCGAGGAGCAATGGGAAGAAGCGCTGACGCTTAATTTTACCCGTCAACGCCAATTGGCGCGCGCCGTTCTGAATTCGATGATCGCGGGCAAATGGGGCCGCATCATCAATATAACCGGGAAATCGGAACCCGACGGCATCAACGGCGCCTTTTGCGCCAAGGCCGCGATGCATTCATGGGCCAAGGGCATCTCGCGCGACGTCGGTAAGCACGGCATTACCGTGAATTCCATCCCACCCGGCCGGATTGAAAGCGAGCAGATCCTGCGTAACTACACACCCGAATACCGCAAATGGCAGTCCGAACACGAAATCCCGGTCGGCGAATACGGCCAACCCGAGGACGTCGCCAATCTGGTCTGCTTCTTGGCCTCACCGGCGGCGCGCTACATCACCGGGACCGTCATTCCCGTCGATGGTGGCTTGCGGCGTTATCAGTTCTAGTGACGAGAGGGTTGCGCGGTCTCAGGAACGGAAAGATGTTGGCTCGAACCTTTCCGTGATCGCATAACCGGCATCGGCCGGTATGCGAAAGATCGATCCACCCTCGACTCGTTCTACCTGCGGACTAATCATCACGACGCGCGAACGTCGCGCGCGATCAAATGCATCCGGGATCGACTCGGCCTCTCCGAGTTTTAGCAAGTTGGCTCGGGTGACGAATACAACGGTCCAAAGCCCGGCATCGGCCTCAGCAATAACGCGGGCCGGCGATGTCCAGGTCGACTGGACGAGTTCGATATCGTCGTGCGCGGCAACCTGATCGGCAGGAGCCGGAGCGAGGTAGAAGCGTGTGTCGAACCGGCGCGGCCGCCCTTCCGGTGTGACCCAATGGGCGAATGGAATGAGCAGGTCGCTGGCAAATTCCAAATCCTCGGCTGCCGCGATGTCCGCCAAACCAATCTCTCCGGAATGCAGGCGCTTGCGATATCGCTCGACGATCTGGATCGCATGATCACCGCCGATCAAGGAATCGCTGCCGCGCGGCCGCGCCAGGAGAACGCAAGCCTCCTCAAAGGTTTCGCGGATACCGCAAACGCGGTGCGCCATATCATCGTCGGAGATACCGTCCGGACGCCGACATAATTCGGCAAGCGCATCGATATTTGCATCGGCATCGTCAAGTCGTCCACCGGGAAAAACCAACGCATTGGCGAATCCCGCCGATTCCGCCGGCCGCTTGACCATAAATACTTCGAAACCGTCGTCGCCATCGCGCAACAACAGGACCGTAGCCGCCATTGAGAGCATCGAATACCTTTCAAAGTTCGCGATAAAATGGATAGCCCGATTGACGTTTCCGTTCAAACAGCCATTGCGGCGCCTTTCTTGTTGACCGGATGACCGAATCCGCTGCCCGATGCCCGCACAATAGTTCTATCAAGGACCTTATGCCCGATGTGCTCGCGCCTCGATAACCAACGTGACGTGGTCATGCAGCATTTCGATATTGACGATGGCAACCCGTCTGCGCTGGCAGCTAAATGGGGCGAGATTTTTCCGACCGACCCGACACTCATTGTCGGGCCAGACCGTCGAACGATTGTCCGGCGATGGGGTCTCGTTGCCGAGTGGTCAAATCGACCGATTATCAATGCCAGATCCGAAGAGGTAACGAGCAAGCGGTCCTTTCGGCCGCTTCTACAAAATCGCTGCCTCATCCCCGTTACCGGTTATTATGAATGGCGTGTCGATGGTGAGCGGAAGGTAAAGACCAAAATCAACACGAACGGGATACTCCCGATTGCAGGATTGATGACATCCGATCGGTTCGTTCTGTTCACGTGCGCTCCGAGCCCCGCAATCACGCATATCCATGACCGTATGCCGGCGATATTGGCTGATGAAGATGCCATCACGGATTGGCTTGATCCCAACACTGATTTTGCCAAACTCCAGCCGCTACTGATGCCATATGCAAAGCCGCTGTCTTTCACCGAGTTAGATCAACCACCGCGGCCGGCGCGCACACGTCCGGAACCACGCCAAGCGAGCCTATTCTAAAAACACGACAGGAGAGACCGAAGCCATTAGCAATCCCAACCTCATCATTCCCGCATTGGGCGGACTTTACGACGCAACATCTAAATATGCCGTCCCGCTCATCCGCGTTGCCACCGGCCTGATCCTCATGCCGCATGGCGCGCAAAAATTGTTCGGCATGTTTGGCAGCAATCCCGATGCCGTCGCCCGCTTCTTCAGCAAGATCGGGTTGGAACCGGCGGAATTGTTGGTGATGGCCGTCGGATTGGTCGAATTTTTTGGCGGCCTCCTCCTAGCCATCGGGTTCCTGACCCGCCCCGCCGCCGCTGCGATTTTCGTGGTGCTCACGGTCGCGTGGTTTAAGGTTCACTTGCCCAATGGATTTTTCGCTGGTGCGAATGGCATTGAATTTCCGCTACTCTGGTCGATCCTCGCGCTCGCATTCGTGCTGCGTGGCGGCGGCGAGTATTCCGTCGATCAAAAAATCGGCAAGGAATTTTAGATTTACGCCGCGCCGATATAGCTCGTCAGATCGATAATCTCCAGAACGTTGCCGTCCGGATCGTGAAAGTAAAATCGCGGTCCGTTAACGGCACCGTTCTGGCGATCTTCTTCAAAGACGATCGGCACATTCTTTTTCTGTAGCTCGTCTCGCGCCTGGACATAGTCCTCATGCGTGACCTTGAAGGCGTGATGGATATTCTGCACCCGCGCGGTGGAGATTGGTGCATCGACCTTGGCGAGGATCACGCAATCGCCGCCGGCGTCGAGAAACACCATACCGTTCTTGCCGCGTTCGGGTTGCACAACCTCCATGCCAAGGACATCTTCGTAGAAAGCCTGAGAGCGCTTGAGGTCGGTGACCGGTATCGTGAAATGGGCGAGACCTGTGATCTTCATATCGGCCTCAGGTGCGAGGAAATTTGGCGTTCACCGCCGGGGTTTCCAGTCCGTCCTTCAGGAAATCGAATTTCCCATCCGATTTAAGCTGCGCCAACGTCCGCGCAAGATACCCAAATGCAACACGCGGCAATCCGGTGGCGAGAGAAATCCGTTTCACGCCCGCTGCCGTCAAAGTGGCGACATCCAAATTGACGCTCGCCATCACATTTATCGGCCCTTCGATCTCGCGGGCCAGAATCCGGATCGTCTCGATTTTCTGGAACAGGATCGGATAAACGCAATCGGCACCGGCCCTGAGATACGCATTGCCGCGCCGGATCGCTTCGGCAACCCTAACGTCCTCAGGGCGCGCGCGATCGAAGGCAAGATCGGTTCGCGCGTTGATAACCATTGGCACGCCGATCGTATTTGCCATCGCACGCGCGGCAGCGATTCGCTCGACGGCCAACGATTCATCGAAGATCGTTCCCTTGGCATGATCGATGCCGTCTTCGATGTTAAGACCGACGGCGCCGGCTTCGGCCGCGCCGCGCACGATCTCAGCGACCGCATCGGGTGCCGAGCCATAACCCGCCTCGAGATCGGCTGTCACAGGCACGGAGACAACCGCCGCCATCCGGGCAACGGCGCCCAGCATTTCGTCACGGGTCAGAATCTGCCCATCGGGCCGGCCGAGCGCCCAGGTAACGCCCGCACTGGTCGTCGCAACGGCAGAGAAACCGGCTTCAGCCACCAACACCGCCGTAGCCGCATCCCAGGCATTGGGCAGCACGAGTGGCTCGGAGCGCGCATGCAGCCCACGCAAAATTACGGCCTTGGCGGACAACTCTGAGATATTCATGGAAATGCCCCCCGCTCTTAACGCGGAAGAGTGGCAGACGGGCCGCACTCGAACAAGGTGCAGCCCGCCTCTGCATGAAAGGACTCCGGTCTATTTCCAGCTCAGATCGCTCATGTAGAAGCCGTAGATTTCGTAACGGCCGCCTTTGCGGACTTGGACCTCGTCGATATGGATCATTTGCGCGAAAGTTGAAGCGACGGGAAGGATGTAAGCGTCCTTGGCGTTGCGGTCGAGGAGTTGCTTCATGACCGCGCGCCGCTGAGTATCGTCCATGGTCGTGTCCGCCGTCTTGGCGAGTTTCACCATATCGTCGTCCAAGAAGTACTTGTTACGCGCACCTTCCGGATCGAAGAAGAAACTAGTTGTTCCGGAAACATCGGGTACCCGCGGACTATGGATCGACATACGGATCGTGGTTTCGCCTTCGCTTTCCTTCTTTCGATAGTTGAGCATCGTGCGCTCGTCGATCTTCGCATTCATGCCGATCTTGCGGAGTTGGCCGGACATGGCCTTGGCAACCTCGGCCACGACGGTATTGAGCACCGTCGAGATTTCGAGATCGAGCCCATTCGGATAGCCGGCTTCGGCCAATAGCTTTTTCGCGCCATCGGGATCGTATTTGATCGTGCCGTCTGTGAAATCGCAGCCGACCATGAAGCCCGCAACCTGAGTGCGCGGATCGGGAATGATCTTCACCATAACATTCCCGATGTTGGTCAACGGTTTGGCGATACCACCATGTTTATAGTCGGCGTTCTTAGTCATCAAGATGCCCTTATTGCTGTCGAACTGGGTCATCTTGTAGGGGCCGGTACCGACGGGACTCTTGCCGTAATCGTTGCGCTTTTCGACGTTTTTGTGAATGTGCTCCGGATAGATCCAGGTTTCATAGGCAAGCTTCGTGAGGAAGAAGGGAGCCGGATTTTCCGAGGTGATGCGGACTTTCGCCGGCCCAATCTTCTCGACCTTGCTGATCCACGCCCACAATTCGCGATTGCGCAGGCGCGATTTCGGATCGATCAGCCAGTTGAGCGTATAGACCACATCGTCGGCTGTGAACTTCTCGCCATCCTGCCACTTGATGCTTTCGTTGATCTCGAATTCATATGTTTTGTCGTCGATCTTCGTCCACGACTTGGCCAGCAAGGGGGCAACCTTATTGTTCACTTCGTCATAGGCGATCAGGTTGTCGTGCATGGCCTCGGCCAGAAAGCGATTAGGCGAACCCGATTATACATGGATCGGACGTCGCGATGTCGCGCACTTCCGGCATGCGGAAGACATCCTTGGATTTTTGAGCGAGCGCGTCCCCGCCGACGAAACCAATGGCCAAACCCAATGCTGTCACGGAAATGAAGCGCGAGGCGCGCATCTTGTCCTCCCTTGTGTTTATGTCGAACGGTCGGGCTTTATGTCCCTTGGAAGCGTTGCTTCTCGTGTAAATTACTGCGCAGCGCCGCATCTGCACAATGGCAGGCGAAACAATTCCGGTAGGTAGAATGAGATGAGCGATCTCGTATCGAGCCTAGTCCACCCGCGAAACACGGTGATTTTCGACCTGGATGGCACACTGATCGACAGCGTTCAGGGGATCACCGCGTCAATGAATACCGCTTTGCGCGAGATGGGTCGCCGCCCTCTCGACAGAACCGAGGTCCTGCCGATGATCGGCGATGGCGGGTTGCACACCGTAAAATTGGGATTGAACGCCACCGGCGGCAGCACCGGCGTCGATCTGGATGCCGTTTTTGCCCGATGGACTCGCGCCTATACCGAAGACCAAGTCGTCAAGATCGAAGCCTATCCGCGGGTACTACAAACACTCGAGTTGCTCACCGCAGAAGGTCTCAATCTCGGACTCTGCACCAACAAAACACGGGCCGTTACGATGCCTATTCTCGCGGCGGCGGGACTGGCGCGATTCTTCGATATCGTGGTTACGCCGGAAGACACGCCCTTCCGGAAGCCCGACGGGCGGCATATTCTTGCGACCATCGCAGCGATGGGGGCCGAGCCCACCCGCTGCGCCTACGTCGGTGATAGCGAAATCGATGCCGCAGCAGCCGCGAGTGCCGGCATTCCCTTCATCCTCGTGACCTATGGCTATCGCCGCGGACCGATCGCCGAGATACGCGCCGATGCCTTGATCGACGATTTCGGCGATTTGCCGGCTGCGCTCACGCGATTGTCTTGAAAAAGAGCTGATTTCCGCCGCTGGCCGATTTGCCGAAATCGCGCTCAAAATTCCGAAATTTGGGCCAAGTAAGCTTTTGCCTGCCGAGTCTTTCTGCTAAACCCCTGCCATAAGCGCCCGTAGCTCAGTTGGTAGAGCATCGCACTTTTAATGCGGTTGTCGTTGGTTCGAATCCAACCGGGCGTACCAAACTCCTGCAAAATCAGCGCCTTATCCGAAAATGTAACAGCTTATCGGCCCACAGGATTCCGCCATTTCTCGCGGGTCACTGTTACACTTTTTTGTCTCGATAATTGCCTGTTCGCGAGAGAGTAAAAATGAACGAAATTGTTACACCGAAAAAATAGAAAACTGTTACACCGCTCAAAGATTATTGAGTTTTCTGGAGATTTTAGCACCGAAATTAAATCAACCGAGCGCACCATTCTTAGTCTAATGAAATCAATGTATTACACCATAAAAGGCTAAGTCTGGTGTGACATGTTTGGCCCCTTTACTCCACGCCTGCTCCAAGCCATGCCCCCGCAAGCTGCACGCTGGCGCATTACACGCTTCATCAACCATATTGGCTTCCGGCTCGATCCCGTACGCCGGGCATTGCGGACTTTCGCAACCCGCATCGAACGCTTCGTTCAGAGATGGACATCGTCGCACTCCAGCGCCCGTCTTGACGGGCCTCAATGCAATCTTCGAGGCCGCAATCGCTCTCTCACGCGGTTACCGGAAAACCGCCACCTTCATAACCGTCATCGAACTGATAGCCGCACCGCTGCCCGAGATCCTCAAATCCACTTGACAAGCCTCGACACGATATCATGTACTGAACAGTAATATGCAATTAACGGTTAGTTGAGCAGCAAAAAGGGTATTAAAGCTAGAGCTTTAGACCATTTAGCGGCTTTCGGGTGCAATGCGGCCATCGGGGGCGCTGCGTGGATTCGTTGGAAAAGGCTCCTGGCGACGTCCAAGTGATATCAGTGGAAGGAACCGGAGCAATCCGGATCCCCGGGCAACTTTGGCTGGAACACGCCAAATTCGTTCGCGAAGGCGCCGACCTGCTTCTGGTCGGCGCCGACGGCGTCAAAATACTGATTTTCGATTATTTCCGCTCGGAAACCCCGCCTGCCCTCATGACCGATGCCGGCGGCACCTTCAGCGCCGCCTTGGTCGCCAAACTGGCGGGCCCCGAGGCTCCGGGCCAGTTCGCGCAGGCCGCGGCCGGTTCGGTTGCCCAGCCGATCGGCCGTATCGAGACGATTGCCGGCCCGGTTGAGATTACCCGTGCCGATGGTACACGTGTTACGGGTTCCAAGGGCGATCCAGTCTTTGCCGGCGATGTGGTCGAAACCGGCGCCCGCGCAGCAGTTTCGCTCCTCTTGGCCGACGACAGCGTATTTTCGCTGGCCGATAACGGCCGCGTTGTGCTCGACGAGATGGTCTACGACCCGTCCGCACAAACCGGCAAGATGGGCTTGTCCATCGTCACCGGTGTCTTGTCATTCGTTAGCGGCAAGATCGCCAAGATCGATCCCGACGCAATGACCCTGACGACGCCTGTTGCCACCGTTGGTATCCGGGGCACGACCGGCAGCATAAATTCCGGAACTACCCTCACCATCGTCCTGTCGCGCGACCCGGACGGCACGATCGGCGAACTCTCGATTACGACGACTCAGGGCGTTCAGGTCCTCAACAGCAATTTCGCCGCTTTATCGGTCGCCAGCGACGGTTCGACCCAAACCTTCACCATGACTGCGGCGCAGTTGCAGCAGACGTTCGGCGCGGCATTGGGCGGCTTGAACGTGGCTCTTTCAGCCCTCGGCCTCACTTTACCGGATGCCAAGCCGAACCTTTCGCCGGCACAAGGTCCGGACGGCGTCGGCCAAAAAGATCAAGGGTTCGTTCCGACCGAACTTACGGACCAGTTCAACCAGGCCCAACAGGCCGGAGAACAACTAAAACAACTTTTCCAAACCAAACTCGAGGACGTAAATCTTAAAATCAACAACATCCTCGATGTTAAAGTTGATCTCCCGTCGGTCGCGGCTTTGCGCGTTGAGTTTGCAGCGATAGACTATAGCGGCCTCGTTTCCCCCCTAGTCTCAATCGTCCAGAACGCACTCGCCGCCGCACAAAAGGCGGGCTCGGTCGAAACTCAGGCTGCAAGCAAGTTGTCTGCCATTGCCAATACGGTCGTAACTTTGTCGACCGCAAGCAGCGTCGGTCTATCGTCGACGCAGGCTCAGGAACTGGCAAGTGTAGTCACCGCACCCATGAAAGCGCTGGGCGCTGCGGGTGCTCTGTCCGCAAGCGCTTCGGCATTTTCGAAAGTGGTTCTGGCCGCTGCTGCCGAGGCAGCCAAGGGTAATGCAATCGATCCAGCCGTCTTAGCTCAGCTTCTGAAGACGGCCGCCGACTTGACGGCATCCGCCGCCAAGATGGAAAAAATCGTCACGGCCGCAATAACCGCGACAGATGGCGCTTGGACCGCGACCCTGACATCGGCGAAGGCGGCTAAAGCAGCTGGCGGCTCTGCAACGAGCGTCCTGGCCTCCGCCAAGATCGCCATAACTGCAAACTTCGAAACCAAGGTAAATGCAGCTCTCAATGGGTCGGGCGTCTCCTACAGTGAACTCACCACGATCGCAGACGACATTAAGACCGGTCTCGCCACCCTAAATACGCAAATCCAAGCCCGCCCCATTTCGACTTCTCTGGCCAATGCGCTGAACGCAACGATCAGCACCGCAAATCATGCAGCCGATACGGCGATGCATGCCAAAGAGACAATTGGCGCGATCGATGCGGCGACGATGTTGGCTAAGGCCACACTGGCCTTCGATTCGGCGACGCTCTCGAAAACCGCTCAGGCCAATGCCGACGCAGCGGTCAATGTTGGATCCATTGGCGCCGGGATCGACGCAAGCGCTCTCGCGCTCTTTAACCAAATCCTGACCGTCGATCAATCTTCCGAAAGCAGCGCGAATGAAGCCACGACGGGCATCGGTGACGCCGTCACCGCGACGCAGGCTGCACAGGATTACTTAGACGGCACAGCACAATCAAAATTAGCAAAAGCTCAAGCCGACGCAGCTACGGCTCACACCGATCTTGCCGCCAAAGAGGCAGCGGCGGATGCA